>NZ_CP186327.1:3170938-3805126 GCF_049332655.1 Sinomonas sp. P47F7 | reverse complement strand
GGGGCTCGCGGCGATCTCGGGCGGGGTCAAACGCAGGGAGGCGGCTTCGGCGGCGTCCACGACGAGCCCGACGACGGCCTCCCGGTCCTCGGTGGTGGCGAACCGGTAGCCCATGGTCTTCCGGGCCGCCTCCGCGTGCAGGTTCCAGTGCCGCCAGGTCGAGCGCCTCTCCCCGACCGCCTCCACCACACTCCGCCCGAGCGAAGCGACCACCCCCATGGGCATGTTCTCGGCGCTCAAGAGCAGGGGCGCCTCGTTCGCGGCGACCGTGCGCGCCCACGAGGCGGCATCCGCCCCGAGGACCCGGCCGGCGCGGTCCCGCCACTGGGCGGTGAGGTCCGCGAGCGATCGGACCTGCTTCTCCGGGCGGGTGGAGAGGGTGGCCTGGGCGCGGAGCTTCATGATCGTCGCCGGTGAGGGCCGGTGGCCGTGCTCGGTGACGTAGGCGTTGATGAGGTGGTCCGTCTCGGCGTCGATGTGCCGGGCCCGGGTTGAGAACTCGGCCACCAGCTGCTCCGGCACGCCGGTGATCGCCCAGGCGGAGTTGCGGTCCCGGCCCCTCTCGCGCGCCTCCCACCCGACCCCGAGGGTGCGGGTGAGGTGGTCGGCGAACACCGCCTCGTGCAGCTCCGACAGGGCCACCACCGCGGCGTGCATCGGCCGCCCATCCAAGCTCCGCCACCTGCCGTCGAGCACCGTCTGGACCTTGTTGCTGATCACGACGTGCGTGTGAAGGTGCGGATCGCCCGCCCGGGAATCGTAGTGGTCGAACGCTGCCGCGATCAGCCCGGTCACCTCGACCTGCGCAACCGCGCCGCCGCGGCCGGTTGCACCCGTGCGCGTGGCCGCAACCTCCCGTTCCATGAACGCCACCGCCCCCGCAACCGCCGCATGGTGCGCCTCCGCGATCAACTCCTGCGTGCCCGCGTCGGCGAGCGCCCACAGCACGGAGGCGGACTTCGGGATCGAGAACGTGAAGTCGAACCCCGCAACCGCCCGCCGCGTCCCCCGTCCGGCCTCCTCGGCATCGATCGCGGCCACCGCCTCGCCCCGCGCCGCAGGGCCGAGGCCCGGGTCGAGGGCCCCTGTGCGCTCGGCGATCCGCTCGGCGAGCGTCTTGTAGGCCGGGTACGCCAGGCCGAGCGGATCACCGGTGACCGGGTCGCGGCCCATCCCCACCAGGAGCTGGAGCTGCGCCTCCGAGACCCGGTCGCCAACGCCGAGCGCACCGCCGCCGAGCCCGGGCAGGCCCGAGCCCATCCACCGGCCCGGCGGGGTCCCCTCCGCGGTGTAGTACCGCGTCAGCGGCGTCGACAACGACCTGTCGCCGTCCCCGGCCGCGACCGTGCGCAGCAGGTACCTGTACCCATCGCCGGCAGACATCACCCGCATCGAGACCGTCACCCCGGCCGCCCCCTTCGCACTCAGGAAGGAGGTGGGCCACAGCCCCCCGCCGCAGGCGGGGGGCCGACCTCGAGCTGCAAGAGGCGTCACGCGACTTACCGGGCCGGTCCTTGATACTGGACTCGCCGTGGTCGGTAAGATGCGGGTGCAGCCGTGTGCAGTACCGCCTGCTGCGAGGCAGGTTCTGGTCGCTTGTGGACACGCGAGCGCTGGTGGACCTTGCTGCTCATCCAGTCGATCTGGTTGAGCCGCCGGGCCTCGACCGGCTGATTCGCACACAGAGCGCACGGGCTCTGGCCTTGGTACACGCTGCGGGCCCTTGGCGGCCCGAATCCTGTCGTAGGGACAGCCGCGATCAGGGAAGACAGATTCAGGATCGGGGTCTCCAAGCTCGCCGTCCAGCGGCGACGGCGCTCAGCTTGGCGCGCATCTGACTCTCGTGAAAGGGTCTGCAAATCTTTCGGTGGAACTGGGTTGTTTGTTGGTCAGCGGCGGCCGATGGAAAGCCGGCCGTCGAAGGCGATCTCGAAGGCGTTCAAGGCGTCCTTCCATCGTTGGGTCCATCGGGCCCGGCCCTTGCCGGTCGGGTCGAGGGCGATGACCGCGAGGTAGACGCACTTGAGCGCCGACTGCTCGTTCGGGAAGTGGCCTCGGGCCTTCACCGCCTTGCGTATGCGGGCATTGACCCGCGGGATCGGATTGACGGCCGCACGGCGACTCATGTTCGCCCTTGCCTACCTGGGGTCCATCGCAACGATCGCCCGCGGCGCACTCGCCCTTCTCTCGTAGCTCGGTGAGCGGCAAATGCAGGGTTATCGGTTGAGGTGCCGATCCGCCCGGTGCGCGCCCGAAGGCCGCCGGGCCGATATCCCGGTGCGGCCGCAGAACGCGCAACAAAATTGACCCCCGCCTACCCCAAGGCTTTCAGCGCACTTGTGCCTGGCTCACCGCGAGACCGGCTTCACCCTTCTTTCTTGGCCTCGATCGCCTGTCGTAGGGGACACATGCGCCGGTGCGGGTCCTGTCGATCCGCGCACGACGAGCGTGGTGTCCAACCGGATGACTTGGGTGCTGGCACTGCGGGCGACGACGTCGCAGAGCAGGTCGACGGCAGCCGTGCCTGCTTGTGCGCCAGGCACCCGGACGGTGGTCAGGGCGGGATGCGCGAGGGCGGCCATCGGGCTGTCGTCGACACCGATGACGCTGATGTCGCGGCCAGGCTGAAGTCCGCGTTCGGCGAGCCTGGTGAGCACCCCGAGTGCGATCATGTCGTCGTAGGCGATGACGCCGGTGGCCGTGGACCCCGCCACCATGTCGGCGGCGCCGATCCCAGATTGCAGGTTCGGCTCGAAGGGTCCGAACTGGGCGAACTCGACGCCCAGCCGCCCGCATTCGCCCTCTACCGCTTCTCGGCGCTGTGTGTTGGCCCAAGACGTTCGTGGGCCGGCGAGGTAGGCGATGTGGCGGTGACCGAGCGCGTGCAGGAGCTGGACCGCGTGCTGCATTCCTTCCGCGGTGTCGATCAGGACCGCCGGGGCCTGCGGGACGTGCCGGTTGACGAACACGGTCGGAACGATTCGGCGGATCTCCTCGAGCTGGTCTTTCGGGCCGCGCGGGGAGACCATCAGCAGCCCGTCCACCTCTTTGGCCATCATTGCTGCGAGCTCGATCTCGTCTGCGGGGTGCTCGTCGCTGTCGGCCAGCACCACGGCGTGGCCTCGCTGGCGTGCCCGTGCCTGGATGGTCTTGATGACGGGCGGAAAGAACGGGTTGGCGATGTCCGGCACGATGAGTCCGAACTTGGACGTCCATCCGGCCTGAAGGGACCGGGCAACCCGTGGTGGCGTGTAGCCCACCCGCGCTGCGGCCTGCTGCACTCGGTCCCGAGTCTGCGCATTGACCAGGCCCGGCGAGGCGAATGCGCGCGAGGCGGTCGAAATCGACACGCCTGCTTCCTTGGCAACGTCGCTGAGCGTGCCCAAATCAGCCCCCTCACTTCAGTGCTCCGGTCTGAAGACGCCACCACCGCGGCGATGCAAATATCCTACAACAGCTATTGACATCTGCTGCAAATTCTCAGCAACATCGTCACAAGCAGTCAATGCCGACGAGCCAGCAGGGAGCAGGGGCGAACCCATGGGAACTTCCGCAACAGCACTCCACAACGGAGTAGTCATCACCGAAGACGGCGTGCTGACCGGGCACGACGTGGTCGTCGAAGGCCGTCTGATCACCGGAGTTGTGCCGTCGGATTCGGTGAGCGGGCGAGTGGCCCGGGTGGATGTCGGGGGAGGTTTCATCGCCCCTGGTCTGATCGACGTCCACACCCACGGTGCGGTGGGGCGATCGTTCGCCGAGCGCGACACGGAGGCGTACGACGCGATCCTGCGATTCCTGGCGTCCAACGGCATCACCCGGGCTCAAGCCTCATTGCCTTCCGCACCCTTCGGGGATCTGGAGAGCCAGCTGGAGTGGGTACGCAGTTACGAGCGCCCGGCCGACGGAGCCGTCCTGCATGGCGTGCACCTGGAAGGACCGTATCTCAGCGCCGAGGACCAGGCGCGCGGAGCGGCGAATCCGGCTCATCTCCGCACCCCGCAGCCCGGGGACGCCGACCGGCTGCTGGCCTACGCCGATGTGCTGCGGATGGTCACCATCGCTCCCGAGCTGCCGGGTGCGGTGGCGATGATCCGGGCGCTGGCCGCCGGCGGGGTAGTCGTGGCCGTCGGGCACAGCAGCGCAGAGCGTGAGGACTTCGCGAGCGCAGTCGAGGCCGGGGCGACGCACATCACCCACCTGTGGAGCGGCATGGCGAACGTGCTGCGCCGCTCACAGGGGGAGCGCGTCCCCGGCATGATCGAGCTAGCGCTGGCCTCGGATGCGTTGACCGGGGAAGTGATCGCGGATGCCAAGCACCTGCCGCCCGAACTGCTCACCATCGCCCGGCGGTGTCTGGGCGGATCGCAGGCCCGGCTGTGCGTGGTCTCCGACAGCAGCATCGGGACCGGGATGCCCGACGGCTACCGGTACGGTCCCCCGGACCGCCCCATCGAAGTCAGCGGCGGAGTGGCGCACCTGGTGGGGCAGGGCAGGTTCGCCGGGAGCACGTCGTCGATGAACAGGATGGCCAGGGTGCTCCTGCGCCTCGGTTGGCCGGTCCACGAGGTGGTGTCGGTGATGTCCGCCGTGCCTGCGAAGGTTCTTGGCCTGGCCGAGCGCAAGGGAGCTGTGCGAGCGGGATACGACGCCGATCTGGCTGTCTTCGACCAGAGGTTCAACTGCACCCGGACGATGATCGAAGGTTCGTGGGTCCACTCGCCCGAAATGGCTTCAAGTCAAATAGGCCCGCCGAATGCCGACGTGGCGCTCATACACAATACAGGGGAGTTGAAATGAGGACTCTGTCAAGGCGCGCTCTTATCGCCGGCTTGGGTGGGGGGATGGCGTCGTGGGCGCTTTCGGCCTGTTCCGGAACGGGGGCCGGGTCCACCACCGGCTCCGGGCAGGGCGGGGGCAAGCAGATCAATGCCTTCTACTGGGGATCGGACTCCCGGGCGAAGCTGACCAATCAGGTCTTCGACCTGTTCGCGAAGAAGAATCCGGGAATGAGCGTCAAAGGACAGTTCCTGGCGTTCAGCAACTACTTCGACAAACTCGGCACGCTGGCCGCCTCAGGCTCCATGCCGGACCTGATCCAGACGAATCCGGGCAGTCTGACCCAATACGGCGCGAACGGCCAGCTCCTGGACCTTTCGACCCTGAACCTGAACCTCGGCGACTACCAGGACGCCGCGCTGAAGACCGGGCAGGCGAACGGCAAGCAGTACGGGCTTGCTTTCGGGTATCAGTACGTCACCGTCTTCTACAACGCTGACCTGCTCAAGGCCGCGAACACCGAGCTTCCGAAGGATCCGGCGAGCTGGGACGACTGGGCGGACTTCGCGGTGCAGCTCAAGGGCAAGCTGCCAGCCAACACCTACGCCATGGCGGACTGCAGCAGCGACTCGAATTCCTTCGAGTCCTGGATGGTCGGCCGCGGCAAGACTCTGTTCACGGACGGCGGCAAGCTCGGCTACGACGTGGGCGACGTCACGGCCTGGTTCGAGTACTGGACAGGTCTTCGGGCCAGAGGCGCCGTCGCACCGGCGGCCGACAGCGTGACCTATGTCCAGACCGGAGCTGTCACCGATTCGCCCCTGACCAAGGGCAAGGCCGCGATGACGCTGGGCATCAACGTGGGTTTCCAAGGGTACCAACAGCTGAACAAGGCGGCCCTGGACCTTGCGGCCTGCCCGACCGGTCCGGCAGGGCGTTGCGAGACCAACCACTTCTTCGGCTGGAGCGTCTCGGCCAGCACCAAGGCCTCCGGGGCCGTCAAGGCGTTCCTCGAGCTCTGGTTCGCCGACGCATCCGTCGTCCAGATCGTGGGGACGGACCGGGCGCTTCCTGCCTCCAAGACTCAGCTTGAAGCGCTCGACAAGGTGGCCGACGGGGCGACCAAGCAGCTCTTGAAGTTCTCCATCGCCCATCCGGGCATCAAGCCGCTGAGCCCCCCGGCCACGCCCCCATCGATCGGCAGCAAGCAGGACGAATCCCTGCGAAGGGCGGCAGAGGCAGTCGTGACAGGCAGCAGCAAGCCCTCCGAGGCGGCACAGAAGCTCGTCCAAGAGGTCCAGGCCGCCCTAGGCAGCTGATGCCGGTGCGGCCTCGGTCCCACGATCACTTCTCCTACAGAGGATAGGGATGACAAGAGTACTCTCGAGCCCGCCCTCACTGGCCGTCGACAGCCGCCCGCGCAAGCGACGGTCAAGATCGCGGGTGGACCTGTCCGGCTACGCGTTCCTGGCTCCCTGGATGGTCGGCTTCGTCTTCCTCACAGTGGGTCCGATGCTGGCCTCGCTCTACCTGTCGTTCACCGACTACAAGCTCCTTGCGCCGCCGCGGTGGATCGGGCTGCGCAACTACGAGGCGCTGCTCACGGACTCCCGCTACCAGTCCGCGGTCATGGTGACGCTCAAGTATGTGTTCCTCGGGGTGCCTGCGAAGCTGTGCTTCGCGCTGCTCATCGCGGTCGTCCTCAAACGCAGTCTGCGGATGACTGCTGTGTACCGGGCTGTCTACTATGTGCCGTCACTGCTGGGCGGCAGCGTGGCGATCGCCATCCTGTGGCGGCAGCTCTTCGGTCAGCCCGGGGTCGTCCAGCAGCTCCTCGCCCTCGTCCACATCGACACCCAGGGGTGGCTGACCAGCCCGTCGACGGCCCTTGCCACCCTCGTGATCCTTGAGGTCTGGCAGTTCGGATCGCCCATGATCATCTTCCTCGCCGCCCTCAGGCAGATCCCGCAGGACCTCTACGACGCGGCCTCGGTGGACGGGGCCGGCCGGCTCCGTCAGTTCTGGTCGATCACGGTGCCTATGCTCACGCCGATCATGTTCTTCAACCTGATCCTGCAGATGATCGGGTCCTTCCAGGCATTCACACCGTCGTTCGTCATCAGCGGCGGCAGCGGCGGCCCCGTGGACAGCACGCTCTTCTACACCCTCTACCTGTACATCGTGGGCTTCGGCCATCTGCAGATGGGCTACGCCTCCGCCATGGCCTGGGTGCTCCTGGTCGGCGTGGCCGCCATCACCGGTGTCCTCTTCGCGACGGCCCGGTTCTGGGTCTACTACGGCGACGAATAGAAGGCGACGAATAGGAGATGACCCGATGAATGCCATGCACCAGGCGTCACTGACCACGGTCCACCTGCGACGCACCGCTCCCCGCCTTCCCCGGCGCACACTGATGAATCTGGTACTGGCCTCCTGCGGCCTGGTGATGCTGTACCCGCTGCTGTGGCTAGTGGGCTCTTCGTTCAAACCGGCGTCCGAGATCTTCTCCACCGCGAACCCATTCCCCGGCAGCGGAGCTAACCTCTCAGGCTATTCGGGCGGCTGGGACGCCCTCGGCGTGGGGTTCTGGCAGTTCTTCGCGAACTCCTTCATCCTCTGCGGGCTGTGCATCGTAGGGAATCTGGTCTCCTGCTCCCTGGCCGCCTATGCCTTCGCCCGCATGACCTTTCCCCTTCGGGGCTTCATGTTCGCCCTGATGCTGGGCACCATCATGCTGCCATACCACGTTTTGGTCGTGCCCCAGTTCATCCTCTTCCGCTACCTGGACCTGTTGAACACCTTCGCGCCGCTGATCATCCCCAAGTTCGTCGGCGTGGACTCGTTCTTCATCTTCTTGATGGTCCAGTTCATGCGCACCATTCCCCGCGAGTTGGACGATGCCGCACGGATCGACGGCTGCGGCCACTGGAGGCTGTTCTTCCGCATCATCCTGCCGCTGTGCAAGCCTGCGCTGGCAACGACCGCGATCTTCACCTTCATCTTCTCCTACAACGATTTCCTTGCGCCCCTGATCTACCTCAGCGACCCGTCGCAGTTCACTGTCTCCCTCGCACTCAGATCATTCGTCGACGGCGGCGTCAGCGGCACCTCGAACTACACAGGCCTGCTGGCCATGTCGACACTCTCGCTGCTGCCTGTCGTCGGGTTCTTCGTCGCCTTCCAGCGGCTGCTCGTGGAGGGGATCGCAACAACCGGACTCAAATAGCGGCGTTAGTCTGCAGACCCGCCGAGATCACGTAAATGTCGGCCTCGGCCGACCGCCTTGAAAGGATGAAATGACAGCGATGCCAGGAAACACCGAGCGGCCACTGCGGTTCGCCGTGGTGGGATGCGGACAGATCGGCAAGGCCCACGCGCACGCACTGAAAGAGCTGGCGCCCCGCGCCGAACTGGCAGCGGTGGTGGACAACGTGCCGGGCCGGGCAGCCGCACTCGCAGACGAGCACGGCGTTCTTGCCCTCACATCGCTGGAGGAGGCGCTCGCGCGGCAGGACATCGACGTGGTGACACTGGGGACACCAAGCGGCCTCCACGCCGACCAGGCCGTGGCTGCGCTGGACTCCGACAAGCACGTCATCGTGGAAAAGCCCCTCGATGTGACGATGGAGGCCGCCCAGCGCGTCCTGCAGGCGGAGAAGCGCTCTGGCCGCACCGCGATGGTTGTCAGCCAGATGCGGTACCTGCCGGCCAGCGGCGTGGTGCGTGAGGCGGCGGAGTCCGGCGCCTTCGGCAAGCTCACCTCGGGGTCGGCGACCATGGCGTGGTGGCGCAGCCAGGAGTACTACGACTCGGGGGACTGGCGGGGGACGTGGGAGCTCGACGGCGGCGGCGCGCTGATGAATCAGGGCATCCACGTGATCGACCTGTTCCGGTGGTTCTTCGGCGACCCCGTCGAGGTCTACGCGTGGGCCCAATGCGCGGCCCACCAGCGCATCGAAGTGGAAGACACCGCGGTGGCGGTCGTCCGATTCGCGAACGGGGCGCTGGGCACCATCCACGGGACGACGGCCGCGTACCCGGGCGTCAACCGGCGGATCCAAGTGCATGGAGACCGCGGATCGGCGATCATCGACGAGGGCGTGCTGACCTACTACCACGCCGCCAGCGGCGACGCCCCAGACCTTCCCTACGGTGCTGAAGGCGACGGGAACCAGGCCGCATCCCTGATCCACGAAGCCGACCGGTTCCTCACCTCCCACGCCCGTCAGTTCAACGACTTCATCGACGCGATCGACCACGGGCGCCCGCCGCTCGTCACGGTCACCGAGGCCGCGAAGACCCTGGCCCTGATCCGGGCCATCTACGAATCTGCCCAGCTTGGCCAGCCGGTGAAGGTCACCGCCGTCGGCCACTGACCCGCACGAGCCTGCCACGCCCCCTTTGGGAAGGGAATCACCCATGCCATACCAGCCAACCGTGCGGTTCGCCGTCATCGGCCTGAACCACAATCACATCTACCCCCTCGTCAAGACGCTTCGCGCCGCCGGAGGGAACCTGGTTGCGTTCTTCGCGCCCGAGGACGACCTGGCCAGTGCCTTCTCCTCGGAGCACCAGGGCGCGGCGCGGGTGGACCGGATGGCACACATCCTCGAGGACGACTCCATCCAGCTCGTCGTCAGCGCCGCCATCCCGGACGAGCGTGCGGGCATCGGCCTGCAGGCAATGCACCACGGGAAGGACTTCCTGACCGACAAGCCCGGCTTCACCACGCTCGATCAAATTGCCGAGGCACAGCGGGCACACGCCGAGACCGGCCAGCTCTTCTATGTCGGCTACGGCCGCCTCAGCAGCCGTGCCATGCACCGCGCCGGGGAACTCGTGCGGACCGGCGCCATCGGCCGTCCGGTCCAGACCATCGGCCTAGGCCCCCACCGGATCAACGCCCCGACCCGGCCACCCTGGTTCTACCAGCGCGCGCGCTACGGCGGAATAATCACCGACCTCGGATCGCACCTGGTGGAACAGTTCCTGTTCTTCACCGGGGCGACCACAGCGGATGTCGTCTCAGCACAGGTAGCCAACTACAACCACGCCCACTACCCGGAACTCGAAGACTTCGGCGACGCCGTCCTCCGCGGGGACAACGGCTCCAGCGGCTACCTCCGCGTCGACTGGTTCACACCAGACGGACTCAGCAGCTTCGGGGACCAACGCCTCACCGTCCTGGGCACCGACGGATACCTCGAGGTCCGCGGCACCTGCGATCTGGCCGGCAGGCCCAACGGCGAGCACCTCTTCCTGGTCGACCACCAAAGCGTGCAGTACATCGACTGCCACGACGTCGACCCCCAATTCGGCCGCCGACTGCTCGAGGACATCACCCACCGAACCCAGACCGTCATGAGCCAACGCCACTGCTTCGAAGCCTCCACGCTGGCGCTGCGAGCCGAGGAGACTGCCCACTTGATTACTTCGAACCATCGCGCCCACCAGAATCCCGCGTGGGCAGCGGAAAGCACGTCGGGCTACAACACACAAGGGAAGGACGTCTGATGGAGATGCCGGTCGAATTCGACGGGGTTCGTGTCCATCCGTGTGCGGACGCCGCACAGGCCGGCAAACTGGCGGGCGACGCCGCCTACGCGGCCATCCACCGCGCGGTCGAGGCGCGAGGCGAGGCCCGGGTGATCTTCGCCAGCGCACCCTCACAGGAGACCATGCTCGCCCGGCTCGTCGACCTGGACTGCCCGTGGGAGCACGTGGTCGCGTTCCACATGGACGAGTACGTCGGCCTGCCAAGCAGCGACCCGCGGTCCTTCTCGGGATGGCTGGCCGACAGGCTGCCCATCGAGAGATTCGCCGCCTTCCATCCGATCGACGGCACGGCCGAGGACCCGAGAGCCGAGCTCGCGCGGTACGGGGCCCTGGTGTCGGCTGCCCCGATCGATGTGGTGTGTATGGGTTTCGGGATGAACGGACATATCGCCTTCAATGAACCCGGGGACACCCATTTCGATGATCCCCGCCCGATCCGCGAGGTGGTCCTCGACATTGTCTCGAGGCAACAGCAGGTCGATGAAGACTGCTTCGACTCCTTGGAGGAGGTCCCAACCGCGGCGCTGACCCTGACCGTGCCCACGCTGGTACAGGCAGGGACGGTGATCGTCACCGTTCTCGGCTCGGCCAAAGCCCGGGCTGTGCGCCGCGCCCTGACGGGCGAGGTTGGCTCCGACTGCCCCGGGTCCGCGATCCGCGGCCACAAAGATGCAGCAGTCTACCTCGACGACGGGGCTGCCCGCCTCCTACGCGCCCTACCTGCCACCCCTGGACCGCCAGCGCGACACCTGCGCATTGCCGGGGCAGCACCCGTGCCTATGCCCGACCAGGCAGCGGACCGGGGGCCAGAGGGATGAGCAAGGGCCGGGGCCGCCTCTGATGCCTTCTCCGGCACCTTCCGATTCCCTTCCTGTGGTTCCATCGGCAGCCGCCCGTTCCGATCGCGCAACGGGGCGGGAGTGCCCCTCCAGGCCCGCTGACCCTAGGATGCAGCCTCGGGCCGGGCGGCCAGTGCCGCGCGCAGCCGACCTGCTGCCGCATCAAGAGGAACGCTGAAGAATCAAACGGTGGACACCTCGGCCTGAGTTCGGTCATTTGGTCAGTGCCTGAGATTTGCCTGTCGTGAGGGCGTCGATGATGGCCTGTCGGTCGGGTTCGATGTGTGGCGGGATGGTCTGGGTGGTGCCGTTGGACGTGATAGTGACGGAGCGCACCGGGCGGAGCTGGCGGATCACGCTGCGGATCGCGAACCCGGTGCGGGTTTGGACCTCGCGGGAGAGGGCCAGGGCGGTGAACACGATGGTCAGGTAGGCCTCGATGGTCAGGTAGGCCTCGATCGCGTCGCGGGTGCGTACGAACATGGGCCTGGCGGCCAGGTCTGTCTTGGACATCCGGAAGGACTGCTCGACGTTCCACAGCTCGTGGTGCGAGGCGATGACCTCACCGGCCGGCATGGGACTGGCGGGGATGTTGGTGACTTAGCCCCAATACCGTTCAGTTAATGCCTTTGGGTTGTATATTCGGGGGCGTGGTCCGGCTGGGGCCAGTGGGCGTGGATGGCGCGTTTGGCAGCCCATTTCAGGACCTTGCGTTTGACTACTCTGGGGTTGGAGCGTTGCCGGCGGGCTGGGTTGAGCCCTCGGAGGAGTCTTCGGATCGCGTGGTGCCAGATCGTGGTGGCTGCGTCAGGGTCCTGAGGGGGGGAAGGAGCCCTGCGCCACCGAGCGGCGGGCGATGCGCAGGGCGGCGACGAAGGAGACCCTGTCGGGGTCGTGCCCGGCGTGCGCGGCCGCTCCGGCCATGAGGGTGCGGATCGCGTAGTGGCAGCACAGGTGCCCCCAGATCTCCTGCTGCACGAGGTCGGGGGATTTGGACCGCAGGACGGCCCGCGGGCCGCGCTGGTGCGTCTTTAGCTCGTCGAAGGCGCCCTCGATCTCCCACCGCTGCGCGTAGGCCGCGGCGAGGTCCTGCGCGGCGGCGTCGGCCGGATCCAGGATCGTGGTCAGGAGCCGGTATTCTTCCGGGTTCTCCCTGCCGTCGTCGATCGCGTAGTCGATGACCCGCACGGTCAGGGGTGCCGTGGTGGCCCGGTTCGGGCCCGAGGTCGGAGCGATGCGCGCCAGCCACGACCCGTCGGGCAGGGTTTCCAGATGGCGCGGCCGGAGGTTCGCGTTCACCCGCCAGAGCAGGTCCGCGCCCGTGGCGGCGGCCTGCTGCCAGAGCCGCAAGCCGTAGAAGCCGCGGTCGGCCAGAGCCAGCATCCCGGGCTCCAGCCGCCCGACGAGTTCCCGGGCCGTCTCGATCTCGGAGGTGCTGCAGGGCCCGACCGCGGCGTCGAGGATCGCGTGGGTGCCGCACTCGGCCAGGGCCACCAGACGGGCCTGCGGGAACGCTGACTGCTCGCCGCGGCCGGATCCCGGCCGACCGAAGAAGCCGGCATTCCCCGGCGTGTCGGCCAGGTCCAGGCAGGTCCCGTCGATGGCCACGAGCCTGCGCCCGGCCAGCCAGGAGCCGGGCGTGTCCGGTCCCGCCAGGGGCCGCGCCACGCGGGCGAACAGGTCCCGCACCGGCTCGAATCCCAGCCGGGACCGCGCCTGGAAGATCGCCGACTTCGAAGGCGGCAACCACGAATCCGACCAGCCCGACGCCCACGACAGCCCGTCCGTCAGCTGCGCGAGCACGTCCTCGTACGAGCCCTCCGAGTACAGCGCCATGCCGAGGGAGAAGTACGCCACAACCCGGGCCGGCAAGGCCCGATGCCGCACCTCGGTCCGCCCGGCCGCGGCAATCACCTCATCGACCACATCCGCCGGGAACACCCTGGTCAGCAGGCCCACCGACACCAAGTCCGACAACCGGCGATCCGAGACCGGCTTCACCCACCCAGTACGAGGCATGCCCCAACCATACCGCCTCAAACCTTAACTGAACGGTATTGGGTCTAGCCCTTCAGCCCGGCCAGGCGTCGGGCGCGGGCCAGGGCGGCCTCGTCCAGGTTGTGCCAGTCACCGCTGGTCTTGAAGAACCGCGGCGTGCGGGCGGACTTCTCGCCGGCGATGACCGCATGGGCCCGGTTCTCCTGCAGCGTCAGCGTCTTCGCGTCCCGCACGGCCCGCTTGGCCGAGTAGGCCTAGACCGCCCGCCACGAGCCCGGGTGCCGCGGCGGGTCCCAGACCGGCTCCGCACGCACCGCCTCGTCGTTCTCGCTGCGCCGACTGGTCTTGGGGGTGATGGTGTCGATGACCTGGGCGTCGGTGAAGGCGTCGCCGTGTCAGCGGAAGTGCGAGGCCAGGTCCATCGGTGCCTTGGCCGCCCGGGAGCCAACGATGAAGCGCAGGTTCGCCTCCTCGAGCGCGGCCAGGTTGGCCGCGGAGAGCATGCCGGCGTCGGCGACGACGACCATGTCCTCGATGCCGTGGCGGTCCTGGAACTGCTTGACGATCGGGACGATCGTGGTCTGCGCGGCCTTGTTCCCCTCATAGCAGCCGATCTCGAGCGGGAAGCCATGGTGGTCCACGAGCAGGCCGACGACGATCTGTGGGTCGGCGCGGCGTTCCTTGGAGTAGCCGACCTTGCGCATGGCGACTGGCGAGGTGGGGTCAGGTGGTGAGTTGTTGGTGGATGGCGTTGGTGTCCAGCCAGACGTTCTCGCGGGAGATGAGGCCGTCAGCGAACTCCCAGACGTGCAGGATGCGAAAGGTGACGGTGCGGCCGTGTCCGGCGACGCCGAGCATCGTTCCGGAGACGACTGCCCGGTTGAGGACATCTTCGACGCAGAAGTTCCGGCCGTAGCGGCGCGGCACGAGGGGTTCTCGGCTCTCCCCCTGCAAGTTCTCGTGCAGGTCGGCGTAGAAGGCGCGGACGGCCGCACGCCCCCGTAGTGGGTGGATCGGAGATCCGACGACGTCGTGGTAGACGTCGGGGTGGAGCGTGGCCATGGCGGCGTCGAGGTCGCCGCTGTTTTCCGCTTCCCAGTGTCGGTCGATGAGCTCGTCCATCGCATGGCGGTCCATGGGTTCGGCCTTCCGTTGGGCTCTTGTGGTCATGATGTGCTCGGAGTGCGGTGCGCGGAAGCTGTTTGCGGCCTGTGGCCTCGGCGGGCGGCGATGGCGAGGACGGCCTTGAGCAGTGTGGGGACGACGAGGTAGACCATCAGCGGGACCAGGGCCGCTGTGAGCACGAAGGTGCGCAGGACGGGTGGCCAGGTGGCGTCGAACGGTGCCATGGCCCACAGGCCCACGGTGACGAGCGGGAACAGGGCTAGCCAGGTGACGGCTGCGCGGAGGTGAATGGACGGAACTGCGGGTGGCCTCGAGGTGGGTTGCATCGTTGTCCTCCTAGATCGGTGCCGCCGGTCGTGGCGGCGACTGGTCTATACGTTCCGGGGTCTTTGGGGCGGCCACCATCCCCAGGATCGGGGGGATCCGGGATGCGATGCTGGATCCGTGCGGCCGCCATGAGGTGCGCGGCTGTTGGGGTCGCTCGCGCCACCCCCGGTGTTGGGGGTTCCCAATCCGGCCGGGTGCTGTCACGCTTCGGTCATGGGGACTGGAGTGGCCCTGCAGCGGAGCCGCGAGCGCATTGTGCGCATTGCCGAGGCGGGCCTGGATGCGGAATCGCTGCGGTGCGAGGTCGTGGCTGAGCTGCGTCGGGCCATCGGGTTCGAAGCGTGGTGCTGGCCGCTGGTCGATCCCGCATCAAACCTGATGACCACGGGGATCGGCGAGATTCCCCACTGGGCTGGCCTGCCGCGGGTAATGGAGCTCCGAGAGGCCGCCCCGGACGTGTTCACCCAGCTGAGCTCAGTCCCGGACCGCGCCGGAGAGCACGTCGAGGCGCTCTCGCGCGGCACCCGTGGGGACTTGGCTCGCTGCATCGAGTGGCGCGAAGTGCTAGGTCCAGCGGGGCTGGGTGACGAAATGAGAGTCGCGTTCGTCGATACGCGTCACTGCTGGGCGCAGCTGCACCTGTTCCGCGGTGCGCATGAGAGGCCTTTCGACGACGAGGACGCGCAGCTCATGCGCCAGATCGATCAGCCCGTTGCCGCTGCCTTGAGACACGCGATGGCAAGGCCAGTGGGGGCCGACAGTGGTGTGGACTTCGCGGTCGGCGTCATGATGATCGACCAGTCGTTGCGCGCCACGGCTCAGACTCCCGCCACCGGGCAGTGGCTCCAGTACCTCCAGCCTGCCGTGGTACCCTACGGCACCGCAGTGCCAGCCTCATTGTTCCAGCTGGCGGCCCGCGTCCGCTACGCAGAGCAACCCCCCGGGAATGGTCGAGCAGGCGCAACGCACCGCGTGCGGCTGCGTTCGGCCGACGGCTGCTGGGTCCTGGCCGAGGGCCAGCCGCTGGACGACGCCACGGGCACCGTGGTGGTGACCCTCCGTCGGGCCTCTCCCCGAGACGTGTTCGACCTAGCGTGCCTCGGGTACGGATTGTCGACTCGAGAGACCGAGATTGCGGCATTCCTGGTGCAGGGGCTTGATACCGCAACGATCGCGCGGCGCCTATTCGTCTCCGAACACACCGTTTACGACCATGTAAAGTCCCTCTTCGCCAAGGCCGGGGTGCACAGCAGGCGAGAACTCGTCGCCGCCATTGCCTGACGCGACGCCCCACTTACGGGAGTCCAGCGACAACATCAGGCTGTGATCGTCCACCCGGGGAACCTCGGCCATGGGCGGTCCAGGTCTCTTGTCCGGACCCGCCCGATCTGGGGTCATGGAGGCTCCGAGGGGGCTGCGTAGGCCTCGGATTGACGCAGCTGAGGCGGCCTGAGTGTACGGACGTACAGCAAGTACGTACGTATGTCTGGCCCAGCGGCTGGCTCGCCGCGGGTATGCTCTCAGACCAGGGCGTGCTCCGCTATCGCGCCGAGGATGTGTGAGAACGTCTTCCCCATCGGGCTCGAGGTGTCGATGCCCTTGCGAAGCTGACATCCTGATCGCACTCTGGCGCCGGGTGGCGTCGGCCGAAGCAGCCAGGCGGTGTCAAGGCGAAGGAAGGGAACCATGGCCCACGAGCCGGCCTTGCACGAGGCATACATCGACGTTGCCGCCCCGACCCAGTCCATCTCGGATCGGACCGGTGAAATCCGCGGCGGTGCGGGAGAGGCCTGCGGCATTTATCACGGCGAGCTGCGTGCCCTGCGCCGGCTCGGAGTGGAGATCGAGGGCAGGGTCCAGTTCCTCGGGGCCGTGGACGGCGACGGGCAGGCCGCGGCGTTCCACTCGATCGTGCGAGGTGTGGGGGAGCAGACCCCTGACGCGGTCTTGTTCCTGAGGCGCGCCCGCCATACCAGGCCCGGGCGCATCATCGAAGCGCACAGCTTCCGCAATGTCGGCGAGCATCCCCTCACGGTCACCGTCCGACTCGAGGCGGCCTCCGACTTCGCCACCCTTGCCGATGTCAAGGCGGGCAGGGCGCAGACCGACTGGACCCCCTCGGATGCGCGCGATGGATCCGGAGGCGCCTTCGGGCTGCGTTTCGAGCACCCGCGGCTGCGCGTCAGCGTGCGGTCCTCGATCTGCCCCGGCGTCCCCACTCGGCTTGCCGTGCCCGCCGGATCGGTCGTCTCGGTCGAGGTCCGCGTGGAGATCGAGGACCGTGAGCCGCCCCTTTTCCTCCCCGTCTCTGCAGAGGAGGCGGAACGCATCCTGCCCCTCGCAAGGTGCGTGGACGCCTCAACAGAGGCCACCTTAGACCGGGCGCTCCTGGACCTGCGCGGGCTGCTGCTCCGGGACGGCGCGGACCCCCGCGACGTCTTCTTCGCCGCTGGCGCCCCCTGGTACTGCACCCTGTTCGGCCGCGACGCCCTCTGGGCGGCGCGCTTCGTCCTGCCGCTGGGAAACGAGATCGCCATGGGAACCCTCCGGTCCCTGGCACGCCGCCAGGCCCTTGGCGACGACGACGCCACCGAGGCCCGGGCCGGGAAGATCGCGCACGTGGTCCGCGAGGCGGAGCGGGTCCTCTCCGGTGGGGTGGTCCTTCCCGCCCTCTACTACGGCAGCGTGGATGCGACCCCGCTGTGGATCTCGCTGCTCCACGACGCGTGGCGGGCCGGTGCGCCCAGAGGGGAGGTCGAGGCGCTCCTGCCTGCGATGCACCGGTGCCTGGCGTGGATGGAGCACGCCGCGGAGGAGGGCGGCGGCTTCCTGCGCTATATCGACTCGAGCGGACGCGGGCTGGCCAACCAGGGCTGGAAGGACTCGGTGGACGGCATCCGCGACCGCGACGGGCGCCTCGCCGAGGGCCCCGTGGCACTGTGCGAGGTCCAGGCTTACGCCCACGCTGCGGCCCGCCATGCTGCGGCGCTCATGAGGGCCTTCGGCGATGGCGACCCCGGCAAGTGGGAGGACTGGGCATCCAGGCTCGCCGAGGGGTTCCGCGACGCGTTCTGGGTCGACTCGCCCCACGGGGCCCACCCCGCCGTCGCCGTCGAGTCCAACGGCCGCCCGGTGACAGCCCTGACCTCCAACATCGGCCATCTGCTGGGGACCGGCCTCTGCACCGCCGCCGAGTCGGAAATGATCGCGGACCTCCTGGTTGACCCCGTGCTGGACAGCGGGTACGGCATCCGCACGATGGCCAGCGACACCGCGGGGTACAACCCGCTCGGCTATCACACCGGGTCCGTCTGGCCCCACGACACCATCATCGCCGCGACCGGACTCGCCGCCATCGGCAGGGACGACGATGCCGCGGCCTTGGTGCGCGGAGTGCTCCAAGCCGCAGCAGCCCGCGGCCACGGACTTCCCGAGCTCTACAGCGGCTACGCGTCCCACGAGGGCCCGCCCCTACCCTACCCGCCCTCCTGCCGTCCGCAGGCCTGGTCGGCCGCCGCGGCCATCGCGGCCGTGAGCCTCCTGCAGCCATGAGGACCGAGACGGAGTGCGGGCCCAGAGCCGGGAGGAAGGCTTCCAGCTCAGTTGTACCGGTTGGCTGCCGATCGGGCCATCCCCGTGGCCTTCCACCACTCGGAAGCCGGCACCGAAAGCCAGCGCGACCATCTTCGAACGTCCGCATCGACCAACCACAGCCAAGCCGAACCACCCTCATCCGGACACTCTCCCGGCAACAGCCTGCCCGACCCCCAGGGAGTCGTGGCCCATCACAGTCCTGCCCCGAAGTGACTTCCTGTCCCGGACAGACGCCGGCCGCTGCGCGGCCGACCCTGTTCCGCTGAAGGAAGGACCCGCCCGCGTTGGCCATTGTCGCTCATTCCCACCCATTCGTCATCGGCGTGGACGCCCACGCCCGAACGCACACCTACGCGATCCTTGACTCCTCCACCGGGGAGCTTCTGGTCTGCGAGCAGTTCCCGACAACCCCCAAGGGCCTCGCTCATGCGATCGCGTGGGCTGCCCGGCGCACGGCCGCCGACGCTGGCACACTCTGGGTCATCGAAGGCATCGGCACCTACGGGGCCCGGCTCGCCGCCGGCGTTGTCGCCGCAGGCTACGAAGTGGCCAAGGCCCCGAGGATGAACGCCCGAAGCCGCCGCGGCATCGGAAAGTCGGACCCTATCGACGCTGGCGCGATCGCCGCAGCAGTGCTGCCTCTCGACACCTCGAGGCTACGCCGTCCCCGGGCGGACGAAGGCGCCCGGGCCGGTCTGAGGGTGCTCTCCACCGCCCGGGACCAGCTGTCCCAGGAGCGCACGATGAACGTGAACGCGCTCACCGCGCTGCTGCGCGTCCACGGGCTTGGCACCGACGCCCGGAAGCCGCTGGGGGCCTCGCAGGTTCGTGAAGTGTCACGCTGGCGCGATCGGGAGGAGGCCCTGGCCTTGCGGATCGCCCGTGATGAGGCGGTGCGCCTTGCCAAGCGGATCCTCGAGCTCGAGGAGGCACTGAAAGCCAACGAGGCCCGCATGACCGAACTCATCCGCGCGACTCCCGCCGCGCCCCTGCTGGAGGAAACCGGAATAGGGCCGGTCACCGCCGCCATCATCATCACGGCGTGGTCCCACCTCGGCCGTGTCCGAGACGAGGCCGCGTTCGCGTCCCTCGCGGGCGTCAGCCCGATACCGGCATCTTCGGGGAACACCGTCCGACACCGACTCAACCGCGGCGGCGACCGACGCCTTAACCGCGCGCTCCACACAGTGACCATGGTGAGGATGAACCATCACCCCGACACACGGGCCTACGTCGAACGACGCATCGCCGAAGGACGCTCCACACGTGAGATTCGCCGATGCTTGAAGCGATACCTGGCGCGACATCTGTACCGGAGGCTCAACGCCCTCCACGCAGCACCGGAGGCGGCTTGACAGCTATACAAGCGTCAGTCCCCAGGGGCTCTGGTCACTCGTGCATTTAACTTCGTGAACTGGCGGGTCAGGGTGCGGGGGGGATGTCCAGCAGCCCGGTGGCTGTCTGGAGGAGCAGGTGCGCGGTGGTGGGCTGGAGCGAGGCCGGCACGGCGGCGAAGACCGTGACCTTGATGCTTGCCCCGGCGGCCACCTGGGGGGTGGCGAGCGGGTTGGGGCGGGCCGGGTCCTCTGGGCCGAAGTGGGTGGAGGCCAGGATGCAGGTCTGCGCGGTGGATCCGGTCTGGCACACGTTCGCCGCCCCGAGCCCCGCGCCTTGGGCGGCGGGGATGGCCACCGAGACGGCGTTCCCGCTCAGGTCGACCCCCAGTAAGGGGTCGGGCTCGGGGCGGTCGCCGGCGGCGTTGGCGACCGTGAGGGTGGCGGCCAGGAAGACCTGGCCGGGTGGGGCATCGACGGTGCTCCCCTGCTCGTCCGTCTCGGTCGTGGCCGCGGTGAAGCCCGAGGAGGAGAGCCGGTAGCGGAACCCCGCAGCATCAACGAACACCACACCGGCAGCCGGCGGGGAGGGGGTGGTCGGCGTAGCCGCTGGTGTAGCTGTTTGCGTTGGTGTGGAGGGACAGGGTGGTTCGGGCCGTGGTGAGGCGGCGTCGTGGACGAGGGTCCAGGCGTTGAAGGATCCCAGTCCGGTGGAGGCGTCCCATCCGGGTCCGGGGAAGGGGCTGGCCAGATCGGCGGTGCTCTGAGCCGTGGTGACATCGAAGAGCGGCCGGTTCTTCGCGGTCGCCGCGAGCCGGTACAGCATCGGGTTGGCGAAGCCGAGGAGTTGGTCGTTGTTCTTCTGCGCGTAGTCGTCGTAGAGGGCGGCGAATCCTGCCCAGAGCGGCGCCGCCAGGCTCGTTCCCGGGTGCTGGTTCCCGTCGCCCAGCGTAAGGCCTGGCGTCGATTCGGCGGCCACGTCGGGCACCAGCCGCTTCGGCTCCTGCCCTGCGACGGGGGGAGGGACGCCGGGGCCTGCCTGCCAGCACGGGCGCCCGAAGTGCGTCGAAGATCCCCCTCCGGATGCACCGACGGGAAGGACCACAATGTGATCGTCCCATGCCTGTTCGGAGTCGATTGTGCCGTCGGGGTGAAGTCGGAGAGCGGTGCCCCCGACGCCGGTCACGTAGGGGTCGCTCGCGGGGTAGTTGACGAGCACCGGGCTCCAAAAGTCTGGGCCGCAGTGGAGGCCCACGTCGCCGGAGGACGCGAAGACGCTCATGCGGCCTTGGAGGGAGAGGTTCTGGAAGACGCTGTCCAGTCCGGCGAGGTCGCGTGGGTCGAAGCCGGGCTGGCCGGGCTTCGACGCGGTGACCTCGCAGTCCGAGTAGCTGAAGGAGGCGACCGTGTCGCCGTTGGCCTGGGCGTGGTCGATGAAGGAGACGATGTTCTCGGCGAACGACGAATCACTGCTGCCCGACTCTGGGAGCTCGTAGAAGTCGATCGTGGCCCCGGGCGCGATCGTGTGGACGGCGTCGATGTCCAGTTCGGCCTCATCTTCATGGTCGGTGGTCGTATACGGGAAGGTCAGGTACTCACCGGCGGTGTCGAGGGGCAGGATGTTCAGGTCCGGGGGCGACAGGAGATTGATGCCGGCGAAGGTGTCGACGTTCGCCTTGTTGAAGCCGCCTTCGGCATAGATGGCCACGCGCACGCCGCTGCCGTCGATGTTCTGCTGGAGCAGGGGTCTTGCGTTGTAGGCGGTCTGCAGCTGGTCGGCGAGGGGCCAGGGGCTGGGTGGGGGGCTGTTGCCTGGCCTGCCGCGGGCGGACCTGTTCAGCCCGTAGACAGCGGAGACGGATGGAGCGAGGTCCGGGGGGAACCGTGGTTCGGTGTCGGAGGCGACGTACTCCGATCCGGTGCCGTCGGTGCGCCAGCGGTAGAGCTGGGCCCCGAGGGCGCTGGCGATGACCGCGGCCGTGGAGCGCACCACGATCAGCCGGCCGCCCAGGCCCAGCCGCACGACATCGATGCCGTTCGAGCGGAGGTAACCCAGGACTGGGCCTGGGTCGGCGCCCGTGCGGAGCAGGACCTGCAGCGTCTCGCTGGTGTCCGCCGGAACGGCACCCAGCCGGGTCGCGCTCGTCCCTTCCCCGACGCTGCTGCCTGTCGGGCTGTTCAAGGG
Organism: Sinomonas sp. P47F7; assembly: GCF_049332655.1. Lineage (GTDB taxonomy): Bacteria > Actinomycetota > Actinomycetes > Actinomycetales > Micrococcaceae > Sinomonas. The sequence goes on along the minus strand of NZ_CP186327.1, from coordinate 3,783,389 downwards.
GGCCGGCCCCGGAGCGTGCGAGCTCTGCCATACCAGGTCTCCGGCGACGAGGAGCCCGGCTGCGGCGACCGCCGCGAGCAACGGCACCACGAGTCTCCTGCGACGGGTCCTCATGGGGTCAGGGTGCAGGGGGGATGTCCAGCAGCCCGGTGGCTGTCTGGAGGAGCAGGTGTGCGGTGGTGGGCTGGAGCGAGGCCGGCACGGCGGCGAAGACCGTGACCTTGATGCTTGCCCCGGCGGCCACCTGGGGGGTGGCGAGCGGGTTGGGGCGGGCCGGGTCCTCTGGGCCGAAGTGGGTGGAGGCCAGGATGCAGGTCTGCGCGGTGGATCCGGTCTGGCACACGTTCGCCGCCCCGAGCCCCGCGCCTTGGGCGGCGGGGATGGCCACCGAGACGGCGTTCCCGCTCAGGTCGACCCCCAGTAAGGGGTCGGGCTCGGGGCGGTCGCCGGCGGCGTTGGCGACCGTGAGGGTGGCGGCCAGGAAGACCTGGCCGGGTGGGGCATCGACGGTGCTCCCCTGCTCGTCCGTCTCGGTCGTGGCCGCGGTGAAGCCCGAGGAGGAGAGCCGGTAGCGGAACCCCGCAGCATCAACGAACACCACACCGGCAGCCGGCGAGCTGGAGGACGCCCTTGGGCCCGCATAGGGTGATGACTGCCCGGATGAGGCCTGCGACTGGCCGCAGCCGGACACCCAGAGAGCCAAGGCCGTGCCCGCTGCGGCCGCGACGACGAGTCGACGCAGCATGGCTATCCTTCCCCGCCCACGGACTCGCCAGGGCGTCGCCAGAATCGACCGCGGACCTCCCCCGAACGGGAATGTCCCACCCATGTCTCCACCATGTCAATCCCTCGCACACGAGGATTCGACAGGACAGTGACCAGCCTGCCGCGCTTCAAATCTGCACATGGACTGCATGGAGCACAGCTTCCAAACGACTAAAGATATCGATCGTTGGTGAGACGTCGTGTCACCGGCCGACTTCTCCGCGCGATCTCGCGGGAGCTGGTGTAACGCTTGCCGTGTACGCGCCTGTGGCAACCGGTGCTCCGTTTCCGATGTACTCGGTCATCGGAAACGGAGTTCGCACGTCCGGCTACGAGCAGCGCTATCCCTAGTGTCGCGTGTTGTTAGTTTCTGAATGGTTGGGTGTTTGGGAGGATTGGCCCGTGGCCAATCACCCTGCTCCTGCACTGGGCCTCCGCGAGGGGGATTTCGAGGAGCTCACGCGGCTGACGCGCTCGAGCTCGGTCCGGGCCGGGCTGGCGCAGCGGGCGCGGATCGTGCTGCTGGCCGCCGAGGGTGTGGCGAACACCGTGATCGCCGAGCGCGTGGGGGTCAGCGTCGTGACGGTGCTGGCGTGGAGGCGCCGCTATGCGGAGTCGGGCCTTGCCGGGCTCGGGGACCTGGCGCGCTCGGGGCGCCCGCGGCGGGTCGACCATGCCGAGGTCGTCTCGGCCACCCCGGCCCCGCCGCCGAAGAAGTACGGGGTCACCCACTGGTCCTCGCGCCTGCTGGGGAAGCACCTCGGGATCGGGAACGCCACGGTGGCCAAGGCCTGGCGCGAGTACGGCGTCCAGCCGTGGCGGTCCGGGACCTTCAAGTTCTCCACCGACCCAGAGCTGGTCGGGAAGGTCACCGACGTCGTGGGCCTGTACCTGGCCCCGCCCGAGGACGCCATCGTGCTCTGCGTGGACGAGAAGAGCCAAGTCCAGGCCCTGGACCGCACCGCCCCGATGCTGCCCATGCAGCCGCGCCAGATCGAGCGCCGCACCCACGACTACACCCGCCACGGCACCACGACCCTCTTCGCCGCCCTCGAGGTCGCCACCGGCCAGGTCACCGCCGCGGTCAAGCCCAAGCACAGCAGGCAGGAGTTCCTCGCCTTCCTGCGCCAGATCGACCGGGCCTACCCCGACCAGAAGCTGCACCTGGTCATGGACAACTACGCCACCCACAAGACCCCGGAGGTGAAGGCCTGGCTCGAGGACCACCCCCGCTTCAGCGTCCACTTCACCCCGACCTCCGGGTCCTGGCTGAACCTCGTCGAGGTCTGGTTCGGCATCATCGACCGCCAGGCCATCCGCCGCGGCGTCTTCACCTCCGTCAAGGACCTCAACGCCAAGATCCGCCAGTTCATCACCGGCTGGAACGACCGCGCCCACCCCTTCGTCTGGACCAAGACCCCGGAACAGATCCTCGCCAAAGCCAAACCCAAAACAACTTCAGAAACGCGACACTAGGTGGTCTCAGAAAAGGGAAAATTTCGTACGCCAAGGCCAGGCGCATGGGGGTCAGGTGAAGTTTCCCCTCGTCAGGGCCAGATGCGCGGAGAGGTTGCCCAAGCCGGCGGGTGGTCATCCTCCGGCCGGCAGATGTCCCGGCCCCGACGTCCGATCGGGAAGCGGATACGGTTGCCGAAAACGTCCTCGCAGAAGAGAGCCCCTTCGAGACGCGCCGTCTGGTCTGGGTCGTGCGGTGATGGATCGAGGAGCTCCCACGGAGGCTCTCCGTCTCCAGGATGGGCTGTCAGTTCATCCGCGGAGTCCCCGCCCCCGAGGCCGGGATGCCGGATCCAACACCACTGGCTGTCGTTCGCTGGCCGTGCGACGTAGGCGCAGTTCATCGCCTGTCCACGCCCCAGGTTCGTGAGCGTGAGCGTGAGCGTCTGGCTGTACCCCTCTGTGGGCTGCCAGGTGCTCCGGATGGGTTATTCGTAGCCGTGATGACGTTGCTCGTCAGATAAGGGCTCCAAGATGCCTCCCGGTCGAGCTGCGCCTCGGCGACGAGCGTCTCCGTCGCCTTAGCCTGGGTCTCGGCTGCGTTCGCCGCCCGTTGCGTCTCCTTGGCCATCTCTGCGGTCTCTGTAGCAAGCCCGTGTGTCCGGCGAGCCATGACTGCGGTGAAGACCGCCGCTGACACCTGAGCGATCGCGGCGATCGTGGCAACCGTATCCGACGTAGACCGTTGTCAACGGCCTCAGTGTCCTGTAACCAGCGATGCCTTTGTCAACAACCATGCGATGTTGAGAGACATTTGCTGCGAGAGCCCTCGGGTCGACGTCGACGTAGCTTCCGGGAAGAATCGGGCGGATACGGATGGGAGGGGCTAAGTCAGGCTCTGCGCCCGGGCCCGCATGCCCGCAACGCGATGACCGAAGTGCTTGGCGTCGGATATTTCACGAATTCACAAGCCACCCCTAAGGGCAGCTCTGGTCGTAGAGGCTGGACGCGCCAAGATCTGGTCCCGGAACGGGGCCGCCCTCACGCAGTTCCCTGAGCTGGAACGCGCAGCGCTCGAGCAGATCCCGGGCCCGACGGTGATCGACGGGGAATCGTCGCGTGGGGCCATGGCCGCCTCGACTTCGACGCGGTCCTGCACCGCCTCGCCGCGGCCCCGGGCCGCCGACTCGCGGCCGCGCAGTCGGTGAACTTCGTGGCCTTCGACGTCCTCGCAGTGGCTCGGCCGCGACGTGCGCCCGCTCCGCCTGTCCGACCGTCGCAGGCTCCTCGAGGAGCTCGACGCCGGGTTCGCACCGCCCCCTGCAGATCTCGCCGTCGACCCATGACCGCGAGCTCGCCCTCCGATGGCGGGACGAGCTCGCCGACAGCGGGGTGGAGGGAATTGTCGCGAAGGGCGACCAGCCGTACAGGGCCGGTCGCTCCTGGTACAAGACCAAGGTCTACACACCCTCAGATGCCGTTGCGGGAGCCGTCATCGGCCCTCGACCCCGACCTCGGCAGCTTGTCCTTGGCCTGTACGACGACACCGGCCGACTGAGGTCGCCGGGCGCACCGGCCCGTTCAACGCCGCCCAGGCGGCCGCGATCGCACCGTTCCTGCACGCCCCGGCCCACGGCCATCCGTGGCCGGAGGAAGTCGCCCGGCGCTGGTTCGGACGCTTCGCACGCGACACCGGCCCGGTTCACCTGACGCTTGTGGAGCCCGTAGCGGTGGAGGTCTCAGCTGACGCTGCGAGGACGGGGATCGCCTTCCGGCATCTCGTCCGCTTCCTCAGGCCGAGGCCGGTCACGGACCCCCTGACCCTCCGAACAGTCAGGGAGCGGTTGGCCGGTCGAAGCGCTGCCCTGCCGGATTCGGAGACAGGAGCATGAAGACGAGCACGGCGATGCCCCCCACGAGCGGGATCAGGCCGATGAAGAAGAGCCATCCGCTGAGGTTCGCGTCGTGAAGACGACGAACCGTGACCGCGAGGTTCGGCACGATCGTGCCGAAGAACAGGGCCAGGAAGACATAGCTCAGGATCGCGAAGCCCGGGCCTGCGGTGTCCCGTGACCCACCGCCGAGGGCGAACGCGAGCACTTCGAGGACGATGCAGACGATGGCGTAGGCCAGCACCACCCACCAGTATTCGGCTCGGCTGGCCCGGCCGTGGAACACCGCGTACTTGGTGAAGAAGCGCTTCACGGCCTGTACCGGGTTCGCCCCGTACAGGGGCGCCCACAGGGGCGGCACGCCCTGCATCGGCGCCGCATAGGCCTGGTCCTGCGGATGCTGTGGATAGCTCACTGTGTAACCCCCGGTGGCGAATGGTCCTCCAAACGGGCACATCCTAGCGGAACCGCAAGAACAGCACTCCAACCAGACACGGCCCGGGGTCGAGCCGACCAAAGGCCCGGGGCTTCGCCCTGGGACGCGGTCCTCGCTGCGCTCGGGCTGTGACGGGCCCACGCCCGGCCGGACTCCGCTCCGCTGCGCCGCGATCCGCAGCCTCTGTTCGGAGGGGTCGGGGTTAGCGGATGAGGCCAAGGAGCAGGGCAGGCTCCAGGACGGCGTCGATGAGGGCGTGGGAGATGACACATGGCCACAGGCTGCGACCGGAGACGAGGTAGGGGGCAGCGAGACCCCATCCGTGCACGGTCGTGGCTGCCGGGCTCGCATTCAACGGCACCATCATCGAAACCGGCCGACTCCTACCGCCTCGCCCAATCCCAACGCGCCGCCACCACTTGAATCCGGCCCCGAGGGGGACGTCAGTGCCACGCCATGGTGAACCATGCGATCGCGATGCCGTAGCCGACGAGGCTCAGCGCCGCGAAGCGGTTCGCCGTGCCCACTGGATTGGCCTTCGTCAATCCGAAGAACGAGTTGAGGTTGAAAAGGTGCAGAAGTGCCCCGCCCGCGAGGAGCCCGACCCACATGCGCTGGGGGGCTGCTGCGAGGACAGCGGAGGCGAACAGGGCGTACTCGGCCACGAACGCGAGCCGCGGCCGCGACCACAGTCCCAGGCCCACTCGTCGGTCGCGGCCCCAGCCGGCGACCGGAAGATCACCGAGGTGCACGACGGCGTCGAGCACCCAGTGCGAGACGGCCGCTAGCCAGAACGCGACCGCGATGAGAGTGCTGCCGTAGATGATTCCGAAGATCGCTGCGGGGACGAGCGTGAGCGCGTTGCTGAGGATGAGGGAGTGCGAGTACGGGTACATGGCGAACCTCACCGCACCCTGCAGCGGGTTCTTCGGGTCCACCTCGACCTTTTCGACACCTGCCCAGACCAGGACCGGCCACACAAGGTCCGGCCACGCCACGCCGACTGCCACCGGAAGTGCCGCCGGCTCGGGCACCGCGGAGGCGATCACAGCCGCTGCCCCGTAGTGACCTATGTACATTGCTCCCCGCAGATCCATTCCTCGGCGCCGGCCGCAGCACCCGACACCGGGCGCCGCAGTCAGGGTACATCGCGTGCCTGCCCGCTTGCCCGACCCCGGCCTTGCCTACCCGGCTCGGGAGCGCCCGCACCTGAGCTCGGCACCCAAGCCGTCGAGCGGTCTCAGACGAAACCGACACTGATCGGGACACCCCGCGGTGGCGTCGGCAGAAGCCGAAAAATGATGTCAGCGGAAGTCGACGGAGCCACCTATGGGGCTGTCGAGCCCACTCCCGATCCCTGCCATTTCCGATCCCCCCGTCGCAAGCGTCCCTGTCTGGGACGCTCCAAAGGATATTCCCTCCAACGAAACGGGAAGCGGAAAGCTCAGGGCACTGTGGTGCTGCACGCCGCGACCGAGCCGGCGGCGCCGGAGGACACGGCCTGGTTGGCCGCGTCCTGGCCATCGATGAAGATCCGGCAGCTGACCTTCCCCGCCGTTGACCGGCCGGGAGAAGTCCCGTTCGTCAGGGAGACCGAGACCTGCGCGCCCGGCGGGAACTGGAACCGCAGCAGATCCTCGCCGTCCTGGGGCAGCGGCAGGCCCACCGTCTGCCGGTGGAGCCCGTCGGGAGCGATCCATGCCAGCTCGGCAGTCGAGGCAGTCCCAGTCACCTCGTACTGGACTGTGTGCGCCGGTGCGCCGCTGAAGAGCTGCTCGGGTGCGCCGGTTGGCAGCAGCGAGTCGGTCTTCGGCCCTATCGGGTTCAGCGGAGCGGAACAGCCCGCCACGATCAGGGCCAGTGGTAAGAGACCGGCGATGCGCGCGGCACCGAAGCACCCCATGGCGTCGACTGTAGCGACGACGACCGGCCACGGGCCACTGCCGGCACCAACCTCCATCCCATGCCCCGCTGCCAGACCGTGCCCGGTCAGTCCCGCCGATGGTTCGGAGGCGCCACGCCGCGTTGACAACAGCATTGAGATTCCTGCGGATCCTACGCACCCGGCCGGTCCCGGCTAGGGCGTGTCTGACAAATTCGGGGCGTTCGCTCTGCAATCGTTGGGGGCGTGTCTCGGTTCCAGTTGCTCTCCGATGCCCAGTGGTCGCTGATCGAGGATCTGCTGCCCCGCCCGACCGGTCGGAAGGGGCGGCCGTTCGCCGATGCCCGGTCGATGGTCGAGGGGATCGTGTACCGGTACCGGTGCGGGATCGCCTGGCGTGACCTGCCGGAGGTGTTCGGTCCGTGGCAGACGGTGTGGACCTGGCACCGGCGCCTGGCCGGGGACGGGACCTGGGACCGGGTCCTGTCCCGTCTGACGGCGGCCGCGGACGCGGCCGGGAAGATCGACTGGAGCCTGTCCGTGGACTCCACGATCGCCCGCGCCCACCAGCACGCGACCAACATCGCCCGCACGACAGGGGGCTTCGTCGAACTACATGAATCCGGCCGCGGAGCCGCCTGACCATTCGGTCGGGCGCTCCCGCGGCGGCCTGACGACCAAGATCCACCAGCTCGTCGACGGGCACGGCCTGCCCCTGGTGACCGCCTGCACCCCGGGGCAGGCCGCCGACTCCCCGATGCTCCTGCCGCTCCTGGAGGCCTTGAAAGTGGCGCGCATCGGGCGCGGCCGACCCCGGACCGTTCCGGATGCGCTGCGCGGGGACAAGGCCTACTCCTCGCGCGCGATCCGTACCCACCTGCGCACCCGGGACATCAAGGCCGTCATCCCCGAGCCCGATGACCAGAAGGGCCACCGCAAACGCCGCGGCTCACGAGGCGGCAGGCCGCCGGCCTTCGACGCCGCCGACTACCGCAACCGCAACGTCGTCGAACGCCGCTTCTGCCACCTCAAGCAATGGCGAGGGCTCGCCACCCGCTACGACAAGCTCGCAATCGTCTACCGCGCCGCCGTTGTTCTCAACGCGACGATCGCGTGGCTGCGACATTTATCAGACACGCCCTAGTAACGGGCCGACCGAACCTAGGCCGCGGCGACGAAGGCGCCTGCGGTGCGGCGCAGGGCTGCAGGGAATGGCATGATCTTCTCCAGATGCTCTCGGGTGGAGGTGTCTCGGCCCGAGTTCCTGCGCCTCGGCTGGTGTTTCCCTTGGGTCGAGTGGAGGGCGACGGGCTGTCCTCGGTCCAAGGTTCGAGTCGACTCACGGAAGAGGCGCCCGCGGGGCTGTCTCGCGGTGTCAGACGGCGTCGAGGCCGTTTCTCGGCAGTTGTCTACTTCGCAACTGGCGGAGGACGAAGTCGACATCGAACAGAATCAATGCAAGCAACGGCGCCAGGAGGATGGGGTAGTAGCCTCCCAGGCCTGACATGGGGTTCGGCTGCGAGTAGAAGGAGACGAAGGAGTGGAAGACCGCGATGAGAAGGACGGACCCTTGGGCTGAGACGGCCCAGAGCTTTCCTCTCCATGCGGGCCCAAGAACGACCACCAGGACAACTGCCTCGGGAACGCCTTGCCAGACTGAGCCGAACCACAACAGCCCGGTCATCTGGACGGCGACAAGGCCGGTGATTGCTGCGACGACCCGAACCCGCACCGGGGCCCTCACCGGGGAGCCCTTACCACCGGTCGGGCGTTGCCGCTCACCATCCCCGCGCGGCGCAGCCCCGGCGTCGCCGGTAGAGGCGTTGGCCGCGGTCTTCGACCAGCGGGCCTTCAGCTGGCCGACGACGAAGGTGGCCTCGGATGCGATCACGAGGGAATAGGGCAGCATGACGAGGAGGTACCCTTGGCCGAATCCGGTGCTCCAGACAGCCGAGTTGCCTCTAAGGAATCCGCCCCCCGCGCTCATCCAGGGGGTGGTGGCCAGCAGCCAGTAGGAATGGAAGACCACGAACAGCAGGACCACCGTCTGGGCTGAGAGAGCCCAGAGCCGGCCCTTCCATGCGGGCCAGAGGGCGAGGAGGAGGATGCCGGCCTCGGTCAGGCCGAGCCACGGGACCTCGACGCTTATCATGTTTGGCGGACCGATGGACGCCCGGATGTTCACGGCGATCAATGCGCAGGAAATCAGTGCAGAAACGACGACGGCGACCCGAGGGCCGCTGGGTGCTTTGGTTTGGGTTGTCGTCCCTCCCGACAGTGCGTCCGCATCCATGTTGCCCTCCTTGAGGGGAATGTCGGCTTTGATTCAGAAGTCGATGCTTCTGACGAGGTTGATGAACTGCTCTTTGAACTGCTCGATGGAAGGTCCGGAGGGCGAAAGGGTGACGTACACCGTGAAGGTGGCGGTGACCTTTCCCTTGGACGCGGAGATGGCCATCGTTGTCGGATCTGGGTCATGTACGAGGATCTGAAGTGATGCGGTGTCGCCGATGCCGCTGGTCGGTTGGCCGTGGTCGAGGGGAGTTCCTCCGCTGTCGGACTGCCGGAACGGTTGGTTCTTCGAGACCCTGACCTCGAGCTCCACGGAGTTCGGTCCGGGCGCCCTTCTGATCGATGTCGTACTTGCGCTCAACCTCGAGGGCGTTTTGCCTGGCCATGGGTCAAGCGTAGGTCGGCCCTGCGCGGAGCGCACCGGCCGGACCGGTCCTGATCCATTTCCGGGCGTCTGACTCGTGAAGGGATCTACTCTGTATCTGAGCACGAAGGCGAGGTGGCCATGGTCCAGGGTGAGCCGTTTTTCGGGCTCGACGTCGCCTCGACGTCTGTGCTCTTCCTCGCGATCCTCACCGTGCACGTCGCAGCTGCGTTCGTGGCGATCGTCTCCGGAGTAGTGGCGATGGTTGCCCATAAGGGGCCGGGCCGTCACAGCCGCGCCGGCCGCTGGTATCTGATCGGGATCCTTGTGGTCTTCGCAACGGCGTGCGCCCTCGCAGCCTTCCGCTGGCCAGCCGATCTGCCCCTGGTCCTCGTCGGCGGAATCGGCGCAGCATCGGCTGCCTACGGCTTCACGTTCCGACGCATGCACCGACCGGGAGACATTCCGCACATTCTGGCGATGGGCATCTCCTATATCGCGATGCTCACGGCGTTCTACGTGGACAACGGCCCTCAGCTGCCGATATGGAATCTCCTTCCACCTGCGGCCTTCTGGGTCATCCCGGCGATCGTCGGGGCTCCGATCCTCGGCCGGGCCATCTGGAAGCGCAGACACCCTCATCAACGGCGCCCCGCGCCCAAGGACCGCGTTCACCCGGAGCGCCCGTAAAAGGATGCGTGCGTCCAGTGTGCGCGTGGGCTGGAAGCTGCTCGCCCGGACGGGATGCACTAGCTGACAGGACCGCCGATCGGGCGAGCAGAAAGCTAGCATATTCCTGTCATCTGGTGGGCATGAAGGATATGCTTGTAGTGGCAGAAAGGAGGCTGTGGTCATGACGATTGCGCCCGGAGGGCCCCGCCACCGGGTCGGGTCCGTGTATTTGGAGACCGCGCAGCTGGTCCAGGAGCTGTGCGACCTGCTCGGGTCGAAGCTGGTTGCCTCGGTGGCCGGGGTGAAGGATCCCGGGCAGGTGCGCAAGTGGGCCCGCGGCGAGCTAGAGCCCACCCAGCCGGCCCAGCAGCGGCTCCGGTTCGCCTACGACATCCTCCATGAGATCGAGGCGGCCGAGGGGCGCCGGGTTGCCCAGGCCTGGGCGATCTCGGTGAACCCGCGGCTGGACTACGGCACGCCGTTGAAGGCCATCCGCGAGGAGCGCTTCCAGGAGACCGCGGCGGCGGCGAAGGCCCTGATGGAAGATGCCTGGGACGGGTGAGGCGCCGACAGTGCACCAGGACCGGCCTGTCGATCGTCGAGGGGCCGGTCACCATGTACAGGGTGGCTGTCTCCGCCTACGGACGAGGGCCGCTCAATCCCATGCTCCGACCGGCTGACCCTGCCCTGGACAGGCGGGACTGGAATCGGTTCGACACGCCGGAGCTGACCGTCTACGGCGCGGACAAGCGCGCCACTGCGTTCACTGAGTCGATCGCCTACAAGGCGCCGTCCGCGCGGGACTACGCAGGCCTTGCGGAGGAGGCCGCGTTCCTCGGGGTCGGCCTGGACGAGCTGCACAGCCTGGGTGTCCCGGTCGACGGCCTGGACGAGCTCCTCGACGAGCTGCGCAGCCTGGGTGTCCCGGTCGACGGCCTGGACTCGGACTGGCGGCTGGCCCGGGAGGTCTACACCCTGGAGTTCACTTCCAGGACATGGGTCGACCTTGCCCATCCGGACGGTTGTGGCCGTGAAGGCCTCCGGCATCGCCGACGCCGACCGGCTGACCCTAGCGGACCTCACGGGCGACGACCGGGCGGTGACCACGAAGGTGGCCCAGTGGATCCGCGCTCAGGAGCTCGACAGTGGGACCGCACCGGATGGCCTGCGGTATCCGTCCAAGTTCGGCTTCGCCGACGGCGACTACTGCTGGGCTGTCTTCCTCGACGGCGTCGGTGGGCAGGGGGTTTCAGTGCGGGCGAGTCCCTCTCCGCCTCGGACGGAGACCTTCGCACGGCCATGCGGCGCACCGGAGTCAGCGTCAGCTGACACCGTCGCTGCACACCAGCGCCGCGCGGCGCGTGATCGCCTGCCTACGGTGGCGGCAAGGCTCGCCGGCAACGGCCCGGTTCGAGGTGTGGGTTTCAGCGCTACGTGGCGGCAATCTGCGGCGAAACAGGGTCGCGTCGAAACCGGTCTCGGACGTTTGAGATAGCGTCAGGCGTAACGAGTCGAAGGGTGTTTTCAGCCGAGGGCCAACGATTCGATATCGAGGAGCGCTGGCCCGAGCTGTTCGCGCAGCTCGACGCGTCCCAGAGACGGTCCGTGTTGAATACGCTCGCCGCCGACTGGCATGAGGGCTGGGAGCCGAATCGCGAGGACGTTGAGAACATCACGGATCTGGTCAGAGGCGCGATCGATCAGGACGAGTTCTTGCGTCGCTCGGATGCGGCCGCCGAGCGGCGCCGCAAGGGGGCCTGAACCCCGGGGCGTGGATGCCCGGCATCGAGGGAACGCTCGCGCATGCGAGACTTCACTTTTGTCCGAAGCAGCCCGTTTGCGTGACGTAGGGTAAGTGACGGATTTAGTTGTGGATTTGATCGCTCGGTCGCGGTGTTCTGTGATCGGTTTGTGGCGGTGTGCCGTGGGATCAATCCAGGGGCGTGGGACTGCCTGGGTCCTCGGCTAGCGCTGCTTCGTAGTCCTCCCGCGACTGGAGAATGCAGAAGTGGTTGCCGCCCGGATCGGCCATGACGGTCCAGCTTTCCTGTCCGGACTGACCGATGTGGGCGATGGAGGCTCCGAGCTCGAGTGCGCGGTCGATGCAGGCGCGCTGGTCTTCGGGGCGGAGGTCCAGATGGATCGCGCTGGCCGAGGGCGGGCTCGTCGATGGCTGGATCAGGAGTGTCGGGCCGCCGTCCCCGACGAGCATCACGGAGTCGCTGTTGTTAGGCGCGACCCGGTAGCCGAGCAAGTCGCGCCAGAACCGGGCAACATCCTTGGGGCGGTCGGTCTTGAGCGTGACCGTCGCGATGCTTATTGCGATCATGGGACGATTCTTCCGGGAGCGACGCCGCGAATGCCACCACGATGTAGCTGCGGACTACCCGCAGCTAGTTGCCGATGACGAGGATGCTGGCGGCAGCTTCGATGACGTCGTCGGTGATGGTTTCGAGCTGGTTGATCTTGAGTACTCGTTGAATCTGCGGGAAGAGGCGCTCGAGGAGGCGGAAGTTGCCGCGGGTGATCCGTTCGATTGCGGCGATGGCTTGTGCGTCGGTGAAGTCTTCGGGGTCGAGGGTGCGTCCGAGGCGTTTCCAGTGGCGGTCGAGGACGAAGAGGAGTTCGTCTCGGCCGAGTGCGCGGTAGCGATGGGAGAAGCCGAGGCGGCTGTAGAGCTGGGGGTAGTGGCGGAAGCGTTGGTCTATGCCGGGCATGCCGATCAGGATGATGGCCAGGTGATGGCGGTCGTGCTTGTCTCGGAGGAGTTCGAGCGCAGTTGGTGTGAGGCGTTCGGCTTCGTCGATGATGAGCAGTTCGACCCACTTGCCGGTGTTGATGGTGGGGCCTCCGGTGACCTTGCCGATGAGGCGCTGGTGCTCGTCGATGCAGATCCCGATCCTGGTTTGCAGTTGGTCGATTTCGCGCATGAGGTCTTTGGGCCTGGGTATCACTTCGGGGGTGTAAACGACGGTGCGGGAGCGGTTGGCGGCCGCGTAGTGCTTGGGGTCTGCCTCTTCGCTGCGTGGTCCCCATCGGGTGACGAAGAGCTCGAGGGTGTCCCAGTGTGCATAGCGGCGTGCCGATTGGGTCTTGCCTACGCCTGCGTCGCCGTGGCAGATGCCGATGGTGCCCTCCTTGCGCACGGCGTTGGCGAACTCGGTGAAGCGGCGGTGTTCCTTGGTGACGATGAAGTCGTTGCTCATTGCTCGTCCTCTTCGTAGGTTCGCAGCTTCACGCGGCGTGCCACGGGTGCGGCCCTGGGGGCGGTGGGCTCTTCGTGGGCCGCGGCGCGTGGGATGCGGTCATTGATCTCCTTGCGCAGCTGGCGGCGTCTGGCCCGGCGGGCGGTCTCGATCTCGCGCAGGCTCAGGCGCTGGTTCGGGTGGGTCTCGTCGATGGCGGCGCAGATGAAGGTGTCGTGGTCGTAGACGCGGATCTCGGAGAGGTCGCGGGGGTCGTACCGGATGGTCACCGGCTTGCGGACGAACGGCGCCAGGGTTGGCGAGTGGTAGCGCTGGCCTTGGAAGTGGATGCCGTCGCGCTGCACGGTGCGGTGCTTGGGGACGGTCAGGAGCAGTCCGTCGAGCTCCTCGAGGGTCTCGGGCATGCGCGGCAGCCAGCCGTCGGCGGTCCATGCCTTCTTCGGGCTGGTCCCGAGCTCCCGGTGGGGGCGCTCGTTGTATACAGAGATGAAGTCGGCCATAGCCGCGTCGAGGGCAGCCAGGTCCAGGACCGGTTTCGGCGCCCTCGCTCCGGGGGCGAGTTGCCCGGGGAGGGCAGCGAGGAGCTCGGTGTTGACGGTGCCGAAGAAGCGCTCGACCTTCCCACGCCCCTGGGGCCGGCCGATCGTGGAGTAGATGAGGCGAATCTTCAGCGCGACCGCGGTGTACTCGAGGTGGTGGCTGGTGAAGTCGCTGCCGTGGTCGACGTGCAGCACATCCGGGACGCCGCACATCGCCCAGGACGGGTCGGTCTTGCGCCAGATCGCCTGCCGCAGCGCCAGGGCGGTGTTCATCGCCGACGGCGCGCCGGTGAAGACCGTGTACCCGCACACCGCTCGTGCGTAGTCGTCGATCACGACCGTCAGCCACGGCCGCTCCGGCTTGCCGTCGGCGCCGACGATGAGGATGTCGAGCTCGGTGTGGTCGGCCTGCCACGCGGCGTTCGGCCTCTCGGCCCGGCGACGGAACACCAGCTCGTGCCGATCGCGGTAGGCCGTAGGCCCCTCCAGCGCCAGCGTCACCAGCGCGGGGTCGAGGCCGCGGACGATCGCGCGTACGGTTGCGTAGCTCGGGCGCGGAACCTGAAGCCGGTCCGCCTCCGCCATTGCGAGGCGGTGCAGCGTGGCGATGCCGGGGCGCGGCCTTGTCAACGCAAGGCCCTCGACGAACGTCACCAAGTCCCCGGCCGTGCGTCGGGTCCCGGAATCAACCCGCACCCGGGTTTGGAGTGCGTCGATGCCGCCGGCCTTGTAGAACTGGTGCCAGCGCTGGAGGGTGCGCAGCCCGATGCCTGCGTCCCGTGCCAGGGCCGTGAGCGGGATGCCGTCCTCGACGTGGAGCCGGAGGATGTGCCACCGCTGCAGCCCACCCATGTCAGGCCCGTTCGGCCCCGGCAACACGTGAACGTTCTGCGAGCTGGTGGCGGTACAGCGTCGCCCTCGACCAGCCGACCAGCTTCGCGGCGTCCTCTGCTGTGCGGCCCTTCGACCTGGCGTCGGCGACGATCGCGAGCTTCTCCGCCACCACATCAGGATTCAGCGGCGGCCGCCCGAACCGGGTGCCATTCTGCTTCGCAGCCGCGATGCCCGCGTTGACACGCTCGGCAATCAGCTCGCGCTCGTACTCGGCCAGGGTTGCGAGCATTCCCAGCATCATCCGTCCTGACGAGGTCTCCGGGTCGATCCCGTCCGAGACCGACTGGATCTTCATCCCGCTTTCGCGCAGCAGGTTCACGGTGTTCAGGACATCGATCAGGGAGCGGCCGAGACGGTCGATGCGCCAGACCACCACGGTGTCCCCGGGCTCGGCGTAGTCCAGCAGTCGCTTCATCCCCGGTCGCTGCACCGCAGTCCGGCTGCCCGAGGTTACGTCGGAGAAAACGTCCCTCGGCTCTACCCCGACGCCCCGCAGCGCATCGAGCTGCAGCCGTGCGTCCTGGCCGACGGTGCTCACCCGCGTGTACCCCAGAAGCCTCACCCGCCCAGTGTGCCCCACAAACCCCCGAAAACACCGCACCTGAGGCAGATTTCGACGAGACGTGTTTCCAAGACATCAGAGGCCTTGAAAAGCCGGCATACGCCCGAGGGGAGAGCCATGATCATGCGGCGTCTCGTCAAGCTGTAGATTTCCAAGGCACGGTTCTTGGTCGTCGCGGCCGCGATGACCGTAGGCGTTCAGGCCGGTGTGCCCGTCATGGGGCCGAGGTCGCCCAGCCCTGGGAGGTCGGCTCCGGGGCGGGAGCAGGTGAGTGCGGCCGCGTTGGTGGCGTACTCGATAAGGGCCGCGAGACTCTCATGGTCGAGGCGGCGGAGCTGGTCCCTCTTGGAGGCGCCGAGCAGGTCGAGCTGGGCCAAGCCTGCGATGAGGGCCGCCATGAAGGAGTCGCCCGCGCCGACGGTGTCGGCGACGGTGACCGCCCGCGCGGGCATTTCGACCCTTGCGGTCCGGGTCAGGGCGATGGGGCCGAGTGCTCCCCGGGTGACGGCGATGAGCGCGGGCCCGGCGTCGAGCCACGCCGCCAGAGTCTCGTCGAGGGTCCGGTTCGGGTAGAGCCAGAGGAGGTCTTCGTCGCTGGCTTTGACGATGTCGCTGCTTTGGACGAAGACCTCGGCCTGACGGCGGGCGATGGTGTTGTCCCCGACGATGGATGGCCGGCAGTTCGGGTCGTAGCTTATCGTCTCGTTCCGTTGGGCGGCCTGCACGAGGGAATGGACGGTCTGGTCTCCGGGCGGGAGCATCGTGGCGATCGATCCGGTGTGGACGTGGGCGGAGTCCTCCGTGCTCGCGAGGGCTGCGAGGGCGGCGTCGGCGATCTCCCACGTGAGCGAGAAGGTGTACGTGGCGGCCCGGTCTGCACCGAGGGTTGCGGTCGCTGTCGAGGTGGGGCCGACCCCGCCGTTGACGGCCTCCACGCCGTTGGCGGCGAGGTGCTCGGCGATCGAACGCCCATGGGCGTCCTCGCCGAAGTGGGTGACGAGGCGCGTGGCCAGTCCGAGGCGCGCGCAGCCTATGGCGACATTCAGGGGGCTTCCCCCGACGTGTTCGGACACGCGCGGGCTCCCGCCGTCCGCGCCGTCCGCGTGGATGATGTCCATGAGTGCCTCGCCGATCACGCTGATGCGGGCGGGAGCGCCGCCGGGCGAGTGGGCGTGCGGTGTGTTCACGGGAGTCATTTGCCGGGGTAGACGACGGCCTTGAGCTGGCCGGGCTGCCTGCCGGCGTTGAGCGCGTCCTCGGCCTGGTCGAGGGCGAAGCGGCCGGTGACGAGGACGTCCAGGTCGACCTTGCCGTCGGCGACCAGCTGGATGGCCAGCGGCCAGGTGTTCGTGTACCTGAAGACGCCGGAGAGCCAGATCTCCCGGTTCTGGATGAAGGACACGGGGAGCTCGACGTCGTCGGCCCCGAGGCCCACGAGGATGACCTTTCCCGCGGGGGCGACGGCCTTGATACCGGTGCGGACGGCGGGGGCCGCGCCGGAGGCGTCGATGAACGCGTCGACGTCGAGGCCTTCGACGCTGTCGGCCTTCGGGTTCAGGGCGTGGGTCGCGCCGTGCTGGAGCGCGAAGGCCAGGCGGTCCTCCGCGATGTCCGTGACATATACCTCGGCCGCGCCGAAGG
This sequence comes from Sinomonas sp. P47F7, assembly GCF_049332655.1. GTDB lineage: Bacteria > Actinomycetota > Actinomycetes > Actinomycetales > Micrococcaceae > Sinomonas. The sequence continues at coordinate 3,766,789 of NZ_CP186327.1, read as the reverse complement.
CGCGGGCGGCCTGGGCGGCGATGATGCCGATGGGACCGGCGCCGGCGATGAGGACGCGGCTGCCGGGGCGGATCCCGGCGCGTTCGCAGGCCCAGATCCCCACGGAGAGCGGCTCGATGAGCGCGGCGGCTTCGTCGCTGACGCTGTCGGGGATGGCGTAGGCGAAGTCGCTCTGGATCTTCACGTATTCGGCGAAGGCTCCGTCGATGGGCGGGGTGGCGTAGAACTCGACGTCCGGGCAGAGGTTGTACCGGCCGGCCTTGCACTGGGCGCAGGTGCGGCACGGGCGCTGGGGTTCGACGGCGACCCGCTGTCCGATGCGGGAGGGGTCCACGTCCTTGCCGACGGCGGCGATCCGGCCGGAGAGCTCGTGGCCGAGGATCAGCGGGTGGTCCACGATGTAGGGGCCGATCCGGCCGTGCTCGTAGTAGTGCACGTCGCTGCCGCAGACGCCGACGGCCGCGACCTGGACCAGGACCTGATCGTCGTCGGGGGCCGGGACGTCGAGGGTTTCGAGGGCGATTTCGCCCTGACGCCTGAGCACGGACGCGCGCATGGTCGTGGGAGGTGCCGAGAGGGCGGTGGTGGTCATGAAGAGATCCTTTTGCGAGTTACTTGACGGCGCCGAGCGAGAGGCCTTGGACGAGCTTGTCCTGGGCGGCGAATCCGGCGACGAGGACGGGAAGGGATACGGCCACTGCGGCGGCGCAGACCTTGGCCAGGAACAGGCCCTGGCTGGTGACGAAGCTGGTCAGGAATACCGGGGAGGTGTAGGCGGCGGTGCTGGTGAGCACGTTGGCGAACAGGAGCTCGTTCCAGCTGAAGATGAAGCAGATCAGCGCTGTCGCGGCGATCCCGGGCCCGGAGACGGGGATGATGATGCGCCGGAAGATCGTCAGGAGCCCGGCGCCGTCGATGGAGGCGGCCTCGAGGATCTCGACCGGGACCTCGGAGAGGAACGAGCGCATCATCCACACGGCGATGGGCAGGTTCATCGAGGTGTACAGGATGACGAGCAGCAGGACGCTGTCCAGGAGCCCGGTGGACTTGGCGATCAGGTAGATCGGCAGCAGTCCGGCCACGACGGGGAGCATCTTGGTAGAGAGGAAGAAGAACATCACATCCGACCACTTCTTCACCGGCCGGATCGAGAGGGCGTACGCGGCCGGGATGGACAGGGCCAGGACGAGGAGGGTGGAGATGACGCTGGCCATGGCCGAGTTAAGCAGCGGCGGGATCGGGGAGGCGCCGCTGCTGGCGCCGAAGAACTCCGCGTAGCCGTCCAGCGTCAGGGGCGCGAGCAGCGATGGCGGGTTGGTCGCGGCGTCGGTCTCGGCGTGCAGGGAGGTCAGGACCATCCACGCCGCGGGGGCGACGAAGAGCAGGCCCACGGCCCAGGCCAGCAGCCCGAGCAGGAGCGTGGCCGACTTCCGTCTCCGTGCGGTCCGGGAAATGGACACGCTGGACGTTGACCTGGCGTGCGTTGCGGTGGTGCTCATCGGGTTTCCTCCTTCAGGAGCGTGGAAACGGTCCGCAGTGCGAAGGTGGCCAGCAGCAGGGAGCCGATGACGATGACGACGCCGGCCGCGGAGGCGGCGCCGTAGTCGTGGGCCAGGAAGAACGTCTGGTAGATGCTGTACGGGAGGTTGGCGGTGCCCAGGCCCCCGGAGGTGATGGTGAAGACGGCGTCGAAGTTCTGCACGATGTAGATCGAGCCCAGCAGCGCGGCGAGCTCGAGGTACCGGCGCAGGTGCGGCAGGGTCATGAACCGGAAGAGCTGCCACGTGCTGGCCCCGTCGATCCGGGCCGCCTCGATCACGTCCAGCGGCCTGGACTGCAGGCCGGCGAGCAGGATGAGCATCATGAACGGGGTCCACTGCCAGACCAGGTCGACCTCGATCGCGCCGAGCGGCTGCATCGAGATCCAGTCGGGCTGCGGCGCCTGGAACCCGAAGACGCCGCCGACCCAGTTCAGGATGCCGTTGAGCAGCCCGTACGAGGGGTTGAACAGAGCGTGCTTCCACAGCAGGGCCGATGCCACCGGCACGATCAGGAACGGGGTGATCAGGATCGTGCGCACAATGCCGCGTCCCCAGAAGTGCCGGTCCAGCAGCAGCGCGATGCCCAGGCCGAGCACGAGGCTGACCAGGACCACGACGACGGTGAGCACGATCGTGGTGAGCACCGAGTTGCGCAGCGATTCGTCGGTGAAGACGCTCACGTAGTTGTCGAACCAGCCGAACTTCACGTCGTTGGGGTAGAGGGCGTTCCAGTCGAAGAAGGAGATGACGACGGTGACCACGAACGGCAGCTGTGTCACCGCGATCATGAAGACCAGGGCCGGCAGCAGCGGTGCCCGGCGCGCCCACGCCGCAGCCCTTTCGAAGCCCGCCTTCCTGCCCGGGGCGGGCGTCGAATTCCGCCGGCCGGTCTTGACGGTCGATGCGATGGCCATGGTGCACTCCAATGTCTCTGTCCCGCTGATGTCCAGTCCCCCTCGATGTGCCCCGAAGCGGACGGTCAGGGGACGGGAGGTGCGGCGGCGGGCGGCGGCCAGAAGGCTTCGGCGCGCCCGCCGCAGCAGGGGCTACTTCTTGTACTTGTCCGCGACCTTCTGGGCCAGGGACTGGGCCTTGTCGAGGGCCTGCCGGACACTCTCCTGCCCGGCGATCGCCGAGGAGATCTCCTGGGAGACCTGGGTGCCAAGGTCTGCGAACTCGGGGATCGCGACGAACTGGATCCCCGGGGCCGGGCGGGGCTGGACGCCCGGGTTGGCCGGGTCGGCCGAGTTGATCGCGTCCTGGGTCGGCTTGTAGAAGGCCGCCGCGGCCTTCTGATAGTCAGCGTTCTCGAACGTCGAGGTCCGCTTCCCTGCCGGAACCCGGCTCCAGCCCAGCTGCTGGCCGACCAGGTTCTCGTACTGCTTGCCCGAGGCCCACTCGATGAACTTCACCGCGGCGTCCTGGTGCTTGGCGGCCTTCTCGATGCCCCATGCCCAGGAGTACAGCCACCCCGAGCTCTTCGTCTGGTCCACCGGCGCCGCGACATAGCCGAGCTTGCCAGCCACGGGCGAATCCTTGGCTTCGAGGGAGCCGGCGGCGGCCGTAGAGTCGTACCACATGGCCACCTTGCCCTGCTGCAGGTTGTTCAGGCACTCGGTGTAGCCGGCCTGCGGCGCGCCGTTCTCGCCATGTTGGCGGACCAGGTCCGTGTAGAACTGGGTGGCCTTGACGAACTCGGGCGCGTTGACCTGGGCGCTCCAGTCCTTGTCGAACCACGTCCCGCCGAAGGTATTCACCACAGTGTCCAACGGGGCCAGCACCTGCCCCCACCCGGGCTGGCCGCGCAGGCAGATACCCTTCATCCCGGGCTGCGCGCCGTCGGCCTTCGCAGCCAGGTCCGCCACCTGCTGCCACGTCGGGTGATCCGGCATGGCCAGGCCCTTGGCCGCGAAGACATCCTTGCGGTACATCAGGAACGAGGACTCCCCGTAGAAGGGCTCCGCGTACAGCTTCCCGTCCGCCCCGGTCAGGGACTTCGTCATCGGAGCAAGGATGTCCGACTGGTCGAAGTCCGCAGACTTGGCCACGGAGTCATCCAAGGAGGATAGCCAGCCGTTCTTGGAGTAGAACGGGACCTCATAGTTGCTGATCGAGGCCACGTCATACTGCCCGGCCTGGCTCGAGAACTCCTGGCTGATCTTGGCCCGCACGTCGTTCTCCGGCAGGACCGTGAAGTTGACCTTGATGCCCGTCTGCTTCGTGAAGTTGTCCGCCGTCAGCTTCTGCAGGTCGACCATCTGCGGATTGTTCACCATGAGCACGTTCACCTCCTTGTCGGAGGCGCTCGACCCACCTGCACCCCCGCAGGCAGAAGCGGAGAGGGCGATACAGAGGGCACCGGCAGCGAGCGAGGCTGCGCGCATACTCTGGCGCATAAAAGGACTCCTTTGTTCTTTCGAGGGCACGCCGCAGCGCATCGGCTGGGGACGGGCTTGTCGGCCTGGGGCGGATCGGTTCCGGCTCTGCAGCCCCTCGGCCCCTTGGCGTTCCTCAACAGTAGGCTTCGGACCCAGACACAACTAGCGCTACAGTTGCCAAGGTCTGATACTTATTTTCCAAGCGATGGGGCTGGCGAAGATACGCTGACCGTCCGCGACGACGTGCTCCCGGAACGGTGGAAAGAGGGTCCGATGGCAGACTCAGGGGATGAGCTGGCAACGGCGAGGATCGCCGAGCGCCTGCTCGGGATGCGCGCCAACCGAGAGGTCATCCCGCAGGACCCGAACCACAGCGTCCGATGGCACGAGCACGACTATCCGAGCCCCATAGCCAGATGGAACTACCATCCCGAGCACGAGATCCACCTGATCCGCAAGGGAACGGGGAAGTTCATCGTCGGGGACCACATCGGGACCTTCGAGGCCGGTCAGGTGTCCCTCATCGGTTCGGGCCTGCCCCACGACTGGGTCAGCGACCTGGCGCCGGGAGAAGTGCTGGAAAACAGGGACGCCGTCATCCAGTTCGACGGCAAGTGGCTCGAACAGTGTGCCGGGCTCATCCCCGAGCTCTCCGAGATGGCCCCGTTGCTCGAGGAGTCCTCCCGCGGCATCGAGTTCCTCGGCCAGTCCGCAGCAAACGCGGCCGACCAGATCGAGGCCATGGGCGCCAGCCGCGGCATGCAGCGGCTCCATCACCTCTTCGAGCTCTTCACCATCCTCGCAAGAGCCCCACAAGAGGACCGCCGATACCTCGCGGACGCGTGGTTCAAGCCTGAACTCGACAGCGAGGCCGCCGCCGTCGTGGACATCGCGCTGGAGTACCTGTTCAGCCATCACTCCGGCACCGCGCGCATGTCCGAGGCCGCCCAGCTCGTGGGCATGAGCGAGCCGACCTTCTCGAAGTACTTCAAGCGCTCAACCGGCCAGAACTTCAGCGACCTGCTCAGGAAACTCCGTGTCGCGCACGCCCGCCGGCTCCTGGAACAAACCGAAAAGCCCATCTCCGAGGTGTGCTACGAGGTCGGCTTCTCCAACCTGTCGAACTTCAACAGGCACTTCCTCAAAGACACGGGCCAGACGCCCCGCGAATACCGACGACACTCCCCGGATCTCCCGCCCCCCGTACGAACCTAGCTTCGCCACCTCAAGACTGCACCAGGCCTGCCTGGACAGACACTGTTTGGCCGACGCCCCGAGACCGCGACCCACCCCGGGCGAATGGGATCCCCGTTCAATGCCCACGGGGTGGCTGCATCCGCACGGTCCCAACAAGGGATGGCCCGCCATTTACCACTGACAGAAGCCCGCCACATAGCCCTGACATCCACAGATTTAGTGACAGTTTTCAAAAGGGTGGCCGATTTCCGCCAGACTGTCACGCAATCGGTCGTATAAGTGACGGAGGTCCCCGTGCTTGTCGGATACGTGAGGGTGTCGAAGGCCGACGGGTCCCAGACTACCGACCTCCAGCGCGACGCCCTCCTGGCCGCCGGGGTCCGCTCCGAGTCGGTCTACGAGGACAAGGCCTCGGGCAAGCGCGACGACCGGCCCCAGCTCGCCGCGTGCCTGAAGGCCCTCCGACACGGAGACACACTGGTGGCGTGGAAGCTGGACCGGCTGGGGCGCGACCTGCGCCATTTGGTGAACATCGTCCACGAGCTCACCGAACGTGGCATCGGCCTGAAGGTGCTCACCGGCCAGGGTGCCGCGATCGACACCACCACGGCCTCCGGCAAGCTCGTCTTCGGGATCTTCGCCGCCCTGGCCGAGTACGAACGAGAGCTCATCAGGGAAAGGACCATCGCCGGTCTGGCCTCCGCCCGAGCCCGGGGCCGCACCGGGGGCCGGCCCTACAAGATGACTCCTGCCAAGCTCCGGCTCGCCATGGCCTCCATGGGCAAGCCCGAGACCCGCGTGGGCGACCTCTGCGCAGAGCTCGGCATCACCCGCCAGACCCTCTACCGCCATGTCTCGCCCACCGGGCAGCTGCGCCCCGACGGGGAAAAGCTGCTCGCCAAGGGCAGATAGAGGACCGCCAAGCCGCCAGCGGCCCCCGGTCAGCGGGACTTGTGCTCTGGCTTCTGCCCATCGCCCCAAGTTCAGGGGTGAGGGACTTCATCAAACGATGCTCTTGGGGTCGTTCAGAGCGCGTCGGGAATCTGCGCTTCAAACCATTGCTTGAACGCCGGTAGGTCATGCAAGAGCGGCTTGCTCACTGAGAAGAAGGACTCGCCCACGCGCCAGGAAGTCTTCCCCTCGACCGGGAGGACGAGGAAGAGGAGTGAGTGCTTCCCGCGAACGCGTGGTCTCGCGTTCTGGAGCATCTCCTGGACAAGTCTCGGCCGGAACGTGGGCGAGCGGACGTCTCCCCATTCACCACGATTGGTATCGCCCTGCCCGGCAACCCAGGCGAGCGCCTCGCGCAGCAGGGGCTCGGCCACGCGCCCGAGCTCGGGTTCGTGCACGAGCGGCCTGAAGTAGTCGATAGGTCCGGGAGTTCGGCGCAAGACCACCCCGCCGAACAAGGCGACCCACCACGAGGCCCACTCGGCCGAGACCTCACCGCGGTTGCCCTCGTCGAGAAGCCTGCCGTCGACGCCGACGGCAGGCAGAACCCGGGTGCCAGGGGATCCCCGAGCCCTGTTTCCAGTCCGAGCCGGTCGCGGACGTAGAGTGCAATGCCCAGAGCCTGGGGCTCGAAGAACATCGCCTCCACCTTCGGACGCGGGAAGAGTGCCATGCCCTGACCGTACGCGAACGACCGGTGCTCGGTCCAAGCCACGGCGAAGGGACTTCTCCGAAGACGGGGATCTCCCAGCGTGAGGCCCAAGGTCGCGTCGCCTTGAACACGCGTGAACCGTGACTATGCGGTCACGGAATGAAACCACGGCGGAGGACCGCACTCTGGGTGGCCTCCGTGGTCCTCATCGGCGCCATGCCATATTCGCGGCGAGGCTGTGGAGCGTTCATCAGATGACCTCTGATTGGACGCTCTGGCCGAAGGCGGTCCCCTCCAAGGTCCAGTTCGCCGACCGGGATTTTGTCTGCGGGTCGACTCCGTTGCCGAGCACGCGCTCCCCGGAAGGACTGAGCCTGCAAGGCAAGACCGCTGGGGGCGCGGACTTCTATGCATCCGCACCGGGTCCCGACAAGGCCGCCGCGACGTCGATCCTGATCAAAGCGCAGACGGGGACGTTCAACTGCGCCCTCGTCACGCAGCAGCAGATATTGGAGCGGTGGTCGTGATGCTCTATTTCACGCTCACGCCAGCCGAGCAACGCACACGCTTAGAGAAGCGCCTGGAAGAAAGCCCCCACGGCACCTGGCCAATGTCAGACGAGGAGCTCGCAACCTACGCGGTCAAATTCGAGACGCCAACCTCTGGAGAAGTTGACGGGAGTGAGCCGATCGATAACGCGCCACCCGGGTTCGCGAGCTGGCAGGAGTGGATCAGCTGGCGATGGCCATCGCACGTCGGTTGAATGAGCCGACTATCGACAGCTGCACGTTGGCCGATCCCCGTCGGGGCGGCGGCTTCTGGGTCAGGCAGAACGAATCAATCGCAGCAGATCGTCGCCTGAGGACACGAGCACGACGTCTTCGTCGAGACCATCGGGCAAGTGCCGGCGTTGAGTCTCGTGCGTGATACAGATCGGGCATCCCACAGGGATGATCACCCAATCCGCCGCCCGAGCTCCTTGAACGAGGAGATCCCATGGCTGCTCCCCAGAGATGTGATTGGCCATCATGCCGTCGCGGCCACCGAGGTAGACATCGGCCGAGCCGTCGCCGCATTCGATGAGCGCGAAGCGCTGGTCTCCGTCTTCGCGCACAATGTACGGCTGCAGCACCTGCCGCATTTGGTCGCTGCCACGGGTGCCAGCTTCGCCGTCTCTGAAGCCCTGGAAAAACACATCGAAAGACACGAGTGCATGCTCCCACGCCGCAACAAATATCCGAAGATCGCCATCCCTGTACCGTGAGCGATCCGCCAGCGTGACGCGTCCCGCACCGGACAAATGAGTGCGGCGCGCTGATTGGAGTTTGAAGCCCGCAGATGGGGCTAGCCTTGGGGCCGTGGTGTGGATGATCGCATTCGTCGCGGAGCTTGCGGCGATTCTCCTGTGGGGACACCTACTATGTAGACGGCAGCGCAACGGCCTGCTGGTACGCGTGGTGGTGAGGACCGGCTGATGAGCGTCACAGTGCTGGCAGGACTGGTCTGCATGATGCTGATCCTCGTGCTCGGCGTCTGCACGGGGGTCGTCATACGGAGCCGGGCCCAAAGGGCTGACCGGCTGTCAGCCGCGCCGCTATCGGGTTCGGGCTGGGCGGCCGTCGCTGTGGCTGCAGCTGCCCTGATCGCCTTCGCCGTGACCGGAACGATCGGCGTCGCCGCGGTCTTCTCCCACTGAGCACCGCCCACACAAGGAGCGTCGGACTCTTCAGGAGGATTCCTGAACGAGGCATCGTCGCAGGGCCAGACACGCTCACCTTCAACGGCTCCGCCATCGAAACCGGGACCGAATCCTGCCGCTTTGCCCATTCCCAGCTTCGGGCCAAAAGCCACTTAATTCCACGCTTTGCTGATGCCCTGTGCTGACCGCCCCCACCGACATTCCACCACTTGCGGATCCCGGCAGTGCTTTTGGTCCCCCGCCGACAGATGCTTGTGGAACTCGCCTACGCAGTCAGGCAGCTCCGATCTCGGACGCTGGCCCATGCGCAGGACTTCGATCACCTGTGCAGACGACTTCGAACATTGACAAAACTGTGAGTGCGACACGCCACGATTCCTGCGCCGAAACGCTGCGCCGGAATCGGAACGCGCCGAAACATGGAGTTCGACGTTTTAGACGCACTTGGTAGAATGGACCAAGCAAGCAGGACGAGAGGGGAGTCCCATCATGAGTGAGCGATTCGACGTCGAGCAGCGCTGGCCCGAGCTCTTCGAGCAGCTCGACGAGGCAAAGCGCCGTTCGGTGCTGAACACCCTCGCCGCCGACTGGCACGAGGGCTGGATCCCGAACCGCGAGGACGTCGAGAACATCACCGACCTCGCCCGCGGCGCGATCGACGCCGCCGAGTACGACCGCCGCAGCGACGAGGCGGCAGAACGCCGTCGCCGGACCGTGCCCGCCGCCGGCTGAAAGCCCGGCCGGTGACCGCCTTCGACACCTGGGAGTCCTACTTCTACCCGGAGACCTACAACCGCGCCACCGGAGAAGGGACCCTGCGGAACCTGTTCGGTGAGCGCGACGCCGGAGTCCTGCACGAGAAGGAATACGCGCGCACCCGACGCCGGCAGCAGGAGATCCGCGACCGCCGCGTCGACATTCCCCGCACCTTCGACGCCGCACACCTCAAGGCACTGCACCGGCACGTCTTCCAGGACGTCTTCGAATGGGCAGGCGCCTACCGGACCGTCGAGATCTACAAGGGCAGCCCCCGCGGCTTCGCCAGCGCCAAGACCGGCGAGATCGAGCGCTACCTGAGCGACGTCCACACCATGGTCACCGGCGCGGACTGGGCCCGCATGGACCACGCCGCATTCTCGGCAGCAAGCGCCCACGTCTTCGCCTGGACCAACCAGGCGCATCCCTTCCGCGAGGGCAACGGACGCAGCTCGAAGCTGCTCATGGAACATGTCTCGGAACTCTCGCCGTTCCGCTTCGAATGGGAGCGCGTGGACGTCGATCGCTGGAACGAGGCATCCATGCTGTCCGGCCCTGATATGTTCGCCTACGAACCCCACCCCGAAGAGCTGTACCAGGTCTTCCAGACTGTCGCCGTCGGACGCGAACAGCAGGCGCCGGGGCAGCTCTCCGACGAGCTCGAGCAGCTGCGCTCCCTGACCCGCACCTCCTACCCACGATCGGCCGCCGAGGCGGCAAAGGATCCCCAGTGCGGTGGATCCGGCAGCGGGACGGCCAGCAGGGACCAATACGGGGCCCATCGTGGCCTCGGCGACGGCATGGGGAGGTGAGCCAGTGGGGAACCTGATCGGCTACGCACGCGTCGCGACACGGGAGCAGAACCCGGCCTCGCAGGAGGCCGAGCTCCGCGCCGCCGGGTGCGTGCGCGTCTTCACCGACCACGGCGAATCGAGCCGCGCGAAGGACCGCCCCCAGTGGGTGGCGTGCATGGACTACCTGAACCCTGGGGACACCCTCGTGATCCGCGCACTGGACCGCATTGCCGGCAGCGAGGTGATGGCGATCGAGACGATCGCCGAGCTGGGCCGGCGCGAGGTGAACATCAAGAGCCTGACCGAGCCGGCCTTCGACACCACGAGGCCGATGGGGCGCGCGCTGTTCAGCATGAACGCCGTCTACGCCCAGCTGCGCGTGGACATGATCCGGGAGAACACCCTGCGCGGCCTGGCGTACGCGAGGTCGCAGGGGAAGGTCGGCGGCCGCCCGACTGTCATGACGCCCAAGCGTGTGGCCGAGGCCGTCGAGATGCGCGCGGCAGGCAAGAGCCTGCGGCACATCGCCAGCGTCTTCCACGTCGGCGAGGCCAGCGTCCGCCGCGCCCTGGCCAAACACGACGCAGAGACCAGCTCAGCGTCGGCCTGACATAGTGCGAGGTGCTTCCGCGGTGAGAGAGCGGTGGAGCCCCAATTGTCCAGACACCGTCTGGACAATTGGGCCTGTCCTCTCGTTCTGGCCTCTGGGCTGGCGTCATGGCACAGCTCGAGCCCGACCTCCCCAGCGGATACGCCGATGCCCTGGCTGAGGTGAAGGAGAAGGTTCGGAAGGCGCAGCATCGGGCTCATCGGATCGTGAACGCGACGCAGCGGCACTCGACCAAGGCATCACATCAACCTCAGACTGAGCGCGCCTGACGCGCAACCGTGCGCGGGCGCAAAGACCGAGACCCGCCGATCGGCTGCTTGATTGCGAACCACTCGTGTCGTGTTTTCCGGGGACGGGCCGTTGGCGGTCGGGTCAGCCGCTGACGGACGCCAGGGTGATCCGGAGTGCACTGACGCGGACAGACTCCGGAGGAGTCCCTCCCTTCTCGAGCGACACGATCACCCCCGCAGCGGTGCCGGTGTAGGGCGAGCCGGAGTCGTCCTTGGCCCGGCCGAGCTGTCGTCCGTTGGCTTCGAGGGCCAACGAGTTGTCAGGGTTGCAGTAGGCCACGAGCGCGACGGAGCCGCTCTGGAGGGTCTGGTCGTCGCCCTTAGCCAGAATCTGCCACTGGTCCCCGGCCTGTTTGAAGATCGCCCACCGGCCGTTCGTCTTGACCGTGAACGTATAGGCATGGGTGTTGTCCTGGACTGCGCATCGGACACCGAACTGGGCGGCGGTCGCCGAACCGGAGGTCAGCTGCATCTGGGCCGCCACCACCTGGTGCGCCTGCTTGGCGTCCTCCTGCGACGACCAGAACTCCCCGTCCTTCTTCGCCGTGACCTGATACGCGCCGTCCTTCCCGCATCCGGCGGTGAAGTCGTTGTCGTCGCTGGTGGTGAAGGGACACGACCCAGCGGTCGAGTTCCAGTTGAACACCCGATGGCCAGGCGTGTCGGGAAGCGGCGAGGGTGCTGCAGGCGTGCCGGGAGACCCTGGCGTGGTGGCCGGCCCGGACGGCGAAGGGGCCGCGGTGGAAGCCGGGGCAGTCGATGGCGGATTCTTCGGCTGCGAGTCGGCACAGGCAGACAGTCCCGCCGCCAGGACAACAACGAACAGGCCTGCCGCAATGGATTTAGAATGGCGCATCGGCGCACCTCTCTCGGTCGTGGTCCGACATCGTCGTGCTCCAGCACGCTCCCCGCGACCGCCGCACAGGACGCCCCATGGCAAAAGCCCAGCCTGTTGTCGGCGAGGTCCGCGCGATTCCTGCGGTTGAGCAAGCCGCAGGCACGCGTACTGCCTCTTCGTTCTGCATCGCGCACCTTCCCCTTGTTCGGCAGGGATCCCAAGTGTGCAGTGCAAAGGAGTAGCGTCGACAGGGCATTCGGTCCCGAAGGCTGTGCCCCCGAGACACGGCCGGGGCTGCATCGAGGCCGGCCCGGGGTCGGCCGAGACTTTCGGGAGGCGATGAAAGGATCTCGGCACCGGTCATGTGCCGAGCATTCTGCCGTTGCCTCGACGTTGCGAAGTCAGCGGGCCGAGACGAGTCCTCAGGACAACACCCAAGAGGCGGGCCCGTCCGCAGGGTCCCCTGTTGCCGCGTCCGCGGAATAAAGCCCGCTGTAGGGGCCGGCCACGCCACCGAGGCGGAGATGCCGCGTGGGTCCGTCAGCATGCGTCCGGGGCCTCGTCGAAAGCCGTGTGCCGGCGACCGCGGCGGGAGCCGCGGCGGGCGCCTCAGTCGGTGTTGTCGGCGGTGCTGTGCGCTGTACGTGGAGCGGCGCCGCGTGCTTTGCGCGGGCGTCCGCCGACGCTGAGTGTCGGGGTGTCGATCCCGAAGGCCTTCAGGTCCGTTTCAGACCAGCCGAGTCGGACGGACGGCAGCGCGGTACGCGGCCAGGTGCGCGCGTTCGGCGTCCTTGAGCTGGGAGTCCCCGTAGTAACGGGGAAGGGGCAGATCTGTATTATGTGATTCAATACAGATGAGCCAAGGGGGTGGCAAATGCCGATCGAGCTGGATCCCGTCAGCGATGTTCCGCTCTACCAGCAGCTCAGGGACGGGATCGTGGCGGAGATTGCCTCCGGGCACCTCCGTGCTGGCGATCGTCTGGGCGCGGTGAGGCGGGTAGCAGAGTCCTTCAGGATCAACCCGGCAACGGTGGCCAAGGCCTATGACCTGCTGCAGCGGGAAGGCCTGATCACCATCAACAGGAAATCCGGGTCGGTGGTGGCCCGCGATCTTCGTTCCGGCCGCCCTTCGGAGGATTTCGCGGGACCGTGGAAGGAAAAGGTCCAAGGTCTGCTTCTGGAGGCGCTGGCCCAGGGCATGAGCCTCGAGGAGGCCTCCGCGGAGCTCCGATCGGCGCTTGACGGCCTCCGGGCGAGACTCTCGAGCGAGAACGAGTTGAGGGGAGAGAGCGAATGAACGACGCTGTCGCCGTGATCCTGGGCCTGGTCGTCACCACAGTCCTTGGCGGCTTGCTGTTCGCCATGCCGTCGTACGTGGCCAGGGACCTGCCGCTGGGCGTGTCCGTTCCGTTGGCCCGGGCCGGTAGCGGAGCCGTGGTATCGGCGAACCGCCGCTACCGGACTCTGGTGCTCCTTGCGTGGATGTTCTCTGCGGCGGGAGCGGTGGTCCTCGGGGCGGTCGATCCGGCCTTGGCGGTGCCCGTTCCGCTGGGGGCGATGCTTGTCCTCGGGTACGCGGGCTATGCCGTGGCCCGGAGGCAGATACAGCGCGCCAAGAAGGCCGAGGGATGGTTCGACGGGCTTCCGGTCCGGCTCCGGGGCGAGGTCCTGGCCCCCGCCCCGCCCAGGGTTCCGCTGGGGTGGTTCGTTGCGGGCGCCGCCGTTCTGGCGGCGGCGGCTCTTTGGGGCGCGGCGGTGTATCCCGCCTTCCCAGGCCAGGTCGCGGTGCACTGGAACGCGGCCGGAACGGCTGACCGGTTCGTCGAGAAGAGCCTGCCGGGGGTCCTGGGGCTGCCCCTGCTGGGGCTCGTCTTTGATGCGGCGGTGCTGCTTCTGGCTCTGGCCGTGCGTCGCACGCCCGTGGTGGAGGACCCGGAGCGGGGTGGGCGCCTGGTCCGCACAGTGCTGGGGCTGTTGGGCCAGATCGCGTTCCTGTGCTCTGGGCTCTTGGCGCTGGCCGGTCCCTTGAGCTGGAGCGGGTCGAGTTCGGCGCGGCTGGTGCCGGCGGTCGCTGCCGGGGCCGGGGTCCTCATGCTGGTGGCCGTCGTTGTGCGGCTTGTCCGGCTCGGCGCCCCCGCACGCGGGCCTGCTGGTACGGACAAGGGGTCCGACCGTCCGGACACCGACCGGCTGTGGAAGGCGGGCGTGTTCTACGTCAATCGCGACGACCCGTCGGTGCTCGTGCCCAAGCGGTTCGGGGTCGGGTGGACGTTCAACTTCGGCAGCCCCGGCGGGCTGGCCGTCGGCTTGGTCCTTGCCGCCGCGATCACCGTGACCGTTGCGGTGAACGTGGTGCAGGCCCTCAGCTGACGCCGGGCCGTTGGTCAGGTGCGGCGGAAGGGACCCGTGATGGCCCCGGCGAGGACGCCCCAGAGCAGGGCGACCAGGAAGAGCAGGAAGGGTGCGCCGATCGCTGTGGTGCCTCCTGTCGCGGCCTGGACAGCGGTTAGGGAGGCTACCACCCACACCAGGCCGATCAGGGCGCCGAGCAGGTTGAGCGCAGCGAGCAGGACGGCCCTGCGGATCGGATCGATGCCTGCGGCGAAGGCCGCTATGAGGCCGGCGATGATGGCTGCGACCACGGCAGCGATCATGGACACGGCGAACACATCTCCGCTCGGGGAGAACGCATTGGCTGGCCCGGCTCCGCTCCAATGGGAGGGGATCACCGCTGGCGGGGAGGCCCAGGCCAGGCGGACGACGGCCAGGGCGGCAGGCGGAACCCAGGCCAGCGCGGCTGCCGCGATGGTCCGTCGGTCGGCCCTGCTCGACTTCATGCTGCCTCCGATGGTTCGGTGTCCGGTTGGTGGGAGCCTTCGCGCCCCGGCTCCATTGGCGGGCTGCGGTGCGGAAGGGGCTCGGGGAAGGTGTAGGCGGCGATTGTCACGGTCCCGATCATGATCATCGCAAAACTCCACAGCCCGAGCGCGACCGCAATGCCGAAGTGGAGCACGATGACCGCGACGAGGGCGTACTGCTTGAACCGTGACGCGGACACCACGGCCAGGGCGATCGCGCATTCGAGAACGATCGTGCCCCAGGTCAGGGCCGCTGTGCCCCAGGGCTGGGCGGTGAGGGCTCTGAGGGCAGCTCGGGTGATGCCGCTGGAGCCGAAGGCCGGATCCCGGATGTCGTAGAAGACGGCCGCGCCGTTGACCCAGTCACGCTCGGCGAGCTTGGACAGGCCGCGCACGAAGTTGACGGCTATCGTTCCGACGCCGACGGCTGAGACGCATACTGGTGCCACGCGGCACGCCAATGCGAGGGTCGCGCTGACCGAGGATGAGGGGGCCGCGGTGATCCGGTACGAAGCGGTGCCGAGCGTGGTGCTGGCGCGGACGGGCCTAGCCGGAGTCGCAGCGCTGACAGTGGTTGCGCTTGCTGGGTGCGGCCTCGGGCCGAAGCCGACACCGTCTCTGGAGGACCTGCGTTCCGACCCGGTGACCACTCTCCAGTACCCGGCCAGCGCGCTAGTGAGCACCGACGGAGCCGACAGCAACAACGACTTCGGCCCGAACTCGGCATTCCTGGACCGGACGTGGGCGACGAAGGACCAAGCCTCGGAGGTGTTCGTGTTCTTCGACAGCAAGCTCACGGCGCTCGGCTGGACCCGCAGCGAGGGCGCCGGGATCGGCAGCATGTCGTGGTCGGATACGCGCGCGTGGACGCTCGGGAAGCGCCTCTACGAGGTCGGCATCGACAGGCCGGACCAGATCGCTCGCATCGTGGAGCACTACCCGGACGTCGCCGTCACCGACACCGTCTTCGAGACACTCCAGGAATAGCGCAGATCCGCTCCCCGACGAATCAATACGGAGAAGAGAACGGCAACATGACTGCCTGCCGGCGCATGGCCTTCAGGTGTGCGGCATCGAAGGTTGAACCCGGGGGACACCCTGGTGATCCGTGCACTGGACCGCATCGCGGGCAGCGAGGTGATGGCGAATCGAGACGATCCCGGAGCTGGGCCGGCGCGAGGTCAACATCAAGAGCCTGACCGAGCCTGCGTTCGACACCACGACCCCGATGGGGGCGCGCATGAACGCCGTCTACGCCCAGCTGCGCGTGGACATGATCCGGGAGAACACCCTACGGGGCCTGGCGTACGCGAGGTCCAAGGGGAAAATCGGCGGCCGCCCGACTGGACTGTCATGACGCGCAAGTGTGTCGCGGAGGCCGTTGAGATGCGCGCGGCCGGCAAGAGCCTGCGGCACATCGCCAGCGTCTTCCACGTCGGCGAAGCCAGCGTCCGCCGAGCCCGGGCCAAACACGACGCCGAGACCAGCTCGACGCCGGCCTGACTCCTGTTCGTCGAGAAGAGCACGGAGATCGGAGCCCTTCCTTCTCAGAGGGCGCCTTCGCACTTGGACCCGTTCGAGTACCTCGACGGGTCCTTGAGGACCTCGACGAGGGTTTCGACGGGGACGAAGATCGACTGTCCACCGCCGCCCGCGTACGCGACGCCCACGAGCGAGCCAGAGGCGTCGATGACGGGGCTTCCGGAGCTGCCGGGCTCGATGGAGGCGTCGCTGTAGATCATCGGCAGTGAGGACCAACCGATGGGGTCGGGTCCGTATTTGAGGACGCGTCCGTTGATGGTGGTGAGTTCGCCGCCGAGCGGGTAGCCGATGACTGACACTTGTGCGCCCGTGGGCGGGTTCAAAGGAGCGAGCTGGATGGTGGCGGGAAGGTCCTCCTTCGTCCATACGAGGGCGAGGTCGGCGACTACGAAAGCGCCGACCGCGTTGACCGTGATGTCCGATCCGTCGTAGGTGCTCACCTGGAGCAGGGCTGCGCCGCCGACGACGTGGCGGTTGGTGACGAACACGTGGTCGGCGATGGCGAATCCGGATCCTGTTGAGACGCCGCAGCCGAGGTTGCGCACGCGTAGCGCAGTTTTCTCGTACTTGCTGAAGCCGGCCGCGGTGACGGCTGGCGCGTGAGAGGCCGGCGCTGCAGCCGTGCGAACCGGCGCGGCCGCTTGAGATGCCGGCTGGACGGTCCCGGAGTCGGAAGGGGGCGGCACCGGGGCGAGAGGGCAGCCCGCGAGCGAGAGCACGACAAAGGCACTCGAGGCGGCAACCCGGAGAGCCGTGCGCGTCACCTGCTCAGCCCTTGGATGGCCCGGGTGAGGCTGGCGCTGTCGGTTGCCCGCCACCTGGCACACGGAATCGACCGACCGGGTCCGGGAGACCATGGAGGACTGGTCGTAGGGCCGTGGGCTGCCGCCGAGGAACGACTCGTAGTTTTGATGCTCGTGGATGCACGCAGCCAATTCGCTGCCCACCTTCTGCGAAGCGACGACGAGCTCGGCAAGCAAAGCTGCGCTGGCCCCGACCTGGGCCTTCTCGTTGGCAAGCGACCTGATACGCTCATCGGCCGTGTTGAGTTGGGTCGTTGTGTCGTTGAGCTTGCTCGTCGTGTCACCGAGCTGCGAAGTCAGCGCCCCGTTCTTCTGCGCCAGGCCGTCGCGCTCGGCTGTCATCGACGCGAGGTTTCGAGACGTCCTTTCCGACGACGCGCGCCACTGTTCGGCAGAGTTGGTGCTAATTGCATAACCAGCTCCGAGCGTGATCAGACCTGCGGCAAGCACCACGACCGCCGCAACGTAGTGAGCGGGCACGCCCCGCTCCTGACCGCAGCCGCCCTCCGCTGGCTCGCCGGCCCCCGCTACCTCATTACGAGGACGGCCACGCGCCCGTATGTCTCATGGAGTAGGCCACGGTTCGGGTCGCCGGGCCTGGAGTTGATTTCGCTGCCGAACCCGACCGCGGCAACCAACGCTTCTCGGTCCAATCGGCTGCCCCGGTCGGCGGGGCGGCGGGCGACCGCGCGGCTCCGGCTGCGGCCCATGTCGGCGTTCAACCGCGGGCGCACGCCCACAGGGCGGCGCGTCCACGATCGAGTGGTGAGCGGACCATTTCCCCTCGGCACCGCGCCCACCTCGATTGCCGGGGAGCGCGTGTGCACCTACTTGCTGGGAGGTGAGCCATCGATGAGCACAACGAGCCTCAAACGGAAGCACCGGTATGGGTTCACCCTGCCGGAATGGCCCGCGGCCACAGCTCGTACGGGGATCGAGTACATCTGCACCAGACTCATCGTCCGGAGGCCCCACAGTTTACCGGCAACGGGGATAACCCCAGGTCAGACGGTGGGGCCACCGTGGCCCCACCGTCGGAGGCGAACGGGAAGACCTGGGAATGGGCCGCGCGTATGGTCACCGGCCGAGGCTCGTGCACGAGCCTTGAAGGCATCGACGAACTGCGGCGCCTCGCCGAGGATTCCAACCAACCAGGTGCGCTGCGTGACCGCGCGTCGGCGGAAGTGGTGGGGGATCGATGCGGCGGTGCGGCAGCGTTCCACGCAGGCCGCCGCCCGGGGCGGGCATCCGGGGCGCAGATCCAGCGCCGGCGATCTGGAACGTCTCGCCGCCGAGGCGCTGGCGCGCGTCCGCGCCGGACAGAAGTGCATCAAGCACCCCCGCCCTGCACCGATACCTGCAGCTGGGGCGATGACTATCCTCGCGTTCGTGCTGATCTGGGACGGGTTCGCCGAGGAAGCCGCCGCGTGGCCGCGGGCGGCGTCGCGGTTCGCCCTCTGCGGGCAAAAGCGCAGGTCGCACGGTGCCGCCACGGTGGCGGCACCGTCGAGCGCGATCGCATCACGGCGATGCCCGTGTCCCCTGTCGCTCGCGTAGGCATGCGGACAATGGTCGGTGCTTCATCGTCAGAGCTATCCCCGGCGGAGCCTCCGGCCAAGGACGTGCACGATCTGACCACCCTCATCATGATTCCCCTCATGCCCCCGATGCGATCCGAACCCTCCCGTTCGGCACCGCTCTCGTCGCGTTGCATTCTGTACCGCCCAGCGTCGCACGCAGGTACGCAGCCTGGGAAGATCAGACGTCCTTCGCGAACGCGCGCTCGAGCATCTCGGCGGTGGCCGGGTTGACCATCTCGTTGCGGCGGATGTAGTGCGCGATGGTGATCTTCGGGTCCGTGTGGCCGAGCAGCTCGGCGGCGAGGTCGACGCCAGCCTCGGCGCTGATCGCGGTCGCGACGGTCCTCCGGAACATGTGGGGGGTGACCCCGGCGATCCCGGCCAGGTCCATCACCCGGCGGAGCTGGAGGCGGACGTGATTCGTCGTCAGCGGCGTCCCCTCCCGGCTGCAGAACAGCAGCGCATCCAGCGACGGGTCCTCCAGCTTCGCCAGCCGCCGCCGGACGGCCTCGGCAGTGAACGACGGGACCGCCACGGTGCGGCGCGACTTCGCCGTCTTCGGATGGTCCTGGCGCGCCGTCGGCTCGCCCCGGTGGCTGACGATGGTGCCGGCGATCCGGACCGAGGGCGGGGAACTGGTGATGTCGACGTCGCGGCGGCGGATGGCCAGGACCTCGCCGATGCGCGCGGAGGTGCCGAGCATTACCTCCACGATCGCGCCGAGCTGGCCGTCCGGCCTGGGCCCGGAGGGCGACCGGCCGGCCTCCCAGAACGCGATCGCCGCCCGGACCGCGTTGACCTCCGCCGGGGTGAGCGCGTTCGGCGTCGACGCGGGGCGGTGCAGCCGGGAGACGTTCTCCATCGGGTTGCGGGGCAGCACCTCGTGCCGCACGGCCAGGGCCAGGGCGAGGCGGAGGGCGACGCGGGCCTGCCTTGCGCGGTTGTAGCTCTGCCTGGCCAGCTGCTTGAGGAAGTGGTCGCAACGGGCGACCCCGACCTCGCGCAGGGTCAGGCTCTCGAAGGCGGGCAGGACGAGTGTGCGCATGTTCCGCTCGTAGAGCTGTCGAGTCCGCTTGGAGAGCCGGTCGTCGAGGTCGAGGTCTTCGAGCCAGTAGGCGACCAGGTCGGGGAACGGGCTGTCCGGGGTGAGCATGGTGGAGGCGGGCTGGAAGAGGCTGCGGTCGGCGAGCTTGGCCTTCAGGGCGCGCTCGGCGGCCTTCCGGGTCGCCCCGGTGGCCTGCACCAGCCGGGTCCTTCCGTCCCAGCCGCGGTAGCGGGCGCGGGCGACGATCCGGCCGCCGGCGGCGGGCAGGTAGCCGATCCCGCCGAAGGTGCCGACGGCCAGGCGCTGGCGGCTCACCGGGTCACCTCCCGTCCGCCGGCGACGGCGGCCCGGGCTCGCGCTGCGCTTCGACCCAGGTCCGCACGTCGGAGACGGCGAACTTCAGGTGCTTGCCGAAGCGGTACGCGCGCGGGCCCAGGCCCCGCGTGCGCCAGTCGTACACCGTGGAGAGCGGCACGCCGAGGTACGCGGCGAGCTCGCCGACGTCGAGCAGGGTCTCCAGCCCCCAGGGGTTCTCGGCAGTGTGATCGGTGTCCATGCAGGACAGGTGCGCCGCGCTCACCAACAAGGACCGGAGGCAGCCGGAGCAGTCGGCGGGCTACCGGAATGCAGCAGCGCCGAGCCGTCGCGGGGAGGTCAAAAAGATGGGTTTTCGATGACCCGATCAAGTCTCACCAACTGAAAAGTCGCGGAAACCCTTGAGTTTCCGCGACTTCTGGTCGGGATGACAGGATTTGAACCTGCGACCTCTTCGTCCCGAACGAAGCGCGCTACCAAGCTGCGCTACATCCCGATCCGCCGCCCGGATCCCCCTTACAGGTTCCCCAAGCAACTCATCTAGAGTACCCGATCCGGCGGCCCGACGCGAAATCGCGGGGGTCCGGCTGCGGCCCTCCGGCGCAGTCACCTTCTCGCCGGGCGCAGTCACCTTCTCGCCGACAAGTCACCCTCAAGCTGACTGCTGTACTCGACGGTGACTTGGACCCACGAGAAGGCGACTTGGGCCCACGAGAAGGTGACTTGGACCAGCGCATGTGCCTACACGAGCGAGTCCTGCCAGGCCCCGTGAAGCGCCGCGAAGCGGCCGCCGCCGCGGATGAGCTCCTCCGGAGTCCCGTCCTCGATGATCCGCCCGGCGTCCATCACGAGGACCCGGTCGGCGATCTCCACGGTCGAGAGCCGGTGGGCGATGATGATCGCGGTCCGGCCCCGCCGCGCGAGCAGACGCTGCAGGCCGGCCTGGACGAGCCGCTCCGACGGGATGTCGAGAGACGAGGTGGCCTCGTCGAGGATGAGCACGGCGGGAGCCGCGAGGAACGCCCTCGCGAAGGAGATGAGCTGACGCTGCCCCGCGGACACGCGACCGCCGCGCTTGTTGACGTCCGTGTCGTAGCCGTTGGGCAGCGCCGTGATGAACTCGTGGGCGCCCACGGCCTTCGCGGCCGCCTCGATCTCGGCGCGCGTCGCCGCGGGCCGCCCCAGCGCGATGTTGTCCGCGACCGTGCCGCTGAACAGGAACGCCTCCTGGGTGACCATGACGACGGCGCGGCGCAGGTCGGGCGTCGAGAGCCGGCGGAGGTCGACGCCGTCGAGCGTGAGCGCGCCCGAGGAGACGTCGTAGAAGCGCGCCACGAGCTTGGCGAGCGTCGACTTGCCCGCGCCCGTCGCGCCCACGAGCGCGATCGTCTGTCCGGCCGGAATGTCGAGGCTGAACTCGGGCAGCACCACGGGGCCGTCGCCGTAGCGGAACTCGGTCTGGTTGAAGCTGACGTTGCCGCGGGGGTCGCGGAGGGGCTCGGGCTCGCGCGGCGGCAGCACGGTGGGGACCTCCTCGAGCAGGCCGGAGACCTTCTCGAGCGCCGCCTGCGCGCTCTGGAACGAGTTGTAGAACATCGCCATGTCCGCGATCGGCTGGTAGAAGCGCTTGACCGAGAGCACGAGCGCGAGGAGCACCCCGACGGCGAGGCCGCCGCTCAGCACGCGCAACCCCGCGACGAGGAGCACGACCGAGACAGTGATGTTGCCGATCATCACGAGGCCGGGCTGGAGGACGCCGTTGAGCTGGATCGAGCGCGCCGTGATCTTGCGGTAGTCCTCCGCGAGCTCGCCGAACTCCTGGTTGTTCTCGGGCTCCTTGCGGAAGGCCTTGACCGCGCGGATGCCGGTCATGGTCTCGACGAAGTGCACGATGAGCCGCGCCGACGCGACGCGGGATGCGCGGTAGGTGACTTGCGAGCGGACCTGGTACCACCGGGCGAGCCAGAACATGGGCGCGGCGGCGAGCAGCATGATGACGCCGGACGGCCAGTCGAGCAGGAACACCGTGGCCGCCGTGAAGATCATGAACAGCACGCCGGAGACGAGAGAGCTCACGCCGGAGTCGAGGAGCTCGCGCAGGGCCTCGAGATCGGAGGTCTGCCGGCTGATGATCCGCCCCGATGTGTAGTGCTCGTGGAAGTCGAGGCTCAGCCGCTGCGTGTGCCGGAACACGCGCACGCGCAGGTCCAGGAGCATCGCCTGGCTGAGCTTCGCCGTCGAGGTCACGTAGCCGGCCGTGAGGAGCGCCGTGGTGAGGGCCGCCGCGAGATAGCCCGCGCCCGTGAGCCACACGAGCGTCGAATCCCCGCGCATGAGCCGGGGGAGCGCGTAGTCGACGCCCGCGGCGATGATCGCAGGGCCTGCGGCTTTCGTGGCCTGGGAGATGACGACCATCCCGAGCGTGAGCCAGAACCGCACCCGCACGGGGCGGATGAGGGAGGCGAGGAGCCGCAGCGATCGGCGCCGGACCGCGCGGGAATCCTCCCGGTTCAGGTCGTAGTCGTCTTCCGCGTGGTCCCTTTCCGCGGCGGTGCGCGGGGCGGTGGCGGTGCGCGGCGCGGAACTCATCGGGCCTCCTCGAGATCGTCCAGGTTGTCGTCGGTGTCGAGCGCGGTGTCGAGGTCCCGCGGCTCCGAGTCGAGGCTCGCGATCACGTATCGGTAGTGCCCGTTGCGGGACAGGAGCTCGGCGTGGGTCCCGACGTCGTCGATCACGCCGTCGCGCAGGAGCGCCACGCGGTCCGCGAGGGCCACGGTCGAGGGGCGGTGGGCGACGATGAGCGTCGTCGTGTCGGTGAGAACATCGCGAAGGCGACCCTCCACGCGCTCCTCCGTGGCGACGTCGAGCGCGGACAGCGGATCGTCGAGGACCAGGACGGAGGGCTTCGCCGCGATCGCGCGGGCCAGCGCGATGCGCTGCCGCTGGCCGCCCGAGAGGCTCAGGCCCTCCTGGCCGATCCGGGTGTCGACGCCCTCCGGAAGGGAGTACGCGAAGTGGGCCTGCGCGACGTCGAGCGCCTCGTCGAGGAGCGCGTCCGCCTCGGGCCCCTCCCGCACATCCGCGCCCAGCAGCACGTTGTCGCGCACCGAGCTCGAGAAGAGCGTCGTGTTCTCGAACGCGACCGAGACGGCCCGGCGCAGCTCGGGCAGGGTGAGCTCCCGGACGTCGACGCCGTCGATCTCCACCGAGCCCCCGCTCACGTCGTAGAGGCGGGGAACGAGCGCCAAGAGCGTGGTCTTCCCGGAGCCCGTGACGCCCACGAGCGCCATCGTCTCGCCGGGGACGAGCTCAAGGTTGACGTTGCGCAGGATCGACCCCGCGCCGTCGTTCGCTGCCGCGGCCTTGCGCGGTGTGCGCGTGCCGAACGCGAAGCGCACGTTGCGGAAGGCGAGCGCCCCGTGGGGTGCCGCGATGCTCGCCGGCTCGTCCGGGTCGGCGATCGTGATCGGCTCGTCCATGACCTCGTAGTGGCGGTCGATCGCGGTCTTCGCGGTGAGCGCCATGCCCACGAGCGCGCCGGACATTTCGACCGGGTTCGCGACGGCGGCCGCCGTCGCGAAGAACGCGGCCAGGGCGCCGACCGTGATCTGCCCGGTCCCCGCGAGCCAGAGCCCGACCATGAGGCCCGAACCCAGCGCGAGCTCCGGGAGGAGCGTCACGACCATGCTGAAGATCGCGAGGTGGCGGGCCTTCGTGACCTCCGTGTCGCGCAGCTCCTCGGCCTGGAGGGCGAAGCTTTCGAGTGCCTCGCGGCTGCGCCCGAAGGCCTTGAGCACGCGGATGCCGTGGACGGACTCCTCCACGGCCGTCGCGAGGTCGCCGGCCTGGTCCTGGCTGCGGCGGGACACCGCGACGAACTGGCGGCGGAAGCGGAAGCTGTACACGCTGATCGGGATCGCGGCCGCGAGGAAGATGAGCGCGAGCTGCCACGAGATCGTGAAGAGCATCGCGATGCCCACGAACACGGTGGCGAACGAGATGATGAGGTACATCGCCCCGAACGCGAGCCAGCGGCGCAGGAGGTTGAGGTCCGTCATGGCGCGTGAGAGCAGCTGCCCGGAGCCCCAGCCGTCGTGGAACGAGACGGGCAGCAGCTGCAGGTGGCGGTAGAGCTTGACGCGCAGCGAGGTTTCGACGTTGGTCGCGGGGTCGAGCACGAAGATGCGGCGCAAGAACGTCAGCGCCGCTTCGACGACTCCCATGACGAGGACGACGACGGCGCCCCACACGACTGCCGACGGCCCGGCTCCCGGGCGGAGCAGAGTATCGATGATGGCGCGGAACACCTGCGGCACGAGGACCGCGAGCACAGAGGCAAGAAGCCCGACCGCGAGTCCGGCGATCAGCCGGGGGACGATCGATCGGGCCTCCGGGGCGAGCCGTGCGAGGCTGCCGCGAAACGAGATTTGGTCAAGGGCGGGGGCCTGCTTGGGCATGCCGGCGCTCACACCTCCGGTCAGGAGTAGTTAGCTGTGGAAACTACCCTACGCCATGGCACTGTGAGCGTTGCTCAAGCGGTGCGCGAGTGCCTAGCGGCGCGCGGTGAGCGTCAGCAGGACCGCCTCGGGGCGGCACGCGATGCGAATCGGCGCGAAGCGGGAGGTGCCGATGCCGCCCGAGACGTTGAGCGGGGTCCAGCGGCCCTCGTGCTCCCACGTCGTGAGGCCCTTGGCGCGCCACGTCGGAAGATCGCAATTGGACACGAGCGCGCCGTAGCCGGGGAGGCAGATCTGCCCGCCGTGCGTGTGCCCCGCGAGCATGAGGTCCGCGCCGCTGCCCGTGAAGTGGTCGAGGACCCGCTGATACGGGGCGTGGATGACCGCGACCTTGAGGTGCGGCTTCCGGTCGTGGCCCGACGCGCCCTGCGGCCAGCCCGCGTACCGCTCGCGTTTGAGGTGCGGATCGTCCACGCCGGAGAAGTCGTAGCGCACGCCGTTGAAGGCGAGCGACTGGGCGCGGTTCGTGAGGTTGACCCAGCCGGCGTCGCCGAAGCCCGCGGAGAGGCGGGGCCAGTCGAGCGCCACGCGGTCGGGGAGCGGGTTCCGATTTGAGGGGCCCAGCAGGTACGCCGCGGGGTTCTTGAGCACGGGCGCGTAGTAGTCGTTCGACCCCGGGACGTAGACGCCGGGGAATCGCAGGAGGGGCCCGAGGGCCTCGAGCAGGGGATCGACGGCGTCCACGTGGCTCAGATTGTCGCCCGTGTTGACCACGAGGTCTGGGGCCAGCTCGGCGAGGCCCGCGAGCCACCGGGCCTTCTTGGTCTGGCCGGGAACGAAGTGGATGTCACTCAGGTGCAGGACCCGAAGCGGCGGCGAGCCTTTGGGGAGCACCGGGACGGTCTCCGTGCGGAGGCCGAACTGGTCCTTCTCCCACCAGCCGTACGCCGCGGCCGCAACGCCAATCGACGCCGCCATGCCCGCGAGCAGGCCGGCGCGCTTCGTGCCCGTGGCGAGGGCCGCCGTCGTCCGCCGCGCGGCGCGGGCCAGCGCCCCCGCCCCGGGCGCGCTCCCCAGCTCAGCCACTAGGGGTTGTTTCCCTTGCCGGGCTTCGTCTGGGTCGGGGCCGGGGCGGACGGGGCCTGGGTCGGGCCACCGCCGTTGTTGCCTGTCGGCTGCGGTTGGGACTGCGTGGAGTTGATGAGGTTCGACGGCGGGGCGTCGAAGTCGCCGTGTTCGTACAGCGGGGCGGCCTTCTGCATGAAGTAGGCCCACTGCGGGCCGGCGATGAACGCACCATCAACGCTCTTGTAGAACTTCCCGTTGATCGTGACGTTCTGACCGATGCGGCCCGCCGGCTTGAACGCGTCACCGAAGAAGGACGCCGTGGCGAGACCCTTCGAGTAGCCGACAACCCATGTCTGCGCGTTGTACTGGTTGGTACCGGTCTTCGCGGCGTCCGGGACGCCCACCTTGATGGTCTGGCCGGCGTCGTCCTTGATGTTGTAGCCGGAGCCCTTCGTGAGGACGTCCTGGAGCACGTTCGTCACGGCCTTCGCCACGTCCGGCTTGAGCGCGTTGGCCTGGCAGCTCGGGGCCTGGCCGCCGATCCGCTTGCCCTGCGAGTCAACCACATCCGTGACCGACATCGGAGTGCAATACGTGCCGTTGCTCGCGAACGTCGCGAACGCGTTGGCCATGGTCATGGGGGAGACGTTCGAGCCACCGAGCAGGTTACCGAGGGTCGAGAGGTTGAGCTTCTCGTCCTTCCCCGTGCCCACGTGCATCCCGATCGCGTCCGCGGCGCGCTGGATGTCGCAGAAGTCGTTGAGACCTGCCGCGGACGCGAACGTCGCGGTGTTGATCGACTGGTAGATGCCCTCGCGGACGCTCATGGGCCGGTACCACTGGGGTTCGTCGTTCTGCAGGTCGTCGGCGGCGCCGAGCGAGGATTGCGAGCTGTCGAAGGCGCCCGTGACCTTCTGGCACGTCGTCTTCCACGGATAGTTCAGCGGATAGACGCGTTTGCTCGCGTCGACGATCTGGTTCGTCGGTTTGCCTTCGTTGAGCCACGCCGCGAGTGTCACGGGTTTCATGGTTGAACCGGGCTGCATGCCGCCAAGGCCGCCGAGATCGTTGCCGCTCGTGTCAGCGCTGTCGACGTTGAAGTTGTAGGAGGTGATGAAGTCCTTGCCTTGGCCCTTGAGTATTCGCGTGTTCTGAGCCATCGAGAGCACCTTGCCGGTGCCCGGCTGGACGGTCACGAGAGAGGCCGCCCACTGGTCCGGATTGGCCCCAGCCGTCGCGTCCACTTGGGCCTGGGCGGGGCCTTGAAGCCGAGGGTCGAGCGTGGTCTTGATGGTCAGGCCGCCGCGGAGGAGTTTCTGATCCCTCTCATCGAGGGTGTTGCCGAAGGCCGGGTCGTTCTCGATCTGATGGACCACGTAGTCGCAGAAGTACTGCGCCTGAGTGGCGTACGGGCAGCCCTGCTTGGGCGGGTTGATCTTGAGCTGCATCGGCGTCGCGACGGCGGCGTCGTGGTCCTTCTGGTTGATGTAGCCGTGCTGCAGCATGGCGTCTAGCACGAGGTTGCGGCGCTTGGTGGAGTTGTCCGGATGCGTGCTCGGGTCGTACAGCGACGGGCTGTTGACGAGGCCCGCGAGGGTCGCCGCCTGGGGGAGCGAGAGGTCTTTTGCGTCGACCGAGAAGAAGTACTGGGCCGCGGCCTCGATGCCGTAGGCGTTTCGGTTGAAGAACACGAGGTTGAGGTAGCCCTCGAGGATCTGATCCTTCGAGTACTGCTTCTCGAGCGCGATGGCGAGCTTCATCTCGCGCAGCTTGTCGCCCACGCCCTTCTGGCCGTTGAGCACCACGTCGGCGTCCTTGCCTTGCGCCACGAGGTTCTCGTTGATGACGTTCGTCACGTACTGCTGCGTGAGCGTCGAGGCGCCCTGCTTGTCGCCGCGGACGTTCGAGACGAGGGCGCGGAGGATGCCCGTCATGTCGATGCCGCCATGCTCGTAGAAGCGATAGTCCTCCACAGCGACGATCGCGTTCTTGATGTTCGGCGACATCTGATCGAGCTTGAGCGGAGTCCGGTTCTCATTGAAAAGGGTCGCGATCTGCGACCCATCAGAAGCGACGATCTTCGTCACCTGCCCCGGAGGGGAGACCGTGAGCTCGCTCGGGAGGCTGTTGAAGAACTGCACCGAGCCGTTTGCTGCGCTCCCCGTCACGGCCGCAGCGGGCACCATGAGCCCCGCCACGAGAACCCCGCAGATCGCGCTGACGCCAAGGAAAGCGAGGATCTTGCCGAGCGTGGTGGCCGTGTCGAACAGAGGATTCTTGCCAGACGCCATGTAGGGCAGTCTAGCGGGACCGACTACGCTGGACCTTATGACCACGTGGGAGTACGCCACCGTACCGCTGATCGTTCACGCGACGAAGCAGATCCTCGACCAGTGGGGCGAGGACGGCTGGGAGCTCGTCCAAGTCGTCCCCGGACCGGGCGGAAACGGCCTTGTGGCCTACATGAAGAGGGAGAAGCAGGCATGAGCGAATCGCAGTCCGGGACGGCCAACACCGCCGCGCCGGAAGCGGTGGCCCTCGGCGCGGTCGAACGCCGCCTCGCGGACCTCGGCCTGAGCCTCCCCGAGGTCTCGGCGCCTGTCGCCGCCTACGTTCCGGCCGTCGTCGCCGGTGGCTTTGTCTACACGTCCGGGCAGCTCCCGTTCGCGAAGGGGCAGCTGCCCGCGACCGGCAAGGTCGGCGCGGACGTGACGGCGGAGGACGCCAAGCGCTACGCGGAGCTGTGCATCGTCAACGCGCTCGCGGCCGTCAAGGCACAGATCGGCGACCTGGACCGCGTCACGCGGATCGTCAAGGTCGTGGGCTTCGTGGCTTCCGACCCCTCGTTCACGGGCCAACCCGGCGTTGTAAATGGCGCGTCGGAGCTGCTCGGGAAGGTCTTTGGCGAGGCGGGCGCACATGCCCGTTCCGCCGTCGGCGTCGCGGTGCTGCCGCTCGACGCCCCGGTTGAGGTGGAGCTGATTGCAGAGTTCGCATAGCCGCCGCTTCATCGTCCCCAAGCGGCTTCAGGGGGCGGCGCGC
The DNA here is from genome assembly GCF_049332655.1 of Sinomonas sp. P47F7. Lineage (GTDB taxonomy): Bacteria > Actinomycetota > Actinomycetes > Actinomycetales > Micrococcaceae > Sinomonas. The sequence continues at coordinate 3,738,373 of NZ_CP186327.1, read as the reverse complement.
AGTTGGCTTGAGGAAGGGGACCGCCCGCCGCGTAACGCGCGGCTCGCGTCCTCCGTGGTCCTCGTGCGGGATTCGGCCGAGGGCACGGAGACGTGGCTCGGCTATCGCCCGGGGAATTCGCCGCTCGGGGCCGTCGCGTTCCCCGGCGGCTCGGTCCAGAACACGGACCACGACACGTTCGACTGGTACGGACCCTCGGTAGGCCATTGGGCCGAGATGCTCGGAGTCGACGACTTCTCCGTGGCGCGCGCCCACGTCGTCGCCGCGATCCGCGAGCTCTTCGAGGAGACCGGAGTGCTCCTCGCCGGCTCGGACGCGACGACCGTGGTCGAGGGCACCGGCACGCCCGACTGGACGCGGGCCCGTGAAGCGGTCGCGGCGCAGGAGATCGGCTTCGCCGAGCTGATCACGAAGCGCGGCCTCGGGTTGCGCACGGATCTCCTCAGGCCGCTCGTTCATTGGGTCTCGCCCGAGTTCGCACACCGGCGCTTCGACACGCGTTACTTCGCGGCGACGCTCCCCGAGGGCCAGACCCCCACGCTGCTGCCGAGCAAGGGCGTGTGGGGCGAATGGGTTCTCCCGGCGCGCATCCTCGCGGATCGCGACACCGCGGCGTTCGGGGACCGGATCGGCGAGGAAGACACCAAGGGATCGTCGCTTCCGGAGCTGCTCGTGCCCGCGAGCGAGATCATTCTCGAGAAGATCGCGAAGGCCAAGGGCTGCATCGCGTACCTCAACATCAAGCGGTCCACGCACACGTACCGCGCGCTGCTCGAGGACGTCGACGGGCAGCTGTGGCTCCGCGTCGAGGCCCCGAGCGCGGCGCCCGCCACGGCGGCGCTCGCCACGGTGCCCCCGGCGGCCCCCGTCACCTCGGCCTAACCGTTTCGGGTACGCCAACTTCGCCTTTCTGGCGTTTCGGGTGCGCCAACTCAAGAGCGAACGACGGGCGCCGGTCACCTCTCGAGGTGGCCGGCGCCCGTCGTTCGTACCCGAGGCGGGTTAGCGGCTGCGCTGGCGCAGGCGCGGCATGTCGAGGATGACGACCGCACGCGCCTCGAGCCGGATCCAGCCGCGCTGGACGAACTCGGCGAGGGCCTTGTTGACCGTCTCGCGCGAGGCGCCGACGAGCTGGGCGAGCTCCTCCTGCGTGAGCTCGTGCGCCACGAGGACGCCGTCCGTGGCGGGGCGGCCGAACCGATCCGCGAGGTCCAGGAGCGCCTTCGCGACGCGGCCGGGCACGTCGCTGAAGACGAGGTCGGAGAGGGAATCGTTCGTGCGGCGCAGGCGGCGGGCCAGGGCCTGGAGGAGCTGGGCGGACACCTCGGGGCGGGCGCGGAGCAGGGCCACGAGCGCGTCGTTCTTGAGGCCGGCGAGCCGCGTCTCGGAGACGGCCGTCGCGGTCGCCGTGCGGGGCGCGGGGTCGAAGAGCGCCATCTCGCCGAACAGCTCGCCCGGGCCGAGGATCGCGAGGAGCGATTCGCGCCCGTCCGGCGACGTGCGGCCGAGCTTGATCTTGCCGGAGACGATGAAGTACATCTGATCGCCCTGATCGCCCTCGCGGAACACCGACGCGCCGCGGGAAAGGTCGACCTCCATGAGCTCGTCGGTCAGGAGGCGGAACGCCTCGTCGTCGAGCGTGGCGAAGAGCGGCGCGCGGCGCAGTACCTCGATGTCCAATGCAGTCTCCTAGTCATATTCTTTGCTGGCGCTGGGGGCCATTCTTCCAGATGTTGCAAGCTTTTGTGACGAACGCACCACCAGCGCCCCGCCCAGCTTTGCCCCAGACAGCGTCGGTAGACTGGCGAGGATGTTCGATACGACCTTCCTGGACCTTGTCCTCGTGGTGGTCCTGATCGGCTACCTCGTCTACGGGGTGCGGGCAGGTCTCCTCGTGAGCCTCGGCGGGATCATTGGCTTTCTCGTGGGCGGCATGGCCGCCTTCTTTGCTGTGCCCCTCGTGAGCCAGTGGATGTCGGACAGCTCGTGGCGGGCTGCCGCCGTCGTCATCACGGCGATTGTGCTCATGGTCGCGGGGAACGCGGTCGGCACGATGCTGGGCCGCCGCCTCCGGGGCCGGATCACGTCGAAGCCGCTCGGCGTGGTCGACCGGGTGCTCGGCGGGCTCGCGAATCTGTTCGTCGCGGCGATCGTCATGTCGATGCTCTCGTTCACGGTCTCGAGCGTGGGCGTCCCCGTCCTGTCGCAGCAGCTCGCTTCGTCGAAGGTCATCACCGCGATCGACGACGTCACGCCGGACCCGCTCAAGGCCGGCGCCGCCCAGATCCGCGCGTTCGTGCTCGGCGACACGCTGCCGCGCATCATCGAGGGGATTGGGCCGCTCAAGCCGGTCCCGATCCCGGCCGAGAACACGGATTCGTCCGCGCTGCGCACTGCGGCGAAGTCGATCGTGCGGATCACCGGGACGGCGTTCCAGTGTGGCCAGAACCAGACGGGCAGCGGCTTCGTCGTCGCGCCGGACCGCATCATGACCAACGCGCACGTCGTGGCCGGGGTCCCGCAGCCGGTTGTCGAGACCCAGACCGACGGCGCCCGCACGGCCCGCGTGGTGTACTTCGACCAGGTCCACGACCTCGCGGTCCTCGCGATCGAGGGCTCGTCGCTGGCCCCGCTCAAGCTCACGGACAACAGCCCCGCTGGCACGTCCGCCGCGTTCGGCGGCTACCCGCTCGGCGGGCCCTTCCAGATGCGGCCGGCCGCGATTCAAGGGACGACGACGGTGCTCGCCCCGGACATCTACGGCGCCAATGCGGTCCCCAAGTCCGTCTACCAGATCTCCGGCAACGTCCAGCAGGGCAACTCCGGCGGCCCGCTCCTCACGACGAGCGGAGCCGTGACCGGCGTGGTCTTCGCGAAGTCGGACAACACCCAAGACGTGGGCTACGCGATCACCATGAGCGAGGTGCGGCCCGTCGCCGACCAGGCGCCGAGCCTCTCGCAGCCGGTCCAGCCCGGCACCTGCACGCGCAAGTAGCCGCGGGCCCGGGCGGGGTCAGGCCTCGCGGTCCCGCGTGAGCTCCGCGAGGTAGTCGATCGCGAAGCGATACCCGAGCGTTCCGGCCCCCGCGATGACCGCCTTGCACACGTCGCTCAGGTACGAGTGGTGGCGGAACGGCTCGCGCGCGTGGACGTTCGTGATGTGGACCTCGACGGCGGGGAGAGCGACGGCGCTGATCGCGTCCCGGATCGCGACGGACGTGTGCGTGTAGGCCCCCGCGTTGATGACGATGCCGAGCGACTTCTCCCGCGCCGCGTGGATCGCCTCGACGAGAACGCCCTCGTGGTTCGACTGCACGAAGTCGCAGCCGAGTCCGTGCGCCTCCGCCGCGCCAGCGCACAGGCGCTCGATGTCGCCGAGCGTCGCCGTGCCGTACTTCTCCGGCTCGCGCGTTCCGAGCAGGTTCAGATTCGGGCCGTTGACCACGAGGATCGTGGGGTGGCCCGGCAAGGATGCGGCGGGCGCAGGCGTGGCGGTCGAGGGCTCAGTGGGCTGGGTCATGGTCCGATCTTACGGCGGTCGCGGGAGAGGTCTTTCGGCTGTTGTCCCCCTCGGCCAGAAGTCCTACCCTTATCCCAGTTCCGGGGAGACGGAACAACAGCACCCTCCATCGGCGAGGTCTCGGCGCCGAAGCGGCACCGCGGCAAGTGATGGGGCGCGCCGCGAGTTGGTCCGCACACGGCCTCCCGTGTCAGCGGGAGGCGAGCACCCGCCGTCGTCCGCGCTGGAGGAGGGCGGCACGCTTTTGTCCTCAGGAGCACCCTCCGATGTCCATGCGTCCGTTCAAGCGATCCGTCTGGGCCGCGATGGCCCTCGTCGGCCTCATTGTGGGCCTCTTCGGCGTGGCGCCCGCCCAGGCGTCCGTCACCACCAACCCCAACACCGTCATGTGGAAGGTCCTGGTCGGCGAGCAGTCCCCGGATCTCGCGATCCAGGGCATGCGCTTCCTGCCCGGCGAGATCTGGATCGACCAAGGCGACTCGATCGACTTCGTGGCCAACAGCGCCGAGATCCACACCGTGAGCTTCGGGACGCCGCCGATTCCACCCACGGGCGTCGGCAGCCTCTTGGCCGACGCCGTTCCGCGGGTCGGCGGGCCGGTCTTCGATCCGACGGCACCGTGGACCAATTCCGGGATCCTGACCACGGTGTCCACCCCGGACTTCCCGACCGTGACCTCGTATCAGCAGAAGTTTGCTGCTCGTGGCGACTTCACGTTCTTCTGCCTGATTCACGGCGACGTCATGTCGATCACCGTGCATGTCGGTGCACCGAACGCGCCGTATCCGCACACGCAGGCGTTCTACGACGCCCAAGCGGCGGCCCAGAAGGCGGCGGTCCTCGCGGACGGCTACAAGCTCTGGGCTGACACCGCCGCGCTGGCCACCCCGACGCACGTCTTCGTTGGCGCTGGCGACTCCACGGCGATGGTCATGCGGTTCATCCCGACGGTGGACACCGTACACCTGGGCCAGACCGTGACGTTCGATCTGGCGGCCAACATGATGCCCGTCCCCCACACGGTGACGTTCACGACCCTGAGGCAGAACGGCAAGCCCGTGGATTCGGGTCTGCTGCTCGAGGCGTTCCTTGGCGGTCCGTCGACGTTCTCAGTGACCTTCGACCAGCTGGGTTCGTGGAACTACCTCTGCGAGTTCCATGACGATCTGGGCATGCTCGGAACCGTCAACGTCATTCCGTAGCCTCCGCTTCACCGGACGACGGCGGCGCGGCACCCCTTGGGGGCACCGCGCCGCCGCTCCGTGCCCGGCGGGCGCGCGCTGCCGGAACGCGTCAGCCGGCGACCCGCACCGAGGGAACGCGGTCCCGGAGATACGAGAGGGCCGGTCCCGGGAGGGCGGCGTCCGTCACGATGCCGTCCACGTCGTCGAAACCGCAGATGCTCCCAATGCCCTGGACGCCCCACTTGCTGTGGTCCGCGACGACGATGAGCCGTCGCGACGCGGACGCGAACGCCTGATTCGTCTCCGCCTCGAGCAGGTTCGGCGTCGTGAAGCCGGCCCGCTCGTCCATGCCGTGGACCCCGAGGAACAGCAGGTCGAGGTGGAGGCTCCGGATCGACGCCGTGGCGAGCGGCCCCACGAGGGCGTCCGACGGCGTGCGCTCGCCGCCCGTGAGCAGCACGACTGAGCCGGACGAGGACGCGTCGAACGCCTCCATGACCCGCACCGAGTTGGTGACGACGGTGATGCGGGGCCCGGCGGAGAGGGCCTTGGCGAGCATCCACGTCGTCGAGCCCGCCGTGATCCCGACGGCCATGCCCTCCTGCACGAGTGCCGCGGCCTCCCGAGCGATCGCGGCCTTCTCCTCGAGATGCTGCGTCGACTTGAGCGCGAAGCCGGGCTCATGGGTGCCGACTTCGCCCTGGACCATGACACCGCCGTGGACGCGGGTGAGAAGCCCCGCGTCGCTCAGCGCGTCGACGTCGCGGCGGACCGTCACGGCGGAGACCCCGAGACGGTGGGCGAGGTCGGCGACCTTGACCACGCCTTCCTCGTGGACGGCGTCGAGGATTGCGGACTGCCGTGCTGCCGCGAGCATGCCTACCCCTTGCTTGAGCCGAGGGTGAGCCCGGCGACGAATTGGCGTTGGAGGACGAGATAGATGATGAGCGTCGGGATGACCGTGATCGTGGCCCCAGCCGCGAGGAGATTGTAATTGCTGAGGAAGTCGCCCTGCAGGTTGTTGATCGCGGTGGTGACCGGAAGCCGGTTGCCGCTCTGGATGAAGAGGAGCGGCCAGAAGAAGTCGTTGTAGATGAAGATGACCTCAAGCGTGCCCAAAGCGGCGAAGGCGGGCCGGCAGAGCGGCATGATGATCGACCAGTACTGGGTCCAGATCCCGGCGCCGTCCACGAGTGCGGCCTCGGTGAGGTCCTGCGAGAGGGCCTTCATGTAGTTCGAGAGGACGAACGTGCAGAACCCGATCTGGAATGCCGTGTCCACGACGATGACCGAAATGTACGTGTTGAGGAGGGAACCGGAGTCGCTGAACCAGTACGGGAGCTGGATGAGCTTGAACATCTCGAACAGCGGCGCCGCGAGGACCTGCGGGGGCAGGAGGTTTCCGGCCGTGAACATGATGAGCAGCGTGATGTTGAACTTCCAGCTCACGCGGCTCACGGCGAAGGCCATGAGCGAGGCGAAGAAGAGGGTCAGCAGGACGGTCGGGACCGTGATGAGGACCGAGTTCCAGAAGTAGTGGGAGAAGCCGCCCTGGTTCCAGGCCGTGACGAAGTTGTCGAAGTTGAAGGGCCCGGCGACGCTGAAGTAGCCGTTCTTGTTGGTCGACTCGATGGGACGGAGTGCCGTGTAGAGGGACCACGCGAGCGGGAGGAGCCACATGACGGAGAGGACCAGGAGCACGAGGTGCGTCGCGTAGTGGCGTCTCGGCTTCGAGCCGCCGCGCTCGGTGCCGCGCGCCACGCGGGTCGGGGCGGTGATGGTGGTCATGATTCTTTCGCTTCCTTCCCGAACGTGCGGGTGAGGTAGAAGACGATCGGGACGAGCGAGATGACGAGGAGGATCGTCGCGAGCGCCGAGCCGACGCCGATCACCTGTCCCTCGCCGACGAGGTTCTGGATCACGAGGGCCGAGATGAGCTCGAGGCCGTTGGTGCCGCGGTTGATGACGTAGACGATGTCGAACGCGCGCAGCGATTCGATGATCGTGATGACCACGATGACGATGTTGATGGGGCGCATCGCGGGGAAGACGACGCGGAAGAACGTCTGGGCCGCGTTGGCACCGTCGAGCGACGCCGCCTCCTTGAGCGCCGGGTCCACGCCCTTGAGGCCCGCCAGGTAGAGCAGCATGACGTACCCCGCGTGCCGCCACGTCGCGGCGATGAGGGCGGCCCAGATGTTGACGTTGCTGTCGCCGAACCAGTCGACGGCGCTCGGGGTTCCGGCCGTGCCGAGGAGGTAGTTCAGGAGGCCGTGGTCGCGCTGGTAGAACAGCTGCCAGATCACGCCGACCAGCGCGAGGGAGAGCATCACGGGGACGAAGAAGATGCTCTGGTAGATCCTGCTGCCGCGGATCTTCTGGTCGAGGAGCACCGCGAGGAGCAGCCCGAGCGGGGTCGCGATGAGCGCGAGGAACGCGAGCCACAGGACGTTGTGCTGGACCGCTGGCCAGAACGGCGGATAGTTCTGCGCGACGTACTTGTAGTTGTCGAGGCCCGTTCCGCGGATGTCGGTGAGGGCGAGGCCGTTCCATCGCGTGAAGCTCAGGCCGATCGACATGAGGGTGGGGAGCCAGACGAAGATGAGCTCGATGAGGGTGGGAATCGCGACCATGAGGGTCAGGACAATCTTGTCCCGCCTCGTGAGCCGCCGGACCTTGCGGATTCTTGGCATGGAAGTTCCTGCAGTAGTCGGGCCGGCGCGGGCGGGTTGGGGCGTCCGCCCGCGCCGGCTGTCTCTGTGATTGCTTGCGAGCTACTGCGCGGCGTAGAGCGTCGCGGCCTGGGACTCGAGGTTCTTGATGTCCACGGTGCCGTCCTTGATGAAGCTCTGGAGGGCGGGGATCATGACGTTGTTCGCCATGGCCGGGAGCGCGTCGCGGTCGAAGAACTGGCTGATCGACTTCGCGTTGGCGATCGCGTCGGCACACTTCTTGTTGAGCGCGGAGAACTTCGACGTGTCGGCGCCCTTGGCCGTCGCAATGTTGGAGGTGTCCACGGAGTAGTACGCGTTCTGCGCCTCCGGGGTGCCCATGAACTGCAGGAAGTCCTTGGCCGCCTGGTTCTGGCCGCCCTTCTTCGAGAGCAGGAGGCCGTCGATCGGCGCCTCGATTGCGTCCTGGCCCTCGACCGCGATGGACGGGAACGGGAAGAAGTCGATGTCCGCGAGCACCGCGGCGTCCGTGAACTGCTGCGTCACGAACGAGCCGAGCAGGTACATGCCGGTCTTCTTCTGGCCGAGGAGCTGCGCCGCGTCCTGCCACGTCTGCCCGAGGGCCGCCGGGTCCTGATACGGCAGGAGCGCCTTCCAGGTGTCGAAGATGGCTTGAACCTTGGGCTGGTTCCATGATTCCTTGTGGGCGCAGAGGTCCACGTGGAACTGGTAGCCGTTGAGCCGCATGTTGATGTAGTCGAACGTGCCCATGGCGGGCCAGCCGTCCTTGTCGGCGTAGCCGATCGGGATGATCCCGTCCTTCTTCATCTTGGCGGCAAGCGTCTTGAGGTCGTCGAAGGTCGTGGGGACGGTGTAGCCCTTCTCGGCCCAGAAGCTCTTCCGGTAGAAGAAGCCCCACGGGTAGTTGTAGTTCGGGACGAAGTACATCTTTCCGTCGGGGCCGGTCGAGGCCTTCTTGAGCGCCTCGGAGTAGTTGCCCCCGATCTGCTGCCACACGTCGTCGATGGGCGCGAGGAGGCCCTTGCCCGCGTAGTACTGCATGCGGTAGCCGGCGAACCACGTGAACGCGTCGTCCGGGCTGCCCTGGAGGTAGGAGTTGATCTTGTTCTGGAAGTCGTTGTGGGGCACGACGTTCGTGGTCACGGTGTCCCCGGACTTCTTCTGGAACGCGTCGACGACCGCCTGATAGGCCCGCTTCGGGACGTCGTCCGAGGCCGAGGAGCCGAACGTCAGGCTCTTGCTGCCGCTCGAGCCGCCCGCGGGCGCCGAGCCGCCCGTGCAGGCCGAGAGCATCGGGATCCCCGCGAGGCCCACGGCGCCGATGCCTAGGGTTTTCAACAGGGTGCGGCGGTCGACGGCAGCCGGGAAGAGGGAGGAGGAACCGCTGCGCTGAGTGTCCATGTGTGTCTCCTGAGATGAGGGGCGTGGTCGGTATGACCGCGCCTGTGACCTGCGCCACATCCGCAAGCATAGACATTCAAAAACGATCGGAAAAGATCAGGAACGAAAAAAGTTCCGAACCGTGATCTTCGCGCAGCGGTCCCCCTTTCCTCCGCCTACGAGGCCAGGCGCACGACGGCGACGCTCCCCGCGGGCACGCTCAGATCGCCGTCCGTCGGGGTCCCCGAGAGGAGCTCCAGGCCATCGACGGCGAGCCGCGCGCTGAGCTCGCCGTGGTTGATCACGAACACCCACGAGCCCTCCGGGGACGCTCGCGTGACCACCTCGACATCGGGCTGATCGATCACGCGGGCCGCCGTGTCGAAGCCCGCGTCCTCGAAGACGCGGGGCAGGAGGTCCGCGAGTGCCAGCGCGTCGGGCGACGTGCCGACGTAGTACGCGTGGCCCGCGCCCGCGGCGTTCCGCGTCATGGCAGGCGAGCCCGCCGTGGGCCCCGCCTCGTAGCGCGAGACGACCTGCGCCGTCGTCGTTCGCCCCAGCTCGCTCCAGCGGGCCCCGGCGCCGGTGGTGAGCGCTACGGCCTCCTCGGCGCGCAGCGGGAAGAACTCCTCGATGTCGATGCCCAGGAATTCCCGGAACGCGCCTGGGTAGCCGCCGCCCTCGACGGGGTCCATGATGATCCGGTCGTGCTCGTCGACGATGCCCGAGAAGTACGTGAGCACGAGCGTCCCGCCGCCCTCGACATAGCGGCGAAGGTTCTCGGCGCCGCGCTCCGTCACGAGGTAGAGCATGGGGGCGATGACGAGCCGGTAGGCCGAGAGATCATCGGTGCTCTGTCGGACGTCGGTGGTGATGCCCGCGCGGTAGAGGGCGTCGTGCCAGTCGCGGAGCTCACGCACGGGTTTGGCCTCGACGCTCGGATGCGAGTCGAGCTCCGCGCCCCAGCGGGCGTCCGTATCGAACACGATTGCGGCGCTCGCGACCACCCGGGAGCCGGCGACCTCGGAGACCGCCTCGAGGGACCTGCCGAGCTCCACGACCTCGCGCCACACCTTCGTGTCCCGGCCCGCATGGGGGACCATGCCCGAGTGGAACTTCTCAGCCCCCGCGCGGGAGGCGCGCCACTGGAAGAAGAGGATCCCGTCCGCGCCTCGAGCCAGGTGCTGGAACGAGTTCCGGAGCATCTGGCCCGGAGCCTTCGCGATGTTGCGCGGCTGCCAGTTCACGGCCGAGGTCGAATGCTCCATGAGCAGCCACGGGCTGCCCGCGGCCCAGCCGCGCGTGAGGTCCGCCGTGAGGGCCAGGTCCTGCTGGTTCCGGGGGTCCTCGGCGATGAGGTAGTGGTCGTTCGAGACGACGTCCATGCGCGGGGCCCAGCGCCAGTAGTCGATCGGGGCGTGGAGGCCCATGTTCGAGCCCATGAAGTTCGTGGTGACCGGCTTGTCCGAATGTGCGCGGATGATCGCGGCCTCCGCCTCGAAGCACTCGAGGAGCGAGTCGGAGGAGAAGCGCGCGAAGTCCACCTGCTGGGACGGGTTGACGTGCGTGCCCGAGTGGCGCGGCGGCATGATCTCGGCCCAGTCGTAGTAGTGCTGCGACCAGAACGCCGTTCCCCACGCTTCGTTGAGGGCGTTGAGGGTCCCGTAGCGGTCCTGCAGCCATGCCCGGAAGCCGCGCTCGGCATGCGGGCCGAAGTCCGGCTGGTTGTGGCAGCCGTACTCGTTGTGGACGTGCCACATCGCGAGGGCGGGATGCGAGGAGTAGCGCTCAGCGATCGCGGTGGTGAGCGCGGCGGCCGCGCGGCGGTAGTCGGGCGAGCACGCCGCGAAGGCCTGGCGCGAGCCGTGCGTCTGGCGGACTCCGTCCGCGTTCACCGGTGCGGAGTCCGGGTATTTGACCGTGAACCACGGCGGGGGGGACGCGCTCGCGTTGGCGAGGTCCACGGCTACGCCGTTCTCGTGCAGGAGGTCCATGATCTCGTCGAGCCAGCCGAACTCGTAGCGGCCCTCCTCGGGCTCGAGCAGGGCCCAGCTGAAGATGCCGAGGCTCACGAGGTTGACCCCTGCCTCCCGCATGAGTTCGACGTCGTGCTTCCAGACCTCGCGGGGCCACTGCTCGGGGTTGTAGTCGGCGCCGAAGGCGATCCGGGGAGTTCCGTCGCCGAGCCGACGCGTGAGGTCGTTCATGTCCATGGGCTGCCTGCCTGAGGGTGGGGTGGGATGGGGTGAGAGATGAGGGGTGGGTTGAGGGGGCGGGTGGGGCGGATCGGTATATGGGTCCGGCGGCCACCGCGGCTCACGGCTCTGCAGTGGCCGCCGTCACACCAGCCTATGGCACTCGAACAGGAACGTACAGAAGGAATCAAAAACGAAAGTTCGCTGTTGTCTCTGGGCGATCAAGCCTCAGAGGTCGAGGCACTCGTTGATCTGAATCGTGCCGCCGCGCGCGATGTACGGGTGGTCCGAGAGCAGCGCCCGTGCGTCGGCGAGGGAACGCGCCTCGATGATTGAGTAGCCGTCGATGTCGACCGCGTCCACGGGCTCGCCCCTCGCGATCTGGCCGCCGAGCAGGAGCGGCGTCCCGAAGTCGACAAGTGCCGCGCCGAGGGACCTGTCCGCCCACTCGCGCAGGGCTGCCCTCGAGGCTCTGATCGTGTCGGCCTCCGGATACGGCATGCCGTGGTACGTGATGAGGAAGCGCGTCATGGCCCCTCCTTCCGACCGGTTGAAGCTACGGTACGCCCGGGCGCGGCAGGAGCGAAGGTTCCAGCACGCGCCTCGCCGGCCCGCCGCCGTCGTCCGCGTGGTGCCGGTCCAACCCGGCCGGCCCGCCGCCGTCGTCCGCGTGGTGCCGGTCCAACCCGGCCGGCCCGCCGCCGTCGGATTCCGACCAGCCTTCAGCTGCGCCTTCGGCGCGCCGCGGCCCGACACGCCGCGTGAGGCGCAAACGGGCGGCCAATCACGGTCGGGAACCGACAGGCGCCTGAGCCGCGAACCGCCGCAGTCGCCGAGCCGGGTGCTCAACCGCGACGCAGCTGAGGAACGCGAGCGGCCAGACGAGGGCCAGGGCAACGGTTGCGTAGACGAGCACGGGCACGTGAAGCGGCACGCGGACCGCCGCGAGGAGCTGCTGCACGGGCCATCCGTAGAGGTAGACGCCGTAGGAGACGTCGTATCGCGAGCCGACGCGCGAGAACGTGGGCAGCGAGCCGAGGGACAGGATCGCGTAGGCCAGCGGCAGCGGGGCCAGCGCCGTCCCGTAGCCGGTTGAGTAGAGGGCCCAGACGGCGAAGACGGACAGAACGCCGGGAAGAAGGCCCACCGGAATCCGGCTTCGCGCGGTCGCGAGGACGGCGCCCGCCATGAAGATGGCGAGGAGAGGCAGGACGAACTCGACGCGATTCGGCCCGAACCCGCCGACGAGCAGCTTGCCGATGATCGCACCCGTCGACGCGGCGAAGAGCAGGAAGATCGGCACACCGCCTCGCCGCGAGAGCCTCCGGGAAACGAAGACGGCAAGCCCCACGAGGCCGTAGCACACAACCTCCCACGTGAGGGTCCACAGGGGGCCGTCCCAATCGAGGCGGTCGTGATTCCCCAGGAGCGAGGCCGCGATCGGGGGAGTGTCCATGAAGCCGACCGAGAGGCCGAGCGCCGACCCGAGGAAGGACAGGGCGCCCGATACGCTATAGCGGCCGTGGGTGATCAGCGCGCCGAGGGGAGCCGCGAGGAAGGCCACGAGGAAGGCCGAGGCCGCCATCGCGGGATAGATCCGGAGGAATCTCGCGGCGACGTACTCGAGCGGGGTGGCCCGCTCCGCGCTGACCGTGATGAGGTAGCCCGAGATGGCGAAGAACCCCATCACTCCAAAGGTGCCGAGTTTGATTCCGTACAGCTCCGGTTCGGGCCCGTACCCGCCGAGCCACCACGCGTGGGAGACGATGACGCATCCCGCGAAGATGAGCCGAAGCGCCCCGAGAGAATTCGACTGCGATCCGAGGACGGTCCCGAGGCTCCGCGAGCCGAGGAGCTCCCCAGCGGCCCCCACGCGCTCAGCCCACCGCCGTGACATGGAGCAGGATCGCGTGCTCCGGGCGCAGGATCGGCAGCGGGAGCCCCACCTCCGCGAGGAAGCGGCCGGACGCCGTCGCGCCATCAGCCAGCCAGGCCGGAGGCGAGACGTGCGCGAACGTGTCCTGCCAATCGCCGTCGGCGGGGGTGGGAAGGACCGCCTCGACGCGGTACTCGAGCCCGGGGTCAAGGCCCGGAAGGCCCACGCGGCCCGGGGCCTCCGCCGCGAGCGTGCCGAGCGCGACGGCGGCGAAGAGCGCCTCGGTGCCGTCCTGCGACACGACACCATGGAGGGCCAGGTGGGGCTCGGTGACGTCGGCGTTGACCCGGACGCCCGAATGGAGGAGCGCCCGGTGCCGCTTGTACAGCGCGATCGCGCGCCGAAGGGTCTCGCGCTCGCGGGGCGTGGCCTGGCGGATGTCCCATTCCATGCCGAAGTGCCCGAACAGGGCCGTGATCGCGCGGAACGAGATGTCGTGGACGCGCCCTGTCGTGTGCGAGTGCGTGGGGCCCACGTGGGCTCCCACGAGCTCGGGCGGGAGCACGGCCTCGGTCCAGCGCTGGATGGTGTGCCGCTCGAGCGCGTCGTTGCAGTCCGACGCCCACACCCGGTCGGTGTGTTCCAGGACGCCGAGGTCCACGCGCGCGCCGCCCGAAGCGCACGATTCGATCTCAACCCCCGGATGCGCGGCCCTGAGCGCGTCGAGGAGCCGGTAGTACGCGAGCGTCTGCGCGTGGACCGAGGGCCGCCCGGCGTGGCCGTGCTCGGTGAGATCCCTGTTCTGGTCCCACTTGAGGTAGGCGATGCTGTTCTCGGAGAGGAGCGCGTCGAGCCGGCCGAACACGTATTGCCACGCGTCCGGGTTCGCGAGGTCAATGACGTGCTGGTGCCGCCACTCGAGCGGCAGGCGGCCGCCGTCCTTGTGGGAGACGGCGGAGGGGCCTGCGATCCAATCGGGGTGCTCGCGAGCCACGTCCGAGTCGAGGTTCACCATCTCGGGCTCGACCCACAGCCCGAACTCCATCCCGAGCGAGGTCACCTTCTCGATGAGCGGCGTGAGGCCGCTCGGCCAGATGGACTCGTCGACGTACCAGTCGCCGAGCCCCGCGTGGTCGTCGCGGCGGCCCCGGAACCAGCCGTCGTCGAGCACGAAGCGCTCCACGCCGAGCTCGGCGCCGAGCGTCGCGAGCTCCACGAGCGGCTCGAGGCGGTGGTCGAAGTACACGGCCTCCCACGTGTTGAGCACCACTGGCCGCTGCCGGCCCGCGACGGTGTCCACGTGGTGCGGACGGGCGCGGAACCAGCGGTAGAAGGCGTCCGTGATGCCGTCGAGGCCGCGGTCTGAGTACGCCGCATAGAGCACGGGGGTGCGGTAGGACTCGCCGGGGCCGAGGACCACCTCGCCCGGGCCGAGCAGCTCGGCGGCGCCGAGCATGCGGCGCCCGTCCGCGAGCGAGTCGAGATACTGCTCGTGGTTCCCCGACCAGCCGAAGTGCGTGGCCCACACCCGGCCCGAGCGGTTCGAGAATCCCGTGGTCCCTGCCGCGACGAGGAGGGAGGAGTCGTGGCCGGTTCGTCCGTGGCGGCCGGAGCGCACCCACGTGCCCTGCCGGATCGTCTGGCGCTGCGGGTGGTTCTCGCGGCACCAGCGGCCCGTGAGGTCGAGCAGCTCCGCGGCGTCGCCGGGGACGGGGACGACGGCGGCCAGTTCCTCGAGCTGGTAGGGCCCGCCTCCCGTGTTGGTCAGCTCGTGCGCGATCTCGAGGAGCCCGCCCTCGTGCAGCGCGAGCTCGGTCGTCACGCTGAGCCCCGCCGCGGCGTCGGCCTGGACAATCCGTGCCCCGCGCCCGTCGAGCGTCGCCTCGGCGGACACGACGCGCAGCGCCGGGGAAAATGCGATGCCGGGCACCCCGCCGTCGTCCGTCCTGTGGCCGCGCACGGCCGGGCGCCCCAGCCAGCCCGAAGAGGCCTGGGGGAGGAGGCCCGCGACGACCGGGACGTCGTACGCGGAGTGCGGGATGGGCGGACTCAGGAGGCCGAGGCTGGGGATGGAGCCGCCGAGGTCGGCGCCCCAATGCACGATCTCGGCCTCGCCCGCATCGAAGGCGAGCAGAACGCTCGTGCCGGCGTAGCGGAGATGAAGGTGGTCCATGGGTCGCTTTCGGTGGGCTCGGGTTGGGTGCGTGGGCTCGGGTTGGGTAGGTGGGCTCGGATTGGGTGGGTGAGGTTCTAGGGGAGCCATGGGCAGGGGCCCGGCCGAGGCCGGGCCCCTGCGGTGGGGTCCAGTATTGTCCCCCGGCCTGATCACTGGAAGAGAGCGTTGACCTGGCTGTTGGCGTCGCTGAGTGAGCTGGCCGGCGACTTGCCCGAGTAGACGGCGTCCATGGCCGGCTTCATGATGCCGTCCACCTTGGCCGCGTTCTCGGTGATCGGGAACAGGAACGTGGTGCCGTCCTTGACCTGCTGGGTGAAGGACGTGACGTCCACGCCCTTGGCCTTGAATGCCGCGGCGGCCTTGTCGGCTGCCTCCGAGATCGCGGGGAACACGACGGCCTTCGAGGCCACGACGTCCTGGCACGCGGACGAGGCGAGGTACTCGACCCACTTCGCCGCGGCCGCCGGGTTCTTCGTCCCAGCGTTGATCGAGTCAGCGAGCCCGTTGTACATCGACGAGCGCTTGCCTCCGGGGCCGATCGGGGTGGGGGCGAGGCCCACGTTGATGCCCTTGTAGCCGAAGTACTGGCCGATCATCCACGAGCCGTTCGCGTTGATCGCGGCCTTGCCTGCGGCGAACGTGTCCGCCATCGAGGCGCCGACCGTCGTTTCGAGCTTGGGCGTGTAGCCCTTGTCGATGAGTCCGTGGAACCACGCGATGGTGTCCTGGAACTTCTTGCCGTCGTAGTTGTAGTGCGTGCCCCACGGGTTCTTGTCCGTGTGCGTCCAGCCCGTGGTGCCCGTGAGCCAGCTCCATTCGGTCTGCCCGCTCGCCGCGCCGGAACCGTTGAGGCCCAGGCCGTAGACAGCCACGTTGTTCTTGTCGAAGCCGGCCTCGTCGCCGCGCTTGCCGTTCTTGTCCACGGTGAGGTGGGCGATGGCCTTCTCGAACGAGCCGCCGTCCTGCGGGTTCCACGCGAGGCTGCCCATCTGCTCGGCGCTCAGGCCGGCCTTGGCCATCATGTCCTTGTTGTAGAAGAGGGAGATCGTGTCCCAGTCCTTGGGCAGGCCGTAGCGCTTGCTGTCCTTGCCGACCCAGAGATCGGCGAGGCCCTTGTTGTACTGGTTGAGGTCCACGCCGTCGTTCTTGACCGCGTCGTCGAGCGCGAGCAGCTGGTTGTTCTTGACGAAGTCGCCGAACTTCGAGAGGTGGTCGGTGAAGACGTCCGGGCCGTTTCCGGCCACGAAGCCGTTCGTGAGGTTGGTCCAGTAGTCGTCCCAGCCGGTCTGGGTGATCTTGACCGTGACGTTCGGGTTGGCCTTGTGGAAGTCGTCCGCGCACTGCTGGTACGCGGGGAGCTGGTTGGCGTCCCACAGCCAGTAGCTGACCTCGCCCTTCGCGTCGCCGGAGCTTGAAGCCTGGTTCGAGCCGCCAGAGCAGGCGGAGAGTGCGAGGGCTGCGGCCGCGGCGAGGGCGACGGCGCCGAGTGCTTTCTTCATCATCGTGGTCCTTTCAAGGGGTTGGTGGGGTTGGGGTGGGTGGGTGGGTGGGGGGCAGGGGAGACGGACCCCCCGGCGGGTGCCGGGCGCGGAGGGCGTGTTGTGGGTTCGGGTGGCGCGGTGGGTGAGCTGAAGGCGCTACTTGATGCCGGAGAAGCCGATCGAGTTGACGATCTTCTTGCCGAACGCGATGAACAGGAGCAGGACCGGCAGCGCCGAGACGAGGGTCGCGGCCATGAGCCCGGACCAGTCGGGTGCGCCTTGGGGAGACTGCGACTTGAAGACGCCGAGGCCGACCGTGAGGACGCGGACCGCGGGGTCGTTGCCCACGAGGAGCGGCCAGAAGTAGTCGTTCCACGCCGCGATGAACGTCAGGAGGCACAGCGTGGCGAGTGGCGCCACGGCGTTCGGGAGGACCACCTGGAAGAAGATGCGGATGTGCCGGGCGCCGTCGAGCATCGCGGCCTCCTCGACCTCGCGGGACATGCCGAGGAAGAACTGGCGGAGGAAGAACACGGCGAACGGAGTCATGAGCATGCTCGGGAGCGCGATGCCGAGGTACGTGTTGAGGAGGCCGAGGTTCTTCACGAGCAGGAAGTTGGGCAGCGCCGTGAAGATCGAGGGGACGAGGAGCGTCCCGAGGAACAGCGCGAAGACCTTGTCCCGGCCGCGCCAGCGCAGCCGGGCGAACGCGTAGGCCGCGAGCGAGCTGAAGAACACCTGCGAGACCGTGATCATCGTGGAGACGATGAGCGAGTTGAGCAGGTACTGCCAGAAGTTGATCGATGCCCCGGACCCGCCCTCGGCCTGGGCCTGGGCTTGGGACTGGAGGCCGAAGACGCGGGCGAACGCGCCCCACGTGAAGTCCGCGGGCAGGAGGCTGCTCGACTGGGTGGCGAGCGCGTGGTTGTTGGAGAGCGCGGTGCGGAGCATCCAGAGGAAGGGCCCCACCGTGACGAGGATGGCGACGGCGAGCGCGGCCCAGGCGGCGATGCGGCCCCAGTTCACCGGATGACGGCGGCGGGCGGCTGAGGTGGGTCGCGCACCTGCGGTGCGCTGGGCGCCTGCGGTGCGCTGGGCGCCTTTGGTGAAGAAAGTCATGGTGGGTCCCTCAGTCCAGGTCGCTCTCGTTGCCGCGCAGGAACTTCATCTGCAGGAAGGCGACGATGGCGAGGATGACGAACAGGATGACGCTCAGGGCCGAGCCGTAGCCGAAGTCCTGCTGGCTGAACGCGCGCTGGTAGATGTAGTACTGGATGACGCGGGAGGCGTTGACCGGCCCGCCCTGCGTCGTGACGGCGACCGTGTCGAAGATCTGGAACGAGCCCGTGATCGTCACGACCATGACGAGCAGGAGCACCGGGCGCAGGAGCGGCATCGTGATCCGCCAGAACGTCTGCCACTTGCTCGCGCCGTCGAGGTTCGCGACCTCGTACAGCTGACTCGGGATGGCCTGGAGCCCGGCGAAGATCAGCAGCGCGGTGTAGCCCATGTGCCGCCACACGTTGACGAACGCGACGGTCGGGATGGCCCAGAACTCGTTGCCGAAGAACGCGATGCGGGGGATGCCCATCCACTGGAGGACCTGGTTCACGATCCCGATCTGGTAATCGAGCATCCAGAACCACAGGAGGGCCACGATCACGTTGGCCACGAGGTACGGCAGGAGGAGGACGCCCCGGATGAGCGTCGACTTGGCCACGTGGTACATGAGGAGCGCGAGCCCGAGGGCGATCACGGTCTGGAAGCCGATGTTGAGGATGACGTACTCGAGCGTGACGCCCATCGCGTTCCAGAACAGCTTGTCCTGGAAGATCTTGGCGTAGTTCTTGACCCCGACCCAGATCGGGTTCCCCAGGATGCTGTAGTCCGTGAAGCTGAGGTAGATGCCGCGGATCGTGGGGACGAGGTAGAAGAGCACGAAGCCGAGCAGCGCCGGCGCGACGAAGAGGAGCGCGACGCGCAGGTCGCCGCGCCCTCGGTGGCGCACGCCTCGCTGGTGATCGGGGGAATCGGCGCTGCGTCGCGCCGTCTTCCGGGCCCCCACGGTGGTGGTCGTCATTGGATCCTCCGCTGTGATGTAGCTAACAATTGACCATGAATCTACACGAGTAACTTTTGGATTGGCAAGAGGTATCCCCGAAATTTCAGGGATCTAGCCATGTGGTCGAAGTATCTGTTGACTCGAGTAACTCACGATGGAAGACTTTCGGCATGACTCACGCCACAGGCTTCTCCCTCGGAATCGTCGGCGCCGGCCAGTTCGCCGGCCAGTTCTCCAAGCTCTTCGACGCCCACCCCTACGTGACGTCCGTGTACGTCACGGACGTGCTTCCCGAACGCGCCGAGGCCCTCGCCGAGCGGCAGGGGCTCGCGGGCACGTTCCCGAGCTTCGAGGCCATGCTCGCGAGTGACCTCGACGCGATCGCGATCTTCACGCAGCGCTGGACGCACGGCCCGCTCGTGGTCCAGGCGCTCCGCGCCGGCAAGCACGTGTACTCGGCCGTCCCGATGGCCATCAGCGTCGAGGAGATCGCCGCGATCATCGACGCCGTGCGCGAGACCGGGCTCACGTACATGATGGGCGAGACGAGCTACTACAACCCCGCGACCGTCTACGCGCGCGGTCGCCGCGCGGAGGGCTCCTTCGGCCGGATCTTCTACGCCGAGGGGGACTACGTCCACGACATGGACCTCGGCTTCTACGCCGCGTACCAGTACAGCGGCGGGCCCGAATGGAAGCGCACCGCGAGCTACCCGCCCATGCTCTATCCGACGCACTCCGTGGGCGGGGTCATCGGGGCGATCGGCGGCCACGCCGTGAGCGTGAGCTGCATCGGCGTGCGGGACGACCGGGGCGACGGCGTCTTCGACCGCGAGGTCAGCATGTTCGACAACGACTTCTCCAACGCGACCGCCCTCTTCGAGCTCGCCGGCGGCGGATCCATGCGGATCAACGAGTTCCGCCGAGTCGGCTACCCGTCCCACCTGCGCGAGAGCCGTTTCCGCTACTTCGGCACCGAGGGCAGCTTCGAGCAGCTCGTCGAGACCGCCGTGTGGCAGGACAAGGAGGGCTTCACCGACGTGAGCGAGCAGCTCACGACGGTGCCGAGCATGGACCCCGACGACCCCTCGCTCGCCGACGTCGACCCGGCCCTCCGCGACGCGTTCATCTCCGGTCTAGCCCCCGTGCATGACGCCGACAGGCTGCCCGCCGAGCTGCGCGCGCTCCCGAGCGGCCACGAAGGCAGCCACCACTTCCTCGTGGACGACTTCGCGACGGCCGTCGCGACGCGGACCCTCCCGCCGGTCAACGCGTGGGAGGCCGCGCGCTACACCCTCCCCGGGATCGTGGCGCACCAGTCCGCGCTGCGCGGCGGCGAGCGCCTGCCGGTCCTCGACTTCGGCGACGCGCCCGCTCAGGCCGCGGCGCCGTCGTCGGCTGTTGCCTCACGCCCAGCCGCGGGGGACCGCGGATAGCATGGTGGCCATGCCGCACACCCCCGCATCCGCGAAGCCGACCGCGACCCGCAAGGACGTCGCGCGGCTCGCGGGGGTGAGCACGGCGGTAGTGAGCTACGTGGTCAACGGCGGGCCCAAGCGGGTCTCGCCGGCCACGGAGGCCAAGGTCCGCAACGCGATCGCCGCGCTCGGGTACCGCCCGAACGCCGCGGCGCGCGCGCTCAAGCTCGGGTCCAGCGAGATGCTCGGCATGATCGTGCCGGACGCGACCAACCCGTTGTTCGCCTCGCTCGCCCACGCGGTCGAGGAGGCCGCCGCCGAGCGCGGCTACGCACTGCTCATCGCCAACTCGAACGGATCGCTCGCCACCGAGCGGCGGCTTGTCGGGAATCTCGCGAGCCGGCGGGTCGACGGCGTCTTCCTGTGCAGCAACCTCTTCGAGCCGGATCTGCGAGACCTCGACGCGGCCGAGATCCCCGCGGTCCTGCTCAACCACAGCGCCGAGAGCCCCGGCTACGACTCCGTCGGCGTGGACCTGAGGGGCGGGGCGCGCCTCGCCGTGTCCCATCTCGCGGAGCACGGGCACCGGCGGATCGGGCTCGTCATCGGCACCAACGCCGGCGGCGACCTGGATGGGCGCGAGGTCGGCTGGCGTGACGGCGTCGAGGAGGCCGGGCTCTCCGCTGGCCCCGTGATGCGGGTACAGTTCAGCCGCGAGGGCGGCTACCGGGCGGGGAAGTGGCTCCTCAACGAGGGGGGCTGGCCCACGGCGGTGTTCGCGAGCTCCGACCTCCAGGCCGTTGGCCTCCTGCGCGCGTTCCACGAGGCCGGCCTGCGGATTCCCGAGGACATCGCGGTCGTCTCCTTCGATGGCTCGGCCGAAGCCGAGTACAGCTGGCCCCTGCTCTCCACGGTCGCGCAGCCGGTCGATGCGATGGCGCGAGCTGCTGTCGACGCGCTCCTGGGCGGAGGTGGCCACAAGCGCAACCGCCTGTTCCCGGCCACCTTGGTGCGCCGCGCGTCCTGCGGCTGCTAGGACGGACGACGGCGTGCAGTCACCCTTCGCATCGGCCGCGGACGACGGCGGAAGTCCCCTTGTTGCACGGGAAGTTCCCTTGAGGGGGACTTCCCGCGCAACAAGGGGACTGCACCAGTAACGGCTGGGCACGCATTTGTCCTCAACACCACCGGATCCGGCCTCTCGTCCACATGCGGGAACTCGTTCGCCCGAGGGCGTTCTCGTGTCCGGCAGAGTCGAGGCATGGACCCTCTCGCACACCTCATCGACACGTCCTCGCCGTTTGCGGACATCTCGACGGACCCTCGTTCGGGATTCGCGAATGGGAGTTTCGTGCGGCTGCGACGAGGGTTTTACGTGCCGACATCGGTGTGGCTCGCTGCGCCTCCCCACGAGCGGTTTCGTGCGGCGGTTGCGGCCTATGGGCGGGCCAACCCGGGAGCTGTGTTCTGCGGCGAGACCGCGTTGTTCCTGCATGGGCTTCCGGTCGTCAAGGTGCCGCCGGCCATCGACGTGGCAGTGGGATCGACCACCAAGCTCGGCGTTCGGCCGAGCACGTTCTGCGTCCGGGGCGACTCGGATCACGCTCAGCGCGCTCGGAGAGTGCCACCGCCTCCCGTGAGGCGGCATCGTCATGAGGAGTCCGCGCCTGTTACGGCTGACGAGTTTCGAACCGTCCCGCTCGCGGCAGCGCTCGTTGAGGTCTTGGCTTCGGCCCGGTTTGCGCGGGCGCTTGCGGTGGCCGACGGCATGCTGCGACGATCGTGCGCTGACTCGCTGCTCGACGTGCAGGGTGTTTCCGAGGGCGTTGCCGCCCTCGTATATGGCAGTCGAAGGAAGCGCGCCGAGGGCATCGCGTTGCTCGCACGGAAGGGTGCCGAGTCGCCGGGCGAGTCGGTGAGCCGAGCCCTCATGCACATGTACGGGTTCCCAGAGCCCGTTCTTCAGAGGGAGTTTCGTGACTCCCGAGGACTCGTTGGGCGTACGGACTTCGCGTGGGATGTCAGCCGTGAACCAGTCGGAGAATTCGACGGTTGGGGCAAGTACTTCCGTGAGGAGCTGACCGGCGGCGAGGATCTCCGGGACATCATTCGGCGCGAGAAGCGCCGCGAGAATCGCCTGCTCGCCCTTGGACATCCCGTTCTGAGATGGGACTGGTCCGAACTCGAACGGCCGGAACTGTTCCGTGCCAGACTGATTGAGGCTGGCCTTCGCCCCACACGAAGTTCCCTTGTCGGCCCGGAAGTTCTCTTGAGGGGAACTTCCTCCGCGATAAGGTAACTGCGGCTCGGGTCCGGGCGGATGATGGACGACGGCGGCGACCCACCGCGCGGGTGGGGGCGCCGCCGTCGTTCGCTGCCTTGCTGAGTGGCTACTTCCGCAGGTCCGCCGCGATCTGCTGCATGACGTGCGGGTCGGCGAGCGTGGTCGCGTCGCCGGGATCGCGGCCCTCGGCCACGTCCTTGAGGAGGCGGCGCATGATCTTGCCGGAGCGGGTCTTGGGCAGCTCCGGGACTACGAGCACGTGCCTGGGCTTCGCGATGGGCCCGATCTCCTTGCCCACGTGCGCGCGCAGGGTCGCGGGCGCGTCCTCGCCGTCTGGGACGTCGGCCTCGCCGCGCAGGATCACGAACGCGACAACCGCCTGGCCCGTCGTCTCGTCGGCGGCGCCCACGACGGCGGCCTCCGCGACCCACGGGTGGGAGACGAGCGCGGACTCGATCTCCGTGGTCGAGAGGCGGTGCCCGGAAACGTTCATGACGTCGTCCACGCGCCCCAGGAGCCAGACGTCGCCGTCCTCGTCCTTCTTGGCGCCGTCGCCCGCGAAGTACATGCCGTCGAACCGGGACCAGTACGTGTCCTTGTAGCGCTCGGGGTCGCCCCAGATGGTGCGCAGCATCGAGGGCCACGGCTCGCGGATCACGAGGAAGCCGCCGTGGCCGTTCGGCACGGGCTGGCCGGCGTCGTCGACCACGTCGACCGCGATGCCCGGCAGCGGGACCTGGGCCGAGCCGGGCTTCGTCGCGGTGACGCCGGGCAGCGGGGCGATCATGATCGCGCCCGTCTCCGTCTGCCACCACGTGTCCACGATCGGGGCCTTGCCGCCGCCGATCACCTCGCGGTACCACATCCACGCCTCGGGGTTGATGGGTTCGCCCACGGAGCCGAGCACGCGGATGCTCGTGAGGTCGTAGCCGTCCGGGATCTCGCGGCCCCACTTCATCATGGTGCGGATCGCGGTCGGGGCCGTGTAGAGGATCGAGACCTTGTACTTCTCGACGATCCCCCACCAGCGGCCCTGGTGCGGCGAATCGGGCGTGCCCTCGTACATGACCTGGGTCGCGCCGTTGATGAGCGGGGCGTAGGTCACGTACGAATGCCCCGTGACCCAGCCGATGTCCGCCGTGCACCAGAAGACGTCCGTCTCGGGCTTGAGGTCGAACACCACGGAGTGGGTGTAGGCGGTCTGGGTGAGGTAGCCGCCGGTCGTGTGGAGGATGCCCTTCGGCTTCCCCGTGGTCCCGGACGTGTAGAGGATGAAGAGCGGGTGCTCGGAGTCGTGGCCCACCGCTGTGTGCTCGGCGGAGGCTGCGTCCATGACGTCGGTCCAGTGCACGTCGCGCCCTTCGGTCCACGCGACGTCCTGGCCGTTGCGCCTGACGACGACGACGTGCTGGACCGTATGCCCCGGCGCGGCGAGGGCGTCGTCCACGGCGGGCTTGAGCGAGCTCGGCTTGCCACGCCGGTACGTCCCGTCGGCCGTGACGACGAGCTTGGCCTCGGCGTCGTCGATGCGGCTGCGGAGCGCGTCGGCGGAGAAGCCGCCGAACACGACCGAGTGGACCGCGCCGATGCGCGCGCACGCGAGCATCGTCACGACGGCCTCGGGGATCATGGGCAGGTAGACGGCCACCCGGTCGCCCTTGTGGACGCCCAGGGCCTCGAAGGCGTTCGCCGCCCGCTTGACCCGCTCGGTGAGGTCCGCGTAGGTGATCGTCTCGGTGTCGCCGGGCTCGCCCTCGAAGTGAATCGCCACGCGGTCGCCGAGGCCGTTCTCGACGTGCCGGTCCAGCGCGTTGTACGCCGCGTTGACCTCGCCGCCCACGAACCACTTCGCGAACGGGGCGTCGGACCAGTCGAGGGTCGCCTCGAAGTCCTTCGACCACGTGAGGCGCGTGCGCGCCTGCTCGGCCCAGAACGCGGTCCGGTCCTCGGCCGCGGCGTAGATGTCCTCGTGGACGTTGGCGGCGGCCGCGAACTCGGGTGCGGGCGCGAACCGCCGCTCCTCGTGGAGCAGGTTTTCGAAGGCGTCCCCGTTGACGGTTTGCTGGGACATGGTGTCCTTTCGGCTCGATCCATTCGCAAGTCCAGACCGACGCGCCGGCCCCGCCCAGAGCCGCCGCGAGCGGCCCCGAGCCTGTGAATCCGGACACAGTCGGCTGCCTGACGTCAACACTAGACCTTTGCCCGTAGCAGGGGAGTTGCGTGCGTCACATTGCCGCGCCGGGCGGGGGATTCCGCGCGACGGGCGGCACGCCGGGAGCGCTCGGAGGCAGGGCTTCAGGGCCGTTTCGGGGCTCCGTGACGTGCATCGATCCTCGTGAGGGGCTAGGTACCGCACAGGCGTTATGACTAGGCTGAGCCGCAAGGACGACCGAATGGAGCAGCCCATGTCTGATTCCCGTCAGGGTCCCTCGCGCGCCGATAGCGCGGAAACCGGACCCGATAGCGAGCCCGCAAACCCGCAGTCCCCTGCTGCGCCGACCCCATCCGGACCGAAGAACGAGGCAGTGCTCGGGCCGTTCACGGCGCGCGACCTCGCGATCTTCGGGGGTGTGCTCGTGACGTTCATCGGATCACTGCTCCCGCTGGTGCGGGGCGGCCTCATGAACCTGTGGAACGCCCAGCCCCTCTACTTCATCGCGATCGGCATCCTCCTGCCCATCGTGCTTGCGGGCCTCTTCGCATGGCGTCGGCTCGCGCCCGAGACCTCGATCCGCGTGGGCTCCCTCTCGCTCGACCAGTTCGCCTCGATCGTCGCGCTGCTCACGTGCTCCTATTTCTTCCTCTTCGTGGTCACGACGCCGAGCCCCGGCGCGGTTGTCGGCTTCGTGGGCGGCGCCGTCCTCGTCGCGTCGACGCTCTTCGCACGCATGATCCCGCTGTTGGCGGGCGACTTCCTGGGCCGCCCCGAGGTGCCTGCGCCCGTCGTGGCCCGCGATGCCGTGCGCCCCGCGCCCAAGCCGCAGCCCGCGCCCTCGGCGGCGGGCAGGCCCGCCACGGCCGCAAGTCCCGTGACGCCATGGGCCGGCTCCTCCGCGCACGACGGCGGGCACGCGCCGTGCGGACCAGGCCGGCGTCTCGTCGGCGGGAGCCGCCGCGGCAGCGACCGGGGTCGCCGGTGCGGCGGCGGCCGGCGCCGGCGTCGCGGCCCTCGCCGCGGGCGCGATGGCTGCCGAGTCCGGCGCCCGGGAGGGCGAGCACGACGGCGCCGAGGCTGGCCCAGCTTCGGGTCCCAAGCCGGCCAGCGTGGCCGATATCGTCGCGGCCGTCCACGGGGAACCGGAGACCACGTCCGAGGCGGCACCCACCGCGACGACGGTCGGCGCGGCCACCGCCCCCGGCGAGGCCGACGGCGAAGCCTACGGTGCCCCGAGCATGGAGGCCCCATCGAACCACACGACTGCCCTTCCGTCCGCCAAGGCTGCCGACGCCGAGGAGCCGCCTCCCACGCAGGCGGCGCCCGTCGTCGACCGCTCCTCGGGGCATGAGGCGAGCCGGAGCCTCGACGAATCCGACTCCGACTTCGAGGCGTTCTGGTTCGCGGTGAACCAGCAGCGCACCGCGGTGGACCCGCAGAGCGGCCTGCCCATGTTCAACCTCGAGCCGGGGCAGTGGATCCTCGCCCTCCAGGACCGCGGCAACGAGTTCCTCGTCCAGAGCCAGGACGGGCGGGTCGGCGTGCTGCGCGACCTGTCCGGAATCGAGCGGGGCTGACCAGTCTCACCGGCGCCGCGCGCAAGCCCGTGCGGCGCCGGCTCACCGCGGACGAATCGCCGCTCGCCCTCACACGGCGCGCCCGCAAGATCGACCGGATCCTCGGTGAGTTCTATCCGTACGCCCACGCGGAACTCGACTTCCGCACGCCGTTCGAGCTGCTGGTCGCGACCGTGCTGAGCGCGCAGACTACCGACGTGCGGGTCAACCAGGTGACTCCGCTCCTGTTCGCCAGGTACCCGGACGCGCGCGCCTTGAGCGAGGCCGAGCCCGAGAGCCTCGAGGAGATCATCAAGCCCACGGGGTTCTTCCGCGCCAAGGCGAAGAGCCTGCACGTCCTCTCGCAGCGGATCGTCGACGAGTTCGACGGCGTGGTGCCCGGCCGGCTCGAGGACCTCGTGACGCTTCCGGGCGTAGGCCGCAAGACGGCGAACGTGGTGCTCGGCAACGCGTTCGGGGTCCCCGGCATCACGGTTGACACGCACTTCGGTCGGCTCGCCAGGCGCTTCGGCTGGACCGCGTCCGATGATCCGGTCAAGGTCGAGCAGGACGTCATGGAGCTGTTCCCGCCGCGGGACTGGACCATGCTCTCGCATCACGTTGTGTTCCATGGCAGGCGCGTGTGCCACGCACGCCGGCCCGCGTGCGGCGCGTGCCCGGTCGCGACGCTCTGCCCGGCGTTCGGGGACGGCGAGACAGATCCCGAGAAGGCCCGCAAGCTGCTCAAATACGAGCTCGCGCCCGGCCAGGAGGCGCTCCGCGCCGAGATGATCGAGAACGTGCACCGCGCCGCGGAGATCCGAAGGCGGACGCAGGGCCACGGCGTCGCTCGCGCGGGAGACCCCGCCGGAGGCGCGGTGTGAGCGCGAGGGGCGACCTCGAGGCGCTCGCGGACGGGATCCGGTCCGGCCGGGTCGATCCGTTCGATGCCCGCTGGCATCCGAAGGTCGTGGGGAACACGGCACGCGAGGCGGCCGTCCTCGTGCTGTTCGGCGCGCTCGACAGCGTCTCCGCGCCGTCAGGCGAGCCGTTCGCGCCGGGAGACCTCGACGTCCTCCTCCTCGAACGCGCGCAGACGCTCGGCTCCCACCCCGGCCAAGTCGCCTTCCCCGGCGGCGGGCGCGAGCCGCAGGACGCGAGCCTCGTGGACTGTGCCCTGCGCGAGGCCGTCGAGGAGACCGGGCTCGACCCGACCGGCGTCGACGTGCTGGCCGAGCTCCCCGCCCTCGGACTCGGGGCGAGCGGCTTCCTCGTGACGCCCGTGCTCGCGTGGTGGGCGTCGCCGTCGCCCGTCGACGTCGTGGACTACGCCGAGTCCGCCCAGGTTTTCCGCACGCCCGTTCGCGACCTGCTTGACCCGGCGAACCGTGTCACGGGGGTGATCCGGCGTCGCGGAATCACGTTCACGAGCCCCGCGTTCCTGGTCAGCGACGTGCTCGTCTGGGGGTTCACGGCGATGGTGCTGGACGCGCTGCTCGAGGGCCTCGGCTGGGCCGTCCCGTGGGACCGCGAGCGGAAGCACTACATTTCGCCCTGATCTGGGGTCTCCCCGATCTGGGGTTCTACTTGGCCTGGTCGTATGAGTCCACGACCGCGATGCTCACGGGGAACTCCACGGGAGCGTCGCCGAACAGCAGGCGCTTTGCCGCCGCCGCGGCGTCTCGGACCGCATCAGCGCACGCCTCGGCCGCGCCCTCCTCGGCGTGGACCATGACCTCGTCGTGGAGGAAGTACACGAGCTCGCCGTGCAGCCCCTGCGCCGCGAGGCGACGCAGCCTGAGCCGCAGCTCGGCCATCCAGCATTCGGCCCACTCCGCGGCGGTGCCCTGCACCACGAAGTTGCGGGTGAAGCGGCCGCGGTCCCGCGCCGCAGCGTCGGCGCGGCGCTGCTCCTCGGCCGTCGTGGAGCGCTGGAGCCGCTGCCAGCGCTCTGAGGGCGGAGGCGAGGAGCGCCCGAGGCGGGTCGTGACGGTGAGCCCGCGCTCGCCGTCGCGCGCGGCCTGTTCGACGAGGCCGACGGCGCGGGGATAGAGCCGCGTGAGCTGCGGCATGAGCCTTCCCGATTCGCCCGTCGTGGCGCCGTAGATCGCGCCGAGCAGGGCCACCTTGGCCTTCGCGCGATCGCCGCCGAAGCCGGCCGCCGCGATGCCCGCGTAGAGGTCGGCGTCCCTGGCGGCGGCGGCCATCGCGTCGTCGCGGGCGAGCGCGGCGAGCACACGCGGCTCGAGCTGGGACGCGTCCGCGACCACGAGCTTGTGTCCCGGGAGGGCTCGGGCGGCGGCCCGTACCTGCTTGGGGATCTGCAGCGCGCCGCCGCCGCGGGACGCCCAGCGGCCGGTCACGACCCCGGCCACGACGTATTCGGGCCGGAACCGGCTGTCCCGGACCCACGCGTCGAGCCACGCCCAGCCGTTCGCGGCGAAGAGGCGGGAGAGCTTCTTGTAGTCGAGAAGGGGCTGGATGGCGGGGTGCCGGAACTCGCGGAGCTCCCACGCGCGCGTCGTCTGGGCCTCGATGCCGGCGCGGTGGAGGGCCCGCATGAGCTCCTGCGGCGAATCCGGGTTGAGTCGCGGGGCGCCGAGCAGTTCGCGCAGTTCGTTGGCCTTGCGCTCGAGGAGATCCGGGCGCTCGAACGCCCGCGGGCGCGGCCCGAGCTGCTCCGCGAGGAGGGCCTCGTGGGTCGCCGCATCCCAGGGAATGCCCGCGGCCTGCATCTCTGCGGCGACGAGCGAGCCGGCAGAGTCGGCGGCGCAGAGGAGGCGCAGCCGGCCGGGGTGGTCCGAGGCGGCGACGGTGCCGAGCTGTGCCGCGAGCTCCGCCTCGAGCGCGTCGGGGCCCGGTCCCGGGGTGTGGGCTTCGTCGAAGAGCGAGCCCTGGCCCGCCGCCGGGATCGCCGCCGGGAGGGTGCCGCCCGGCTCGACGGCCACCTCGCCGGCGGGGAACGCGCTCGCGTACGCGGCGGAGGCCGCGAAGGCCGAGCCCTCGAGCACCGTGCCGCACAGCGCGAGATCGTGGCAGCGCTCGATCCGGGTCCCGGCCGCGAGCAGCCGTGGGCACCAGTCCGCCGCGCGCCGCCAGACCCAGCGTGGCCGTGAGGAGGCCTCGAGATCGCCGACGATCCGCGGGAGCTCCCCGGGGTCCACGGTGTGGTCGGCGCCGTCGCGATGGCCGCGCGCATCGAGCGGCCGGAGGACGGCCTGGCCATCGCGGGAGGAGGCCAGGATCATGTGCACACCACATTGTCGCGTGTCCTGAGGACAGCTTCCGTCCTCCACAGATATCGCCCACGGAGTGTCGTCCACATGCCGGCGGAGTGCACTCCCGCCGACGAGCCGCAGTCGGCAGGGTGGAGGCATGGTCATGGCACAGCAACATCCCCCAACGGCGGACGCCGCGTGGACGCCCGAGGACGCCGTCGTGATGTGTGTGACGGGCGATCCGATGCTCCTCGAGGACTGCGCACGGGTCGCCGCGGTCGCTGGGGCGAGGCTCGAAGGGTCCGCTGGGTTCGGAGACGCCCCCGCGGTATGGGGCGAGCGGCCGCTCCTGCTCGGGGCCGACGTCGACGACGTTCCGCCGCGCCTGCGCGGCGACCTCGTGCTCGTGGGGCGCTCGTCCGAGCGTGAGCGCTTGTGGGGGCGCGCGGCGGAGATGGGCGTCGAGCACGTTGCCGAGCTGCCCGAGGCCGCGGGGTGGCTCGTCGAGTTCCTTGGCAGGCGCCGCATCCGCGCGGCCGAGGGGGCCGTGCTCGGCGTGGTGGGCGGGTGCGGCGGAGCTGGGGCAAGCACGACGGCGGCGCTCCTCGCCGCTGCGGCCGCGGCGCGAGGTCACGCGACCGTGCTCGTCGACGGAGACCGCGTGGGCGGCGGGCTCGAGCTGTGCCTCGCCGACGAATCGCCGCCGGGTCTCGCCTGGCCAGATCTCGCCGCGGCGAGCGGGAGCATCAATCCCGACCAGCTCGCGGCAGCGCTCCCCGTGGTGGGCGGCCTCACGCTCCTCTCGTGGCCCGCGGGGACCGGCCCGGCGGCGCCGATGGCGTCGGCCGCGAGTTCGGGGGTGATCGAGGCCGCACGGCGGGCGTTCGAGCTCGTCGTGGTCGACGTGGGGCGCGGTCGGGAGGGGATCGAGGAGTTCGGCTGGGCGTGCGAGCGCGTCCTCGTGGTGGTGCCCGGGCGGCTGCGGGCCGCGCTCGCAGGGGCACGCGTCGTTCAGGAGCTTCCGCCCGTGCCGGCCGGCGTGCTCGTTCGGGGCGGCGTCGCGGAAGGAATCGACCGTGAGCGGCTCGCGGAGGTCGTGGGAGCACCGCTCGTCGCACGCCTTCCGGAGCTCCGGTCGGTCCGCACGGCGGCCGAGTCGGGCCGCCTCCTCGAGCTCGCCAGAACCCGGCACGTGAGGAGAATGGCGGCCGACGTCCTCGACGGATTTCTTGCGCCGGCTGAAGCGGACGGCGTGCTAGCCCCGCGCATAGCTGAGGCGGGCTCGGCTGGGGCGCGCTCGGCTGGGGCGCGCTCAGCCCGGGCCCGCCGCGCGCGGCGGACCCAGAGCGTGGTCGGCGCGGCATGAGGAGCGCGAAGCTCGTCGACGCTGGCCTCCTCGACTCCGTCCGTCAGCGGGTGCTCTCGGAGCCGGGAGCGGTGACACCGGCGCGCATCGCGGCGGCCGTCCAGGAGAGCGGCAGGCTCCTCGGGACGGCAGGCACCCTGGCCGCCGTCGAGCTCATCACGGCCGAGCTGAGCGGCCTCGGACCCCTGCAGTCCCTCGCCAAGGACCCCGAGGTGACCGACATCTTCGTCAACGGCCCTCGCGATGTCTGGTACGACGGCGGGCAGGGCCTCGAACGCTCGGCCGTCGAGTTCGCGTCCGAGGAGGCCGTGCGGGCGCTCGCGGTGAGGCTCGTGGCTGCCGGCGGGCGCCGGCTCGACGACAGCAGTCCGTGCGTTGATGTGCGCCTTGCCGGAGGCTATCGGGTCCACGCGGTGCTCCCCCCGATCTCGGCGCACGGAACACTGCTCTCCGTGCGGATCCGGCGAGAACGAGTCTTCGGCCTCGACGAACTGGAACGGCTCGGAACGGTACTGCCCGAGCAGCGGGAAGTGCTCGAAGCCATCGTGGACCGGGGGATCAGCTACCTCATCAGCGGAGCGACGGGCTCGGGGAAGACCACCCTGCTCAGCACGCTGCTCGGCCTCTCACGTCCCTCCGAACGGATAGTCCTCGTCGAGGACGCCGCCGAGCTCAACCCTGACCACGGCCACGTGGTGGGTCTCGAGGCGCGGCACACCAACGTGGAGGGCAGCGGATCGGTCGATCTTGCGGATCTCGTCCGGCAGGCCCTTCGTATGCGGCCGGATCGTCTCGTGGTCGGCGAGTGCCGCGGGGCGGAGGTCCGGGAACTCCTCGCCGCGCTCAATACGGGGCACAGCGGCGCCGGAACGATTCACGCCAACTCGGCCGAGTCTGTGGGCGCGCGGCTTGCGGCGCTCGGCGCGCTCGCGGGATTGTCCCCGGATGCCACCGCTCTCCAAGCCGGGAGCGCCCTCGGGGCCGTCCTCCATCTCGATCGAGCTTCGGGAGGACGGAGGCTCCGGACGATTGCCGTGGTCGACGAGCAGGGGAGCAAGCTCCGGATCGAGCCGGCGCTCGTCCGGTGCCCACGAACGGACCAGATCGAGCACGGCCCCGGCGGGTCTCGGCTCGCGGACCGGCTCAGGGGCCCAAGCCGCAGGGTGGCGGCGGCATGAGCGGGGCCCTGCTGGTCTTCGCCCTGGCCTTCGCCGGCGCGCTGCTCGTGCGGCGGCCGGCGCCCAGACTCGCGGGGCGCGTGGTCGAGCCCGGTCAGTCGCGACGCGAGCGGCTCCCCCGGAAGCGGAATGAGGGCTCGGACAGCGAGATGCTGCACGAGGCCTCGATCATGGTCGCACAGCTCGCCGCCCTCCTGCGCGCGGGCCGATCGCCCGAGCAGATGTGGGCCCAGGCGTCCCACACGAGTCCGCCTGACGCAGCCGGCGTACTGGCCGCGGCGGCGCGAGCCTCGGCCGCAGGGGTCTCGGTCTCCCAGGCGATCCGCGAGGCGGCGGGGCTCATCAAGGCGGGAGCCACCGGTCTGCATTCGGCCGGGCGGGCGCGCCACCACGGGCTGCAGGAGGTCCTGCGCTCCGTGTGGGGCGATGTGGCCGCGTGTATCGAGGCTGCAGAGGAGTCGGGATGCCCTCTCGCCGGCGTGTTCGATCGCCTCGCGGCTCAGCTCGAAGCAGACGCCGATGCCGCGGCGGCCCGCGCCACCGCGCTCGCCGGGCCGAGGGCGACGACCCGGATCCTGAGCTTCCTCCCTCTGGTCGGCCTTGCGATGGGCGCGCTCCTCGGCGTCGACCCATGGGGCGTTCTCCTCGGGACGCCATGGGGAGGCGCGTGCCTCGCGGCGGGACTCGCGCTGACGCTCGCTGGACGGGTCTGGTCCTCTCGCCTCGTGGCCGCGGCGGGAGCGGTCCGATGAACGGTCCGTGGGGAGCGGTGGCCGCGATCGCGGCGTTCGCCGCGTGGTGCGTGGCGGTTCATCGCCCACTGCGCAGGAGCCTGCCCGCCATCGGCCTCGCATGGTCGCGGAGTCCTGCGGTGTCGAGTCTGCGGTTCCGTAGCGGGCCGTCGCCGGCAACGGCCAGAGCCGGGTCCCTCGACGCGCCGCTCGCCCTCGAGCTCGTGGCGGCGATGCTTGAGGCAGGCTCGCCCCTCGCGCGGGCTTTGAGGATCGTGGCTCGCGTGTCCGGCGGCGAGACCGGAACCGTGGGCCGGGCGGCGGCGGCCCTCGAGCTTGGAGTTGCGTGGGACCAGGCGTGGGCCGGAGAGCATGATGGGCAGGATGGCCGGGAGATCCGGCGTGCCCTGGCTTTCGCCGCGGCCACGGGCGCACCATCGTCCGAGCTCATCTCGGCGCGCGCTAGGTTCCTCCGGCGGAAGCGGCACCGCGAGCTCGAACGGCAGGCAGCAGCCCTCGGAGTGCGACTCGTGGTGCCGCTGGGGGCCTGCTCGCTCCCGGCGTTCCTCTGTCTCGGAGTCGTGCCCGTCCTCATCTCGATTATGCCGGGATGACGCTCTACGCACGTGTGGGGCACGCACCTTCAGAGTTCCCGCCGGGCCCAGCTGGGCCCAGCGGGCGTCGCGACCCCGGGGGTTGCGACTGGTCGGCGCATTTGGCGCTGGCCGCGGCGCCGGACTGTCCGGCGCCCGGACCGCAGGAGAGTCCGGCACCGAGAGGGACGCCGGACCATCCATGCCACGACAAATGGGGGAGCTATGTCCAGTGAAACCACCGCCGCGCGAGTCCTTGATTCAGCGGGAGTTGAGCCCCACGTCTCCGACGTCGTCGAGCTCTATCCGGGGGCCTCGAACGCGGCGGCGGTCGAACAGCCGCGCCCGCCAATGCCGCCGGGCCGGGACAGGGAAGATGCGCCATCGCGCTCGTGGGTGCTCCCGGACCCGAGTTCTTTCCGGGGATGGCGACGGCGCGTGCGGGCTCCTCGTCACCGCGTGCGAGCGCCCCGTCACCGGATGCGAGGTCAGGAGGGGATGGCGACCGCCGAATACGCGATCGCGACCTTGGGTGCTGTGGCGTTTGCGGGGTTGCTCGTCGTGATCCTTCGGAGCGAAGAGGTCAGGGGATTCTTGCTCAATATCATTCGCTCGGCACTCTCGATCCCGTGAGGCCGATCCTCGGCGCTCGCGGCCCGGCGCTTTCACTCTGCGCTGCGGGTCCGGCTAGTTCGCCCTGCGCGGCAGACCCGACGACCTCTCGCGGCGCCGTGACGGCCGAATTCGCCGTGGGGATCCCGGCGGTCATCCTGCTCCTCGGCGCCCTCCTGACCGCGGTCGCGGCCGGGGTCGCTCAGGTTCGGGCCGAGGAGGCCGTGCGCGCGGCGGCACGGGAGTTGGCCCGCGGCGAGCCGGCCGCAGTCGTGGCCGCCACGGTGCAGCGGATGGCGGGCGACGGCGCGGCGCATGAGGTGACGCCTGGCCCCGGGACAGTGACGGTGACGGTCCGGATCGCGGTGCCCGGGCCGCTGGCCGCCGCGGGCCTTGCGGCGTCGGCCTCCGCGGCGCTGCCCGTTGAGTCGCCGTCATGAGGAGCGGTCGGGGTGCCCGGACCGACGCCGAGCGCGGAGCTGGAACGGTTCTGTCCCTCGGGCTCGCGCTCGTTGTCATCCTGGGTGTCGTGGCGTGCGTGCTCGTCGCTCAGGGCTTTGCGGCTGCGGCGAGGGCCTCCTTGACGGCGGACCTCGCTGCGCTGATGGCAGCGGACACCGAGCGCGGACTACGCCCCGGTCAGGCTTGCGGGGTCGCAGAGGAGGTGGCGCGGCTCAATAATGCCGAGCTTGCCGCATGCGAGGTGGAGCACCCGGCCGAAACCGTGCGAGTCGTCGTTCGGGTTGCCGCCCCAGCGCCGTTGGGTGCGGCCGAGGGGCGCGCCCGGGCCGGGCCTCCCCGGTGACCCGCCGTGTGCCGCACCGCGCGAGCTACGCCATCAGAGGGATCAGCGGGCTACCAAGGTGCGGTTCCGGGCGCCACTTTCGCCCGGTCGGCCTCTTTGAGGAGCGCTCCGAGCAGGAGAACTGCGGAGGCCTTGTCGAGCGGGTTGTTCTTGTTGCCGCATTTGGGGCTCTGCACGCACGAGGGGCAGCCAGACGGACACTCGCACGCCTCGATTGCCGCCTTGGTAGCCGAGAGCCATTCCCGCGCGCGCTCGAAGCCCCGCTCGGCGAAGCCAGCCCCTCCGGGATGGCCGTCGTACACGAAGATCGTCGGCTCCTCGGTGTCTGCGTGGAGCGCCGTGGAGACGCCACCGACGTCCCACCGGTCGCTCGACGCGACGAGCGGCAGCAGCCCGATGGCCGCATGCTCGGCCGCGTGCAAGGCGCCGGGGAACTGGGCCTCGATGAGACCCGCCGCGAAGAGGGTGCGCACATCCATGGTGAACCACACCGACTTGGTGAACAGGTCCCGGGCCCCGAGATCGAGTGGCTCCTCGCCGAGCACCTCGTTCGAGATGAGCGCCTTGCGCTGGAAGGAGACCACTTGGGTCGTCACCTTGACCTCGCCGAAGTGGACGCCCACCGGCCCCCACGTCTCGGAGCGCTCCTCGGCGAGGACCTCGATCTGGGTGATATCGCGCGCCGTCGTGTAGTAGTCGGGGTTGACCCTCCTGACTACCACGGTGTGCTCAGCCTCGTTGAGCTCCTCGACCAGATAGCTTGCGCCCTGGTGCACGTAGATCGCGCCGGCGTGCGCTTGGTAATGGGTCTGCGGGGAATCCATCGACCCGAGCACCTGCCCGGTCTCGGACTCGATGATCTGCACGGGTCCGCCGCCATCGGACCTCAGGCTCACCATCCCGGCCGCGCTCTCGGGGTGCGTCCAGTACCATCCGGAGGGCCGCTTGCGCAGGAGTCCCTGACGTTCGAGCTGCCCAAGGATTCCCTGCGCCGCGGGGCCGAAGAGCGCGAGATCAGCCTGCGTGATCGGCTTCTCCGCAGCGGCCGCGCACAGGTGGGGCCCCAAGACGTAGGGGTTCGACGGATCGAAGACGGTCGCCTCGACCGGCACGTCAAAGATCGCTTCGGGGTGATTCACGAGGTAGGTGTCGAGCGGGTCGTCGCTCGCGACGAACGCGGCGAGTGCGTCTTGCCCCGCGCGCCCGGCCCGCCCGATCTGCTGGAACAACGACGCGCGGGTCCCCGGCCAGCCGGCGACGAGAACGGCGTCGAGGCCCGAGACATCGATGCCGAGCTCGAGCGCGGACGTGCTCGCGACGCCGAGCAGCTCGCCCGTCCTGAGCCGCCGCTCGAGTTCGCGGCGCTCCTCCGGCAGGTAGCCGGATCGATACGCGGCGACGCGGCTCTGGAGGCTCGGATCCACCTCGTCGAGATGGCGTTGGGCAATCGAGGAGATCGCCTCGGCCCCGCGCCGCGACTTGATGAACGCGATCGTCCGGACATGGGCCGCCACGAGATTGGCCAGGAGGTCGGAGGCCTCGGCGACGGCGGTCCGCCGCTGCGGCGCGCCGTTCTCGCCGCGAGCCTCGGTGAGCGACGGCTCCCAGAAGGCAACCTCCGTGGCGCCGTGCGGGGAGCCATCGTCGGTCACGGCAGCAACAGGGGCCCCGATGAGCCGCGCGACGGACGTCTCGGGCTCGGCGGTCGTCGCAGACGCCGCAATGAAGACCGGCTCCGCGCCGTAGTACGCGCACACGCGCCGCAGCCGCCTCAGCAGATTCGCCACATGGGAGCCGAACACGCCCCGGTAGCTGTGCGCCTCGTCGATCACCACATAGCGAAGGCGCCGGAAGAACGAGGACCACCACGCGTGGTTGGGCAGGATGCCGAAATGCAGCATGTCCGGGTTCGCGAGGACGACGTTCGCGTGGTCCCGGATCCAGCGCCGCGCGGCCGGATCGGTGTCGCCGTCGTAGGTCTCGGCACGCACGGTCTTGAGACCGAGCGCGCGAATCGCGGAGAGCTGGTCGGCCGCGAGCGCCTTCGTGGGGGAGAGGTAGAGCACCACCGCGCCGTCGTCGTGGATCCGCCCAGGCTCGTCCAGCACGCGCAATTCTGATCGGTGGACGGCATCAAGCGCTGGGAGCTGATACGCGAGCGACTTGCCGGAGGCCGTGCCCGTCGCGATGACGACGTGACGTCCCTCATGCGCGAGCGATGCTGCCTCGGCCTGATGCGTGTACGGCTGGCGGACCCCTAACCGCTCGAACGCGGCGACGAGGTCGGCGTGCACCCACGCTGGCCACGGCGTGGTGCGGGCGCTGCGCGCCGGGATGAGGCGGACGTGGCGGAGCTGCTCAGGCTGTGGGCTGCGCCCAAGGAGAGGAATGAGGGAATCGTGCTGCGCCACTCAAGCATTCTGTCAGTTCGAGCAATCCGCCAGCGCGGCGGAGGGAACGAGCGCGCGAGCCCGCGCGCGGCCGGCTCAGTCGCTGAGCGACGGGCCGTCCGGGTTGCTCGGGTTCTTGAGCATGAGAACGCCGGAAACGTCGCTCCACCCGAGGTGGTGGTACAGGTGCTGCCCATCAATCGAAGCGATGAGCAGACCCTGGTCGGCGCCGTGCTCGCTCACGGCCGCCGTGAGCGCACGCATCACAAACGAGCCGAGGCCCCGGCGCCGGAAGTCCGGCTCGGTCGCGATCCGGTCGAACACCGCGAATCCATCCGCCACGGCGACGTGACCGCTCGCGGCCAGGTCGCCGTCGTCCGTAGCTACGGTGACCGTGGCGGAGCGCTCCTCGATGTCAGTGGTGAGCTTGAGCTCGTCGTCGTTGAGCCAGGGCGCTTCGACGTCCTTGCCCTCGAAGTCCATGATCATGAGCTCTTGGTCCGCGCCGAGCACGTCGAGCCCGTGCCGCTCGGCAAGGGACCGGAACCGCAGGTGGTCGTCCGTGAGGATCGTCAGGATGCGCGCTGCGCTGGCCGCGGTGAATTCGGCGAGGCGCGCGAAGTCGTCGTCGCTGGGATCGGCAGCAAAGGCCACCCAGTCGCTGGTCCGGTCGGTCAGCTGGGCCGCCGGAAAGCCGCCGACCCGCTGAGTCGGGTAGTGGCGCGACGAGGCCCAGCCCTCCACCCACGTGGCCAAAAGTTCTTTGAGCTGTGCCTCTGCCATAGCCATGACCATACCGGTACCCGGGGCTTGGCGATAACCCTTGTGACGGAACTGTCATCCCATGGCAACCCGGCCGCCACGAACGGTCGCAGGCGGGCTCTCGGTACCCTAGAACACGTGGCTCTGCACCGAATCGTCCTCTTCTACTGCTTCACTCCGCTGGCCGATCCGGAGGCCGTCCGGCTGTGGCAGCGCACGCTCTGCGAGGGCCTCGGATTGCGCGGGCGCATCATCCTCTCCGAGCACGGGATCAACGCAACCGTGGGTGGCGAGCTCGACGCCGTGAAGCGCTACGTCCGCACCACGAAGGAGTACCCCGGGTTTGCCAGGATCGACGTCAAGTGGTCGGCGGGCGGAGCCGAGGACTTCCCGCGGCTGAGCGTCAAGGTGCGCCCCGAGCTCGTTTCCTTTGGCGCGCCCGAGCAGCTCATGGTCGACGGCGATGGCGTGGTGGGCGGCGGGACGCACCTGAGCCCGCAGGAGCTTCATGAACTCGTCGACGCGCGGAGAGCGGAGGGCCGCGACGTGGTCTTCTTCGACGGCAGGAATGCATTCGAGGCGCAGATCGGCAGATTCAAGGGGGCGATCGTGCCGGACGTCGACACCACACGCGACTTCGTGCGCGAACTCGACTCCGGCGCCTACGACGAGCTCAAGGGCAAGCCGGTGGTCACGTACTGCACGGGCGGGGTGCGCTGCGAGGTGCTGTCAGCGCTCATGCGCAGCCGCGGGTTCGAGGAGGTCTACCAGCTCGACGGCGGGATCGTGCGCTACGGCGAGACGTTCCGCGACGAAGGCCTGTGGGAGGGTTCGCTGTACGTCTTCGATCGGCGCATGCGCCTCGAGTTCAGCGACGGCGCGGCCACCTTGGGCCGGTGTGCGCGCTGCGAGAGCCCCACGAGCGACTTCCACAATTGCGCCAACCCGGCGTGCCGCGAGCTGACCCTGTTCTGCGCCGCGTGCGCTGCGGGACCCGAGGAGCTGCGCTGCCCGCGCGGGTGCGGCGAGGCGGCGGCGGAGCCGACCGCCGAAGAGGCGGCCGTCGGCGCGCTCAACGCCTGACAATTCTGAACGCGTAGGCCGAAGGGAACCTCCCCGTCGCGGAGACCCGCACTTCGGCCACCGAGTCGGCTACGACCACGAACGCGCGAGTCCACTGCGTGCCGCACGCGTAGTCCGTGTCCACCAGAGCGGTTCCGGCGATCGTCAGGCTCAAGTGTGCCGTCAGGGTGCCGCGGCACGTGTAGACGACGAAGAGGGTCCCGGTCGGAACGACTGCGCTCGCCAATATTGGCTGCTCCGGGACCGCCAGCCCGTAGCCGAACGCGTACGAGACTCCGTTCGTGTCCGGAAGCGTCTGAAGGGCCCACGAGGACATCATCTCGGCTGTCCAGTCCTGGGGTGGCGGCTCCGTCGCCGTCGAAGCGGGCGGCTGCGGCAGGTACCGCGGAGTGGGCTGAGCGGACGACGGCGAGCGCTCGCCGAGGGGCGGCAGGCCGTCGTCGTACGTGTAGGCGCATGACGCGAGCATGGGGGCCGCGGCGAGCAGCGCGGCGCAAACCAAGGCGACTCCCGACCCCATGGATCGGGACTTCGGACGCGGCCGCCGGCGCGGCATGCTCCACCTCCTCGAACCCCACTTCCGATCATCCGCCGGAGGGGAATGGCGCGCCAGACGCGAAACGGCGCGCGGTGAGGGCTAGCCGCGGTATTCCGGATCGAGCAAGCACGGAGGTTATCCACATAGCGCTTTCCGCGAGGCTTGGCGGTCGGTTCGCGCGATAGCGTGGAGGCACACCCACGGTTCACTGAAGGAGACCCCTTTGCTTGAAGGAGACCCCGTGATCGACGGCCTCGATTCGGCTGCCCGCGTCGCGGACGCGCCGCGCTCGGACGATCTCGGCCTCCTTCGGGCGCTCGCGGAGGATGCGCGCGCCCTTGGATACACGGTCGACGGCGTGGCCGAGCTCCTCGGCGATGCGGCCCATGCCGCGCTGTCGAGAGACCAGATTGTGCCCGCGCTCGTGGCGACCGAGCGCGCGATCGAGGCCGGTCCGACCGGCGGCCCGAGCGGGGTCCCGACCGACGACGGACGACGGCGGGCGGCGCTCGCCGCCGTCGTGCGTTTCTTTCTCCTGGGCTGCGAGAGCACCGCCGAGGCGCTCGATGGCGCTCTCCCGACCATCGGGGCCCAAGGCCTGCTCGCGCTGGGGCTCGCGGAGGCGGCCGGCGGGGGGCTCCTGCGCGCGGCGGTGGATCTCCGCCCGTACGCGTGGGACGAGGGCGAGGGGGAGGTGCGCCTGTGGGTCGCCTCGGACCTCGCGGCCCATCAGCGTCCCGGCGTGCTCCGCAAGGACCACGTCCTCGGGATCGGCCACGCCTCGGCCACGCTCGTCCAGTCCACGGCCCGCCGCCCCGTCGAGACGGCCCTCGACCTCGGGACCGGGTGCGGGATCCAGACCTTCCACCTCCTGCGCCACGCACGCCACGTCGTCGCGACGGATATCTCGGCCCGCGCTCTCGCGTTCACGCGCTTCAACCTGCTCCTCAACGCCGGCTCCTTGGAACTCGACCCGGAACGCCCCGACGATCGCGTGGAGCTTCGGCTCGGTTCGCTGCTCGACCCCGTGCGGGGCGAACGCTTCGACTTCGTCGTCTCGAACCCGCCGTTCGTCATCACGCCCCGCGAGCACGGGGAGACCGCGGAGGATCAGTTCACATACCGTGATGCCGGGCTGCCGGGGGACCAGCTCGTGGCCGGCCTCGTCTCGAGCCTCGGCGAGGTCCTCGCGGAGGGCGGGACCGCGCAGCTGCTCGGCAACTGGGAGGTTCGGGCTGGGGCGCCGTGGCACGAGCGTGTCCGGTCGTGGGTTCCCGGCGGCCTCGACGCGTGGGTTCTGCAGCGCGAACTCCTCGGCCCGGAACAATACGCCGAGACGTGGCTCCAGGACGCGTCCGAGCAGCGTGATGCGGGCGCGTACGCGCGGCGGTACGCGGCCTATCTGGACGACTTCGCCTCGCGCGAGACGAGCGGAATCGGCTTCGGCCTCCTGTGGTTCCGCCGACCCCGCACCGGCCAGGCGCGCCTGGACCGATTCGAGGAGCTGACGCATCCGCTCGAGCAGCCGATCGGCCCCCACTGGCAGTCGGCGGTCGAGCGCGCAGACTGGCTCGAGGGGCTCGGGGGCGGCGGCTTCGCGGAGTCGCATCTGGTGGTGGCGGACGATGTCACGGAGGAGCGCCATCAGCGCCCGGGCGCCGAGCACCCCGGAGTCATCCTCCTGCGCCAGGGGGCCGGATTCCGGCGGACCGCGCTCCTCAGTACGGAGCAGGCGGGCTTCGTGTCCGCGTGCGATGGGGAGCTCTCGGCCGGGCAGATTGCGGCAGCACTCGCGGCGCTTCTGGACCGTAACGATGTCGAGTTCAAGGACGGACTGTTGCGCGAGATCCGCGAATTGACGGCAGACGGGTTCCTTATGAAGGCATAGTTTGACATCCTTGAAGAGATGTGGCGTAAATAACAGCCACACCCCACGAAGTAAGAAGCTACATGACCGACAAGAAGCGCAGTCCCCGCACCGAAAACCCCGTGCGGATCACGGACCCCAAGGCCATCCGGGCCCTCGCTCACGGCGCCCGCCTCGCGGCGATCAACGAGCTCTACTCAAGCCAGAAGAGCTGGACGGCCACCGAGCTGGCGGCGTTCACGGGACTCACTCCCAGCGCCATGAGCTATCACCTTCGTGCGCTCAAGAAGTGGGGCATCGTCGTCGACGCGCCGAACGACGGCGACGGCCGAGAGCGCCGCTGGAAGGCCGCCGGAACCGATCTCAATCTCGACACGGCGACCACGGGCCAGACGCCCGGGCTCGCGATCGTGGACATGGAGCTCGACGCGCTGCGCAAGCGCATCGCGAGCCACGCGAAGCACCGCGATTCGGCGCGACGCCGCGGAGAGCCGGACGAATCGCCGGTCATGATGGTCTCCGGCAACGTGCTGAAGTTGAGCCTCGAGCAGCGGGCCGAGTTCAAGCGCCGTATGTCGGAGCTTCTCGACGAGTTCGACCGCGCGACCGAGGAAGCCGGGGAGGGCGCGGACATCGCGCCCGAGACCGAGCGGATGTACGTCCTGTGGTCGATGCTTCCCGAGGTGCGAGAGGCGGCGCAGTCCGCCCGCAAGCCGGCACCGCGCCGCTCGCCCGGGAAGGCGTCGGAACACCCTGGCGCCGAGGGCGGTTCCCCCGCGGGCGCGCCGCTGCTCGAGGAGTCGAGTGCCGCCTACCGCGAGCACGAGGGCGGCGTGAACGCCCTCGAGTCGACCGCCTGACGCAGCGGGGTCGTACCGGCCATCGTGTCGGGGCTTGGTCGCGGGAGACTTGTCCACAACGGAGGCTGCACTTGCGCGTCCGGCGCCATCGTATGGTGAACTAGGGACTTGCGCGTCGGCACCAGAGTGGTGCGGCGTCGCGGCGTCGTCGTCGGTCGGCCTGGCGTGCCGGCCGTCTGCACCCATTGTTCACTGAGGAGTAGCGTGGCCACGAGGGCTAAAACCGGCAAGAAGCTCGTGATTGTGGAGTCGCCGGCCAAGAGCAAGACCATCGCCCAGTACTTGGGCGCGGGCTTCGAGGTCGACGCGTCGATGG
Source organism: Sinomonas sp. P47F7 (assembly GCF_049332655.1). GTDB lineage: Bacteria > Actinomycetota > Actinomycetes > Actinomycetales > Micrococcaceae > Sinomonas. Next base: position 3,696,074 of record NZ_CP186327.1, on the reverse strand, counting down.
GCCACATCCGGGACCTTCCGCAGCCGTCGGACCTCCCAGCCGAGCTCAAGAAGAGCTCGGTGGGCAAGTTCGCGGTCGACATTGAGCATGGTTTCGAGCCGTATTACGTGGTCTCGCCGGACAAGCGGAAGAAGGTCGCGGAGCTCAAGGCCAAGCTCAAGGATGCCGACGAGCTCTATCTCGCCACCGATGGGGACCGCGAGGGCGAGGCCATCGCGTGGCATCTCCTCGAGGTCCTCAAGCCCAAGGTCCCGGTGCACCGCCTCACGTTCCCGGAGATCACGAAGGAAGCCATCCAGCGCGCCATGGCGGAGCTGCGCGACGTCGACGAGTCGCTCGTCGACGCCCAAGAGACGCGCCGCGTGCTCGATCGTCTCTACGGCTACGAGATCTCCCCGGTGCTCTGGCGCAAGATCGCGAGCGGACTCTCCGCCGGTCGCGTCCAGTCGGTCGCGACGCGCCTCGTCGTCGAGCGCGAGCGCGAGCGCATGGCGTTCCGGACCGCGGACTACTGGGACCTCCTCGCAACGGTTGCACCGCAGGTGCCGGGAGGGGGCAGCGCGAACGACGGCGGAGCGGCCCAGCGCTTCCAGGCCCGCCTCGCGTCCGTGGACGGCAAGAAGGTCGCCTCGGGCCGCGACTTCGACGACCGCGGCCGGCTCACGGCGAAGAACGCCGTCCTCCTCGACGAGGCCGCGGCCCGCGCTCTCGCGGAGGGCCTCGAGAGCGCACCGTTTGCGGTCCGTTCGGTCGAGGAGAAGCCGTACACGCGGCGCCCGGCCGCCCCGTTCACCACGTCGACGCTCCAGCAGGAAGCGGCGCGGAAGCTGCGCTTCTCGGCCCGCGTGACCATGCAGGTGGCCCAGCGCCTGTACGAAAACGGCTACATCACGTATATGCGTACCGACTCCACGGCCCTGAGCGATCAGGCCGTGAGCGCGGCGCGCCGCCAGGCCTCGGAGCTGTATGGGCCGGACTTCGTCCCGTCGCGTCCGCGGGTCTATGCGTCGAAGGCCAAGAACGCGCAGGAGGCCCACGAGGCGATCCGCCCCGCAGGCGATTCCTTCCGCACGCCGGCCCAAGTGGCCAAAGAGCTGCGCGGTGACGAATTCCGCCTCTACGAGCTCATCTGGAAGCGCACGGTCGCGTCCCAGATGGAGGACGCGAAGGGCTCGACGGCCACGGTTCGCCTCGGCGCGATCGCGGCGTCCGGAGAGGCCGCGGGACGCGACGCCGAGTTCACCGCGTCGGGAACCGTCATCACGTTCCGCGGCTTCCTCGCCGCGTACGAGGAGGGCCGTGACGAGGTCCGCGAGGACACCGAGGCCGGTTCCGCGGAGCGGGGCGACGGCGGCCGGCTCCCCGTGCTCGCGAAGGGCCAGGCGCTCGACGCCCTCGAGCTCGCCGCGAACGGCCACCAGACATCGCCGCCGCCCCGGTACACGGAGGCCTCGCTGGTCAAGACGCTCGAGGAGCGCGGCATCGGGCGCCCGTCGACGTACGCTGCGACGATCTCCACGATCATGGACCGCGGCTACGTCCGCTCGCGGGGCAATGCCCTCGTGCCGAGCTGGATCGCGTTCTCCGTGGTCCGCCTCCTCGAGGAGTACTTCCACGACTACGTGGACTACGACTTCACGGCGGAGATGGAAGAGGACCTCGACCGCATCGCGGCGGGCGAGCAGGCGGGCTCCGACTGGCTCAGCGCGTTCTATTTCGGCGAAGAGGGCAAGCCCGGGCTCACCACGATCGTGAACGGCCTCGGCGAGATCGACGCGCGCGAGGTCAACTCGGTCGAGATCGCGCCCGGCATCGTGCTCCGCGTCGGCAAGTACGGCCCGTATCTCGAGAAGCCGCTTCCCGCCGACGCGCCCGAGGGCACCGCTCCCGAACGGGCCAACGTCCCGGAGGACCTCGCGCCGGACGAGCTCACCGCCGAGAAGGCGCTCGAGCTCATGGAGAACTCGGGCCCCGAGGAACGCGTGCTCGGAACCGATCCGCTCACTGGCCACACCGTGGTCGCGAAGAACGGCCGCTACGGCGCTTACGTCACGGAGGTCATCGCCGAGCTGACGCCCGAGCAGCTCGCGGCCCAGCCGGTCGAGTACTACAAGAACGGCAAGCCGAAGCCGCCCAAGAAGCCTGCGAAGGTCAAGCCGCGCACGGCGTCGCTCTTCAAGTCGATGAGCATCGACACGGTCTCGCTCGACGACGCGCTCAAGCTCATGAGCCTGCCGCGCGCCCTCGGGAAGGACGAGGAGGGCAATGTCATCACGGTCCAGAACGGTCGCTTCGGCCCGTACCTCAAGAAGGGCACGGACTCGCGCTCGATCGGCAGCGAGGAGGAGATCTTCACGATCACCCTCGAGGACGCGCTCACGATCTACGCCCAGCCCAAGACCCGGGGTGGCCGCGCGGCCCCGGCACCCCTCGCCGAGTTCGGCGAGGACCCCGAGTCCGGAAAGCCGATCGTCGTGAAGGAGGGCCGCTTCGGCCCCTACATCACGGACGGCGTCACGAACATCACCGTGCCGCGCGCCACCCCGATCGAGGAGCTCACGCGCGAGCGTGCGATCGAGCTGCTCGCCGAGAAGCGCGCAAAGGGCCCCGCGAAGGGGCCCGCGCGCAGGTCGGGCGGCGGCGGCACCCGAGCGAAAGCGAGCGCCAAGTGACCGAGGACCTCAACCCGCAAGGCGAGCACGCGCCGTCGTCCGCACCGCATCTGGACCCGGCGCCGCTCAATCCGCTCGAGGAAGCCCTCCAGGCGGCGACGGAATCGGGGACGGAGGACGACGGCCAGGACTCGGTTCTCGCGTTCCTCAACAGCCTCGTGTGTCTCGTGGTCCCGGAGCCCGTCCCGGGCCAGACGGAGTACGTCGAGCCGCTCGTGCTCACGAATGCCGACGGGAAGCCGCTCGTCGCGGCCTTCACGGACCGCGCGCGGATCCGGCCCGACTTCCTCGAGCACGCGCCGACGGTCGTCACGACGCAAGGCGCGGTGCTCCTCCAGAACCTCGGGGACGAGCTCGGGCTCGTGCTCAACCCGGGCGCCGCGTTCGGCTTCGAGCTCAGCCAAGAGCACGTCGCGGCGGTCCTGAAGGATTTCAGGCCGGCCACGCCGGACGAACTCGCTGACGGGGAGACCGGGGAATAATGGGCTCATGCGTCTAGGCGTCCTCGACATTGGTTCGAACACCGTGCACCTTCTCTTGGTGGACGCCCATCCCGGCGCACAGCCCGTCGCGTTCGCGTCGCACAAGCGCCCGCTCTCGCTCGTCAAGCACCTCGAGCCGGACGGGAGCATCAGCGAGGTAGGGCAGCGCGAACTCCTCGACTTCGTCCTCGAGGCCTGGGCCTTCGCGGGCCGCCACAACGCCGAGGACCTCCTCGCGTTCTGCACGTCCGCCATCCGCGAGGCCACGAACGGCGAGGCCGTGATCGAGCGCATCCAGCGCGAGGCCAACGTCACGCTCCAGGAGCTCACGGGCCGCGAAGAGGCGGCCATGACGTTCTTCGCGGTCCGCCGCTGGTACGGCTGGGGCGCGGGGACGGTCCTCTCGCTCGACATCGGCGGAGGATCCTTTGAGATGGCCATGGGAAACGATTCGCTCCCGGACCTGGCGGAGTCCTTTCCCCTCGGCGCCCAGCGGCTCACGCGCGACTGGCTGCGCGAAGACCCGCCCACGGCCAAGAGCGTGAAGGAGCTGCGGCGCTACATACGGTCCACGCTCAAGCCGGTGGTGCGCGGGTTCCGCGACCTCGGCAAGCCCACTCTCGTGACGGGGACGTCGAAGACGTTCCGCTCGCTCGCCCGCATCGCCGGCTCCGCGCCGAGCGGGGCTGGGCCCTACGTGCGGCGTGTGCTTGAGCGCACCGATCTGGGGCTGTGGGCCCAGCGCATGTCGGCGATGTCGGCGGGGGACAGGGTGCACCTGCCGGGCGTGTCCGAGGCCCGCGCCCCGCAGTTGCTCGCGGGCGCGCTCGTCGCTGAGGCGGCGATGGAGCTCTTCGAGACCGAGGAACTCGAGATCTGCCCGTGGGCGTTGCGCGAGGGGCTCATTCTGCGTCGGCTCGACCAGCTCATCTTCGACGGGCCGCTGGCCCCGCCCGAACATATCCGGCCCATCGAGAGCGAGCGGAGGCGGAGCGTGACCCAGCACCCCGTGGGGAGCCGGCAGTGATCGGGCCGTTCCCGGAGTGGCGCCAGGCCACCGCCCTGCCAGACGTGCCCGTGGGGCTCTCAAGCGCGTCCGTGTACCCGCTCAGTGTCCACGACGCGTTCGCATGCGCGGCGGACCTCGGCTACGACGGCGTCGAGGTGATGGTCACGAACAACTCGACGAGCCAGGAGCCGGACGCCCTCATCCACCTCTCCGAGCGCTACGACCAGCCCATCGTGTCCATCCACGCCCCGACGCTCCTGCTCACGCAGCAAGTGTGGGGCGGCGCGTGGACGAAGATCCGGCGCTCGTGCGAGATGGCGCGCGAGGTGGGGTGCGACACCGTGGTGGTGCACCCGCCGTTCCGCTGGCAGGCGGGCTACGCGGACGGCTTCGCGATCGGCATCCGCGACCTCTCCGAGGAGTACGAGGTGCACATCGCGGTCGAGAACATGTACCCGTGGCGAGTCCGCGGCCGCGAGACCCGCGCCTACCTCCCGCACTGGGACCCGGTAGGCCAGGGCTATCAGGACGTCACGTGGGACTTCTCCCACGCGGCGACGGCCCGCGAGGACAGCCTCGAAGCGTTCAAGGCGCTCGGCGACTCACTCCGCCACATCCACCTCACGGACGGCTCGGGGGCGTCGTTCCGGGACGAGCACCTCCTGCCCGGGCAAGGCACGCAGCGGGTCGCCGAGTGCCTCCAGTACCTCGCCGACACGACGTTCGACGGCGTCGTTGTCGCCGAGATCAGCACGCGCAAGGCGAAGGCGGCGGGTGAGCGCGAGGAAATGCTCGCGACCGCGCTCGACTTCGCGCGCCTCCACCTCGGGCAGTTCGCCCGGCCCGAACTGAGCGCGGAGCGCAGCGCCGCGGAGCAGCGCACGCTGTAGCCGCGCACGCTGTAGCAGCGCACGCGGTAGCAGCGCACGCGGTAGCCGCGCACGCGGTAGCCGCGCACGCTGTAGCCGCGCACGCTGTAGCCGCGCCGCTCGGACTCGAGGCGCGCAGTAGCACCGGGCGCCCTTTCCCGCGTTGGGCGCTCTTCCCCGCTTTGGGGTGGCGGGCCCGCCGCCCCAGTGCGGGCCCGCCACCCCAGTGCGGGGAAGCCGCCCCAGTGCGGGGTTGTTAAACGGGAAACGCCGGGCGGGATGCAGGAGACATTGGGGGATAATCTCCTGAACCGCCCGGCGCCCGGACCCCTTCCGGCGAACCGGACGGGCCCATCACTCGCACCTAATGAGTGTTATGACTATAGTCCCGGATTCCTGAGCGAAAACTGGAACGAAGCTGGAAAAAGCCTGCAAATCCATGAGAAATGGCCCCGTTTTCTCACAGGTTCATCGCCTCGCGAGCGGCGTTGAGAGAGTCCGCGAGCGGCCTTAAAGAGTAAGGCGCTGGCAGCGCGGGGAAGGTGGGGGACCATGATCCGCGACTGCCAGCGCCGTGCGGCCGCTTGGGGGAAGCGGTCGCTCCATCACTCGCACCCTGTGAGGTATTCATAACCTTAGGGAGGCTACTTGGGAGGAACCCCGGCCGAACATGGGAGGAAGCTGGGAATGCACGTCCGGCCGCCCGGCTGGCAGGATGGAGGCATGAGCAACAAGATCGCCTTCCTCGGCTGCGGGTCCATGAACGAGGCCATCATGGCCGGGCTCCTCGCCGCCGGCGTGCCCAAGACCGACATCACCGCGACGGTGCGCCGCCGCGAGCGTGCCGAGGAGCTGGCCAAGCGGTACGGGGTGACCGTCATGGCCACGAGCGAGGAGGACGACGCCAATCAGCAGGCGGTGCGCGGATCCTCCCTCGTGATCATCGGCGTCAAGCCGGTGGGCGTCGCCGCCCTGGCCGCGGAAGTCGCAGCCAGCCTGCCGCCGTCGGCCGTTGTGGTGAGCGTGGCCGCGGCGGTCTCGCTCGAGCAGCTCGAGCGCTCGCTGCCGACGGGCCAGCCCGTGATCCGCACGATGCCGAACACGCCGGCTCGGCTGGGCCGGGGCGTGGTCTCGGTGTCGGGCGGCACGAACGCTACCCGCGAGCAGATCGAGCGGGTCAAGGGCCTCTTCGACAGCCTCGGCCTCGTGGTTGAGGTCCCCGAGGAGCAGGTCGACGCCGTGAGCGCGGTGAGCGGCTCGGGCCCCGCCTACGCCTTCTACCTCGCCGAGGCGATGGCCGACGCCGGCACCCGCCTTGGCCTCGACCCCGAGCTTTCGCTCATGCTCGCCCGCGAGACTGTGGTCGGCGCGGGCTTCATGCTCGCCGAGCCGGGGGCCGACCCTGTGGCCCTGCGTCGCGCGGTCACGAGCCCGAACGGCACCACCGAGCGCGCCATCGCAACGTTCGACGAGCGTGGCCTCCCCGGCATCATCGCCGACGGCGCGCGGGCCGCTGCCGAGCGTTCGAAGGACATCACGCGCGAGCTCGGCTGACCTGCCGTCGAAGGCCGCGGTCTGCCGGGGCGGGTCCCCCCGACTTCTCCGCCGCCTTCCCCACTTGCTGCCGCCGGTTTCCCCACTTCCTCCGCCGCCTTCCCCAACTCCAACCTTCAACCCGCGGTGTGCCGCCCGAATCCGCCGGCGTGTCGCGCCGTCGTCGGCGTTGAACCTGGGTAGTTCGGCACCAAAGCCGGGGAACCCGGAGGGGAAGCCGGGGAACCCGGAGGGGAAGCCGGGGAACCCGGAGGGGGCGGGGCCCAGGGAAATAGCGCGTTTGCGCGATGCGCCGCGGCCAGGCGAGGGGCGATGCAGGACCCATGGACATCAAGCAGCACGCGAACGACCGGGCAGTTCTCCTGCCGGGGAGCGTCCTTCCCGCAGGCCCCGCCTACGGGGCGCTCATCGCAGCGCTCGGTACCGGAGTCGAGGTGCTCGCGAAGGATCTCGAAGTCTATGCGGCGCCGACTCCGCCGCCGGACGACTACAGCCTCGATACCGAGATCGACGGCGTGCTCCGCGAGACCGACGCGCGCGGCTGGAAGACGTTCCACCTCGTGGGCTACTCGGGCGGGGGCGCCTCGGCGCTCGCGTTCCCAGCGAAGCATCCCGAGCGGCTCGAGAGCCTCGCGCTGCTCGAGCCGGCGTGGGCCGGGAACTGGGGCTGGAGCGAGGCGCATCGCGCGCTCTGGCAGCGGTACCGGGAGCTCGACGGGCTGCCGCCGGACGAGTTCATGGCCCAGTTCGTCCGGCTCGGCGTCCGGCCCGGCGTGACCGCGGGCCTGCCGACGGGTGGCGGAGAGCAGCCGCCCTGGCTGGCGCTGCGGCCCGCGGGGATCCGGGCGTTCGTCCGCACGTTCGAGACCTACGATCTCGACCGGGATTCCCTGGCCCGGTTCTGGCGGCCCGTGTACTTCGCCCTCGGGGCGCTGTCGAATCCCGACGACTACGGCGAGATCGCCGAGCGGCTCTCAACCGTCTTCCCGGACTTCCGCCTCGAGGTCTTCGCCGGGCGCCACCACTTCGACCCGCCCCATCGCGTCGAGCCCGAGCGCGTGGCTGCGTCCCTGCGGGCCCTGTGGGATTCTGCGGCGGTCGGGGTGGCCCCGCCGGCCGATCCTGCGAGACACCTCCGTTGCGCCGTCACGTTTGCGGGGTGAGCACCCTGCGGAGGTGACGGCGCATGCGGAGGGACCCTGCGGAGGTGACGGCGCAAGGGGTGGGGACCCCGCCGCCGTCGTCGGTGCTACGGGCGGGCGGCGAAGCGCTCGAGGAGGTCCACGTGCCCCGAGACGATGAGCATGTCGCGGCCGCTCACCTTGGTGTGCGGCTGCGCGTACGTGAAGTCCTCGCCCGGACTCTTGACGCCCACGATCGTCACGCCGTACTTCGCCCGCACCTGGGACTCGGCGAGCGTGAAGCCCTGCGTCTCCTTCGGGGGGTACATCTTGACGATCGCGAAGTCGTCGTCGAACTCGATGAAGTCGAGCATGCGGCCGCTCACGAGGTGGGCGGTGCGCACGCCCGCGTCGGCCTCGGGGTAGATGACGTGGTTGGCGCCGATGCGGGTGAGGATCTTGCCGTGCGACTGTGTGAGAGCTTTGGCCCACACGTGCTCGATGCCGAGGTCCACGAGGTTTGCCGTGATGAGCACTGAGGACTCGATCGATGTGCCGACGCCGACCACCGCGGACTGGAATTCTTGAGCGCCGAGCTGGCGGAGCACCTCGATGTTGGTCGCGTCCGCCTGCACGGCGTGCGTGAGCACGGGAGCCCAGGTCTCCACGAGCTCTTGGTCGCGCTCGATCGCGAGCACCTCTCGGCCCTGCTTGACGAGCTGCTGCGCGGTCGCGGAACCGAACCGGCCGAGGCCGATCACGAGCACCGGCGCGTTCGGGTTCGGCCGGCCAGCGGGGTTCTTGTCAGCCAATGATCGGCCTTTCTTCCGGATAGTGGTACAGGGTGCTGCGCTGGCGCAGGGCCAGGGCGGTGGCCATCGTGATCGTACCGACGCGGCCGAAGAACATGAGCGCCGTGAGGACGTAGACGCCCGCGGGAGGCAGCTCGGACGTGAGGCCGGTACTGAGCCCGACCGTGGCGAACGCGGAGATCGAATCGAACAGCACGCGGTCCAGGCTCTCGCCCGAGATCGCGAGGAGAAGCGAGCACGCGATCATGATGAGCGTGGCCGCCATGACGATGACGCTGATCGCGACGCGCATGACCCCCTCGGGAATCGTGCGGCCGTACGCGCGCACGTCACGGTCGCCGCGCGCCTCCGCGACGATCGCGAGGAACATGACGGCAACGGTCGTCACCTTGATGCCGCCCGCCGTCGACGCCGAGCCGCCACCGGCGAACATGAGCGCGTCGGAGAGCAGGAGCGTCGAGGGCGTGAGGTGGTTCATGTCCACGAGATTGAACCCGAGCGAGCGGGTCATGACGGACGCGAACACGGCCTGGACCATCTTCTCGCTCGGCGCCATGCCGCCGATGGTCCGCGCGTTGTTCCACTCCATGGCGCCCCACAGGAACGCGCCGAGCGCCACAAGGATGAGCGAGACCACGATCGTGAGCTTCGCGTGCAGCGTCCAGAGGCGCACGCGCGCCTTGTACCGCAGGAAGACCATGAGCACGGGGAAGCCGAGGCTCCCCACGAATCCGCCGACCATGAGCGGCACGAGGATCCACAGATCGTACTGGTACGGGACCACGCCGTCGCTGTGCGGGGTGAAGCCCGCGTTGTTGAACGAGGAGATCGCGTAGAACACCCCGTGCCACAGGGCCGCGCCGAAGCCCTCGCCCTGGGCCATGAACGCGGGGGTGAGGAAGAGCGTGAGGAGGCCTTCGACGACGGCGGACGTCGCCACGACGACGCGCAGGAGCCCGCCGACCTCCCCGAGACGGCCCGCGTTGTTCATGGCCTCCCGCGCGATGAGCTTGCCCCGGACGCCGAGGCGCCGGCTCACGGCGAGCGAGAGCACGGACGCGAGGGTCAGGATGCCCAAGCCGCCCACCTGGATGGCGAGGAGGATCACCACATGCCCGAAGGCAGACCAGTGCGCGGCGGTCGAGACGACCGTGAGCCCCGTGACGCACACGGCCGAGGTCGCCGTGAAGAGCGACTGGTGCAGCGGCGTGAACTGGCCGTCCGCGGAGGAGAACGGGAGCGAGAGGACGACCGTGAAGACGAGGATGACGCCCATGAACGAGAGGAGCGCCAAGCGGGCCGGCGAGGACGCCGCGACGCGGTCGACGAAGTCGCGCAGCCCCGTCAGGGGGCCGAGGCTCTCGCGCTGCGACGTGGGTCGCCACGACGACTGCGTCTGTGCCACACTCAACCGTTCCTCGTGCCGGGTTACCCAAACGGCCGGAGGCCGTACCGGACCAGTAAACCATGCACCGTTCGGGTAGCCTGACCTTATGTCCGACGCCGCACAGACGCCGCCCTCCCCGGAGGCGCAGAGCGGCAGCGGAACCGGATCCGGCCTTCGCCGCGTCGAGTACGCGACCCGCGTCGCGTGGGGCGAGGCGATGCTCGCCTACGATTTCGGCCCCCAGCACCCCATGCACCCGAGCCGGCTCGATCTCACGGCCCGCCTGTGCGACGCGCTGGGGCTCTTCGCCCTGCCGCGCGTCGCGGTCGTCGAACCTCACGTAGCGAACGACGACGAACTCGCCTCCGTCCACACGCGCGACTACATTGCCGCGGTCCGCAGCGTGAGCGAGGACCCGTCGTCGCCCCTTCCGGAGCTCGGCCTCGGCACCGAGGACGATCCCGCGTTCGCCGGCATGCACGAGGCGAGCGCCCGGATCGCAGGCGGCTCGCTTGAGGCGGCGGACGCGATCCTCGCTGGCAGTGCCCAGCACGCCGTCAACTTCGCGGGCGGCATGCACCACGCGGCCGCCGACCGCGCGAGCGGCTTCTGCATCTACAACGACGCCGCGCTCGCCATCCAACGCCTCCTCGACGGCGGCCTGAGCCGAATCGTCTACATCGACACGGACGCGCACCACGGCGACGGCACGCAGTCGATCTTCTGGAACGAGCCGCGCGTCCTCACGATCTCGCTGCACGAGAGCGGCCTCACGCTGTTCCCCGGCACGGGCTTCCCGGGCGAGACGGGCGGCCCGGACGCGATCGGCACCGCGGCCAACGTGGCGCTCCCCGCGCGGACGGGCGACGCCGGGTGGCTGCGTGCGTTCCACGCGATTGTTCCGCCGCTCGTCGAGGCGTTCCGGCCCGAGGCGATCGTGAGCCAGCACGGCTGCGACTCGCATGCGCTCGATCCACTGGCCAATCTCCGCACGAGCGTCGACGCGCAGCGCGAGGCCGCGCTGTCCGTCTCACGCCTCGCGACCCGCTTCTGCGACGACCGGTGGATCGCGACGGGCGGCGGCGGTTACGACGTGCTGCGCGTGGTGCCGCGCGCGTGGTCGCACCTCGTGGGCATCGCGGCGGGCCACCCCGTACCGCTTCGCGCCGAGACCCCCGAGTCGTGGCGCGAGTACGCGCGGGCCACGTATCCGGAGCGGCTCGGGCCGGACGAGAGCGTGCCCGAGCGCATGGGGGAGGATGCGGATCTGTGGTGGCGCTCGTGGGATATCGGCTTCAATCCGAACGACGCCGTGGACCGCGCGGTCATGGCCACGCGGAAGGAACTCTTCCCGCTCCACGGACTCGATCCATGGTTCGACTGAGAACCGCCCGAAGGCCCCCTCGTCGCGCCGAGTCGGTGTCCACTCGGCAGGACCAGACGGGGCGTCGGATCGGTAGGCTGGAGGTATGGTGACAGACATCTTCGCCGTCATCGCGGACCACACCCGGAGAGACATCCTGCGGGAGCTCCGTGCTGGGGACAAGGCGGTGGGCGAGCTCGTCGAGGCCCTCGATGCGAGCCAGCCCACGGTGTCCAAGCACCTCAAGGTTCTGCGCGACGCCGGGCTCGTGACCACGCGCGCCCAGGGCCAGAAGCGCTACTACGCGCTGCGGCTCGAGCCCCTCGCCGAGGTGGGCGGCTGGCTCACTTCGCTGCGGACCGCGGCGGGGTCCCAACTCGACGAGGCCGCCGCCACCGCGGGGGGCGCCTCGCTGCCCGCCGCGCAGGTGCCTGCCGGGGCGGGGGTGGGCGCGCCGTCGTCCGGGGTGGACTCGGGAACCCGACCGCAGCAGATCCAGCGCTCGGTCGAGCGGACCGTCGAGCGGGCCGCGAAGGGCGCCGCCGAAATCATCGCGAACCTTCCCAAGTGGCGCCGCAAGGAGCCCGGCCGCCAGGCCTAGCCCTTCAGGCGCGCCCCGCGGTCGACGCGCGGACCACGAGTTCGGGCTTGAACAGCAGGTTGCGCGGGGCGAGCGACGGGTTCTCGGCCTCCTCGCGGAGGATCCGGACGGCCGTCTGGCCGATGAGCTCGCGCGGCTGCCGCACCGAGGAGAGAGGCACGACGGCGGCGCTCGCGAAATCGATGTCGTCGTAGCCCACGATCGCCATGTCCTCGGGGACGCGCAGCCCGCCCTCGCCCATGAGCACCTGGAGAGCGCCGATTGCGACGAGGTCGTTGCCGGCGAGGATCGCGTCGGGGCGGTCCGCGGGGGTCCGCGCGAGGAGGGCCCGGGCGGCGCGCCGGCCGTCGTCGAAGCCGAGCGCGGCGGTCTCGAGCGCCTCGACGCTCGCGCCCGCGACTGCGTTCGCCGCCTCGCGCGCGCCCGCGAGGCGATCGTGCATCTGGGCGAGGTTGGCGGGGCCGCCCACGAACGCGAGCCGGCGCCGACCGAGGCCCAGGACGTGCTCGGCCGCGAGGCGGCCGCCCTCGGTGTCGTCGACGGCGACCGAGCTCAGATTGCGCGACCCGGCGACCCGGTCCACGAGAACGGCCGGGGTCCCCGCTGCGCGCAGCCGCTCGAGGCGCTCGCCGAGATCGCCGATCGGGGAGATGAGCAGCCCGAGGACGCGCTGCGTCTCGAAGTAGTCGACGTGCGCGGCCTCGCGGTCCGGCGACTCGTCGCTGTTGGCCATGACCACGGACAGACCGTCGCGGCCTGCCTCGTCCTCGGCGCCGCGGGCCACGTCCGTGAAGAACGGGTTCCGGACGTCGAGCACCACGAGGCCGATCGTCGTCGAGCGCCCCGCGCGGAGCTGCCGCGCGGCGTCGTTCCGCACGAAGCCGAGCTCCTTGATCGCCGCGTGCACTCGCTCGACCGTCGCCGCGCGGACGATGTCCGGACGGTTGAGCACGTTGGAGACCGTGCCGACCGAGACGCCCGCGAGTTCCGCGACGTCGCGGATGCTCGCCGTGGCGTGCGGCAGCGCAGCGTGGGACGGCGCGGACAGGCTGTTGGCGCGGCTCATTCTCGGAGACTACCGCGTTCACGTGCCCGAGTTGGTCAGCTTGTTGCTGATGCGGTGGGCTTCCTCCATGAGCAGCTTCCCGAGCAGTCCCCTCCGGTCCGCCCGGAAGCGCGGCTCGATTCCCGTGAAGGACACGGCTCCCACGGGGTTCCGGTTGCCGTCGAAGACTGCTGCGCCCATGCCGTAGCTTCCTTCGAGGACCAGCCCGGGGTTGACCGAGTAGCCGCGCAGCCGGGTCTGCTCGAGCTCCTGCCGGACCGTGGACTCGGTGTGGCCTGCCGCGAACTCGCCCGCGTGTTCGGTCCAGCGGCTCAGGTAGGACTCCTGCTCCCGGGCCGGGAGGAACGCCATCATGGCCAGGCCCGCGGACGCGACCCCGAGGGGGAAGCGGACTCCCTCGCGGAGCACGAAGGAGCGAATGGGAAAGCTTCCCTCCTCGCGGAGAAGGCAGACGGTCTCGCTTCCCTGCCGGATGCTGTAGAAGGCGCTCTCGCCCGAGGCCTCGGCCAGCCGGCGAAGACTCGGGCGCGCGAGCTCTTCGAAGGAGAATCGCGAGGCCGCGATGGACCCGAGGAGGTACAGCTCGGTCCCGAGCACCCAGTCGCCGGACCGGGCGTCCGTGTCGAGCAGCCCCTCCGCCGCCAGCGACGTGAGGAGGCGATGCGCCGTCGGGCGCGTGAGGCCCGCTTCGCGCGCGAGCCACGTGGTCGACGCGCCGGAGGGATTGCTGCCCACGAGGCGCAGTAGACGGCCCACCCTGCCGACCACTTGGGCCCCGGGGACCGCTGCCTTGCCGTTCATCATGGCCTTCTCCTCAACCGTTCATATTGTGGACAGTCTGGTGTCTCGTGTCCACAGTATGCGATCAGGTTCCCCGACGCTTGCCCAGCTTGCCAGTATTTCCCTACCTTCGCTGGAAGGAAGGGCTGTCCACAAAGTGGTGAATGGAAGAAGGTCGGCGTGGCAAAGATGAGCGAAGGCGCCCGCGAAGCGGTGGGCTCCGCCGTGCGCGACGGCGCAATCCTGGCGGTGGGAGGCTTCGGGCTGAGCGGGATCCCCGCGGACCTCATCGAGGCGGTTCGGGATTCCGGCGCGAGGGATCTGACTGTCGTGTCGAACAACATGGGCGTGGATGGGAAGGGCTTGGGGATCCTGATCGAGTCGGGCCAGGTCCGCAAGGTGATCGCCTCCTACGTGGGGGAGAACAGGCTCTTCGCGCAGCAGTACCTCGCGGGGGAGCTCGAGGTCGAGTTCGTCCCGCAGGGCACGCTCGCCGAGCGGCTTCGGGCCGGTGGTGCCGGGATCCCCGCCTTCTACACGCGCACCGGGGTCGGGACGATCGTGGCCGAGGGCAAGCCGCACGAGGAGTTCGACGGGCAGCTTTACGTCCAGGAGCGCGGCATCGTTGCGGATGTGGCGCTCGTGCACGCGCACACGGCGGACACCGAGGGGAATCTCGTCTACCGGCACACGGCGCGCAACTTCAATCCAGTCGTCGCCACGGCGGGCAAGGTGACCATCGCCGAGGCGGAGGTGATCGTGGGCATCGGAGAGATCGACCCCAATCACGTGGTGACCCCGGGCGTCTTCGTCCAGCACCTCGTGCAGTCCCGCCCCCGGGTCAAGGACATCGAACAGCGCACCGTGCGCCCCCGCCCCGCGGCGGTCGCCGCCGTTGCGGCACGCGCGTAGCCCGTCTCAGCAACGGAAAAACCACAAGGAGGAGCCCACGATGCCGTGGACACGAAATGAGATGGCCGCGATCGCGGCCGAAGAGCTCAACGACGGCGACTACGTCAACCTGGGGATCGGCATCCCCACGCTCGTCGCCAACAACCTGCCCGAGGGCGTGCGGGTCACGCTGCAGAGCGAGAACGGTCTCCTTGGAATGGGCCCGTTCCCGTACGAGGGGGAGGAGGACGCCGACCTCATCAACGCGGGCAAGCAGACCGTGACCGTCCTGCCGGGCGGGAGCATCTTCGACTCCTCTATTTCTTTCAATATGATCCGGGGCGGCCATGTCAAGGTCGCGGTCCTCGGGGCGATGCAGGTCTCCGCCGAGGGCGATCTCGCGAACTGGCAGATCCCCGGGAAGATGGTCAAGGGCATGGGCGGGGCCATGGACCTCGTCGCGGGCACTCCGCGGATCGTCGTGCTCACCGAGCACGTCGCGAAGGACGGCTCGCCCAAGATCGTCGGGAAGTGCACGCTGCCGCTCACCGGACAGCGCGTCGTGGACCGCATCGTGACCGACCTCGCGGTCTTCGACGTCACCGAGGTGGAAAAAACAGATGACGACGGCGCCCCTCGCCTCGTGCTGCGGAGGCTTGCCCCCGGCGTCGCCCTCGACGAGGTGAGGGAGAAGACCGCGGCTCCGTTCGTCGTCGGCCTCGAAGAAGCACAAGTCGTCCTCGAAGAAACGCAGGAAGGGGCGCTCGCATGAGCCTCAAGGAACAGTTCGGCAAGGACGTCCTCATCACGGGGTGGGGGCACAGCCGCTTCGGCAAGCTCGGCGACGAGACGCTCGAATCGCTCATCGTGCAGGTCGCCGGCGAGGCCCTGGCGCACGCGGGTCTCGAGCCGGGGCAGGTCGACGAGGTGTATGTGGGCCAGTTCAACGCCGGGATGGTCCCGCTCGCGTTCCCGTCCTCGCTCGCGCTCCAGCTCTCCCCAGACCTGCTCGGCGTCCCCGCGACGAGGGTCGAGAACGCGTGCGCGTCCGGCTCGGCGGCCGTGCAGCAGGGCGTCAAGGCGCTCCTGGCCGGCACCGCCCGGAACGTGCTCGTGATCGGGGCCGAGATGATGACCCCGGCCGGGGCCGAGAAGGTCGGCGCGGCCCTGCTGGGCGCGGACTACGACATGGCCGGCCAGTCGTCGTCGGCCGGGTTCACGGCCCTGTTCGCCGAAGTCGCGAAGCACTACGAGAAGCGCTACGGGCCCGTGGCTGGTCTTTCTCTCCCCGATGCACTGGGGTCCATCGCGGCGAAGAACCACCGCAACGGCGTCGACAACCCCTACGCCCAGCTGCGCAAGGACCTCGGCGAGGAGTTCTGCCGGACGGTCTCGGAGAAGAATCCGATGGTCGCCGATCCGCTGCGGCGCACCGACTGCTCTCCGGTGTCCGACGGCGCCGCGGCCGTCGTGCTGTCCGTCGCGCCGGGCACGGGGGCGGCGACTTCTCCGGTGCGTCTCGCGGGCTTCGGGCACGCCAACGACTTCCTGCCCGCCGAGCGGCGCGACCCCACGGCCTTCGCCGGGACGCGGCTCTCGTGGGAGCGGGCGTTCGCGATGGCCGGCGTGGGGCTCGGCGACCTGGACTTCGCCGAGGTCCACGACTGCTTCACGATCGCCGAACTCGTCATCTACGAGACGATGGGCCTCACTCCGGCCGGGCAGGGCTCGCGCGCGATTCAGGAGGGCTGGGTCTACAAGGACGGGAGGCTCCCGGTGAACGTGTCCGGCGGGCTCAAGGCCAAGGGCCACCCCGTCGGCGCGACCGGCGTCTCCCAGCACGTCCTCGCGGCGATGCAGCTCACCGGCACCGCCGGCGCGATGCAGCTCGCGAACCCTCGCCGCGCCGCGGTCCAGAACATGGGCGGCGTCGGCATCGCCAACTACGTGAGCGTGCTCGAGGCCGTCTGACTCGCGGGTTATGGGCGTCGCTTGAGTTGCGCCGTCACGTCCGCGGGGTGTGGACCCAGCGGACGTGACGGCGCAACCGGTGGGGCTAGGAGACTGCTGAAGAAGTCGGGCGGGCGGGGCGCGCCTCCCTGCTTCGGGCCGGGGAGGGTTAAGACTGGCTTCATGCAGGGTCGCGACGATGGACAGCGTGAGTTCCTTGACGTTGAGGCGCTGGCCGGGCATCTGCTGGTTCCGGGCAGCGTCTTCGCCTTCCTGGCCGGGCATCGGCTGAAGCTGTTCCCGGCGGAGATGTTCGAGGATCTCTTTCCCTCGGGCCGGGGCCGGCCCTCGGTCCCGCCCGAGGTGGTCGCCACGGTCCTGGTGCTGCAGGCGTTGAACGGGCTTTCGGATCGCGAGGCTGCCGAGGCGGTGACCTTCGACCTGCGGTGGAAGGCCGCCTGCGGCTTCGCGGTCGCGGACCGGGCGTTCCATCCGACCACCCTGACCTACTGGCGGCGCCGGCTCGCGGCCAGCGCCCGGCCGCAGCGGATCTTCGAGGCGGTCCGGGACGTGGTGGCCGCGACCGGCGCGGTGGGCGGGGGGACGCGGCGGGCGCTTGACTCCACGGTGCTGGACGACGCGGTTGCCCGGCAGGACACGGTCACCCAGCTGGTCGCCTCGATCCGGCGGGTCGGCCGGGAGGTCTCCGGCGCGGAGGCGGTGATCGCCGCCGAGTGCACCCGGCTGGCCGGGCTGACCGGGCAGGACTACGCCTCGGCCGGGAAGCCGCGGATCGTGTGGGACGATGCGGCCGCGCGCGACGGCCTGGTCACAGCCCTGGTCAACGACGCGCTCGCGCTGCTCGCGGCGCTGGACGTCGATGCCGCCCAGGCCGCGGGCGGGAGGCCTGCGGAGGCGGTGGCGCTGCTGGCGCTGGTGGCCGGGCAGGACGTCGAGCCCGCGGAGGACTCCGACGGCAGCGACGGGCGGTGGCGGATCGCCCGCAGCGTCGCACCGGACCGGATGATCTCCACCGTCGACCCGGAGACCCGGCACGCGCACAAGACCCGGGAGCGCCGGCAGGACGGGTTCAAGGCCCATGTGGTGGTCGAGCCGGAGACCGGGCTGACCACCGCGGTGAAGCTGACCAAGGCCAACGGCCCGGAGAACTCCGACGCATCCGTCGGCAAGGACCTGGTCGCCGCCGACCCGACGATCGCCGGGCAGGAGGCCGTCGAGGTGCTCGGCGACTCGGCCTACGGGTCCGGGGAGATGCTGCACGCCCTGGACCAGCGGAAGTGGACCCCGATTATCAAGCCGTGGCCGCTGCGGCCCGCGGTCGAGGGCGGGTTCACCATCGACGACTTCGCCCACGACGGCGAGGCAGGGACCCTGACCTGCCCGGCCGGGCACACCCGCCGGCTCACCAAGACCCGCAAGGCCGTGTTCGGCGCCGTCTGCGCCCACTGCCCGCTGCGATCGCAGTGCACCACGGCCAGAGACGGTCGCAAGATCGAGGTGCATCCCCACGACCTGCTCCAGCGCGCACACCGCAGGCGGGCCACCGCGGAAGGCTTCCAGACCACCTATCGGGCCAAGCGGCCGATGGTCGAGAGATCGATCGCGTGGCTGACCCGGGGCAACCGCCGCGTCCCCTACCGGGGCGTGGAGAAGAACAACAGCTGGCTCCACCACCGGGTCGCCGCCCTGAACCTCAGGCGACTGCTCGCACTCGGCCTCAGCTTCGACAACGGAACCTGGCAGCTGGCCTGATCGCGCCGCAGGCCCCCAGAAGACAGCCTCGAACCCAACGCCAGGGGCACCACGACGCCCTGCACAGGCGGGACGGACCCATGCTGCACCCAGAGCCGACCAAAACCCGCCGTTCGACTGGCCAAGGCGGCACCGATCACGCCACCAGCCAACCTGCGAAGGGAGCTTGTTCAGCAGTCTCCTAGGCGTTCGCCTCGGTGTCGGCCGACGCGCACTCGACCGCCGCACGTTCCGCGCGGCGGTCCGAGGAGAGGAACTCCCACGCGACGGGGACGACCATCATGGCGGCAACCATCAGGACGGCGAGGACAGTGAAAAGGGACATGGTGTTCCTCCTTCGGGCAGGGGGATGGCGCCGCCAGAGAAACGGCCGCACCAAGGGGTTCACTGATTGCAACGACGCCGCCCGCGGGGTTATTCCGGACTATGTCTCCGTTTTTTCGGCGACCCGGCCGAGCCGGTGGCGACCCGGCCCGAGGAGCCGCCGCGCGCCGTCGTCCGTGGCCTCGTTGAAGCCCGCGCCGCCCGGCGGCTCTGCCCGCGCCTCCGTGCCCGGGGGAAGCTCGCACTCGAGTTCGGCCCCCGCCGCGGTGCGCCGCCACGCGATCCGCAGCGTGCCCTGCTCGATGGGGAGTTCGGCCCGTGCCCACTCGAGCCGGCACTCGGGCACCCGGAGCTCGAAGCGGCCCGGGGCCACGCGCCGGAGCCCGAGGATCCCGTCGACGAGCACGGGCCACGCCGCCGCGGACCACGCATGGGACTGGCTGTGGTCGGAGCCGGGCTCGAGCTCCCACGATTCCCACGAGAACGTGGCACCCTGCGCGAGCCAGTGGAGCGGGCCCCGCCCCGGGCTGTCCAGGATCACGCCGAGCGCACGGTCCACGAGGCCCTCGTGCACGAGCGCGCCGAGCAGCCGATGCCACGTCATGGGCCCCATGCGCAGGCCGAGGCCGGCGGCGCGGAGGGCATCGGCGGCCCGGAACTCGGGCGCGGTGGCGCCGACGGCGAGCGGGAACACGGTCGCGTGCTGGGACGCGTGCGGGCTCGGCGAGCCGTCCGCCCGGAGGCCGTCCACGAACACGCCGTCCACGCGGAGCGTGCGCTCCATCGCCTCGGCGAGGGCCGCGGCGCGCTCGTTGAGCAGGGCGGCGTGCCGGTCCCGACCCACGAGCTCGCTGAGCCGCGCGGTCGCCGCGAGGGCCGAGAACGCCTGTGCGTTCACCGTGGTCCGCACGGCCGTCTCCATGTCGTAGCCATAGCGGTTAGGGGCCGGCCAGTCGACGATGCCGTGCAGGTACGGCCCGCCGCCGCCCTCGAGATCGGTCACGAGCCCGGCGCACGGGCCGCCTTCCGCGAGGGAGCGCAGGGCGTAGCCGCACGTCGCCTCGAGCGTGGGGAGGAGCTCGGCGACAAACGCGTCGTCGCCGGTCGCGGCCCAGTACGCCTCGGCCCACTCCGGGAGCATGAGGGTGAAGTCCGGGATGTCCCGCTTGCCGTCGCCGTTGGGGTAGACGGCGTTGACGCGTCCGCGCTCGTGCGGCGCGTCCCAGTACCGCCGCCCCGACCACGCGAACTCGCGCAGGCCCTGGCGCGTGAACTCGCGCTCGCCGAACGCGGCCATCGTCGCGTAGGAGATATTGGCGGCGTCCGCCAGGAACTGGCCCTTCTCCCGCGTCGGGGTGTCCACGAAGCGCTCCTGGACGCCGTGGAGCGCCGAGTCCTGCAGGAGGCGGAGCGCGTCGGTGAGCCGCGGATCCGAGCATTCGACGCTCGCCTCGCCCGGGTGCGCCCCGTGGACGACGGCGGCGTCCAGCCGGGCGGGTGCGGCGCCGTCGATCTCGAGGTAGCGGAAGCCGAGGTGCACGCGCGCGTCGAAGCCGCGCGAGTCGCAGCCGGGGTCGGTCGGGGCATCGGGGCCGCCCGCGAGGAACGACATGTCGGTGTTCTGGCTGGGCAGCGTGGCGTCGTCGACGCGGCCATCCGGCTTCAGCTCGTAGCCTGCGCGCAGGCGCACGGGCTGTGATGGCGCCGGTTTCGCGGGCTCCCAGCTCGCGCGCGGGCGGCGGGCCCGGACGGTGCCGAAGTCCGCGACGCGCGTGCCGTCGGCGGCCTCGAGCCAGCGGACGGGCTCGTCGCGATGCTCGCTGGTGTGCGCGCGGCGCGGGTGGAGGATAGGGAACGCCTCCGACGGATGGGCGCCGAGAATCCGCGCCCGCTCCCAGCCGGAGTCGTCGAAGCCCGGCGCGTCCCAGCCCGCGGGCAGGTCGCCGAGGGCGTGCTCGATGGGGTCGCCCTCGTCGTTGCGATAGCCCGCCTGGCCGTAGGGCGCCTCGGCGGCGCGCCATTCGGGGCCGGTCGCGACCACGGCCCGCGAGCCGTCCTCATACTCGACCCGGAGCTCGGCCAGGATCCCCGGCTCGGTGGATGCGCGGCCCTGCCCCGGCCCGTACCAGTGCGAGAGGATCGCGATCGCAACGCGCGAGCCAGGGGCTCCCGAGCCGGAGGCGAGCAGCGCTTCGGTGACGTCGGCGGCGTCATAATAGTCCTCGCCGGGATAGCCGAACGAGGAGAGCCCGAGGACCTCGCGCCCGCCGATCGACACCCACGCCTGATGGCGTGCGGCCGCGTACAGGACGGCGCGGCGTACCGGGCCTGCGAGGGTGGCCTCCGCTCGTACGAGCGTCCACTCGTCCGGCTGGCGGAACGGCGTCGTGGCCGTCCAGCCGTCGAGGCCCGCCGAAGACTCGTAGCGGAACGTCTCGGTGCCTGCGCCGTCGCTGAGTGTGAGAGATCTGAGTGCGCCTTCGGCGCGGGGTGCAGCGTGCAGCCCCACGAGGCGTCCGGTGGGATCTAAGGAGGAGGTGGTGGGCAGAGGCGTGTCGAGCACGGGCCGGCCGTCGACCGCGACCGCGAGCCTTCCGCCTCTCGCCTCGGCCCGGACCCGATGGAACGGCCCACTCCCGGGGAACGGGGGTCTGCCCGCCTCCGCGAGCTCGGGCGCGAAGACCGCCTCGGCGAGCGGCGCCGTCGTCCAGTCGTCGGGCCCGCACGGCTGCTCCCAGCGCGGTGCGGGACGCAGGGCCACGGTGCCGCGGCCGAGCTCGAGCAGGAGACCGGTGCCCGGGCCGTCGCTGTGGAGGACGATCCCGGCTGCCCCGAGCACAGGGCGGAGCTCGGCCTCGAGAACGAAGTCGGGCCCCGCCTCGGCGGGGACCGGCAGGAACGGGGTGCCGTGCCAGCGCAGTTCGCCCTCGGCGATTCGCAGGGGCGCGCGGCCGCCGGGGGCGCGGGCGATCCACTGCGCGGACCACGCGCCGTCGCTGTCCCGCGAGTCGAACAGCCCCGTGCCGAACGCATGCTCTGCGCTCCACGGTCCCCACGCGCCGTCGTCCGTCTGGAGCCGCACGCGCCACAGGCATGCGGTGCCGGCCGGGAGCGGCGTGTCCGCGGGGACCATGACGCGAGTCGTGGCGTGACGGGGGAGCGGGACGCGCCCGGGCGCCCACAGGACCCGGCCGTCCGCGCTTCGCACCTCGGGCTCGGCCGCGACGGGCTGGAGGCTCGCGGTGGGGCGGTTTTGAGAGGCCGGGCGGGCGAAAGCATCGGCCTGCCACGCGAGGCGCGGTGTGGGCCCCGCCGTGAGGCAGGCCTCCGCGCCCTCGACGCGCAGCCGGACCGGACGGAGGCCGGACTCGGCGGCCATCAGGCGGCGCCGCCCGCCGCGCTGGCCACGAGCGCCGCGGCCCGGTGCGCGTCGACGGGGCCGTCGACGAACCACACGCGGAACGTCCGCGCGAGCGAATCGCCCGCGCCGAGCTCCACGGCGCGCTCCCACGCGAGCGCCGAGCCGATCCCGGGGTAGCCGGCGAGGCGCACGAACCACGGATCGTCCGGCGCCTCGGGCGCGGCCGCGATCACGACCCCGGCGCTGCGGCTCCCGAAACGCGCGCTCCACGCGATCCACGCCGCGGCGTGCCCGTGCACGGCCTCCTCGCCCTCGGCGGCCGGCGTGAACACGCGCGCGTCCTCGCACGGCGCGAGCCGCAGGAAGAAGCCGCCGTAGCCGCCGCCCGCGTTCCCGTTCGAACCGGGACCGCCGAGGCTCACGGGCCCCGCCGCCGTGAGCCGAGTCGCGAGATCGAGCCGCCACGCGCCGTCGCCCGCTGGCTCCGCGCTCGCGGCGCGCTGCTCGCGGAGGAGGGTCGCGCCGTCGTGCGCTTCCCAGCGCAGACTGAGGTCGAGCCGCCCCGCGGAGGCCTCGACGCGTTCGGCCGCGATGCGCCCGTGGTCGGGGCGCCACACGTAGCGGCCGGCCTCGCGCGTGTAGGTGCGGCCGCCCCACAGGTTCGTGCCCGAGACGTCCTGAAGCGCCCAGCCGAGCCCGAGGTGCCACGGGTGGTCGAGCGGCAGGTGGTCCGTCACGACGGTTCCCGCGAGCGTGCGCACGGGGTGCAGATACGGTCGCGGCGAAAGCGTCGGGGCGATCCCGGAGCCGCTCCGCAGCTCGGCGACCGCGGGGCCGTTCGGGAGGGTGAGCTCGGCGATCGGTTCCTGCGGCGCGGCCCACGGGAGGCCGAGCTCGGAGAACGTGGCCTGGGCGCGGACCGCGCGCTCAAGCGCCTCCTCGATGTCGCGCACGATCGGCCGCGCGGCCTGGCGCTCGCCAACCCAGTCCACCAACTCGGCCGGGATCTGGCGCGGGGCCGGGGCCGTTCGCACGGCCTCGAGGACGCGCATGAACGCGCCCGCGTCGGCGAGCGAACTCAGCAGCGGCGAGCCCGTGCGGAGGTGGTCGAGGAGGTTCTCGGTGAGGTCCGTGCGGCCGTAGCGCTCCTCGCGCTCGCCGGCGGCGGTGCGGACCACGAGCCGGTCCTCGGTGTAGAAGAACTGGGCCTCGCCCTCCGTGCCGTAGACCGTGACCCAAGGCTCGGCGGATTGGGCGGCGCACAGCGTGAGCGCGCACGTGATCGGGAGCCCGGTCGAGGTCACAATCCGCACGGCCGACGTGTCGTCGGCGTCGATGCTGTGCGCGTGGTACAGGTCCACGTCGATGCTCGCGACGTCCTCCTCGCGGCGCGCCCCCGCGATGCGCAGGGCGGTCGCGACGGCGTGCGCGAGCGGATTGGTGACGACGCCGTCCACGACCTCGACGCCGTCGAGCACGCGCTTGCCGGCCCAGCGCGAGCGTGCGTAGTACGCGAGGTCTCGGGTCCACACGCCGATCGCGCCGACCGCCCGCAGCGTGCCGATCTCGCCCGAGGCGAGGAGGCTCTCGATGGCCGGCAGCGCGTGGGAGCCCAGGCTCTGGAAGCCGATCTGGACCGCCGCGTCGCGGCGTGTGGCGTGGGAGAGGAGTTCGCGGTATGCGCCGAGCGACGGCACGGGCGGCTTCTCGAGGTACAGCTGGGCGCCCGAATCGAGGGCTGTGGCGCCGAGCGGGCCGTGGGTGTGGAGCGGCGTCGCGACGATTGCGATGTCCGGGGCGGGGCGGTCGGCGAGCAGCTCGTCGAGGGAGGCGAACTGCGCCGTAGCCTCGGGCAGTGTGTCGGCGTCCGGCGGGCGCGGGTCGGCCACAGCGTCGAGGACGACGGCGCCCGCTCGGCTCAGGCGGTCGAGGTTGCGCAGGTGCACGAGGCCGAAGCCGTGGGCGCCCACGAGGGCGATCCGGGCCGGGACGGCATAGGTCTGGGCAGTCGGGGATGCGGGGGTGCTCATGGAGCTCCTTTGCGCCGTGGCCCGCGGGGCGGGGAGGTTGGAAAGCGTTTTCCGACAGTCTGGCACGCTACCGGGGAGTCCGTCTAGCGACGGCTGATCGCGCCCCAGCCCCGGCGGCGCGGCCGGTCGCTTGGCGGCGCGGCCGTCCCCTTCGTGGGCGTGGCCGGTCGTTTGGCGGCGCGGCCGTCCCCTTCGGGGCGCGGCCGGCCCTGACATGGTCGACCGCCGCTTGGCCGTCTCGAATCGACACAACCGTCCCGAGACGGCACGACCGTCCGGTCTGCCGCCTGGCCGTCCGGCATGCCGCCTGGCCGTCCGTGAGAGGCATAACCGTCGGTTGTGCGGGACGGTTTTGCCTTCGAGGGGCGGTCATGTTGCGCCGAGGGACGGTTGTGCGGCTTAGTGCCGGTTCGTGAGACTCGTGAGTGTTTCGTGGCCGCGCGTTGCCCGGGACGGCGTGACCGCGACAGTGGGACTGCCTCGGGACAGCATGGCCGTCCGGTACGCGGCCTGGCCGTCCGTGGGGGGCACGACCGTCCGGTACGCGGCCTGGCCGTCCGTGGGGGGCACGACCGTCCGGTATGCCGCCTGGCCGTCCGTGAGAGGCATAACCGTCGGTTGTGCGGGACGGTTTTGCCTTCGAGGGGCGGTCATGTTGCGCCGAGGGACGGTTGTGCGGCTTAGTGCCGGTTCGTGAGACTCGTGAGTGTTTCGTGGCCGCGCGTTGCCCGGGACGGCGTGACCGCGACAGTGGGACTGCCTCGGGACAGCATGGCCGTCCGGTACGCGGCCTGGCCGTCCGTGGGGGGCACGACCGTCCGGTACGCGGCCTGGCCGTCCGTGGGGGGCACGACCGTCCGGTATGCCGCCTGGCCGTCCGTGAGAGGCATAACCGTCGGTTGTGCGGGACGGTTTTGCCTTCGAGGGGCGGTCATGTTGCGCCGAGGGACGGTTGTGCGGCTTAGTGCCGGTTCGTGAGACTCGTGAGTGTTTCGTGGCCGCGCGTTGCCCGGGACGGCGTGATTGCGACAGCGTGACCGTCTCGGGACAGCATGGCCGTCCGGTACGCGGCCTGGCCGTCCGTGGGGGGCACGACCGTCGGGAACGCCGCCTGGCCGTCCGTGGGGGGCACAACCGTCCGGAACGCGGCCTGGCCGTCCGTGGGGGGCACGACCGTCCGGTATGCCGCCTGGCCGTCCGTGAGAGGCATGACCGTCGGTTGTGCGGGACGGTTTTGCCTTCGAGGGACGGTCATGTTGCGCCGCGGGACGGTTGTGTGGCGGGCGGGGTGGTTGTGGCACGGATATGGGCGAGAGCGGCGGTGGTGCAGCCCGGCGGCAGTCGGCGGCGGGCCCGGGGGGCTGTGGCGAACGGCGGCAGACTCGTCGGCGGCGGGCCCGGGGGGAGCTGTGGCGGACGGCGGCAGACTCGTCGGCGGCGGGCCCGGGGGAGCTGTGGCGAACGGCGGCAGACTCGTCGGCGGCGGGCCCGCGGGAGCCGTGGCGAACGGTGGCAGACTCGTCGGCGGCGTCCGAGAGCGTTCACAAAACGATTTCAATCCAAGCATTGACGCGCCGGTCCAGCGCTGCTAATTTTTCGTGGAAACCGGTTTCCAAGTGACGCGGGGCACACCCCTTGGTCACCTCTGACCGGATCCGGGAGCAGCCCGCCCGGACGACTCGAGGAGGAGCATGAGCGGACGGCAGTGGTCAGCGCGCGCCTATGACGCGTTCGACGCCGTGGGCTGGATGGCTCGGCTCAACCTCGCGTGGCTCGCCGCGACCCTCGCGGGAGGCGTGGTCCTAGGAGACTGCTGAAGAAGTCGGGCGGGCGGGGCGCGCCTCCCTGCTTCGGGCCGGGGAGGGTTAAGACTGGCTTCATGCAGGGTCGCGACGATGGACAGCGTGAGTTCCTTGACGTTGAGGCGCTGGCCGGGCATCTGCTGGTTCCGGGCAGCGTCTTCGCCTTCCTGGCCGGGCATCGGCTGAAGCTGTTCCCGGCGGAGATGTTCGAGGATCTCTTTCCCTCGGGCCGGGGCCGGCCCTCGGTCCCGCCCGAGGTGGTCGCCACGGTCCTGGTGCTGCAGGCGTTGAACGGGCTTTCGGATCGCGAGGCTGCCGAGGCGGTGACCTTCGACCTGCGGTGGAAGGCCGCCTGCGGCTTCGCGGTCGCGGACCGGGCGTTCCATCCGACCACCCTGACCTACTGGCGGCGCCGGCTCGCGGCCAGCGCCCGGCCGCAGCGGATCTTCGAGGCGGTCCGGGACGTGGTGGCCGCGACCGGCGCGGTGGGCGGGGGGACGCGGCGGGCGCTTGACTCCACGGTGCTGGACGACGCGGTTGCCCGGCAGGACACGGTCACCCAGCTGGTCGCCTCGATCCGGCGGGTCGGCCGGGAGGTCTCCGGCGCGGAGGCGGTGATCGCCGCCGAGTGCACCCGGCTGGCCGGGCTGACCGGGCAGGACTACGCCTCGGCCGGGAAGCCGCGGATCGTGTGGGACGATGCGGCCGCGCGCGACGGCCTGGTCACAGCCCTGGTCAACGACGCGCTCGCGCTGCTCGCGGCGCTGGACGTCGATGCCGCCCAGGCCGCGGGCGGGAGGCCTGCGGAGGCGGTGGCGCTGCTGGCGCTGGTGGCCGGGCAGGACGTCGAGCCCGCGGAGGACTCCGACGGCAGCGACGGGCGGTGGCGGATCGCCCGCAGCGTCGCACCGGACCGGATGATCTCCACCGTCGACCCGGAGACCCGGCACGCGCACAAGACCCGGGAGCGCCGGCAGGACGGGTTCAAGGCCCATGTGGTGGTCGAGCCGGAGACCGGGCTGACCACCGCGGTGAAGCTGACCAAGGCCAACGGCCCGGAGAACTCCGACGCATCCGTCGGCAAGGACCTGGTCGCCGCCGACCCGACGATCGCCGGGCAGGAGGCCGTCGAGGTGCTCGGCGACTCGGCCTACGGGTCCGGGGAGATGCTGCACGCCCTGGACCAGCGGAAGTGGACCCCGATTATCAAGCCGTGGCCGCTGCGGCCCGCGGTCGAGGGCGGGTTCACCATCGACGACTTCGCCCACGACGGCGAGGCAGGGACCCTGACCTGCCCGGCCGGGCACACCCGCCGGCTCACCAAGACCCGCAAGGCCGTGTTCGGCGCCGTCTGCGCCCACTGCCCGCTGCGATCGCAGTGCACCACGGCCAGAGACGGTCGCAAGATCGAGGTGCATCCCCACGACCTGCTCCAGCGCGCACACCGCAGGCGGGCCACCGCGGAAGGCTTCCAGACCACCTATCGGGCCAAGCGGCCGATGGTCGAGAGATCGATCGCGTGGCTGACCCGGGGCAACCGCCGCGTCCCCTACCGGGGCGTGGAGAAGAACAACAGCTGGCTCCACCACCGGGTCGCCGCCCTGAACCTCAGGCGACTGCTCGCACTCGGCCTCAGCTTCGACAACGGAACCTGGCAGCTGGCCTGATCGCGCCGCAGGCCCCCAGAAGACAGCCTCGAACCCAACGCCAGGGGCACCACGACGCCCTGCACAGGCGGGACGGACCCATGCTGCACCCAGAGCCGACCAAAACCCGCCGTTCGACTGGCCAAGGCGGCACCGATCACGCCACCAGCCAACCTGCGAAGGGAGCTTGTTCAGCAGTCTCCTAGGCCTCGGCCCGGCGACCCTCGCGGCCCACGAACTCGTGCGCCGCCGCGAGCTCGGCGAAACCGGCCCCGTGCTGCGCCCCTACGTCGCGGCGCTGCGCGGATCGTGGCCTCGGGGGCTCGCTCTCGGGCTTCCGCTCGAGGCCGCATGGGCCGCCGTCGCCGTGAACTGGCTTCACTTCTCGGCGAGTCACGCCGCGCTGGACCAGGGCGTGGCCGGGGCCGTCGCGTTCGCGGGAGTGTATCTCGCGGCCGTCACGTGCCTCGCGTTCCCGCTCGCGGCGCGCTACGACGTGCCGGCGTTCCGCGCCCTTGCGTTTGCCTCGCGCTTCGTGCCGCGCCAGCTTCCCGGCGTGGCGCTCGTCCTTTTCATCGGCGCCGTGGTGCTGTTCGCGAGCGTCGCGGTGCCTGGCCTCGTGCCGTTCGCGAGCGCGGGCGCCTGGATCATGCTCACCGGCCACGTGTGCCATCGGCTTTTCGAGGCCAACGACGCCTCCGTCGCGGAGGCCGAGGCGTCCTCGAAGGCGACCGTCCGGCAGGCGGGTGCGGATGCGCCGTCGTCCGCCAAGCCGCGCATTGCAGGGGTGCGCCGTGGCTGACTCCCGCACCCTCCTGGGTGCCGGCATCCGCTACGGCGCGGCCGTGTACCCCGAGGTCACAGGCATCGACACGCTCGCGCGAGACGCCGAGCACATGGCCCGGCTCGGGATGGACGCTGCGAGGCTCGGCGAGTTCATGTGGGCCGCGCTCGAGCCAGCGGAGGGCGCCATCGACGCGTCGCTGCTGGTGGAGTCGGTCGAGGTCCTCGCCTCGCGAGGCCTTCGCTCGATCGTCGCGACGCCCACCGCGGCACCGCCCGTCTGGTACACGCACGGCAGGCCGAACCGCCTGCATCGCACGGCCGAGGGGCTTGCCCTGGGCCACGGCTCGCGCCAGCAGGCCTGCGAGCGGAACACCGACTTCCGCGCGGCCGCCAGCCGCATCACGGACGCCATCGCGGCGGCACTCGCGGGGAACCGCGGCGTGCTCGCATGGCAGGTGGACAACGAGCTCCGCTCCCATGTGACCGAGTGCTTCTGCGCCGCCTGCGCGTCCGCGTGGCCCGAGTGGCTGCGCCGCCGCCATGGGGAGGTGGGAGCACTCAACGCCGCGTGGAGCAGTGCGATCTGGAGTGAAACGTATCAAGAACTCGCCCAGGTCCCGCTCCCCGGCCCCACGCCGTTCCTCCACGCGACGGGCCTCCTCGCCGACTTCCGCCGGTTCTCCCGCGAGGGCGCCACGGACTTCGTGCGGGGGCAGGCCGCCGTGATCCGCCGGCACAGCGCGCTGCCCGTGACCCACAACAGCGGCCTCGGCTTCGCGCTCGACAACGCGGCGCTGTTCGAGGACCTTGAGTTCTCCGCGTTCGATTCCTACGCCGCCGCGGACAATTACCCCGCGTTCCTGCTCAACCTCGACCTCTTCGCGCACCTCGGCCCGGCGGGCCGAACCGTCGTCATGGAGACGAGCCCCTCGCATGCGGGCTCGGTCCGCTCGCAGCCCCGGCCGCATCCGGCCGGCTACGTCGCGGCCGAGGCGTTCGCGAGCGCCGCCGCGGACGCCGCGGGCTTCCTGTTCTGGCACTTCCGCCAGCACGCGGGCGGGAGCGAACAGCCCCACGGTTCCGTGCTGAGCGCGTGGGGCGCACCCACCATCGGCTACGCCGCGGCGGAACGGGCCGGGAAGCTCCTGGCCCAGCTCGGCCCGCTCCTCCGCGCGAGCAAGCCCGTCCCGCCCGCCGTCGCGATCTCGTGGTCCGACGACGCCCGCGGCTACCTCGACGCCGAGCCGCTCACGGGAGGCGACTACCGCACCCACGTCTCCCGACTCCACGCACGGCTCGTCCGCGCGGGCGTGCGGCGCGCCGCCCTGCCTGACGGCGCCGGACCCTCCGAGGGCCTCCGCGTCATGATCACGGCCTTCCGGCCGTGGCTCCCCGCCGACGAGCTCGAGCGCTGGCTTGCGTGGGTGCGCGACGGCGGAACGTGGGTCGTGGGCCCGCACACGGGAACCCGCACCGAGCACCACGGCTGGCACACCGACGCGGCACTCGGCGCGCTCGAATCCGCCGCGGGCGTCGAGGGCGTCTACCAGTTCCCGGCCGCCGGGACGGGCACGCGCATCCGCCTCGGCGGGCGCGAGGCCGAGTTCGACGGCCCGCTCACCGCCCTCGCCCTGCGCGGCGCCACCGCGCTCGCGACGATCGAATCCGGCCCGGCCGCGGGCCTCGCCGCCGTCACGGAACACCGGATCGGCGCGGGCCGCCTCATCCTCGTGGGCGGCTTCCCCGCGGACGACGGCGCGTGCCCGCCTCCCGACGGCAGCGCCGCGCCCGCAGCGGCCGGCGTGTGGGACGCGCTCCTCGCCCATGCCCTCCGCGACGTCGACGACCCCGCCCTCCCGACCGAACCCGGCGTCGTCGAGTACGCCCGGCGCGGACCGGACGGCCTCGAGCACTGGCTCGTGAACCTCGACGGCGCCGAACGCGCCGTCACGCTGGGCGGCCCGGCCCGCTCTCTCCTGACCGGCCACACGCACCCCGCGGGCCGTGTCGCGCTGCCCGCCTACGGCTGGGCCGTCCTCGCTGAATCGGCAGACCCGAGCACCGACGAGACCCCCGAATCCCCGCACGAATCCCCGCACGATTCCTCTCACAAGGAGACCCCGCATGCAGTGGCTTGACGGCGCCCCGCGCGCCCGCACCGCGACCGACTACGGCTACCCCTGGAACCCCGGCGAGCTCCTGCCCGAGGACGTGAGCCGCCTCGCGGCCGGACCCGGTGTCGAGCACGAGGCCCGCCTGCTCGCGACGTGGCCGGACGGCTCCGTCAAGTGGACGGGTCACACCGCGATCGTCGGGCCGGAGACGGATCCGGCGGACCTCGCGCCCGGCGCGGACCGGCCCACCCCCGGGGGCGCCGCGCCGCTCGCCGTTCAGGACGGCGACGGCGTGCTCGTGGACTCGGGCGCGCTCGCGTTCCGGGTCGACGGTCACGGGGAGACGCTCACGGGACCGATCAGCTCGCCGGACGGCCGCATCGCGGCGAGCGGGCTCCGCCTCGTCGCGTCGCTCACGGGCGGCCGCGTCGCCCGCGTGAGCATCGACGGCGCCGACGTCGAGACGCCGGGGGCCGTGCGCGCCGTCGTCCGCGTCCACGGCACGGTGACGGTCCAAGCGGCCGGTGAGGAGGGCGGCGACCCTGACGCGGCCCCCAACGCGGCCGGCGAGGAACTCCTCGCGTTCGTTGTGCGGCTCACGGTGCACCGCGGCCTCCCGCGCGTCGCGGTGACCCAGACCCTCGTGTTCCGCGAGGCCGCCGCGGACCGCGTCATCGCGGGGCTCGGTCTTCGCGTGGACCGCCCGCTGCGCGGCGAACCGATCAACCGGTGGGTCCGCGTCGCGGGGGACGCCGCCGTCTACACCGAGCCCGCCCAGCTGCTCATGTCCCGCCCGTTCGCGGGCGCCAACGCGCCCTACGACCGCCAGCTTCAGGCCCTGCCCGTCGCCGAGCCCACGGGTACCGCGCCGGAGGACGAGCGCGAGCGGCGCCTGTTCGCCGTCGGCCGCGAGAACGCGGTGTGGGCCGCGTTCCGGCTCACGCAGGAATCGGATGCGTCGTGGCGGCTCGAGAAGCAGACGGCCGCCCGGCTCGCGCCGGTCAAGATCGGGCGGGGTCGCCGCGCGCTGGGGCTCATCGAGGCGGCCGACGGCGACGGCGGGCTCGCGCTGTCCCTGCGCGGCTTCTGGCGCAAGCATCCCGCGGCCCTCGAGGTCGAGGGGCTCGACGGCGACGCCGCAACGGTCACGGCGTGGGTGTGGGCGGAGCGCGGCGGCCCCATGGACCTGCGGCACTACACCGACCGGTGCCACGTCGAGAGCGCGTACGAGGGCTTCGACGAGCTGCGCTCGACCCCGCACGGCGTGGCCAACACGAGCCACGTGGTCCTCGACGTCACCCCACCGGGGCTCACCGCCGCCGAACTGTGGGAGCTCGCGTCCGAGCGCGACCGGCCCGCCCAGCCCGTCGCCGAGCCCGCGCGCTACGCGGCGACAAGCGCGCTCGGCGCCGCGTGGTCGCTGCCGGAGCCCGAAGCCTCCCCTCTCGCGGCCGCGATCGAGGCCCGCTTCGCCGAGCTGCGCGGCTTCTACGCGGGCGAGGTCGAGCGCCGGGGCTGGTTCGGCTACTGGGACTACGGCGACGTCATGCACAGCTACGATCCGCACCGCCACCAGTGGCGCTACGACCTGGGCGGCTTCGCGTGGGCCAACAACGAGCTGTGCCCGAACCTGTGGCTCTGGCAGGACTTCCTCCGCACGGGCAGCGCCGAGGCATACCGGCTCGCCGAGGCCATGACGTGGCACAGCGCCGAGGTGGACCGCCACCACGACGGCCCCTACGCCCAGCTCGGCTCGCGCCACAACGTGCTGCACTGGGGCTGCGGCTGCAAGGAAGTGCGCATCAGCATGGCCACGCTCCACCGGCCGTACTACTACCTCGGCGGCGGCGACGAGCGGATCGGCGAGCTCCTCGCCGAGGTCTCCGACGCCGAGCACGCACTGGGCCGGCTCGACCCGATGCGCGAGTTCTACCCGCGCCCGGAGGGCCGCACCCACGTGCGGATCGGGCCAGACTGGGCGGCACTCGTGGCCAACTGGGCCACGGCGTGGGAACGTACGGGCTCCCCCGAGCACCGCGACAAGATCCTCAAGGGCCTCGCCCAGCTCGAGGCCATGCCGCTCGGCCTCCTCTCGGGGCCCACGCTCGAATTCGACCCCGACGCGCTCGATCTCCACCACATGGGCCTCGGCACCGCGGGCGGCTTCCACATGATCATCGCGTTCGGCGCGCCCCAGGCGTGGCTCGAGACGGCCGAGCTGCTGGACCACGACGGCTTCCGCGCGATGCTCGCCGACTTCGGGGCCTTCTACGCGATGGACGACGGCGCCAAGCGCGCCGTGAGCGGGGGAGCGCTCGACGACTCGCACTTCTCGTGGCCCTACATGGCCTCCGGGATGATGGCGTACGCCGCGTGGTACCGCCGGGACGAGAAGCTCGCCGCCCACGCGTGGAAGCTCCTCCTCGACGCCGCGCAGGTGCCGCTCGGCGAGCCGCTCTCCGGGGCGGTCCAGCGCGTCACGACGTGGACCGAGGTCGAGGAGCTCCCCTGGCTCTCGACCAACTGGACCTCGCAGTGGTGCCTCAACGCGATGCTCGCCCTCGCCCTCGTCGGCCCGCCGGACGCGCTCAGGTGGGGCGCGCCGTCGTCCGTTCCCGCGGGCGCACAGCCCTGAACCAGCCCTCTGACACACCTACACCGCTCCACCCACCCTCACTCAAAGGAGAGATGACCATGACCCCTTCCCTCGCGCGACGATCTCGGATGAGACAAGCCGTGGCCGTCACCGCCGTCGCCAGCACGCTCGGGCTCCTGCTCGCGGCGTGCGGCGGCGGCACGCAGACCGCGGCCGACTCGAGCACGGTCACGATCATGGCCCCGTACTTCAACGCCGACCCGCCCTCCGCCGACGGGCAGATCGCGAAGAAGCTCAACGAGCTCACCGGCAAGACCGTCAAGATCACGTGGGCGCCCAACGCGCAGTACGAGGACAAGACGAACATCACGCTTGCTTCGTCGGACGTGCCGCAGGTCATGGTGGTTCAGGGCAAGTCGCCTGGCTTCGTCAAGAACGCGCAGGCCGGGGCGTTCTGGGACCTGACGGACAAGCTCAAGAACTACCCGAACCTCGCCACCAACATGCCGGACATCCAGAAGAACGCGAGCGTGAACGGCAAGGTCTACGGCGTGTTCCGGGCCCGCCAGGCCATGCGCACGTCCGTGATCATCCGCAAGGACTGGCTCGACAAGCTGCACCTTGCGATGCCGAAGACGGTCGACGACCTCTACACGATCGCGAAGGCGTTCACGCAGGACGATCCCGACGGCAACGGCAAGGCCGACACGACCGGCATCGAGATCCCGAAGTGGCCCGGCGGCCCCTGCACGAACAGCCCCTACGACGTCATCGAGACGTGGTTCGGCGCCGGCAACTGCTGGACCCAGCAGGACGGCAAGCTCGTGCCGAGCTTCGAGACCTCGCAGTTCCTCAAGGCGGACGCGTTCATCAAGAAGATGGTGAGCGAGAAGCTCATCAACGCCGACTTCGCAACGTTCGACAGCACCAAGTGGAACGAGCCGTTCCTCACGGGCAAGGCCGGCATCATCATCGACGTCGACTCGCGCGTGAGCCAGCTCATCACCCTCTACAAGCAGCAGCACCCGGACGACTACCAGAACTTCGTGACGTTCACCGGCAACCTCACGGGCCCCGATGGGCAGCTCCACGCGCTTCCGACCGCGGGTTACGCGGGCTTCCTGGCGATCCCGAAGGCGAGCGTCAAGACCGACGCCGACCTCGACAAAGTGCTCACGTTCCTCAACAAGCTCAACAGCGCGGACCTCGAGAACCTGCTCAACAACGGCATCCAGGACGTCAACTACACGGTGACCGACGGCAAGGCCGCCCCGGTGACCCCCGCGACAGATGCCTCGAAGGCCGTGACCAACGAGGTCCAGAGCGGCTACGGGCAGCTCGGCACAAATGTGATCGGCAACCAGTTCTACCCGGCGAAGCAGGCCACGCCGTACGAGCAGTCCGTCTACGACCAGCGCATGGCGATCACGACGGCGGATCTCAAGAGCGCCGTCTTCAACCCGGCCGCGCCGTTCGTCTCGCCCACGTACGTCTCCAAGGGCGCCCAGCTCGACAACATCATCGCCGACGCCCGCATCAAGTATTTCGCGGGGCAGATCGATGAGCAGGGCCTCAAGGACGCGATTGCACGGTGGGAGTCGAGCGGCGGCAGCCAGGTCAAGGACGAGATCAACAAGCTGTACTCGGGCGGCGGGCAGTGAGCACTGCCCAACAGTCGAGCGCGGCCCAAAAGTCGAGCGCGGCCCAAAAGTCGAGCGCTGCCCAGCTGAGCGGCGTCGAGCTCGAGTCACGGGAGCGGGCAGCGGTCAAGGCGCCGCTGCCCGCCCCGCGGCGGCGAGGCTTCCTCGCGCATCTCGCGTACTACAAATGGCTCTATCTGCTCCTGCTGCCGGGCCTGATCTACTTCGCGGTGTTCCGCTACGCGCCGATGTACGGGGCGAGCATCGCGTTCAAGGACTTCGTCCCGTTCCTCGGCATCGACGGGAGCCCGTGGGTGGGGCTGCGGAACTTCGAGGACTTCTTCTCGAGCCCGGACTTCGTCCGGCTGCTGGTCAACACGCTCCTGCTCGCGCTCCTGAACCTCGGGGTCGGGTTCCCCATCACGATCCTCATGGCGCTCCTCCTGAACGAGGTACGCCTGCAGGTCCTCAAGCGCACGGTGCAGACCCTGGTCTACATCCCGCACTTCCTGTCCTGGACGATCGTGGCCTCCCTGACGTTCCTGCTGTTCGCGCTCGACGTCGGGCCCCTGTTCAAGTTCCTCAACGACGCCTTCGGCACCCACATCGACTACCTGTCCGACCCGGGCTGGTTCAGGCCGCTCATCGTGCTCCAGAGCGTTTGGAAGAACACCGGCTGGGGCACGATCATCTACCTCGCGGCCCTCGCGACCGTGGACCAGGAGCAGTATGAGGCCGCCGTGATCGACGGTGCGGGGCGGTTCCGGCGGGTCTGGCACATCACGCTGCCCTCGATCCGCTCCACGATCGTCGTGATGCTCATCCTCGCCATCGGGGAGATCCTCAACACCGGTTTCGAGCAGATCTTCCTCATGACGAACGCGCTCAACCGCAGCGTGGCGGACGTCTTCGACACGTACGTGTACTTCGTGGGCATCACCCAGGGCGCGTACAGCTACAGCACCGCAGTGGGGCTGTTCAAGTCAGTGGTGGGCATCGTGCTGATCTTCGGCGCGAACTGGCTCGCCAAGCGTTTCAACCAGAGCGGACTGTTCTGATGAAGATCCATAACACCCGCGGCGGCCGGGCCTTCGACGCCGTCAACTACGTGTTCCTCGCGGGCGTGGGCCTGCTCATGCTCGTGCCGTTCGTCTACGTCATCGCGGGCTCGTTCGCCACCGAGGCGGAGATCACGCGGCGGCCGTTCTTCATCTGGCCCGAGCAGTTCACCACCGCCGCCTACCAGTACATCTTCTCCACCCCGGCGTTCCCGCGGGCCCTCATCACGACGATCCTCGTCGCGGCCGTCGGCACGCTCATCCAGCTCGCGCTGACGGTCACGATGGCCTACCCGCTCGCGAAGCGGAACCTCAGGGGCCGCCGCCTGGTCCTGAACCTCGTGGTGTTCGCGATGGTGTTCTCCGGCGGGATGATCCCCACGTTCCTCGTGGTCAAGCAGCTCGGCCTGCTCAACACGTACTGGGCGCTCATCCTCCCGGCGGCGATCAATCCGTTCAGCCTCATCATCATCAAGAACTTCTTCCAGGATCTCCCGGCCGAGCTCGAGGAGTCCGCGAAGATCGACGGCGCCACCGAGGTCCAGATCCTCCTGCGCATCCTGCTGCCCCTGTCCAAGCCGATCCTCGCGACGTTCGCGCTGTTCTACGCCGTGGGCATCTGGAACGACTTCATGAGCCCGCTGCTGTACCTGAGCGACAGCAGCATGTGGACGCTCCAGATGTATCTCAGGCAGGTCACCGCTTCGGCGGATCTCCTGGGTACCGGCGCGCTCGATCCGAACTACGTCCCGCCCGAGCAGGGGATCAAGTTCGCGGTCATCGTCGTCGCGACGCTGCCCATCCTCGTGTTCTACCCGTTCCTGCAGAAGCACTTCGCCAAGGGCATGCTCATCGGCTCCGTCAAGGGCTGAGCGCGTTCCCGAAGGCCCCGAGGCCGAAAGGACTCCATGAAGATCATCCTGGCCGGCGACTCGACGGTCGCCGCGTGCCCCTCCCACGAGTACCCCATGAGCGGGTGGGGCCCCGCGCTGCCCCCGCACGTGTACCGGTGGGCCGCCGTCCACAACCTCGCGAAGGGCGGGGCCTCGACCGAGTCGTTCCGCGAGGAGGGACTGTGGGAGGCGGCGCTCGCGCTCGCGCGGACGGGAGACGCCGTCGTGCTTCAGTTCGGGCACAACGACCAGAAGCGCGAACATCTCGCGCCCCGCGCCGGGTACGCGGCGAACCTGCGGCGCATGGTCGGCGAGGTGCGGGAGCGAGGCGCGGTGCCGGTGCTGTGCACGCCCGTCGAGCGGCGCCAGTTCGTGGGCGGACGGCCCGAGCCCACGCTCGGCGATTATCCCGCGACGGTCCGCGAGCTCGGCCTGGAGCTCGGGGTCGGCGTGATCGACCTCAACGCGTGGACGCGCTCGCTCTATGGGGAGCTCGGCGAGGATGGCTCCATCCGGCTCTTCACGCACCTCGCCCGCGGCGAGCACCATCATTGGGCCGACGGCCTCGAGGACAACACGCACTTCAGCGTCGAGGGGGCCGAGCGCGTCGCGCGGCACGTGGCCGAGCAGCTGGCGCCGCTCGTGCGGGAGCCGGAGGCCGCCCGTGGCTGACGTCCTGTACGAGAACCCGTTCGCGAGCCTCGGCGACCTCGAGGGCTGGGTCGACGAGGGTCCCGTCCGCGCGGAGGCGTGGGAGGACGCAGTGGGGGGCGGCGCCGTCGTCCTTTCCAGCACGGGCGACGAGGCCGCGGTGGGTGACCACGCGCATTTCACGCTCTGGTGCCCCGAGCGCTTCCCCGACCGCATCCGCGCGTCGTGGGAGTTCCGGCCCGTGAGCGAGCCGGGGCTCGCCATGGTGTTCGTGGCCGCCGAGGGCGCCGCGGGGGAGGACCTCTTCGATCCCGCCCTCGCGCCCCGCACGGGCTACTACCCGCAGTACCATTCGGGCGACATCCGGGCGCTGCACGTGAGCTACTTCCGGCACAAGCACGCGTCCGAGCGGGCGTTCCGCACGTGCAACCTGCGCAAGAGCCCGGGCTTCCACCTCGTGGCCCAAGGCGCGGATCCGCTCCCGCCCGCCGAGGATGCGGACCGGTTCTACCGTGCCGAGCTCGTCAAGGTCGGGCGGCGGCTCGCCTTCTCGATCGAGGGCCTGCCGCTGTTGGACTGGACGGACGACGGCGCGGCCGGACCGCCGCTTGCGGGCGGCCGTTTGGGCTTCCGGCAGATGGCGCCCCTCGTGGCGGCGTATCGGAACCTGCGGGTTGAGGCGCTGTGGCCGTCGGAAATGCCGTATGACCGTCTATGGAAGGCATGACCGTCGCTCGTGCGGGACGGTTATGCCTCTCTCCGACGGCCAAGGGGCGTTTCCGACGGTTGTGCGGGGTGCCCGCTCTTGACCCCCTCAGCGGTCGGCTCTATTCTGGTGAACGAGACGTTTTGAATCGATTCAGAATCGGCGGCACGGACGCCGCCCCACCCACAGGAGCCCCATGAGCGAGACCGCGACGCGGCGGATCTGCTTCCAGCAGTGGATCCACCCCGACCGCATCGAGGAGTACAAGCGGCGGCACGCCGCCGTGTGGCCCGAGATGCTCGAAGCCCTCGAGGCCACGGGCTGGCGCAACTACTCGCTCTTCCTGCGCCCCGACGGGCTCCTCGTCGGCTACGTCGAGACGGACAGCCTCGACGCCGCGACGGCCCGCATGGCCGCTTTCGAGGTCAACGCCCGCTGGCAGGCCGAGATGGCGGATCTCTTCGACGGGATCGAAACGCCCCCGGACGAATCCTTCGTCCCCCTCGAGGAGGTCTTCAACCTCGAGGACCAGCTCGCGGTCGCCCGAGCGGCCCATCCGGCGCGCGCAGCTGCCCTCGCGATCAACCCCGCCGGCCCCGATGCGGCCCACGCGACCAACCCCGCACCCACCACAGGAGATCACGCATGAGCACCACGGAAGTACGCATCCCGGAGGCTCTCGATCGCCTCGCGATCGAGGTTCCCTCGTGGGCGTACGGCAACTCGGGCACGCGCTTCAAGGTGTTCGGCACGCCCGGCACGCCGCGCACCGTCGAGGAGAAGCTCCAGGACGCCGCGAAGGTCAACGAGCTCACCGGGCTGGCCCCGAGCGTCGCGCTGCACATCCCGTGGGACAAGGTCGAGGACTACGCCGCGCTCCGCGAGTACGCCGAGGGCCTCGGCGTGAAGCTCGGCACGATCAACTCGAACACGTTCCAGGACGACGTCTACAAGTTCGGCTCGCTCACCCACTCGGACACCGCCGTGCGCCGGCGAGCGATCGAGCACCACCTCGAGTGCATCGACATCATGGACGCGACCGGCTCGCGCGACCTCAAGATCTGGCTCGCGGACGGCACGAACTACCCTGGCCAGGATGATATCCGTGCCCGCCAGGACCGCCTCGCCGAGTCCCTCGGGGAGATCTACGCGCGGCTCGGCGAGGACCAGCGCCTCGTGCTTGAGTACAAGTTCTTCGAGCCGGCGTTCTATCACACCGACGTTCCGGACTGGGGCACCTCGTACGCCCAGACGCTCGCCCTCGGCGAGAAGGCGTTCGTGTGCCTCGACACGGGCCACCATGCCCCGGGCACCAACATCGAGTTCATCGTCGCGCAGCTCCTGCGCCTCGGGAAGCTCGGCTCCTTCGACTTCAACTCGCGCTTCTACGCCGATGACGACCTCATCGTCGGAGCCGCGGATCCGTTCCAGCTCTTCCGCATCATGGTCGAGGTGGTCCGCGGCGGCGGCCTCGAGCCGAACTCTGCCGTGGCCCTCATGCTCGACCAGTGCCACAACCTCGAGGAGAAGATCCCGGGCCAGATCCGCTCGGTGCTCAACGTCCAGGAGATGACCCTTCGCGCCCTGCTCCTCGACCGCTCCGCGCTTGCGGAGGCCCAGGGCAACCACGACGTCCTCGCCGCGAACGCCGTGTTCATGGACGCGTTCTACACCGACGTCCGCCCGGCTCTCGCCGCGTGGCGCGAGGAGCGCGGCCTCCCCACCGACCCGATGGCGGCCTACGCCGCGTCCGGCTACCAGAAGCTCATCAACGACACCCGCGTGGGCGGCACCCAGGCGGGCTGGGGCGCCTAGCCTCCGTTCCCTGGGCGGTCCTGCTCATCTAGCCGCCCTCGCCCGGCGTGCCGCGCCGCGACACGCCGGGCGAGGGCGCTCAGGCCGCTCCCATGTGGGCAGGAGCGCACGTCTCCACCTCCGAATTCCAAGACTCATCAAGAGGAACTCTGAAGCCATGAACCAGACCGTCGCTGATCTGCTCGCCCGCTCGAACCGGCTGGGCGCCGACAAGCGCAACACGAACTACGCCGGCGGGAACACGTCCGCCAAGGGCACCGAGACCGACCCCGTGACGGGAGAGCCCGTCGAGCTCCTGTGGGTCAAGGGCTCGGGAGGCGACCTCGGGACGCTCGCCGAGAAGAACCTCGCGGTGCTGCGCCTCGACCGGCTGCGCGCCCTGAAGGGCGTGTACCCGGGCGTCGAGCGCGAGGACGAGATGGTCGCCGCGTTCGACTACTGCCTCCACGGCAGGGGCGGCGCCGCGCCGTCGATCGACACGGCGATGCACGGGCTCGTCGACGCCGCGCACGTGGACCACCTCCACCCCGACTCCGGCATCGCGATTGCGACCGCGGCCGACGGCGAGGCCCTCACCGAGAAGATCTTCGGCGGCAGGGTCGTGTGGGTTCCGTGGCGCCGCCCCGGCTTCCAGCTGGGCCTCGACATCGCCGCGATCAAGGACGCCCACCCCGACGCGATCGGCACGATCCTGGGCGGCCACGGCATCACGGCGTGGGGTGCGACGAGCGAGGAGGCCGAGGCCAACTCGCTGTGGATCATCGCCGAGGCGGAGAAGTACCTCGCGGAGAACGGCCGCCCGGAGCCGTTCGGCCCCTCGCTCGACGGATACGGCGCGCTGCCCGAGGCCGAGCGCCGCGCGAAGGCGGCGGCCCTCGCGCCGGTGATCCGGGGCCTGGCCTCGGCTGACCGGCCGCAGGTGGGCCACTTCACCGACGATCCCCGGGTCCTGGACTTCCTTGCCTCCGCCGAGCACCCGCGCCTCGCGGCCCTCGGCACATCATGCCCGGACCACTTCCTGCGCACGAAGGTCGCCCCGCTCGTCCTCGACCTGCCCGCCGACGCCGGGATCGAGGAGAGCGTCGCGCGCCTCAAGGAGCTGCACGCGGCGTACCGCGAGGACTACGCGGCGTACTACGACCGCCACGCCGACTCGGAATCGCCCGCGATGCGCGGCGCGGACCCGGCGATTGTGCTCATCCCGGGCGTGGGCATGTTCTCCTACGGCAAGGAAAAGCAGACGGCTCGGGTCGCGGGGGAGTTCTACCTCAATGCCATCAACGTCATGCGCGGTGCCGAGTCCGTCTCGACGTACGCCCCGATCGACGAGAGCGAGAAGTTCCGCATCGAGTACTGGGCGCTCGAGGAGGCCAAGCTCGCGCGCATGCCGAAGCCGAAGTCTCACGCGACCCGCATTGCGCTCGTGACCGGCGCGGCGTCGGGCATCGGCAAGGCGATCGCGACCCGGCTCGCGGCCGAGGGCGCGTGCGTGGTCATCGCGGACCTGGACCTCGAGAAGGCCCAGGCCGCCGCGGCCGAGCTGGGGAACGCCGACGTCGCGATCGGGCTGCGCGCGGACGTCACCGACGCCGCCGCCGTCGCCGCAGCGGTCGACGAGGCGGTCCTGGCCTTCGGCGGGATCGACCTCGTGGTCAACAACGCGGGCCTGTCCATCTCGAAGCCGCTCCTCGAGACGTCCGAGAAGGACTGGGACCTCCAGCACGACGTCATGGCCAAGGGCTCGTTCCTCGTCTCCCAGGCCGCCGCGAAGGCCATGATCGCGCAGGGCATGGGCGGCGACATCGTGTACATCTCCTCGAAGAACTCGGTCTTCGCCGGCCCGAACAACATCGCCTACTCCGCGGTCAAGGCCGATCAGGCCCACCAGGTCCGCCTCCTCGCCGCCGAGCTCGGCGAGCACGGAATCCGCGTCAACGGCATCAACCCCGATGGCGTGGTCCGCGGCTCCGGAATCTTCGCCGGCGGCTGGGGCGCCAAGCGCGCGGCGGTCTACGGCGTGCCCGAGGAGAAGCTCGGCGAGTACTACGCGCAGCGCACCCTCCTCAAGCGAGAGGTCCTGCCCGAGCACGTCGCGAACGCGGCCGCCGTCCTCACGAGCAACGAGCTCTCCCACACCACGGGCCTGCACATCCCCGTCGACGCCGGCGTCGCCGCCGCCTTCCTCCGATGAGTGGGCGCACCTCCCAGGGCACGGGCCCGGGCGTGCGCTCCGGCCTTCGCTGCTACGCAGCCATCGACGTCGGCGCCTCCTCGGGCCGCGTCATCCTCGCCACGGTTTCGCGTGGGTCGAGCGGGAACGACGGCGGGTCGCGTGCCGGAGGCAACACCGCCGGCGGTGCCCCTCGGGTCGGGCTCGGCACGGCCGACGGCGCCCCGAAGGTCACGCTCGAGATCGTCCACCGCTTCCCGAACGGCGTGCTTGACGACGGCCCGAGGGGCGACGGCACCACGGTGCTCCGCTGGGACGTGTGCGGGATCCTCGCCGAGGTCCAGAAGGGCCTCGCGAAGGCGGGGGAGCTCGCGACGTCCCGCGGGCTGCGGATCGAGAGCATCGGCATCGACACATGGGCCGTCGACTACGGCCTCGTGGACTCTGCCGGGCGCCTCCGACTCCCGGTGCACGCGTACCGGGACTCGCGCACGGACGCCATCGTGCCGGTGGTCCACGGGAAGGCCTCGCCCGAGCGGCTGTACGCGGTAACCGGTCTGCAGTTCCTGCCGTTCACCACGCTGTACCAGCTTGCGGCTGAGCCGGAGCTCGGCGGACTGCAGGCGCTGCTGATTCCGGACCTGCTCGCGTTCTGGCTCACGGGCGCTCGCCGCACGGAGGAGACGAACGCGTCCACCACGGGGCTGCTCGACGCTCGCTCGGGGACGTGGTCCGCGGAGCTGTTCGAGGCCCTCGGGCTGCCCGAGGGCCTGTTCCCAGAGCTCATCGCTCCGGGCGAGGCGTACGGCACGCTCCTGCCCGCCGTCGTCGAGCGCACGGGACTTCCGCCGGACACGCCCGTGGTCGCCGTCGGCTCCCACGACACCGCCTCGGCCGTCGCGGCCGTTCCCGCGGCGCCGGGGGAGGACGTCGCGTACATCTCCTCGGGGACGTGGTCGCTCGTGGGCGTCGAGCTCGGGGCCCCCGTGCTCACGGAGGCGAGCCGCGCCGCGAACTTCACGAACGAGCGCGGCGTGGACGGCACCATCCGGTACCTTCGCAACGTCGGGGGCCTGTGGCTCCTGAGCGAATGCCAGCGCGAGTGGGCCGCCCAGGGCCTCGACCTAGCGCTCGAGCAGCTCCTCGCCGACGCCGCCGCGCTCCCGGCCGGCGGCCCGCAGGTCGACGCCGATTCGGATGAATTCATCGCGCCCGGCGACATGCCCGCCCGGATCGCGGCCGCCGTCGAACGTCGCGGCGGCACGCTCTCGGGGGAGCCGGCCGGGCTGGTCCGGTGCATCCTCGACAGCCTCGCCGCCGCGTACGCGCGCACGCTTGCGCAGGCGGAGGCCCTCTCGGGCCGGCGGCCGCGGGCCGTGCACGTGGTCGGCGGGGGGTCGCAGAACGAGCTCCTGTGCCGACTTGCGGCGGAGGCGACGGGGCTGCCCGTCCTCGCCGGGCCGGTCGAGGCGACCGCCCTCGGCAACGTGCTCGTCCAGGCCCGCGCGGCCGGGGCTCTCTCGGGAGGGCTCGAGGCGCTCCGAGCCTCCGTGCGAGCAAGCGTCGAGCTGCGCGAACACGTGGCGGTAACGGCCTAACCCCATTCGTCTCGGGCAAGGGCCCGCGGGGATTCATCTGGCTGGCGGCCCTTCCCGTGCGCGAACTGACCCCCGATTGACAGTCCGAGACCGCCTGCCCAGACTCGACTCAGGGGGCCAGCACGCTGCCCCGCGGGGTCGCGGGTCTGATCAAGGTGAAGGCGTCAGATGAAGGCGGTTGTCTACGACCACTACGGGCCGCCCGAGGTCCTGCGCCCCGAGGATGTGCCCCAGCCCGAGCCGGCGAGTGACGAGCTCCTCGTCAAGGTCCACGCCGCCGCCGTCAACCGTCTGGATGTCCACAGC
Organism: Sinomonas sp. P47F7; assembly: GCF_049332655.1. GTDB lineage: Bacteria > Actinomycetota > Actinomycetes > Actinomycetales > Micrococcaceae > Sinomonas. Next base: position 3,652,248 of record NZ_CP186327.1, on the reverse strand, counting down.
CGCGAAGCCAACGCGAGCAACGGACCGGTGATCAGCCTCATCAGCCGCCTGATCTTCGGTGTGCGGGGACCTCGCCATCGCATCGTCGGCAGCGAATACTCGGGCGAGGTGGAGCGAGTCGGTGCCGCCGTCCGCGAATTCAGCCCGGGCGATCGGGTTTTCGGGGTGACCAGTCTTCGCTTCGGCGCCAACGCCGAATACGTGACGGTGCGGGAGCGCTCGCGCGTGGGGCTCAAGCCTGTGAACGCGAGCTTTGAGGAGGCGGCCGGCATCGCGGACGGCTTCCTGAACGCGATCGGATGCCTTCGGCAGGCCCGGCTGCGGCCCGGATCGAGTGTGCTGGTCTATGGAGCCTCGGGCTCGATCGGCACGGCGGGCGTACAGCTGGCGCGGCACGGCGGCGCCGAGGTCACCGCGGTGTGCCGGGCCAAGGACTTCGACCTTGTGCGCTCGCTCGGCGCGAGCGAGCTCATCGACTACACGCAAGAGGACTTCACGGAGAACGGCAAGAAGTACGACGTGGTCTTCGACGCCGTGGGCAAGCTGTCGTTTACGAGCTGCCAGCGGTCGCTGAACCCGAACGGGTGGTATCTGCCAACGGACGGGGCCGTCAACCTGTTGCTGATCCCCGTGACCAGGCTGTCGGGTGACAAGAGGATCGGCGTCGCCGTCGGATCGAGGAATCCACGCGAGGACCTCGCGTTCCTCAGGCAACTCGTCGAGACGGGGCAGTATCACCCGGTCATCGATCGCGTCTACGCGATGAATGAGGTGGTTGAAGCCGCCCGGTACGTCGAGAGCCAGCAGAAGGTGGGCAACGTCGTGCTCAGGATCGCCTGACCACCAGCGCCTGCCTCGGGCGGGCCGGGCGGACGACGGCGGGCGGCCGGCCGCCGTCGTCCGCCCACCTCGGCGCCACTCACGGGAGGGGCAGCACGTCCTTGACCTGGACGCGCCATGACCCGTCGGCGGGGAAGCCCGGCGCCGCGCCACTCCCGTCCCAGCCCGCGGCCATGAGGGCCACCGCAGCGAGCAGCCCGCCGTTCCCCGGCAGGTACAGGGGGAGCGCCTCTGTCTGGAAGTTGTGGCCGCTGCGCAGGTACGTGTTCTTGCCGCGGTCGAGGAGCAGCGCGTCGACGGCGTCGTTCGGGCGGCCGAGCCGCGCCGCGCACATCGCGATCATGGGGTAGTCCCATCCCCAGGTGCTCTCCCAGTCCCAGTCGCGGAGCACGTCGTCGAGCGTGCGGGACATGGTCGAAGGGTCGATGAGGCGGGTCGGCGGGATGACGCCGAGCCCCGCGAGCATCGACGGATGGTCGGTGCGCACCGTGAACGGCGGCACCCCGATCGCGGCGTAGACCCCGTCCCGCACGGTAGGCCGGACGAGGTTCCGCGCGACCTCGTCCCACACCGGGTGCGGCGCGAGGCCCAGCCGCGCCCGCCATCGCTGGGCTGCGTCGAGCGCCCACGCCCAGTACGCGAGCTCGAACGTGGGGTTCTTGAGGCCAGCGCGATCCGCCGCGTAGGACTCCTGCGCCGGAATGAGCGGCGGCCCGAGCTCGAAGCCGTCGGGGCCCCGATGCGCGTACCCGGCCATGAACTCGGCGGTCGCGAAGACCACGGAGGCGTAGCGCTCGGCGGTTGCGCGGTTCGGGCGGCTCCGGAAAACGAGCTCGGCCAGGTAGATGGGGTGCGGCTGCTGCCAAATGAGAAACGGGCCGATGTCGCTCGGGCTTTCGCGCCCGTCCGGCCCCACCTGCTTGGGCCACCGCGCGCCGGGGAAGCCCTGCGCGGCCGCGGTCTCCCGCGCCGATCCGAGAATCGTCTCGTACCAGCCGAGGCTGCGTTCCACGAGCTCGGGACGATTCCACACCGCGAAGTGGGCCGCGTGCCACCAGTGCATCTCGAGGTGGAAGCGCCCGCGCCACGAGTTGACCATGAGGCCCGTCTCCTGCGGCGGGAGCGAGCCGGCGCACTGGACGCGCGTCTGGTACTGCGAGAGGATCACGCGGCGTTCGAGCTCCGCGGCGCGCGGGTCGGCGCTCTCGGCGAGCTGCACCATCCCGCCGTGCATCCAGTACCGCTCCCACTCGCGGGACGAGGCGGTCGCCACGTCAGCGAAGCTCGGCACGCTCGCGTGGCCCGGCTCCCAGCCCGGGAGGAAGCCCACCGTCAGCTCGAGGACGGGGCCGCCGCCGACCACGACGAAGCGGTGCGCCCCCTCCCGCGTCACCCGGGCGCCGGGCGCGTTGAGAACCACGGCGTACCGCGCCTCGTCGAGGCGCCGCAGGATGTCCCAGCCACGCGCCGTCGTCCGCAGCTCGGAGGCGTGCCGCTCCGGGCTCGCCCCGTCCGCGGCGTTGCCCCACGCCTCGCTGCCGTAGGGAAAGTCGAGGACGACGGCGGGCGGCTCGCCGCCCGCCGAGCGCACGCGGAAACTCACGGCGTCGACCTCGGGGTCCACCGCGGTCTCCACGGTGAAGCCCGCGCCGCCGAGCTGGAAGCTGCTCGTCGCGACGCCCGTCCAGAGATCGAGCGTCTGGTCGATGCCGACGACGTCGGCCGGACCGATGGCGCGCAGCCCCGCCGATTGGGGCGCGAGCCCGATGCGCCCGAGCATGAGGCGGTGCGGGTTGTTGCGGAGCCACGACTCGGCGGGGGCCATCGACTCGAGCGCGGTTGCGCTCGTGCGGCCGCCGAGGTCCACGTAAGGGACGGGACCCCGCGGGCTCGCGTAGGTCCGGACGGTGGACGCAAGCTCGGGGACCGCACCGATCGGGGTGGAATGCCAGCCCCACTGCGACTGCGTCCCGAGAAGCGACCCGGCCGGTTCCCCGTACCTCCCCGGCGCGGGGTAGGCGTCGGGGAGGGTCTGGAGGCCGGTGGCGTCGAACGTGAATGCGAACTCGCCGTTGCCCACGGTGAGCGGGGAGCAGGGATCGATCTTCCGCATCGCGACGTTGTGCCGCCGCACGAGCGCGGCGCGGTCGATGGTCCGCGACCGGGCCGCGGGCTGGGAGCTAGTGCGCAATGGCCTGCTTGCTCTCTGTCATCCACCGGGCCGCGGCGTCGTGCGGGCTGAGCCGTCCGAAGAGCACGTCCGAGGTGGCGCGCGCGGTGATCTCGGAGACCTTGGTCGAGCCCGTCGGCCCGATGTACGTGGGCGCGAAGCTCATCTTGCCGATGCTGTCGATGTAGGCGACCTCGGTCTTGCCCTGCTGGCTCAGCTGGGGCGAGATCGCCGCACGCATGCTCGGGTTGCCGGGAACTCCGCGGTCCGTCCCGAGGATCGGGGCGGCCGTCGCATTGTTCACGAGGAAGTTCACGAGCTTGGCCGCGGCCTCGGTGTTCTTGGTCCGGGCCGAGATCGAGTAGAACTGCGAGGACTGGAGCCAGATCCCGTGCGTCGGGTTGTCGCCTGGGAGATGGAGCAGGACCAGATTGGACTTCGCCGCCGTGCTCAGAGCGCTCAGCGAGTTGCTCCACGTGAGCATCATCCCGGCCTTGCCGAGGCCCATGAGGGTCTGCTCGGTGCTCGCGTTGAGCTGCTCGGACTGTTCGGCGGGGCTCGGAGTGGCCGAGGACTTGTTCATGGTGAGGGTGTCGGAGAAGAAGGCCTCGATCGTGGTGGCGTCGAGCCCGAGCGCGCCGTCCTTCGTGTACAGGGACTGGCCGCGCTGCCGCGCGAACGCGTCGAGCGAGTCGTGGGTCATGCTCGTGGCGATCCCGTAGGTGCCTTTGGGGCTCTTGGCGGTGAGCTCGGTGCCGATGCGCGCGTAGTCGTCCCACGTCCACGTCGAATCGTCCGGGAGCGGAATCCCAGCCGCCGCGAAGACGGCCGGGTTGGCGACGACGCCGAGCGCGTTGGCCCCCGTCGAGACGCCATACTGTTTGCCCTTGACCTGGCCGTTCTGCAGCTCGGAGGGATTCAGGTGGCTGAGGTCGAGCTGCGAACCGATCGTGCCGAGATCCAGGAGCGCGCCGCGGTTCGCGTATTCGGCGGGGTACGCGCCGCCCAGCGTGAAGACGTCCGGGGCATCCTTCGCGGCGACGCTCGTGGCGAGCTTGTCGAAGTAGCCCTTGAAGTCGCTCGGCTCGCCCTGCACCACGATGTCGGGGTTGGCGGCCTGGAACGCGGCGATGGCCTTGTTGGTGGCCTCGGCGCGCTTGGTGTCTCCCCACCATGCGAAGCGCAGGTGGGTCTTGCCGTCCCCCGAGGCCGAGGATGCGGTGCCGCATGCCGTTGCGGTCGAGGCGAGGACGAGGGTGAGGGCTACGCCGAGAGCGGCGCGGAGGGTGCTCTGTGTGTACATCGTTGTACTCCGGGTTCGGATCGCAGGGGGTGAGCAGGGGCGCTGAGGGAAACCGATTTCTTGGGCTGAAACGTACCAACTTGGATCAGAGGCGTCAATGGTCCCCGAAGTTCACTCCGACTCTTGGCATGCGCTTTCCCACCAACCCTTGGCAGCGTGCGTCGCGTGGAGTACGGTGGTGAGAAACCGGTTACTCAGCCCTTCCTGAGGACACTCACCGAGGAGAAGACCGCCCCATGGCTGCCCCCGAAACCCCCGCGCCCGCCGCCCCCGCGACGGCACCCGCGACCACCCAGACCCGGCCCCGCAAGTACGCCCTCGCAGGCACCGGCTCGCGCGCGGAGATGTACGTCGACGCCCTCCTGGGCCCGCACTCCGACCTGGGCTCCGTGGTCGCGTTCGTCGACACGAACGAGCATCGCATGCAGTACCACGACGCCCGCATCGCGGCCCGCGGTGCCGACTGGGAGCCCACGCGGCACTACGGCCCGGAGCGCCTCGGCGAGATGTTCGACGCAGAACGTCCCGACGCGCTCATCGTCACCACCCCGGACTTCACCCATGCGCGCTACGTGACCGCGGCGCTGGACCGCGGCGTCGGCGTCATCTGCGAGAAGCCGATGACGACGTCGGTGCAGGGCATCGCGGACATCGTCCGTTCCGCTCGCAACGCCGCGGGGACGTCCGGCGCGAAGCTCGTCGTGACGTTCAACTACCGCTACTCGCCGCGCAACTCGGTGATCAAGGACATCATCCAGTCCGGCAAGATCGGCAAGGTCACCTCGGTCCACTTCGAGTGGTGCCTCGACACAGTCCACGGCGCGGACTACTTCCGCCGCTGGCACCGCAACAAGGCCAACTCGGGCGGCCTGCTCGTGCACAAGGCCACGCACCACTTCGACCTCGTGAACTGGTGGCTCGGCGACGTCCCGGAGACGGTCTACGCCCAGGGCGGCCTGCGCTTCTACGGCGCACGCAACGCCGCCGAGCGCGGCCTCGGCGAGCGCCCCGAGCTGAGCCGCGACAACCCGGACCGGGACGACCCGTTCAACCTCGACCTCAGCGCCGACCCGAAGCTGCGCGGCCTCTACCTCGACGGCGAGTCGGACGACGGCTACCACCGCGACCAGGACGTCTTCGCCGACGGCATCGACATCGAGGACAACCTGAGCCTCGTGGTCGGCTACCGTGGCGGCGCGTCGATGGCGTACACGCTCGTGGCGCACTCCCCGTGGGAGGGCTACCGTGTGGGGTTCAACGGCACCGAGGGCCGCGTCGAGATCGAGGTCGTGGAGCGCGGTTCGGTGGCCCCGGACAAGCACACGCTCGACCCGTCCGTGGCCGAGGATCCCGAGCATCCGGGCGCCCATGCCCGCCCGGTCGGCCAGCGCGTCCTGCTGCAGCGCCTCTGGGAGCCCGCGCGGGAGATCCCGATCCCCGAGGGCGAGGGCGGCCACGGCGGCGGCGATGCGATGCTGCTCTCCGACGTCTTCCGCGGGCCTGGCAACGACCCGCTCAACCACCAGGCCGGCTACATCGACGGCATCCGCAGCGTCCTCGTGGGCGTCGGCGCCAACGAATCGCTCCGCACCGGCCAGGCCGTGCGGCTCGCCGACTTCGGCGTCCCGCTCGACGACGACGCCCCGCTCACCTACGCCGCTGAGTCCGGCGACGACGCGCCGCTCACCCCGGCGCGCGGCAGCAGCGAGCAGGCCGCGGCGGAGGCCCGCGCATGAGGATCGCCGTCACCGGAGGCTCCGGCCGGCTCGGCGTGAGCGTGGTCAACCACCTCGCGTCCCGCGGCCACGAGGTCCACTCGCTCGACCGCGCGGCCTCGCCCCACGTGGACTGCGCCGTGCAGCAGCACGCCCTTGACCTCACCGACGCGGCCGCCGCGAAAGAGGCCCTCGGCGCGATCAGGCCAGAGGGGGTCGTGCACCTCGCGGCGATCGCGGTGCCGTTCAGCGCACCCGAGGACGTGATCCTCCGCACGAACGTCCAGTTGTGCTTCTCCGTCCTGAGCGCCGCGGTCGACGCCGGCGCGAGCCGCGTGCTCGTCGCGTCGAGCCCCACGGTGCTCGGCTACGGGACGCCGCAGGGGTGGTCCCCGCAGTACCTCCCGATCGACGAGAACCACCCGATCGCGCCGTGGAACGCGTATGCGCTCTCCAAGGCGACGCTTGAGGCCACGGTCCGGATGTTCGTCGCCCAGCTCGGCGACGCGGTCCGCTTCGGCGCGTTCCGCCCGTGCTTCGTCATCTCCCCCGAGGAGTGGCGCGGCGCCCCGACGCAGCAGGGCCACACGGTCGCGGAGCGGCTCGCGCGGCCCGAGCTCGCCGCGGTGTCGCTGTTCAACTACGTCGACGCGCGGGACGCCGCGAGCTTCGCCGAACGCTGGCTCGAGGCGGCGGACCAGATCCCGAACGGCGAGGTGTTCTTCGTGGGTGCCGACGACGCCATGGCGCGGGAGCCCCTTTCCGAGCTCGTCCCGCGGTTCTTCCCCGGCACCGAGGGCATCGCGGCCGAACTCACCGGAAACCACGCCGCGTTCACGTCCGCCAAGGCGCTCCGCCTCCTCGGCTGGCGCCCGCAGCGCTCGTGGCGCACCGAACTCCAGGGCGAGCCGCTCGCGGCCACGTCCGTCCACCTGAGCTGACTTTTCTCACCCACCCCGCCACCCAAACCCACCCCGCCACCCAAACCCACCCCGCCACCCAAACCCACCCCACCGCCCATAGGAGCCCCATGAACTTCGACGGCATCCTCTTCTTCCCCGTCACTCCCTTCGACGCCGAAGGCCGCGTGGACCCCGGACTCGCCCGCGAGCACGTCGCGTCGCGCCTCCCGTTCGGCCCCGGCGGCGTCTTCGCGGCTTGCGGGACCGGCGAATACCATGCGCTGACCGCCCAGGAGGCGGGCGTCGTCGTTCGTTCCGCGGTGGAGGCCGTGCGTGAGGCGGGCGCCGATGTCCCGGTCCTCGGTGGGGCTGGCGGCCCGCTCGGCCACGCGCTCGAGGCGGCGCGCGCCGCCCAGGAGGCGGGCGCGCAGGGGCTGCTCGTGCTCCCGCCGTACCTCGTCAACGCGCCCACGGACGGGCTCGAGCGGTACGTCGAGGCGATCGCCGCCGCGACGGACCTCGAGCTCGTGATCTACCACCGCGCAAACGCGCGCTTCACGCCTGAGGCCGTGGCACGCCTCGCCGCGAACCCGAAGATCGTGGGGTTCAAGGACGGAGTGGGAGACGTCGCGGTCACGCAGGAGGTCGTGCTCGCGGTCGAGGCGACCGGGCGCACCGACTTCCAGTTCTTCAACGGACTCCTCACCGCCGAGTTGAGCCAGGGCGCGTATCGCGGGATCGGCGTGCCGCTGTACTCGTCCGCGGCGTTCGCGATGGCGCCCGAGGTCGCCATCGCGGCCTACCGAGCGGCGGAGGACGGCGACGAGCCGCGCCGCCGCGAGCTCCTCGAGCGCTTCTACCGCCCGCTCGTGCGCCTGCGCGACGCGGTGCCCGGCTATGGCGTCTCGCTCGTCAAGGCGGGCGTGCGGCTCGGCGGCCTCGAGGTGGGCGGCGTCCGCCCGCCCCTGGCCGACCCGCGGCCCGAGCACCTCGCCGAGCTCGAGCGGATCCTTGCCGTGGGGCTAGAGCTCGCGGGCAGCCCGACCGCCTCAGGCAGCGCCGCCCTCGTGGCGCCGTGACTGGCGCAGACATGAACAGCGCAGCCGCGACCAGCGCAGCCACGAACAGCGCAGCAACGAACAGCGCAGCAACGAACGCGGAGCCGGTGCTCGCCTCGCTGCGCACGCGCCTCCTCGTCCCGCCGCTGCCCCGCCCGTGGGGACCCGACGTGCCCGAGGTGCATTTCGTCGTCGTCGACGTCGAGGACTCCGGCGGCCATCGCGGCACGGGGTTCAGCTGGACGCCCACGGTGGGCGCGGGCGCCGTCGTGAGCCTCCTGAGTGACGACATCGCCGCGGCCGCGCTCGGCGGTCCCACCCATCCCGAGGCCGTGTGGGACAACCTGTGGGTGAAGCTGCACGAGGCCGGCGGGGGAGGGCTCACGACCATCGCGCTCGCGGGCCTCGACCTTGCCCTGTGGGACCTTCTCGGCAAGCGTCTCGGAGTGCCGGTCGCGGAGCTGCTCGGGCGCCGTCGGACGTCGATGCCCGCGTACGGGAGCGGGGTCAACCTGCACTACTCGCTCGACGAGCTGCTCGACCAGGTCCGCCGCTGGATCGACGCTGGCTACGGCGCCGTCAAGATCAAGGTCGGCAAGCCGGAGCTCGCGGAGGACGTCGAGCGCGTCGCCGCGGTCCGGGAGCTCCTCGGCCCTCGGCGTCGGCTCATGATCGACGCGAACCAGCGCTGGGACCTGCCCACCGCCCGCCGCGCCGCCGCGGCCCTCGAGCGCTTCGGACTGCACTGGCTCGAGGAGCCGCTCCGCGCCGAGGACCTCGAGGGGCACGCGCAGCTGCGGCGCAGCATCGGCGTGCCGATCGCCGTGGGCGAGAACCTGCACACGCTCCAGCGGTTCCGCGAGTACATCGCGGCCGGCGCGTGCGACATCATCCAGCCCAACATCGTGCGGGTTGGCGGCATCACGCCGTTCCGCCGCATCGCGGGCCTCGCCCGGACGGGCTCCGTGGCGCTCGCCCCGCATCTGCTCACAGATCTCTCGGCCCAGCTCATCGCGACGCTGCCCGGCGAGGTCGAGGTCGAGGAGGTCGACGACACCGCGTTCGAGACCCTCGGCGTGCTGGCCTCGCCGTCGCCCGTGCGCCGCAAGGGGGCGGACGTGACGCTCGAGCCCGCGCCCGGGCTCGGCCTCGACTTCGTCGAGCGGCTCGCCGCCCGCCCCTGACCCCACAACACCGGGGACGGGACCCCACAACACCGGGGACGGGACCCCACAACGAGGGGCCTCGGTTGCGGGGTCCCGTCCCCCCAACCGCCCACCGTCTCTCCCCCACTCTCCTGAGGAGCCCATCATGACCGCCCTCCCGACCGAATCCCTCATCCCCGCGAGCCCCGAGGACAGCGCGCCCGAGCAGGTCGCCGCCGTCGTCGGCGCCGCCGTGCGGGCTGCCCGTCCGGCCGCCGCGGCGTCCGACGCGGAGCGCGCCGCGTGGCTCGAAGCCGCTGCGGACGCCCTCGACGCCGCGCGCGACGAGCTCGTAGCCATCGCCCACCGCGAATCGCACCTCCCCCTGCCCCGCCTCGCGGGCGAGGTAGCCCGGACCACGGGCCAGCTTCGGCTCTTCGCCGCCGTCGTGCGCGACGGCGCGTATCTCGAGGCCGTCATCGACCGCGCCAACCGTGCCGCGACGCCTCCGCAGCCGGACCTGCGCCGCGTGCTCCGGCCCATCGGGCCCGTCGCCGTCTTCTCGGCGAGCAACTTCCCGTTCGCGTTCTCGGTCGCGGGCGGCGACACGGCGAGCGCGCTCGCGGTGGGCTGCCCCGTCGTCGTCAAGGGTCACTCGGGGCACCCCGAGCTCTCGGTGCGGACCGCGCGAATCGTCGCGGACGCGCTCGCCGCGGCTGGCGCGCCGGAGGGGATCTTCGGCCTCGTGCTCGGGCGCGACGCGGGCCGCGCGCTCGTGCAGGCGCCGGGCATCAAGGCGGTCGGCTTCACGGGGTCGCTCTCGGGCGGCCGCGCGCTGTTCGACCTCGCGAGCACGCGCCCCGAGCCGATCCCGTTCTACGGCGAGCTCGGCTCGATCAATCCCGTGGTGATCACGCCCGCGGCCGCGGCGGCCCGGACGGCCGAGCTGGCGGCGGGACTCGCGGCGTCGTTCACGCTCGGCGTCGGGCAGTTCTGCACGAAGCCCGGACTCGTGCTCGTGCCGGGGCGCGTGGGCTTCGAGTCCGCGCTCGCCACCGAGGCGTCGGCGCACAGCGGCGGCCCTATGCTCACCGCGCGGATCGCCGAGGCGTTCCCCGAGGGCGTGCGGCGCCTTGTCGAGGAGGGCGGCGCCGAGATCATCCTCGGCGACGCGGCGCAGGAGGCCTCAGCGGGCTCCGCGCGGCCCGTGGTCCTCGCGGTCGACGCCGCGCGCGTCCTCGAGCGGCCGGGCGTGCTCCTCGAGGAGTGCTTCGGCCCCGTCACGCTCCTGGTCCGCTACACGGGCCGCGACGACCGCGACGCCGTCCTCGCCGCCGTCGGCGGTTCGCTCACGGCGACGCTGCACGCGGAGCCGGGGGAGGACGTCACCGAGCTCGCCGGGCGGCTCGCCGAGGGCGCCGGGCGCGTGCTGTTCGGCGGCTGGCCCACGGGCGTGGCGGTCACGTGGTCGCAGCATCACGGCGGCCCGTGGCCGGCCACGACGTCCGCGCTGCACACGTCCGTGGGCGCGACCGCCGCGCGGCGCTTCCAGCGGCCCGTGACGTTCCAGGACGCGCCGCGGGCCGTCCTGCCCGAGGCGCTGCGCGACGAGAACCCGCTCGGCATCCAGCGCCGCGTCGACGGGGTGCTCACCCGCGAGGCCGTCTGACTGGCAGCTGGGAGGGCCGGCCCCCATCAGGGCCGGCCTTCTTGCTGTCTTGAGCCCGCCAGACTCCCCAACTTCTCCTCCAACCTCCCCGGGTTCTCCGCCTACCGTCCCAGCCTCACAGCGGACGACGGCGCCGCTCGCCTGCGATCCCGGGCGGCGCCTTCCGCCGTGGTCGCCGAGAAGGGGGATCCGGCTGAGAAGTTGGGGAGCCCGGCAGAGTAACCGGGGAGGCTGGCCGGGAAACCGGGGAGGCTGGCGGCGAAACCGGGGAGGCCGGCGCTTTAGACAATATGAGTTGAGATCACAGCCTCGGGTGCCCTGCCCGATCGGATGGCCATTGTCGCCTGGCCGGTCCTGCGGTGCCGGCTTGGCATGAGGGCTGCGTTCGTGTGTGATGCGGCGCCGCAGGACCTTGGTCCAGGCGGTCATGGCCTGTATCCGGAACGGGCATGGAGAAGCGGCCGGGGCCTTCTCTGTCACAGTGTCGTGGGTTGCCATTGTCGCCGGACGTTGGCCCGAAGGCCGGTCGGGGGCTGCAATGGCAGTGCCACATGTGAGTCTTGGGAGGTCCCGGCTATGTTCGAGCATACTTTCGTCGGTCTCGATGTCCACGCGGTGGATGTCGTCGCCTTCGCCTTGACCCCGGAGACCGGGGAAGTCACGCGGCAGGTCATGGCCGCCGATCCGGTGGCGGTGCTGGCGTGGATACGCCGTTTCGATCCGCCGGTCAGGGCTGTCTACGAGTCCGGTCCGACCGGGTATGTCCTGGCGCGTTTCCTGCGGGCCGGCGGCGTCGACTGCGTGGTCGCCGCGTCCTCCAAGCTGCTGCACGCCCCGGGAGACCGGGTGAAGACGGATCGCCGTGACGCCCGGGTCCTGGCGGAGATGCTCGCGGTGGGCGCCGTCACCGAGGTGCGGATCCCGGATCCTGAAACGGAGGCGCTGCGGGACCTCTCCCGGCTCCGTGCGACCGCGGCCCGGGACCTGGCCCATGCCCGCCAGCACCTCAACGCCATCCTGTTGCGTCATGGCCTGCGCTACCCGAAGGGGACCAAGTGGACAGGCGTGCACCGCGCATGGCTGCACCGGCAGGTCCTCGGGGACCCGGTGCTGCAGTTCGCCTACGCAGCTGAGGTCGAGCAGGCCGAGATGCTCGAGGCACGCCTGAAGCGCATCGACATGGAGCTCGAGCGCATCGCCGCGGCGTGCCGGTATGCGCCGGTGATCAATGCGCTCATGTGCCTGCGCGGCATCCGGGCCACGACCGGGTTCGGGCTCGCGGTCGAGATCGGGGACTGGACCCGTTTCAGCGGATCCTCCATCGGCTCCTACCTGGGCCTGGTGCCCAGCGAGCAGTCCTCGGGACAGTCCCGCCATCAGGGGCCGATCACCAAGGCGGGCAGCTCCTACGCCCGGAAGCTGCTGGTCGAGGCGGCCTGGCAGCACCGCCGCCCCTATGCCCGCCCCGGAGACCGGCTGCTGTGCCAGTTCGAGCTCGTCGACCCCGCCACCCGCATCCGAGCCATCGAGGGCAACCACCGCCTGCACAGGAAGTGGGAACAGTTCGATGCCCGGCACAAGATGCCGGTCAAGGCGAACACCGCCGTTGCCCGTGAACTGGCCGGCTGGTGCTGGTCGCTCGCCGCGCCCCTTCAGCCAGGAGAGCCCATGGCCGCCGCATGACTGACAACGACGTGCCCCCCGGATAGGCGGAGGCGACGCGGCGGCACGCGGAGGAGCGAACCCGGAACCGCCGCTATGGGCAGACAGGCGCACACCCTGTCGACGCCCGATTTTAGACACCGGAAGCGCTCCCGGCCGAACAATCGTCATGCGGTAATCAACCCGCGAATATCAGCCTGACCACGCCAGTCGGAACAAGACCCGCCAACGCGCCCCTCCACCACCGGGCGGCACCCCCCCATTGAGCGGCCCCCGCAACCAACCATGCCGGGGAGCCGCTCACCTATGGCTCTTGACACGCACGACCTACATATCAGCGGAGCCTAGACCTCGAGGACGTCCGGCCGCTGCAGCGGCTGGCCCGCCACGTCGACGGTGACGGTCGGCCACTCCGGATCGGCCGAGAGCACCTCGAAGCCCGCGTCCGTGCTCAGGATCGTGTCCTCGACCTTGCAGCCGGGGCCGGTCGGGTTCCACGCGAACGCGACGTCGGTGCCGAGCAGCACGTCGACGCCCGGGGCCGCGCGGGGGTCGCGCCCCGCGTAGCCGGCCACGCCGCCCTGATGGTGGCGGGTCCACTCGTCGGCTCCGAAGCCGTTGAGCGCGTACGCGGCCGCACCCGCCGCGAACGCCTCCGCGAGAGAACCGCCGGGACGCGACGCCGCGAGGTACGCGGCCTCGACCTCGAGGATGCGCCGGTCGGCGCTGAGCTCCGCCTCGCCGCGCCTCCCGAACCGCACCCAGCGGGTCGCGTTGAGGATGAGCCCGTGCCGCCGCGCGCACACGACCACCATCGCGCGCTCGCCGAGCGGCGCCGCGGTCGGCAGAGGATGGCGGTCCGACACCCGTGAGGCCCCGCCGACGAGCACGACGGTCGGCTCCGCGCCCAGCTCGACGATCCCCGCGGTGACGCGCGCCGCGAGCTCCCGCTCGGTCAGCTCGGGGGACGCCGCGGCGAGCGTGCGCGTGAGTAGGTGTGCCACGTTGGCCCCCAGTTCGCGATAGCGGCCCACCTCAGCGGGGGTCAGCCGCTGCCGGGCGGCCCGGAGGCCGGACTCGAGGCTGCCCTCTGTGGCCCCGCCGGCGGCGAGGGCCTCGGCTTCCGCCGCGGCAGTCACGCTCGCGTGCCACGGATGCTCCACGATCGTGGCCCACGCGGGGAGCTCCTCGACTGCGAGCCGATGCGCCTCGTTCGACGTGACGTGCACCCGATCGCCCTCCCGCGAGACCACCGCAGCGACGATCGGGGGCGCCGCGAGGTTCACGTGCGTGCGCGCGCCGTCGAGGTACCACGCGAGTGCGGGCTGCGACGTGAGGGCCACCGCGCCGAGCCCCTCGGAATCGAGCAGCTCCAGGACGCGGCGGCGCTTCTCGAGGTGCTCGTCCAGCCCCTCGACGGCGTTTGACGGGACGGTCTGCAGTTCGGAGGTCATGGGCGTCCTTACGACTGAGAAATCGGTTTCTCACCACCGTAGACGGACGCCGTGGCGAGGTCAACGGTGTTCGTGATGCGAACCCGGACCCAAGCCCCCGAGACCGCACGGAACACCCTCCGGTCTCGCCGCTGACCTCCGGCCTCGCGACGAGCGGCCCCGCCCGAGCCCTCAGAACCCGAGCACGCCGCCCAGCCACTCCCAGGCGGCGTCCTGCATCTCCAGCGTGAATACGTGCCCCACGGGCAACAGCGAGCCGGTGTAGTTCGCAGCCCGCCCGTGCGCGGCAAAGCGGCGGCGCAGCTGCGCGTCCGCGGCGATCATGCCGTCGCGCGGGAACAACCGGTCCTCGAGCCCGTACTGCACGAGGAGAGGATTCTCGGTCCACGAGCCCACCACGGACGGCCAGTCTCCCGCCGAACCGATCCCGGGGCTGAGCCACGTCCACGCGTGCGTGTCCGTGTGGGCAGGGATGAGGGCCTCGAGCGTGCTCATCATCGCGACGATGACCGTGGCCCGCAGCTCGGGCGCGAGGACCCGCAGGGCGCCAGCCCGCGCGCCCCCGCCGGACATGCCCACGGCGGCGACCCGGCCGCCGTCGACCGCGGGGAGCGAACGCAGCACGGACAGCGCCAGGAGGTCCTCGCCCGCGATGAGCCCGGCCCACGACGTCCCGAGCAGCCCCGCGACCTTCGCGGCCTGCGCCTCGGTGAGGCGCGGCGGGCCCTCGTCCTCGGGGAGTCGGCGCGAGCCGAAGCCGAACACGTCGTGCACGAGGACGGCGGCGCCGCGGCGGGCGAGGTCCTCGGCCCACGCGCGCCCTCCGTAGGCGGACGCGCGGCTCGCGCGGACCAGCTCCGCGACCTCTCCCGTGAGCCCGTGCGGCCCGTCGGCGAGCTTTTCGCGACCCGTGAGCTTCACCCCACCGTGCTCGAACAGCGCGAGCACGCCGGGAAGCGCGCCGGTCTCGCCGGCCGGCCGCAGAAGCCACGCGCGCGTGCGCGGGCCGTAGCCGCAGTCCCAGCTCAGCTCGCTGCCGCTCACGCCGTCGCGCGTCCACTCGCCGTCCGTGCGCGCCTGGGCCTCGCGGGCCGTGGGCACGGTGCCCATCGCCGCGAGGAGGCGCTCCCGGAGCGCCTCGGCGGGGGCGTCGGCCTGTTCAGCGAACGGTTCCGCGCCGCGTTCGCGGACGACGGCGGCCGTCAAGTCGCTTTTCCAGCCCGCCCAACCCGCCCTTCCGGCCCACGCGTCGCTCGCCGCGGCGTTGGTCGCCCCGGCGCTACTCGCCTCGCTCACGCGTCCGCCACGGTCCCGGCGCGCGCAGCCCCAGTCTTTCCAGCCCCGGCCCGAGCCTTGTCCGCCGGCGCGGCGCCGACGCTCGCGCGGACCTCGAGGCGGGGCGTGACGGTTACGTCGTGCGCGGGCTCGCGGTCGCTGAGCACGGCCCACAGACGTTCCCACGCCTCCTCGCCGAGCTGGGTCTGCGGCACGGATGCGGTGGTGAGCGCGGGGGAGGCGAAGCGCGCGAAGGGGATGTCGTCGAAGCCCGTCACGGAGAGCTGGCCCGGCACGTCCACACCGGCCTCGTGCAGGGCTCCGAGCAGGCCGAGCGCCACGAGGTCGTTGAAGCACACCGCCGCCGTCGCGCCGGTCGCGAGCACGGCGTCCTTGGCCCGGTAGCCGTCCTCGAACATCGCGCCGCATGGGACTTCGATGATCTCGGGGCTCTGATCGGCGAGCAGGTGGTGCAGCGCCTCGAGGCGAGCCCGGTTGCCGTATGAACCGCCCGGCCCCGCGAGGTACGCGACGCGCCGGTGCCCGAGCCGCTGGAGCTCCGAGACGATCGCGCGGATCCCAGCGCCGTAGTCCACGGCGAGGCTCGGCACGCCGGGCACGGGGCTCTCCCGGTTCACGAGCACCACGGGGGCCAGCTCCGGGAGGAGGTCGCCGAGCACGGCGGAATCCATACGCGGCGAGACGAGCACGAGGGCGTCGCAACGGCGCCGCGCCTCGCGGGCCAGGATGACCTCCTCGTCCGGGTTCTCGATCGAGTCGGCCACGAGGACTCGGTAGCCGGCCTTCGCAGCCGCGCGGCTCAGGCCTCGGAGAGTCTCCTGAAACATGGGGTTGCCGAGGTCCGGGACCACGATCGCGACCGTCTGCGTGCGGCCCATCGCGAGGCTGCGGGCCACGGTGCTCGGGGAGTAGTTGAGCTGTTCGGCGGCTTCGCGGACGCGGCGGCCGATCTCGGGGTCCACGGTCGCGAGGCCGTTCATGACGCGGGAGACGGTCGCGCGGGAGACCCCTGCGGCTTCGGCGACGTGGGCAATCGTCACGTGCCGTCCGGCGTGCGTGGTGCGTGCCATGTGACCTCCTGTGCGGCCGCGCGGGGCCGGTCCACGGGGCGCGAGTCGCCCCCCCAATTCGTCGAGTCTAGCAACCGGTTACCGCCATCGGGAGGGGTGCCAGAAAGCGCTTTCCGGGCTAGAATTCCATGCTATGCCAGCCACCGATCTGCCCCTGCCCGAGCTGCGCGCGTATCGCGGCAGCAGCCCGCTTCCCGCCGACCTCACTGCCTTCTGGGACGCGACCATCGCCGAGGCGCAAGAGCACCCCCTCGACGCGCGCTTCGAGCGCGTCGAGACGCACCTGCCCCTCATCGAGACCTACGACGTCACGTTCGCCGGCTACGGCGGCGACCCCATCAAGGCCTGGCTGCACCTTCCCGCGCGCCGCGACGAGGCAGCGCTGGCGGGGGAGGAGCGGGGGTCTCTGCCCGCCGTCGTCCATTTCCTAGGCTACTCGGGCGGGCGCGGGCTCGCGCACCAGAACACCCTGTGGGCGCAGGCGGGCTACGCGATGCTCATCATGGACTCGCGCGGACAGGGCTACGGAGGCCAGCTCGGGGAGACCCCGGACCCGCACCCAAGCGCGGGCGGCGTGAACTACCCGGGGCTCATGACGCGCGGCATCCTGAGCCGCGAGACGTATTACTACCGGCGCATCTTCACCGACGCGGTCCGCGCGATCGAGGCCGTCCAGGCCCATCCGGCCGTCGACCCCACACGGGTCGCCGTCCACGGCGTCTCCCAGGGCGGCGGGCTCGCGGTCGCCGCGGCGGGGCTCGCGGCGGGAAGGGTCGACGGCGTCATCGCCTGCCTGCCGGACGTGAACTTCCTCGCGGACTACCCGCGCGCGCTCGACGTCGCGACGACCGGCCCGTACCCCGAGCTCGAGCGGTACCTCGTGCGCCACCGCGACCACGTCGAGGCGGCCTTCGCGACCCTGCCGTACTTCGACGTGGTCAACCTGGGCCGCGCCGCGCGCGTGCCGGCCTACTTCTCGGTCGCGCTGCGGGACACGACGTGCCCGCCGTCGACCGTCTACGCGACGTACAACCAGTTCGGCGCCGACGCCCCGGCACCAGTTGAGAAGTCGATCGAGGAGTACGCGTTCAACAACCACGAGGGCGGGGGAGAGCACCACGTCGCGCGGCAGCTCGCGTGGCTGCGCAAGCTGCTCAGCTGAGGGCCCACCCCGGCCCCTCCCGTTGCGCCGTCACGTTCGCGGGGTGCCCTCCGGTTGCGCCGTCACCTCCGCGGGGTGCACCCCGGTTGCGCCGTCACCTCCGCAGGGTGCCCTCCGGTTGCGCCGTCACGTTCGCGGGGTTGGGCCAATCGGGGCGCATGCCGTAGTGTTCTCGCATGATCAAGCGTTGGTATGCGTATTTTGCGTTGGCTCTGGAGGGCCAAGCGTAGATTCGCGCATACCAACCTTCAGAGCCGACGGGGCAGGGACTACGGTCCCTGCCCTTCGCCGTTCCAGGCAGGCTCTGACGCTAGGGTCCTGTCGGGAGGAAGACAGGAACCCATGAACGCGTCCAGCACCGCCCTCAAATCCAGCACCGCCCTCAAATCCAGTACCGCCCTCAAATCCAGCACCGGCAACCTCCGCGTCGCGGAGTTCACGCCTCTGCCCACGCCCGCGGAGCTCCTCGCCGAACTGCCGCTCACGGCCCAGGCCGAGGCCACGGTGGCCCGCGGCCGCGACGAGGTGCGCGCCGTGCTTGACGGCGTCGACGACCGCCTGCTCGTCGTCGTCGGCCCCTGCTCGATCCACGATCCGGAAGCCGGGCTCGACTACGCGCGCCGCCTCGCCGCCGTCGCCCGCGAGCACCGCGGGGACCTCCTCGTGGTGATGCGCACGTACTTCGAGAAGCCGCGCACCACGGTCGGGTGGAAGGGGCTCATCAACGACCCGCACCTCGACGGCACGCACGACATCGCCGCGGGCCTGCGCGCCGCGCGCGAGGTGCTGCTCGGCGTCCTCGGCCTCGGGCTGCCCACGGCCACGGAGTTCCTCGAGCCGATCTCGCCTCAGTACACGGCGGACGCGATCGCGTGGGGCGCCATCGGGGCCCGCACCGCGGAGAGCCAGATCCACCGCCAGCTCGTTTCGGGCCTCTCCATGCCGGTGGGCTTCAAGAACGGCACCGACGGCGGGCTCCAGGTCGCGATCGACGCGTGCGGTGCCGCGGCCGCGGCGCAGGCCTTCCTCGGCATTGACGACGACGGCCGCGCGGCGCTCGTCTCAACCTCCGGCAACGCTGACACTCACCTCGTGCTCCGCGGCGGCGCGTCCGGCCCGAATTACGATGCCGCGTCCGTCACCTCGACCTCCGTGACGCTCGCGGCCAAGGGCCTCAATCCGCGCCTCGTCGTCGACGCGAGCCACGCCAACAGCGGCAAGAACCACCACCGCCAGGCGGAGGTCGCGCTCGAGATCGGATCCCAGATCGCGGCGGGCGGTGTGGCGGGCTCCGCGATCGCCGGGGTCATGCTCGAGAGCTTCCTCGTGGGCGGGGCCCAGCCCCTCGACGTCGCCGCCCACGCCGCTGGCCGGGACCAGCTCGTCTACGGGCAGTCGGTCACGGACGCGTGCATGGAGTGGGACGTCACGGTTCAGGTGCTCGAGCAGCTCGCGGAGGCGGCACGTCTGCGCCGGTCCGTGCGGGGAAATGCGTCATGACAAGGGCAAATACCACTTTCACAACAGTCCCTCCAGCATCTAGAGTAGCTAGCACATGCACAGTGAGGGCACGCAACAGTCACGTCGTCGAGCGGGCCTCATGGGGATTGCGTCGACGGCGAGCAAGGAACTGAAGATGGCTGGTTCGGGGGAGTTCGCGAACACACGCTTCCTCACGGTCGCCGAGGTCGCGGAGATGATGCGCGTCTCGA
This sequence comes from Sinomonas sp. P47F7, assembly GCF_049332655.1. Taxonomy (GTDB): domain Bacteria; phylum Actinomycetota; class Actinomycetes; order Actinomycetales; family Micrococcaceae; genus Sinomonas. Next base: position 3,633,090 of record NZ_CP186327.1, on the reverse strand, counting down.
AAATGACGGTGTACCGACTCGTGCACTCGGGCGACATGCCCGCCGTGCGTTTCGGGCGCTCCTACCGCGTGCCCGAGGCTGCCGTCGACGAGTACGTGCGCCGCGCCGCCGTCGACGGTCACAGCGAGACCGCCTGAGCCTCGCGGGGCGCCGGGTCGGGTTCGTAGGACTTTCGGCCGGTCGGGCGCTCGCGTTGAGTGCTGTATTCTGTTCAGGAACGTTTTACGTCACGTCACCAGCAGTTGGTTGCAAGCGGCCCCCGAGGGAGCCCGGCCAGCGGCCCGGGGGCACCACTTACTGTTAGGAACTTCTGTGGGTTCGGTTATCAAGAAGCGCCGCAAGCGTATGGCCAAGAAGAAGCACCGCAAGCTGCTTCGCAAGACTCGTCACCAGCGCCGCAACAAGAAGTAGTCGGCGCCGCCTCTCATCGAGGCCGGTACACCGAGGCCCGTTCCCTGCACAGGGGAGCGGGCCTCGAGTCGTTTCGGGCACGCCGACTCGGATCGGCACCTGACGGCTAGCGGCGGAACCTCGTGTAGCTCCTCCACAGGCCGTAGACGGCGCCGCCCACGGTCGCGAGCTTGAGCCCGAGCGTCGCGGCCCGCCGCCCGGCGCGGAAATCGTAGATGGGCCAGTTGTGCGCATTCGCGTGATGCCGCAGCCTCGCGTCCGGGTTGATCGCGACGGGGTGCCCCACGAGGCTCAGCAGCGGGATGTCGTTGTGCGAGTCCGAGTACGCCCAGCAGCGCGCAAGGTCGAGGTCCTCGCGCTCCGCGAGCTCCGCGACGGCGAGCGCCTTGGCCTTGCCGTGCAGGATCTCGCCCACGAGCCGCCCCGTGTACGCGCCGTCCTCAATCTCGCCGACGGTGCCGAGCGCCCCCGTGAGCCCGAGCCGCTCGGCAATCACGGACGCGACCTCGATCGGCGTCGCCGTGACAAGCCACACGCGGCGCCCCACGCGCAGATGCTGCTCGGCGAGCGCCTTCGCGCCGGGCCAAATGCGCGACTCGATCATCTCGTCGTACACCTCGTAGCCCACGGTCGCGATGTCCTCGACACGAATCCCTGCCGCGAGCGAGAGGGCGGAAGTCTTGACGGATTCAACGTCGTCCAGGCTCTCGCCACGGACCAGGAACGTGAACTGCTTCCACGCGAAGCCCGCGGCCTCGCGGAGCGTGAACGCGCCGCGTTCGTACATCTTGCGGCCCACATGGAACAGGCTTGCGCCGCGCATGAGCGTGTTGTCGACGTCGAAGAACGCGGCCTCGGTGGGCCGTGCCTGCGGGAGTGGTCGCGCCGGCACAGGCACGGTCTTCTCGGCAGGCATGATCCGAGTCTAGTCAATCCCGCACCATGGGCCGCGCTACCGTTGTTGCATGCGCACTCCCGAGATCGTCCTGGTCGCCCGGCGCGAGTGCCACCTCTGCGAGGCGGCCCGCGAAGTCGTGGCGCGTGTCGCCTCGGATGCCGGGCTTGAGTGGACGGAGCGCCTGACGGACGACGACGCCGACCTCGCCGCGCGCTTCGCCGAGGAGGTCCCGGTGGTGCTTGTTGACGGCGTGCAGCGCGATTTCTGGCGGATCGATGAGGCGCGCCTGCGCCGGACGGTCGCGGCGGCGGCGCGGGGCTGAGCTTGTTGGGGAGCAGCAGTTTTGGGCGGCGCGGTGCGGCGGTTCTAGAGTGAGTCGGACCGGAATGAGCCAGCGGTGCGCCGGACGGCGGCCGCCGACGGGGAAGAGTGGTGCGCCGTGACGTCTCAAGCGAAGTCACCCGACGATGCCCCCGTGGTGCCGCCGGCCAAGCGGCTGCCGAGCGCCGTCGTCGCCCGTCTGACCATCTATCTCCGCGCGCTCAACGGCTTCGTCGCCGAGGCGGTCGAGCGGGTCTCCTCCGAGGAACTCGCCGAGGCCTCCGGCGTGAGCTCGGCGACGCTCCGCAAGGACCTGTCGCAGCTGGGCTCCTACGGGACGCGCGGCGTGGGGTACGAGGTCGAGAACCTCCTGCAGCATCTCTCCGCGGCGCTCGGCCTCACCCGCGACTGGCGCGTCGCGATCGTCGGCGCGGGCAACCTGGGCCGCGCGCTCGCCCGGTACGGCGGCTTCGAGACGCGGGGCTTCGAGGTCGTGGCGCTCCTCGACACGGACCCGCAGCTCATCGGCAACGAGGTCGGGTGGCTGCGGGTGACGGACGCGGCGAACCTCGAGGCGATCTTCCGCCGGACGCGCGCCAACATGGCCGTCCTCGCGCTCCCGGGGTCCGCGGCGCAGGCCGCGTGCGACCGCGTGGTCGCGGCCGGCGTGCGCAGCATCCTGAGCTTCGCGCCGACGATCCTGCAGGTGCCCGCGGGGGTGACCCTGCGCAAGGTCGACATGGCCACCGAACTGCAGATCCTCGCGTATCACGCCCAGCGTGGCGAGGCTGGCGGCCAGACCGGGGAGAACACGCTCGGCGAACCCGCCGAGGGCGTGTAGGCGCTACCGCCGGTAGCCGGAGCGTACGGCCTTCGACATCGCGAAGAAGAAGTTCGACGTCGGGAGCCACGCGAGGATGATCGCCACGGCCTGCACGGCAGAGATCGCGAGACCCACGCCATAGAGCGGGGTCATCGTCGCGTACGGGGTCGTCGCGAGGTAGCCGGGAGCCGAGACGAAGCCACGTACCGCGAGTCCGAGCGCGAGCCCGGACAGCGAGCCGAGCACGTTGAGCCCCACGAGGACGGTCAGGAGGATCCGGACCCAGTTGCGCCCGGTCCAGATGCCGAGCGCCAGGAGCACCTGAACCGCGAGCCCGATGAACCCGCCGACCCACGCGAAGGGGACCATCATCTGCGAGAACTGCTGGGCGAAGCCCGGCGGGAGGGCCCGGCGCGACTGGATCGCCGACTGCGCGAGGACCGTGTTGACGTAGTCGCTCACGACGTTGAGAGTGAACGGCAGCAGGACCAGCGGGACGACCGCGGCGGCGACGATGAGCCAGAACGAGACCTTGACGGTCGCCGGCCGGCGGACCCTTGCGGGCGGCGGGGTCATGCCGGGGAACGAGCCGCTCGGAAGCTGGCTCGGCCAGGGGCCGGAATAGCCATCAGTCATGGTGCGTCCCTCTCCAACGGACTCGTGCCTGTGGGTGCTGTCGGTGGTGCTGCGGCGGGATTACTGGCCGTACGGGTTGCCGAACGTGCGGGGCGGCTCGGTGTAGGGGTTCGCGAAGGCGTTGTGCGCTGCGATGTACGCGGAGACCGTCGGGCGGAAGAGCATGATGATCGTCACGATCGCGAGGGCGATGGTGATGAGCGCGAACAATCCGGAGCTCAAGACGCTCAGCACCGAGAGGCACAGGAAGACCGTCCCGAGGATTCGCGCCCAGCGGCGGCCCCGGCGCAGGAACGCGGCGCACAGCCCGAGGACGGCGGCGTTGACGAGGGCACCGACGAACACGATCCACAGGACGGTCAGGATGATCTGGTGGAACTGTTCGTACGTGATGGCCGTCGAGCGGCTGCTCGTCTGCTCGGTGAACATGGCCCGCAGGTCGACCGCGCTGTTGATCGCGAGGCCGAAGATCGCGAGCACGGCCTCGACGGCCGCCGTCGCGATGAGGAGCCAGAAGGCCACGTTGACGCCCGACTGTTGGGCCGCGGCACTAGGCACCGGCGTACCGTAGCCGGAGCTGTACTGGGCTGGTTGGTTGTACTGGGGCTGCTGGCCGTACTGGGGCTGCTGACCGTACTGCGGAGTCTGCCCGTACTGCGGCGGCTGAGGCTGCTGCCCGTACTGTGGAGCCTGCCCGTACTGCGGCGGCTGAGGCTGCCCTGCCTGCGGCTCGTAGCCGGGCGCGTACTGGCCGTACCGGGGCGCCGGGCGCGAACCTTCCGGCTCATGTGGCGCAGGCGTCTGCGGCTCGTCGGGCTGTTGGGGCGTGCTCATCTGGCTTCCTCCGGTCGGCTCCGCGGAGCGGACCTGAATGTCCCGTCCCCGCCATTCCTCACCCTACCGGCACAGCCCTCGCATCCGCTGGGAACTTTCGTCCCCATTTCTCGATCCACAAAGCGCGTGTTTCGGCGCGACACGCCGTGCTCAGAGCGATGGGGAAACGACAAGCGGGCTCGAGCGCGCAGCCCGATCACAAACGTGCGGCGCCGGCCCGGGAATCCCGGACCGACGCCGCAGCGGGGTAGAGCAGGCTCAGGCCTGGGGAGCCGTGAACGCGAGGTCGAGCGTGATCACGACCTTGTCGCTCACCAGAACGCCGCCGGTCTCGAGCATGGCGTTCCACGTGAGGCCGAACTCCTTGCGGGAGATCGTCGTCTCGCCGGAGAGGCCGGCGCGGGTCGTACCGAACGGGTCCACGGCCACGCCGTTGAACTCGGTCTCGATGGTCACCTGCTGGGTCACGCCCTTGATGGTGAGGTCACCCGTGACGTCGTAGGACTCGCCGTTGTGCTCGATCGCGGTCGAGGCGAACGTCATCTCCGGGAACTCCTCGACGTCGAAGAAGTCGGCGCCCTTGACGTGGCCGTCGCGGTTGACATCGCCCGAGTCGAACGAGGCAGTCTTGACGGAGGCGTTGACCTTGGTCTCCGCGAGGCTGTGCCCCACGTTGACGCTGCCGGCCGCGTCGGTGAAGCGGCCGCGGACCTTGCTGATGCCCGCGTGGCGGACGGTGAACGCGATGTCGCTGTGGGCGATGTCGAGGGTCCAGAGGCCAGTGGTGATGCCGGAAGGAACGGTCATGTCAATCTCCTTGAGGGTGGCGTGCTAGAGCTTTTGGGTTGGAGACTCAGATGATTGAAGTGTCAACCAACATGACCATGCTATCCATGCAAATGCATCTTCCGCCACCCCCTGTGGTGGAATTCACAGGGAACTCTCGGGATCGGCCTGTAGTTCTACTGACCGTAGAATGATGAAGCGGAGGCCACGTCCCTTCCCGTCCGGACGATTTCGCCACGGCCTCCCACATTTGAGAAACTGGATGCCATGCCTTCTTCCACCGTCCATCTGCTGCGTCACGGCGAGGTGCATAACCCAACCGGCGTGCTCTACGGCCGGCTCCCGGAGTTCCACCTCTCCGAGCGCGGCCGGCAGATGGCGGCGTGCGTCGCCGAGCACTTCGCGCAGCAAGCGCACGACGGCGGCCGGATCGTCCTGCTCGCGGCCTCGCCTCTCACGCGGGCCCAGGAGACCGCGGCCCCGACAGCCGCCGCCCTCGGGCTCGAGATCGCGACCGAGCCGCGCATCATCGAGGCGGAGAACCACTTCGAGGGCCTCCACGTGAGCCCGCGCGAACTCGCGAGGCCCCGCCACTGGCCGTACCTCGTCAACCCCTTCCGGCCCTCGTGGGGCGAGCCCTACGAGGCCCAGGCTGCTCGCGTCCTGGCCGCGGTCGCCGATGCGGCGCGCACCGCCGTCGAACGCGGGGGAGACGGCGCGGAGGCCATCCTCGTGGCGCACCAGCTGCCCATCTGGACGGCCCGCCTCAAGTCGGAGGGCCGCGCCCTGTGGCACGACCCCCGCAAGCGCGAGTGCACGCTCGCCTCGCTCACGAGCCTCACGGTCGATTCCGCAACCGGCGCCGTCATCTCCATCCGCTACACCGAGCCCGCCGCCGCCCTGCTCCCGGGTGCCGCGACGACCCCGGGGGCCTGAATGGCGGGCGCAGCACATCCCACGCGTCGAGGCGTCCTGGCCCTCGCCGCCCTCGCGCTTCCCGCGGCAGCACTCTCGGCCGTGGGCCTCTCTGCCTGTGCGGCGAATGATCCGCTCGCCTCCCAGGCCCGCGCGGGTGACAACAAGAACTACGTGGCCGGCGACGGCTCCGTGACCGAATACGCGAAGGATTCGCGCAAGCCGCCCGTCTCGTTCAAGGGCACGCTCTACGACGGCAAGACCGTGGACTCGGCGTCCTTCGCGGGCCACGTCACGGTGCTCAACTTCTGGTTCGCAGCGTGCGCGCCGTGCCGCGTCGAGGCGCCGTCCCTCAAGCAGCTCCACGACGAATACTCGCCGAAGGGCGTGGTGTTCTACGGCGTGAACCTGCGCGACGAGCAGGGCACCGCGGACGCCTTCGAGCAGAACTTCGGCATCACCTACCCGAGCTTCAACGACCAGGACGGCCGCGTGCTCCTCGCCGTGTCCGGCATGGTCCCGCCGGGCGCCGTCCCCACGACCCTCGTGCTCGACAAGCAGGGCCGCGTCTCCGCACGGGTCCTCGGCGAGCTCGACAAGAGCACGCTCAAGGCCCTCATCGACACGGCGGCGGCCGAGTAGCGTGGGCGCGAACACCTTCAGCGACGCCGTCCTCAACGGTTCCCTCCTGCTCGCGGTGCCCGTGTGCCTCCTGGCGGGGCTCGTCTCGTTCCTCTCGCCGTGTGTCCTGCCGCTCGTCCCGGGCTACCTCGGCTATGTCACGGGCCTCACGGGCGTGGACCTCGAGAAGCAGAAGCGCGGCCGCATGGTGGCCGGAATCGCGCTGTTCGTGCTCGGCTTCACGGTGGTTTTCGTCGCGACCGGCGCCGTGTTCGGCCAGCTCGGCTCGTGGCTCGCCACCTCCCAGGTGTGGCTCACGCGCGTGCTGGGCATCGTCGTCGTCCTCATGGGCATCGTGTTCATGGGCGGGCTCGGGATCTTCCAGCGCGAGGCGCGCGTCCACGCGAAGCCGCGCGCGGGCCTGTGGGGCGCGCCTGTCTTGGGGATCACGTTCGGGCTTGGCTGGGTCCCGTGCATCGGCCCGACCCTCGCCTCAGTCCAGCTGCTCGCGTTCACGGACGGTCCGACCGCCTACAAGGGCGCGTTTTTGACCTTTGTCTACTGCATCGGCCTGGGAGTGCCGTTCCTCCTCATCGCCCTCGCGTTCCGCCGCGGCATGGGCGCGCTGAAATTCTTCAAGAAGCACCGCAGGGCACTGCAGGTCTTCGGCGGCGGCATGCTGATCCTCATCGGCGTGCTCATCGTCTCAGGCGTGTGGAGCCATTGGATTTCGCAGCTGCAGCTGTGGATCGGAACCGTGAGGCCGCCCATCTGATGAGCCTGAAGACCCAGAACCCGAAGCCCAAGAAGCCGCGCAACGCCCAGCGCGACGACGTCGCCCTGCCCGCCCTCGGGATCCTCGGCATGCTCCGCTGGGCATGGACCCAGCTCACGAGCATGAAGACGGCGCTCTTCCTGCTCCTGCTCCTCGCCGTGGCCGCTGTGCCGGGCTCGCTCTTCAAACAGCGCCCGGCCGACCCGGCGGCAGTCACGCAGTACCTCAAGGATCACCCGGACTACGGGCCGATCCTCGACAAGCTCCAGATATTCGACGTGTATTCGTCCGTCTGGTTCTCCGCGATCTATCTCCTGCTGTTCGTCTCGCTCATCGGATGCGTGATTCCGCGCGCGATCGCGCACTGGAAGGCGTGGCGGTCCAAGCCGCCGCGCACGCCCGCGCGGCTCTCGCGGCTCCCGGTCTACGGCACGCTCGTGGTCCCTGCGGAGAGCGAGCTGGGCGCCGAGGAGGCCGCGAAGCAGACCGCGGCCCTCCTGAGGAAGCGCGGCTACCGCGTTGATGTGCGGCCTGCGGCGAACGACGGCGCGTCCGGCACCGCGGGCGACGACGCCGCTGCCGCCGCCTCCCGCGGCCGCGCGGCCCTTGCCTCGGTGGGCGCCGAGCGCGGCTACCTCAAGGAGCTCGGCAACCTGTGCTTCCACAGCGGGCTCGTCGGCGTGCTCATCTCGGTCGCGATCGGGGGCCTCTTCGGGTACAGCGGCCAGCGCACGCTCGTAGAGGGGGACACGTTCGTGAACACCCTCGTGGGCTACGACCAGTTCAATCCGGGCACGAACTTCCAGTCGTCGTGGCTCGCGCCGTACTCGCTCCAGCTGGACAAGTTCGACGTCCGCTATGACCGCGAGTCGGCCGCGCACTTCGGCCAGCCGCTCGACTTCACGGCGCACCTCACCACGAAGGATTCGCCCGACTCCGCCGCGAAGCAGCAGGATCTCAAGGTCAACGATCCCGTGAGCATCGGCGGCACGGACGTGTACCTCGTGGGCAACGGCTACGCCCCGGTCATCACGGTCCGCGGCGGCGACGGCAAGATCGCGTACCAGGGCCCCATCCCGTCCATCCCGACGGACACGGTCTACACGTCGACGATCGTCATCAAGGCCCCGGACGCGAAGCCGTCGCAGCTCGGCTTCGTGGGCTTCTTCCTGCCGACGGCCGTGGTGGGCCACGACGGGGTCTCGTACAGCGCCGACCCGGACCCGCTCAAGCCGCAGCTGAGCCTCAACTCGTACGTGGGCGACCTCGGGCTCGACAAGGGCACGCCGCAGAACGTGTACGCGCTCGACGTCTCGAAGCTCAAGCAGGTCAACGGGCGGGACCTCCCCGCGAAGGGCATCGTGCTCGACGCGGGTCAGTCGTACACGCTCCCGAACGGTCAGGGCTCGGTCAGCTTCGAGGGCCTCAAGCGGTACGTCGCCCTCGACATCCACCACAACCCCGGCCAGGAGTACGCGCTCATCTTCGCGCTGTTCTCCCTCGCCGGACTTGTCTGCTCGCTGTTCGTGCCGCGCCGCCGCCTGTGGCTGCGCTTCGGCGACCACGAGGACGGCCGCACGATGATCGAGTACGGCCTCCTGGCTCGCGGCGAGGATCACGGCCTCGCGGCGGAGGGCCGGTCGGTGCGCGCCGCGCTCGCGAAGGCGTGGGGCCTGCCCGAGCAGGAATCGCCCCCGGAGGGGGCTTCCACGCACGAGGCTTCCACGCACGAGGCGCACAATAGGACAGACTCAACCTCAGGGAAGGGCGCGTAATGCTCCCCATCAACCAGACGCTCGGCGCCTACAGCGAGCTGTTCATGCTCCTGGCGGCCGGCACGTACGTCATCGCGTTCCTCGCCTTCGCGTGGGACATGGCCACGAGCGGCAAGACCGCCCAGCAGGACGCGACGCGCCTCGCCGAGGCCACGAGGGAGAGCACGGCCGCCGCGAAGATCCCGGCGATGGCCGGTGGCGCGTCCGACGGCGGAAGCCAGGTTGCGCCGTCGCACATTCCTCCCGCCCCGCCCACCCTGGCCCCGCCCGCCCGAAGCCGGATCGCCAAAGTGGCCGACGCCGGCCTCGCGTACACGTCGCGGCGGGCCGCCGCGCGCGTTGGCGTGGCCCTGAGCCTCCTCGGGCTCATCATCCATGCGGCGGGCGTCGTGACGCGCGGCATCGCCGCGGGGCGCGTCCCGTGGGGCAACATGTACGAGTTCTGCACCACCGGCGCGTTCCTCGTCGTCGCGGTGTTCCTGATCGTGCTCATCCGGCGTGACCTGCGCTTCCTCGGCACGTTCGTTCTGGGCCTCGCGGTGGTCATGATGGTGGCCGCGGCCGTCGCGTTCTGGACGCCGGTGGGGCATCTGGTCCCGGCGCTCCAGAGCTACTGGCTCGTGATCCACGTCTCGATCGCCGTGCTGTCCTCGGCGCTCTTCACGCTGACGTTCTCGATGGGCGTCCTGCAGCTCCTCCAGTCGCGCCGCGAGGCGAAGATCGCCGCGGGCGGGCTCGACCGGGGCGGGTTCATGGGCCTCGTGCCGAACGCGCTCACTCTCGAGACGCTCTCCTACCGCATCAATACGATCGCGTTTGTGGGGTGGACGCTCACGGTCATGTTCGGCTCGATCTGGGCCGAGAAGGCGTGGGGCCGGTTCTGGGGCTGGGACACGAAGGAAGTGTGGAGCTTCGTGATCTGGGTCGTGTACGCGGCGTACCTGCACGCGCGGGCCACGCGCGGCTGGACCGGGACCCGGGCCGCGTGGCTGGCGATCGTCGGCTACGTGTGCATCATCGTCAACTTCACCGTGGTGAACATCTACTTCACGGGCCTCCACTCGTACGGCGGGGTCAGCGCCGGCTGATCTCAGGCGCACCTCCGCCGCGGTGAGGGCCTTTCGAGAAGGTCTGTCCCGGTGGCAGTGAGCGGGGGCACCTCGCGACCCTCACGAGCACATGTCGAGGAAGCTCGTGGCGCCTGGGCGAGCGTGGAAGGTCACGGTGTGCCCCGCGGCGTCGCGGAAGACGGCGTCTTGGCCGGTCACGGTGATGGTGCCCGCCTGGAAGGGGTTGCCCCAGCCGGCCGGCGGGTTGCCGTTGCCGTCGTCCAAGATCTTGTCGGTGGCGTAGAACGTGTTCCCGACCCGCACCTCGTGGATGCCGCAGTGGGTGGTGAGCAGGATGGACACCGCACTGGGGGAAGCAGCAGGGCTTGCCACCGGCCCGCTCGTCGGACCAGCAGGGCTCGCAGTGCTCGTGGCCGGTGCTCCGGCGGGCGAGGTTGACGGCGCACAGCCGGACAACACTGCCATCCCCGCGGCGGCCCAGAGGAGCATCGTGCGGAACCAGACCGGACGCGCGGGTACGGCGCGCCGCTGTTTCGACCGAGAGAATCCCCAGCTCGCCAAACTGCCACCTCCGCCTGTGCCGGGCCTAGGATAGGCGCCCCGGCGGCCAGGCGACAACGCCGAACGGCGGCCGGCTTCGTGACGAAGCCGGCCGCCGTTCGGGCGCCTCCGGGCCGTGAAGCCAGCCCTACTTGATGCCCGTCGTGGCAATGCCCTTGACGAGGAACTTCTGGCCCACGAGGAACGCGATGAACACCGGCAGGAGCGAGACGACAGACATCGCGAACATCGCGCCCCAATCGGTGCTGGACTGGGCGTCGACGAACGCGCGCAGCGCCACGGGAACCGTGAACACGTTGGGGGACGTGAGGTAGATGAGCTGGCTGAAGAAGTCGCTCCACGTCCAGATGAACGTGAAGATCGTCGTGGTCGCGAGCGCCGGCGTCATGAGCGGGAGGATCACCTGGAGGAAGATGCGCGGGTGGCCCGCGCCGTCGATCCGCGCGGCCTCGTCGAGCTCACGTGGGATGCCCCGGATGAACTGGACCATGAGGAACACGAAGAACGCGTCCGTGGCCAAGAGCTTGGGCACGATGAGCGGCCAGAACGTGTTGATCCAGCCGATCTGCGAGAACAGGATGTACTGCGGCACGATGATGACGTGGATGGGCAGCATGATCGTGATGAGCATGGCGCCGAACATCCACCTCTTGCCCGTGAACTCGAGGCGGGCGAACGCGTACGCGGTCATCGAGCACGAGACGAGGTTGCCCACGATCGCTCCCAGCACCACGAGGGCCGAGTTCAGCAGGTACGTTCCGAACGGGGAGCTCAGCGCGTTCCAGCCAGTCGCGTAGTTCTCGGGGTGCGCCTCGGTGAGCCACAGGCCCGGGGCGCGGAAGACGTCGTCGCTCGGGCGGAACGAGGAGACCAGCATCCACAGGAGCGGGTAGATCATCACGATCGCCGCGACGATGAGGATCACGTGCTTGCCGAGGTTGCGCAGGCGTCCCCGGGTGGAGAAGGCGAGGTTGCCCTGGGGGAGCCGGCGCCGGCGGTTGGGCGAGGAGTCGCCGCGCCCTGCGGGGCGGCCGACGACGGCGGGAGACTCGGCGGGAGCCGACGTGCGGAGCGCGGTGGCCGCGCCGTTCGAGGCTGCTTCAGTCGTCATAGAACACCCAGAATTTCGATGCGTAGAAGTTGATGGCGGTGAAGGCTCCCACGAGGATCAGCAGGACCCAGGCCATCGCGGAGGCGTAGCCCATGTCGAACTGACCGAAGCCGCGCTGGTACAGGTAGAGCGTGAAGAACATCGTCGAGTCGGACGGCCCACCGTTGCCGCCGGAGACGATGAACGCCTGTGTGAACGACTGGAACGCGCCGATGATCTGCAGCACGAGGTTGAAGAAGATGATCGGGCTCAGGAGCGGAAGCGTGATCTTGAAGAAGCGAGTGGCCCGCCCGGCACCGTCGACGGCCGCGGCCTCGTAGTACATCGTGGGGATCTGGCGGAGCCCCGCGAGGAAGATGATCATGGGGGAGCCGAACGTCCACACGTGCAGCAGGATGATGCTGCCGAGGGCCGTGCTCGGGTCCGAGATCCAGCCTGGGCCGTGGATGCCGAAGAACGCCAGGATCTGGTTGACCAGGCCGGACGTGCCGAACATCTGCTTCCACAGGATGGCCACTGCCACGGACGAGCCGAGCAGCGACGGCAGGTAGAAGACCGAGCGGTAGAACGGGAGCCCCTTGAGTCCCTTGTCCAGGGCCACCGCGACGGTGAGCGCGAGGCCGAGCTGGAGCGGAACGCCCACCACGACGTACGTGAGCGTGACGCCGAGGGAGTTCCAGAAGCGCTCATCGCCCATCATGCGGGTGAAGTTGTCGAACCCGATCCAGTTGGGGTCCTGGATGAGGTTGTAGTCCGTGAAGGACAGGTAGAGCGACATGAGCATCGGGCCGATCGTGATGGCCACGAGGCCTACGATCCACGGCGCGAGGAAGACGAACGCTGCCTTGTTGTCCTTGGGCCGGCGCTGCTTGACGGCGCCCTTGCCCTGGCTGGAGCCGGACTTCTTGCTGAGGCTGCCCAGCTCCGCGAGCGCGCTCACGGGGCGAGCCCCTTGGGTGGTGCCGGCCAGGTAGCGAGCGCTGGAGCCGCGTGTACTTCAGACACGGTGTGACCTCCTTTGGTCGGAATGCGCTTTCACAGCAAGATAGGGCCGCCCCGCTATGGGCGTCAAGGCCTTGATATTGCAAGTGGAATGCGTTTTCCTTGGATCTTGACGGCTGATGTGACCTCGGGCATACTCAGCGAATCAGAAACCGATTTCTCGGTCAACCGTTCGTTCAACATTGGAGAGACGATGACGACTCTGACGCGCCGCTCAGCACTCAAGCTGTTCGCCGGCACCGCGGCCGTGGGCCTCCTCGCTGGCTGCGGCACCGGCGGCGGCAGCAAGAACGCCGACGGATCGGTGACCCTCCGCTTCACCTGGTGGGGAAACGACGTCCGCAACAAGCAGACGCAGCAGGTCATCGACGATTTCCAGAAGGCGCACCCGAACATCAAGATCCAGGCCGAGCCTGGCGTGTGGTCGGGTTACTGGGACAAGCTCGCCACGCAGACGGCAGCGAATGACGCCCCGGACATCATCCAGATGGACCTCGCCTACATCGCCGAATACGGCGGCCGCGGCGCCCTCCTCGACCTGTCGAGGCAGAAGGGACTCGACCTCTCCGCGTTCGATTCCAACACGCTCGCGTCCGGGCAGTACAACAGCAAGCTCTACGGCGTCAGCACCGGCCAGAACGCGCTCGGCGTCTTCGCGAACGTGAAGGTCTTCAAGGCGGCCGGCGTGGCGATCCCCGACGACACGAAGTGGACGTGGGACGACTACCTCAAGACCGCAGCCGCGCTCGCCGCCGGGGCGGGGAACTACGGCGCCTCCTACGGCATCACGGATCAGGCCCTGAGCATCTGGCTACGCCAGCGCGGCGAGCAGCTCTACACCGCGGACGGAAGCACGGGATTCACCGTGGACGGCGTGGCCTCGTTCATGGCGTTCCAGAAGAAGCTCCTCGACGCCAAGGCCGCACCGCCCGCGAGCGTCGCCCAGGAGGACGTCAACGCGGCCGTCGAGCAGACGCTCGCGGCCACCAACAAGACCGGCATGTCCTTCTGGTGGACCAACCAGCTCGGCGCGCTGTCCAAGGCCGCCGGCACCGATTTCAAGATCCTCCGCATGCCGAGCCAGACCGGCAAGCCGAAGGACGATGGCCTCTTCTACAAGCCCTCGATGTACTGGTCGGCGTCGTCCCGCACGAAGCACCCGGACGAGGTCGCGACGTTCGTCGACTACCTCGTCAACAGCACCGATGTGGCCAAGGTCATCACCACGGAGCGTGGCTTCTCGTCGTCGTCCAAGATCCAGGACGCGATCAAGCCGCTCCTGACCCCGACGGACAAGACTGCGCTCGACTTCCTCACCCAGATCAAGCCCGAGCTCGGCGCGGCACCCGCGGTTCCGCCTGTCGGCACGAGCAAGGCGGGCGACGCGCTTCTGCGCCACCTCACCGACGTGCTGTTCGGCCGGGCCGATGCTCAGGCCGCGGCGGCGGCGTTCAAGAGCGACGCCGACAACCTCATCAAGAGCGCCAAGAAGTAACGGTCAGGGCCGAGCAGCCTCAGAGGCCGTGCAGGAAGTCGGGGTCGTCGTCCGGAGCCATCGGGCGGCGGCCCCGCGTCCCGCCTGACGTGGGCGGCGCCGTGTGGCGTGGGCGGCCGAAGACGAACCACAGCGTGGTGCCGATGACTGGGAGGACCGAGATGAGGAACCACGAGGTCTTCGAGAGGCCGCCTCGGATTCGGCCGCGATCGGCCATCGCGCAGTCCACCATGGCGTAGAGCCAGGCGGCCAGGATCACGATGACGGGTACGAGGCGGACCATAGACCTATTTTAGTAAACTTGAGCGGTGGCGTTCCTGAAGTACACCCTCCTCCGTGCGACCCTCTTCGTGGTCCCGTTCGTCGTGTTCCTGCTGCTCGGGATCGGTGGTGTGCTTTCGGCCGTCTACTCCGTGGTCATCGCGTTCGCGGTGAGCTTCCTGTTCCTCAACCGGCAGCGAAACGCCGCCGCCACTGACGTGAGCGACGTGTTCGGCGGCCGCAAGAAGGTGCGCACCTCCCAAGAGGAGGAAGACGCCGTGATCGAGGACTCGCTGGACGAGGCGCGCCGCGTCGACGACGAGTACCCGGAGGTCTACGGCGACGAGCCGGGCAAGGATGAGCCTGGCCGAGACGATGCGGACCCTACACGCGCCCGAGGACCGAAGCCGCCGCGAACAGGAAGCTGAACCCGAGGTTGATGAACCCGGTCTGCTGCAGCACGGGGATGAGCCCCGGACCGGCGGTCCCCGAGACCATGGTTCGCGAGGGCCCGAGGCACGCGGGCACGAGCACCAGCACGAGCAGCATCCACGGGTTCGACGGCGCGAGGAGCAGCGCTGCGAGGATCGCGACACCCAGCATTACGGGGTAGGAGCGGCGCGCGGCGCGGTCGCCGAGCCGCACGGCGAGCGTGCGCTTGCCCGCGACCGTGTCCGTCGGGATGTCCCGCACGTTGTTGGCCATGAGCAGGGCGTCCGCGATGAGCCCCGTCGCGACGGCTCCGGCCCACGAGGCCGGGCTGAGCGTGAGCGCCTGCGTGTAGGTGGTGCCGAGAGTCGCGACGAGGCCGAAGAACACAAACACGAACACGTCGCCGAGCCCGAGGTACCCGTACGGTCGCTTGCCGCCGGTGTAGCCCCACGCCGCCAAGACGCTCGCTGCGCCCACGATGATGAGCCACCACGTCTGCGAGAGCACCACGAGCGCGAGGCCGAACACCGCGGCCGCGCCGAACGAGAGGAACGCGGCGAGCTTCACCGCGCGCGGCTCGGCCGCTCCGCCGCCCACGAGCCGGAACGGCCCCACCCGATTGTCGTCGGTGCCGCGCACGCCGTCGGAATAGTCGTTGGCGTAGTTCACGCCGACCTGGAGCATGACCGCCACGAGCGCGGCGAGGACGGCGTTGACCGGCCTGAACGAGCCGAGCCCGAAGGCCGCGGCGCTGCCGACAATCACCGGAGCGATGGCCATGGGAAGGGTCCGCGGGCGGGCGCCCTGGACCCACTGGGCGAATGTTGCCACGGGCGGTTCCTGACTAAGGGTGGGGTCGGGTGGGGTGGGGTCGGGTGGGACAGGGAAGGGGGTGGGTAAGGAGGGGTGGGACTTGTTGGGACTGCGCCTACGGCCCCGACGTTCCGCCCGAGCGTCGAGCCGCGTGTGCCCGCGCGAGGGCCTCGCAGATCGACTGCCGGTCGGGTTTGCCGTTGGGCAGGAGCGGAAGCGCGTCGAGCACGAGCCACGTCCGCGGGGCGAGGCGCCCCAGGCGTTCGACGGCGGCGGCCCGCACCGCGCCGAGCCCGCCCGAGGCGGCGGCCGGCTCCGCGAGGACGACGGCGGCGGCCAGCGCCTGCCCCCACTCAGCGTCGCGCACGCCCGCAACGAAGGCCTCCCGCACGCCGTCGACCGTTTCGAGCTGAGCCGCGATCCGCGCGGCGGAGGCCTTCACGCCGCCCGTGATGACGACGTCGTCCACGCGGCCCAGGACGCGGAGGCGACCCTCCGGCGTGAGCTCGCCAAGATCCGAGGTGACGTACCAGCGTTCGCCGTCCTCGTCGAGGAAGTGTTCGGCGGTCCGCTCGGGATCGCCCACGTAGCCGGCCGCGACGACCTGGCCGCCGAGGCGGATCCGGCCGTCCTCGGCGAGCCGGACGGACACCCCCTCGAGGGGGAAGCCGTTGTAGACGCATCCGCCGCACGTCTCGGCGGAACCGTACGTCGTGACGACCTTGACGCCCGCCTCCGCGGCGCGCTCGAGGAGCCCTTGGGGGATCGGGGCGCCGCCGAGCAGGATCGCGTTGAAGCGCTGAAGGACCTTGAGCAGTCGCGGCGAGGGGTCCTCGAGCAGGCGGCGCAGCTGGGTCGGCACGAGCGACGTGAAGCGCACCGGGTCGGTCATGTCCTCGGCCGCGTCGGCGAATGCCTCGGGGCTGAAGCCGGCCGCGAGATTCATTTCCGCGGGGCGCGTCCCGGCGAAGAGCGAGCGCACCAGCACTTGCACGCCCGCGATGTACTCGAGCGGGAGCGCAAGGAGCCACTGACCCTCGCCCCGGAGCGCGAAGGCCGTGCTCATCGACGAGGCGGCCAGCGCGTCGACGGTGAGCGCGGTGGCCTTGGGGGCCCCCGTGGAGCCCGAGGTGCGCACGACGACGGCCGTCCCCTCGGGCAGCGAGCCGACCGCCGTCGTCGGCCGCCACACGCGCCAGGTGCCCTGCGGAGCGTTGGTGCTCGCGGGGCCGAATTCGACGGCCGGCCCCTCGTACGCGAGTGCCGCCGCGAGGGCTTTGAGGACGGGGTCAAGGCTCATGCGGGGTCTCCCGGGTCAGTAGTAGTACGGGAAGTCGGACCAGTTGGGCTCGCGCTTCTGCAGGAATGCGTCGCGGCCCTCGACGGCCTCGTCGGTCATGTACGCGAGGCGCGTGGCCTCGCCCGCGAAGACCTGCTGGCCCGCGAGGCCGTCGTCGGCGAGGTTGAACGCGAACTTGAGCATCCGGATGGCCTGCGGCGACTGGCGGGCGATATCTGCCGCGTAGCCGAGCGCGACCTCCTCGAGGCGCGCGTGCTCCACGGCCTCGTTGACGGCGCCCATCGCGACCATGTCCTCGGCCGAGTATTCGCGGGCCAGGAAGAAGATCTCCCGCGCACGCTTCTGCCCGATCTGGCGGGCCAGGAGCGCCGAGCCGTAGCCGGCGTCGAACGAGCCGACCGTCGCGTCCGTCTGCTTGAACCTGCCGTGCTCCCGGGAGGCGATGGTCAGGTCCGCGACGACGTGGAGCGAGTGCCCGCCACCCGCGGCCCAGCCGTTGACCGCCGCGATGACCACCTTGGGCATGGTGCGCATGAGCCGCTGGACCTCGAGGATGTGGAGGCGTCCCGCGCGGGCCGGATCGATCGTCTCCGCGGTCTCGCCCGAGGCGTATTTGTAGCCCTCGCGGCCGCGGATGCGCTGGTCCCCGCCCGAGCAGAACGCGTGGCCGCCGTCTTTGGGGGAGGGGCCGTTGCCCGTGAGGATCACGGTCGCGACGTCCGGGGTCATGCGGGCATGGTCCATGGCGCGGTAGAGCTCATCCACGGTGCCGGGGCGGAACGCGTTGCGGACCTCCGGGCGGTTGAACGCGATGCGGACCGTCGGGAGGTCGCGCACCGCGGCCCCGCTCGCGTCCCGCTCGACCTGCCGGTGGTAGGTGAGGTCCTCGAACTCGAAGCCCTCGACGGCGCGCCAGCGGCGCGGGTCGAAGACGTCAGACACTTTCTCGGGCAGGTCGGGGGAAGTCACGCGTGAAAGTCTAGTCGGGGCGTTCGGTCCCCGGGCGCCGGGTCACGGCGGTTGGGGGGGCGTGGGCCGGGCGGCGCGATCAGGAAATGCAGAACTCGTTCCCCTCGGGGTCCGCCATCGTGTACCACGAGTGCGGGCCTTCGGCTGCCTCCCACAGGAACGTCGCGCCGCGTGCCTCGAGTTCGGCGCGGAGCACGTCCTTGTCATCGCCGGCGAGCCGGACGTCCCAGTGGACGCGATTCTTGACGGTCTTGTCCTCGGGCACCACCTGGAACAGGATGCGCCGACGGTCCTTGCGCGTGAGCTCGTCCTCGGGTGCGATGGCCTGCGCGGTCGCCCAGACGAGCACTCCGTTCCGGGTCACGGTGTCCGCCTCGGTCGCGTAGCCCTCGGCGATCATGCGCCGGATGAAGTCCTCGTTGCTGGGCTCGACGGCCCAGCCCAGCGTCTTGGCCCACCACTCCGCCTGGGCGTGGGGGTCGCGCGAATCGACCACGATCTGGATGTCGTATGGCATGGCTCAACGCTAGGCCCCGGGGGTCCGGGCCGGAAGGGACAAGCGGACAGGGGCCGTCCGCAGCGCGGCCGCAGCGCCGACCGTCACGGAGGCGACCCGGCGGCAGAGGCCCCGGCTTGACACTCGTCACCGCGCGCCGCCACCCTTGAACGCATGGTCCGCTGATCGTTTCCCCGCCCTGAACCGCCGCGCCGTGACGCCGGCGAGAGGACAGCCGGGCGCCGCGCGCCCACGAGCCGCCGAAGCGAGGCCTCGACCATGCAGCATATTTCGGACCCCTCCAGCCCAGCCCACCCAGCCGCCCTCACCCACCCCGCCGCCCCAGGCGCCCTCACCCACCCCGCCGCCCCGGCCCACCCAGCCCAGTCCCTTCGCCCCGCCGCCGTGCACGTCACCGCGTCGGGCGTTTCCCACGGCTACGGGGACAGACTCCTCCTCGACGTGGTCGACCTCGTGATCGCGGACGGCGAGCGGATCGCGGTCGTCGGTGAGAACGGGGCGGGCAAGTCGACCCTGCTCCGCCTCCTCACGGGCCAGGAGCGGCCAGATTCCGGGAGCGTAGCCGTCCACGGCCGGGTCTCCCGGCTCGCGCAGACGCCCGACGGCGCCGCGACCATCCGCGGGCTCCTCGCCTCCGCGGAGGCGCGCGCCACCGCCGATGGCGAGGACGACGGCGGGACCGCAGCCCGGGTGCGCGCCGTCGTCGCCCTCGAGCGGCTCGGCGTGGGCGAGCTGACGCGCACCGGGGCCGACCGCACGCTCGCGAGCCTCTCGGGCGGCGAGGCCGAGCGCGTGGGCCTCGCGTTCGCGCTCGCGGACACCGCGCCGATCCTGCTGCTCGACGAGCCCACGAACCACCTCGACGCCGACGCGGTCGCGTGGCTCGAGGCCGAGCTTGCGTCGCGGGCCGGCATCGTCGTCGCGGTCTCGCACGACCGCGATTTCCTCAGTCGGTTCGCGCGCGATCCTCGAGGTCGACGCCGATCGCCGCACGGTGCGCCGGTACGGCGAGGGCTACGCGGGTTATCGCGCCGCGAAGGCCCTCGAGCGGCGTGCGTGGGAGCGTGAGTACGCCGAGTGGGTGGACGCGATGGAGCGGGAGCGCGGGAAGGCGGCCGCCGTGACCGATCGGGTCGCGTACGGGCGGCGGACCGACAACGACAAATCGGGCTTCAACTACTTCGGCCAGCGCGTGAGCGCAGCGGTCGAGAGCCAGGTCCGCTCAGCGCGGGAGCGGCTGCGGCGGCTCGAGGCCGATCCCGTCTCTCCGCCGCCGAAGCCGCTGCACCTCGCCGCAGCGTTCGATGTGGCCCGCGGAGCCTCCGTCACCGTGCGGGGCGCCGGCGTTCCGGGCCGGCTCGGGCCTGTGGACCTTGACGTGGCGGCCGGCGGGCGGCTCGCCGTGACGGGTCCCAACGGCGCGGGCAAGACGACGCTGCTCAACGTCCTCGCCGGGCGGGTTCCGTGCGAGGGCGTCGCCGAGGTGCGCACGGCGTCAGGGGCGGACGATGGCGGGTCCGCGCCCGCCGTCGTCGGCCTCCTCCCGCAGGAACTCACCCCGCCGGCGGACCCGCACGCGCGCCTGCTCGCGGCCTACGCCGCCGGGCTCCCCGGCGACCTCGACGAACACGCCGAGCGGCTCCTGCACCTCGGCCTGTTCCGGGTCCAGGAGTTCTTCGTGCCGGTGGGATCGCTCTCGGCGGGGCAGTATCGCCGGCTCGCGCTCGCGCGGCTCCTGTCGGGCCAGCCCGAGCTCCTGCTGCTCGACGAGCCAAGCAACCACCTCGCGCCCCTGCTCGTCGGCGAGCTCGAGGAGGCGCTCGAGCGGTACCGGGGCACGCTCGTGGTCACGAGCCACGACGCAGCGCTCCTGCGCTGGTTCGGCGGGCTCGAGGGGGCGGGGGAGGTGCGGCTGGGGCGTTGACGCACAGAAGCTCTTCCCGGGCAGCCCGGGAAGAGCTTCTGTCAAGCGGAGCGACAGTGCGGACTACACCTCAGCCGTGGTGAGTTCCTTGTCCTCGGAACTCCGGTTGCGCTTGCCGCGTCCAAGGGCCGGGTCGGTCTTGCGCTCCACCGTCTGGGCCGCAATGTAGAGGCCCTCGCGGTTCAGGTGACGGGAGTAGGACGAATCCAGGTACAGCGTCGGGAACGAGTCCTCCGAGTTCATCTCGGTGGCCTTGTCCAGGAGCGCGGGGTACAGGAAGGCCTTCACGGGGCCGGCGCCGCCGCCGTAGACGTAGGCGACCTCGGTGGTTGCGCCGACAACAGCCAGCACGCGTCCGAACTGCTCGGCGATCTCCTTGGAGAAGAACATCATCTCCTCCTCCACGAACTGCGCGACCTTCTGGTAGAAGTTGCGCTTCAGGGCGCTCGGTCCGGCCTGCAGGTATTCCGCGAGCTGCTTGCGGGACGTGAAGCCGGAGATGAAGCCGCGGTCATCCATGGCCTTGAGCGCGCCGGTGAGCACCGAGCCGTAGCCCTTGTTGTAGGTGGTCGAGGCATCCGCGTTGAACTTGCCCGCGGTGAACACCGGGAAGTTCACGGTACCCTCGCCGATGTCGATGCCGACGGTGTGCTGGGCAGCGAGGACGTCGGCGGAGGTGATTCCCTCGAGGGTCACTCCCCGGCGGCGCACGTCTGCCAGCATCGCGTCCATCAGATCCTCGCCCTTGACGGTGATCGCGTACTGGGCCGAAGCGCCCTCGGGGATCACCTGCACGTCCACGAAGCGGAGCTTGATGGTCACCGGAGTATCGAAGTTGTGCACCGTGGCGGTGTGCGTGCCGTTCGTGAACTCGGCGGCGTAGCTCGTGCGATGCGCCATGTACTCGTTGATCGGCAGCGCCAGAGCGACCCGGGCCTGCACGCTCAGCGACTCGTCGGCCGGCGGGAGCATGCCGTTCTCGCGGACGTAGTCGCGCAGAGCCTTGGCCGCGAACGCGCCCATGACCAGCACCTTGCTCAGTTCCTGCTGGGCCTTGCTACGACGGCCCACCACGTCGAACTCGTCGAACGCACCCTGGGCGCTCAGCGCGCGCGTTCCGAACAGACGCCGATACTGGTCGCCGATGAGCGGCGAGGCGAAGCTCACGTCCAGCTCGTTGTAGAAGTCGCCCGCCATCTTGGCCGGGGCCTCGCCGTCCGCATTGGGCAGTGCGTTGGACCTCGTGATGAGCGCGACGCCGCTGGGAAGATCGATCTCGTCGATGGTGGGCGCGCTGGAGCCCCCAGCACCCCGGATGAGGCCCTTGACATAGCCGTTGCCGACGTCGATTCCGCCGGTCAGGTTGATCGAGATGGTCATGCGTGTTCCCTTCATTCAAAAGTGGGTGATGTCGCTGCGCGAGCTACCGCATTCTGGAGAAGATGTCGTTGACATCA
Organism: Sinomonas sp. P47F7; assembly: GCF_049332655.1. Lineage (GTDB taxonomy): Bacteria > Actinomycetota > Actinomycetes > Actinomycetales > Micrococcaceae > Sinomonas. Next base: position 3,611,383 of record NZ_CP186327.1, on the reverse strand, counting down.
TGCAGTTCGCTCGAAGACTGTTCTGGCTCGGACGGTGCTGGAGCAGGGGCCGCCGGAGTGGCCTGAGGCCGCGGTGCCGGCGTCGGAACCTCCGCCCAGACCTCCGGCTCCGAGGCCGGGATAAACGGTTGCGGCTTGAGCTCGGCAAGAGCCCCTTCGGCCGCGCGGACCTCCTCAGATGTTTCAGCCTGCCGGCCGTGCCTGGGGAGCTGGCTCACCGGGCGGTTCACGATGTCAACGTAGCCTTGGCGCTCGATGCTCTCGCGGATCAGCATTCGCACTGACAGCGAAGGGTTGTCCTGCAACTCCATCCACGCCACCACGGCCTCATCAGCCACGGGGACGCTCACGCGAAAGCGATGCGGTTGCGGCTTCGCTGGTGTGTCTGCCTTGCTCTGACGGCCCGCCATCAGCACACCCCTCTCTCTCCACTTCATCGACGAGGTTTTCTCTCGTTGCCATATATAGACGGAGTGACCCACTTAACCCAAAAATGACCAAATCTGCGCTCTCGCATGGCCAAGATTGGGCAGATTCTGGCCAGATTTGGCACAGAATCTGCCCAGTCTTGTCCGTGGCCCAGATCTCGCCCAATCGTGGCCACTTTCTGGCCACGATCAGCCCGGAAGCCGTCCACAACGAGCCCAGGAAGACGGCCCGATCCCACGGATACCGCACCGACGTGTCGAGTGCCTTATGGCGGGGTGAACAGCGCAGCCTCTGGGGGATTTAACCCACATTTGGACCAGCGGCGCTCGACTTAACACACTTGAGCTAGATGCTGAGCGCCCCGCCGGCTACGACTGCAGCGCCGAGAGGTCCACCGCGTACATGAGCACCACGGAGAGCAGGTTCTTCAGCGCGTGGAGGGAGACGCTGAACGCGAGGTTGTTGCCGGTCCAGGCGTAGGCGAAGACGAGGACGGCCCCGAGGCCGAGGTAGGGGGCGAGGGCCTGGATCGTGAAGCCGGCCGTGCTGAGCGTGTGCAGCGACGCGAAGAACCCAAGCGAGAGTGCGTAGCAGACCCAGCGGTTGAGGTATCGGCTGAGCTTCCCGATCATGAGGTGGCGGAAGACGTACTCCTCGACGAACGGCCCGAGGATCACGAGCAGGGGCGCTGTCAACCACCACGGGATCCCCTTCGCGAGTGCCTGGATGCTCTCCTGGTTCTGGGTGACCTCCAGGCCGCCGGCGAGGGCGACGGCGATCGCCGAGGCCACGATCATCGCGACGAGCATGAGCGGGAGGATTCCGGCCGTGAACCACGGGCGGGTCGCGAGGATGCGCACGTCGCGCGCGATGTACGCGCGGGCGGCGATCGACGCGACGATGAATACGATCCCGTAGATCCCGAGGTTGAGCAGATACGAGCCGATCTCCGGATGTGCTTGGAGCCATGCGGAGCGTTCGAGCGGCAGGAACGCGACGGCTACCGGCAGCAGGACGTAGAGGAGGACCGCGAGGAGATCTGCCGACGTATAACGGCCGAAGCGGTGGCCCGGCGCGGGGTCGCCATTGCGGCGGCGCAGGGTAGCGGGGGGCATCGAGTTGGGAGTGCTCATTTGCCGGTGGAACGAGCGGGCGGCCGAACCGGTTCCGCCGTCACGGGTTGACCCACGAGCCGCCACGGGTAATCTTTATAGAACGAACGGTCGGTAATTTGGCCGGGACCCCTATGCATAAGGATGTGCTCATGGCTGAGGCCTTTCTGATCGGCGGCGCGCGGACTCCGGTGGGCCGGTACGGCGGTTCGCTCTCCTCGGTGCGGCCCGACGATCTTGCGGCACTCACGGTGCGGGCCGCCGTCGAACGCGCGGGCATCGACCCGGGCGCGGTGGAGGAGGTGATCCTCGGGAACGCCAACGGTGCGGGGGAGGAGAACCGGAACGTGGCTCGGATGGCGTGGCTGCTGGCCGGCTATCCGGACGCGGTGCCGGGGATCACGGTGAACCGGCTGTGCGCGTCGGGCCTCTCGGCGGTCATTATGGCGAGCCACATGGTCAAGGCGGGCGCGGCGGACCTCGTGGTGGCCGGCGGGGTCGAGTCGATGAGCCGCGCGCCGTGGGTCATGGAGAAGCCGGAGAAGGCGTTCGCCCGCCCGGGCGGGGTGTTCGACACCTCGATCGGCTGGCGGTTCACGAATCCGGCGTTCCTCTCCGGGGAGCTCGCTCGCGCGGGGAAGGCCACGTTCTCGATGCCGGAGACCGCAGAGGAGGTCGCCCGGGTGTACGAGACGAGCCGCGAGGACTGCGACGCGTTCGCGGTCCGCTCGCACGAGCGCGCGCTTGCGGCGATCGCGGCCGGCCGCTTCGCCGACGAGACGGTGCCCGTGACGGTCAGGGGGCGCAAGGGCGCGCAGGCGGTCGTCGACACGGACGAGGGTCCCCGCCCGGGAACGACGATGGACGTCCTGGCCGGGCTGCGGCCGGTGGTCAGGGGCGGCTCGGTGGTGACGGCCGGGAACGCGTCCCCGCTCAACGACGGCGCCTCGGCGATCGTGGTCGCCTCCGAGGCGGCGGTCGAGCGCTTCGGGCTCACCCCGCGGGCGCGGATCCTGGGCGGCGCGGCCGCTGGCGTGGCGCCGGAGATCATGGGCATGGGCCCGGTCCCGGCGACCCGCAAGGCCCTCGACCGGGCGGGCCTCTCGGCGGGCGACCTCGGCGCCGTCGAGCTCAACGAGGCGTTCGCCTCGCAGTCCCTCGCTGTGATGCGCGAGCTCAAGTTCGACGAGGGGATCGTCAACGCCGACGGCGGGGCGATCGCGCTCGGCCACCCGCTGGGCTCCTCGGGCTCGCGCCTCGTCGTGACCCTGCTGGGCCGGATGGAACGCGAGCTCGCCGGGCAGGGCCGGAAGCTGGGCCTCGCCACGATGTGCGTGGGCGTGGGTCAGGGCGTGGCCCTGCTCGTGGAGGGAGTCTGATGGCGGAGCCCGAGACCGCGGACGACGACGGGGCTCGCCTCGACGCGTCCGGCTTCACGGCACTGCGGGTCACCGAGCGGGACGACCGGCTCCACGTTCAGCTGGACCGGCCCGCGGTGCGGAACGCGATCGATGCGGCCATGGTCGAGGAGCTGCACGCGGTGTGCGCGCACCTCGAGGCCCACCCGAAGGTCCTCATCCTCTCCGGCACCCCAGCTGACCCAGCGGCCGGGGCGAAGGGGGTCTTCGCCTCCGGAGCCGATATCGCCCAGCTGCGCGAGCGCCGCCGCGACGACGCGCTCGCGGGGATCAACTCGACGGTGTTCGACCGCGTCGCCAGGCTCCCGATGCCGGTCATCGCCGCGCTCGAGGGCTACGCCCTGGGCGGCGGTGCCGAGCTCGCCTACGCGGCCGACTTCCGGATCGGCACCCCGAGCCTGCGTGTGGGGAACCCCGAGACCGGGCTCGGGATCATGGCCGCGGCCGGGGCCACGTGGCGCCTGCGCGAGCTCGTCGGGGAGCCGCTCGCGAAGCAGGTCCTCCTCGCCGGGCGCGTGCTCACCGGCCCGGAGTGCCTCGACGCGGGGCTGGTCAGCGAGCTCGTCGAGCCCGAGGCGCTCCTGGACGCGGCGAACGCCCTCGCGGACCGGATCGCCGCGCAGGATCCGCTCGCGGTGCGGATCTCCAAGGCCGTGTTCCACACGCCGCGGGAGGCCCACCCTCTCATCGACACCCTGGCCCAGGGCATCCTGTTCGAGTCCCAGGCCAAGTTCGACCGCATGCAGCAATTCCTCGAGAGGAAGAAGAAGTAGCGATGAACATCGAACAAGCCCTCAACGAGGCCCTCGGCGTCAAGACCGGCAGCAACGTGCCGCTCGCCGAGGGCCTCCCGGCCACCGTCGGGGTCCTCGGCGGGGGCCGCATGGGAGCCGGGATCGCGCACGGGTTCCTGACCCGCGGGGCCAAGGTCGTCGTCGTCGAACGCGACGCCGAGGCCGCCCAGGGCGCGCGCGGGCGCGTCGAGTCCTCGGTCGAGGCCTCGCTCGAGCGCGGCGCCGTGGCCGGGACCGCCGGGGACTACCTCGAGCGCTTCGCGACCTCGACCGACTACGCCGACTTCGCGTTCTGCGACCTCGTGGTCGAGGCCGTGCCCGAGGACGCCGGGCTCAAGGCCGCCGCCCTGGCCGCGGTCGAGGCGCAGATCTCCCCGCACGCGTTCCTCGCCACGAACACGTCCTCGCTCTCGGTGAGCGGCCTCGCCGCGGGGCTCGCCCGGCCCGAGCTGTTCCTGGGGCTGCACTTCTTCAACCCCGTCCCGGCCTCGACCCTCATCGAGGTCGTCGTCGCCGAGCGCACGGGCGAGGGCACCGTCGCGGCCGCCCGCCGGTGGGTCGAGGCGCTCGGCAAGACCGCCGTCGTGGTCAGGGACGCCCCCGGCTTCGCCTCCTCCCGCCTCGGCGTCGCGATCGCGCTCGAGGCCATGCGGATGGTCGAGGAGGGCGTCGCGAGCGCCGAGGACATCGACAACGCCATGGTCCTGGGCTACAAGCACCCCACCGGACCGCTCAAGACCACCGACATCGTGGGCCTGGACGTGCGTCTCGGCATCGCCGAGTACCTCCACTCCACCCTCGGCGAGCGCTTCGCCCCGCCCCAGATCCTGCGCGACAAGGTCGCCAACGGCGAACTCGGCCGCAAGACCGGCAGGGGCTTCTACGACTGGCCCTGACCGTTGTGGGGTCCCGTCCGGCGGGTTGTGGGGTCTCGTCCGGCGGGTTGTGGGGTCTCGTCCCGTGCCCAGGGACCCCACAACAGGGTGCCAGGGACCCCACAACAGGGTGCCAGGGACCCCACAACGAGGTGCAAGGGACCCCACAACAGGGTGCCAGGGACCCCGCAACGGTAGGCTCGGGCCGTGAGTGACACCACGCTTGGGCCGGGGGACGCCGGCAGCGCGGTCGCGTGGGAGGGTGCCGTCAACGCGCGGCGCGTGCTCGGCTCGGTGTTCCGCATGGGGCGCAGCGAATGGCTCACCGAGCGCGGCTGGCGGCAGATGTACGACGACGGCGTCCGCACCGTGGTCGACCTCCGGAACCCCGGCGAGCGCAAGCGCCGCCCGACGGACCCCGACGTGCGGCCCGAGGCCATGACGGGGATCGCGATCGTCAACGTGCCCACCGAGGATCCCGACCACCCCGAGCATGCCGAGGCGTTCGCCGGCCGCGTCCCACCGTATCTGAGCCACCCCGAAGGCTACGCGGGCGTCGTTCGGCTGTTCCCCGAGCGGATCGTCGAGGTATTCCGCGCCATCGCGGGGGCGCCGGGCGGCGTCGTCGTGCATTGTTCGGCGGGGCGTGACCGCACTGGGATCATCGTGACGCTCCTGCTCCAGCTCGCCGACCCGAGCGAGGCCCGGGAAGCCGCGGCGAGCCACGACGAGGCGAGCGTGCGCGGCATCAACGAGTGGCACCGGGTCAGCCCCGTCAAGCACCCTTACGAGAGCTACCAGGACGAGGGCGAGCTCGCCCCGCTCCTCGAGGACCGGCAGGCCGCGCTCGCGGAGTTCGTCGCGTCGATCGACGCCGAGCGATTCCTCCTTGAGCACGGCCTGGCGCCCGCGGAACTCGAGCGCGTGCGGGCGCTCCTGAAGGCCTAGTCGGGCGCGGGGGCTACCTCACGAAGGGCGCGACGGCGGGGACATAGCCGCGCGCGTAGCCCTCGGCGGTGGGGTGGAACGAGGCCGGGTCGCCCGCGACGAACGGATGGATCCAGGGCGACGGCGAGCCGATCCCGTGCCCAAAGAACGCGAGCGTGACGTCCGCGTAGGAGGCACCGTCGGAGAGCGACGTGAACGCGATGGTCGAGTTGAGCAGCGCCACGGCGCCGTTGATCTGGGCCGCGATGGGCTGCTCGGCGACCGGGAGGCCCGAGAGCGTGAAGAGCAGCGGGTAGCCCGTGAGCGTGATGTGTGCGCCGGGAGCCTTCGCCCGCACCGCCGCGATCATGGCCCGGAGCTTGGCGGGCAGCTGCGGGAGGAGGACGAAGACCGAGTTCTGCAGCGCCTGCGAGCAGGCCGTCGAGGCGGGATCGGTGGCGCACGCGGTCGCGACGGCGCGGTCGCCGACGTCGTTGGCGCCGACGCTGACCGTCACCCTTTGGGTGGTGGACGGCAGGAACGGCACCTGCTGCGAGATCACGTCCCCGGTCGTCGCGGCGTAGCAGCCGAGGTTCGCGTTCGCCCCGAGGAGCGCGGGGTAGGAGCCCGGCGTTTGCAGGCACGCGTTGAGGTAGGTTCCGCCGCCCGTTCCCGCGGCGATCGAGTCGCCGAGGGCAACGTACGACGGCGGGGCAGCGGCTTGGGCGGCCAGCGCTGGGGCAGGCAGCGCTGCGGCTCCCGCGACGAGGCCGACGGCCGCGAGGGCGGCGAGGACGGTCCGGATGATGCGCACTGAGAAGGGCTGGGCGGCGACCATGGCGCCCAGAGTAGGCCTGCAGCCGCGGAGGGACTAGGTCTCGCGCCGTCGAGTGGCGGGCGGGTGTTGCCCGACCGGTCGCCCGTGTATTCTAGAGCCATTACCGAACGGCCGGTCAGTAATTGGATGCAGCTCACAGCGGGTCCAGTAGCCCGGCCGTTACCCGGAGCCCCGCATCGGAAGGAACCGTCGACGATGACTACTGCCGCGCCAAACCCGGTCAAGCCAGCGCCCGTGAAGGCCAAGATCGTCCCGAGCTACATCCTCGACACCTGGTGGACGCCCGAGGAGAGCGCGGTACCCCAGGCCGCGGAGGTCCGCGACGCGAGCACGGGCGAGCCCCTGGCCTCGGTGAGCACCGAGGGGATGGACCTCGGCGCCGTCGTTCGTCACGGCCGCACCGTGGGGCAAGCGGGCCTCGGCGGGCTGACCATCCACGAGCGCGCCCTCAAGCTCAAGGAGCTCGCGCAGTTCCTCAACGGCCATCGCGACGAGATCTACGAGCTCTCCTACAAGACCGGGGCGACGAAGCTCGACTCGATGGTCGACGTGGACGGCGGCATCGGCGTGCTCTTCACGTTCGGCTCGAAGGGCCGCCGCGAACTCCCGAACAGCAACGTGATCGTGGACGGGCCCACGGAGGTGCTCTCGCGGGACGGCTCGTTCATGGGCGAGCACCTCTACTCGCGCATCCCGGGCGTCGCGGTGCAGATCAACGCGTTCAACTTCCCCGTGTGGGGCATGCTCGAGAAGTTCGCCCCGGCGTTCGTCGCGGGCGTCCCGACGATCGTCAAGCCGGCCACCCCGACCGGCTACGTCACCGAGGCCGTGGTGCGGCTCATGATCGAGTCCGGGATCCTCCCCGCCGGCTCGCTCCAGCTCATCTCCGGCTCCGCCCGGACGCTCCTCGACGAGCTCGACTACCGCGACATGGTCTCCTTCACGGGCTCGGCCACGACCGCGAACCTGCTCAAGTCCCACCCGAACGTGGTGCACGGCGGCGTCCGCTTCACGTCCGAGACGGACTCGCTCAACGCCGCGATCCTCGGGCCCGACGGCGTGCCCGGCACTCCGGAGTTCGACGCGTTCGTCCGGTCCGTGGTCACCGAGATGACGGTCAAGGCGGGGCAGAAGTGCACCGCGATCCGCCGCACGATCGTGCCTGCCGCGATCGTGGACGACGTCGTTGCGGCCATCGGCGCGCGCGTCGCCCAGAAGGTGGTCATCGGGGATCCCCGCGCGGAGGGCGTGACGATGGGCGCGCTCGCGTCGATGGACCAGCTCGGGGACGTGCGGGGCGCGGTCGAATCGCTCGTCGCGGCGGGCGGGCGGATCGCGTGGGGCTCGCTCGACGCGCCGGAGATCCTCACGGCGGGCGGTGCGAAGACCGTGGTCGCGGACGGCGCGTTCATGTCCCCGGTCGTGCTCACGTGGGACGACGTCCACGCGGTGGCCCTGCACGGCACCGAGGCGTTCGGGCCGGTCTCCTCGGTGGTCGGCTACTCATCGCTCGACGAGGCGATCGAGCTCGCGGCCCTCGGCGCCGGCTCGCTCGTCGCGACCGTGTGCACGAACGATCCCGCAGCGGCCCAGGCCCTCACGCTCGGCATCGCGTCCCACCACGGCCGCGTGCTCGTGCTCAACCGCGAGGACGCGCGCACGTCCACGGGCCACGGCTCGCCGGTCCCGCATCTCGTGCACGGCGGCCCGGGGCGCGCGGGCGGCGGCGAGGAACTCGGCGGCATCCGCTCCGTCAAGCACCACATGCAGCGCACGGCGATCCAGGGCTCGCCCAACATGCTCACGGCCGTCACGGGCGTGTGGCACACGGGCGCCGACCGGCACCTCGCCGATCCGGCGGACCCCTCGACGCACCCGTTCCGCAAGCCGCTCGCGGAGCTGCGCATCGGCGACACCGTGCGCTCGGAGCTCCGCCAGATCACGCTCGAGGACATCTCGGCGTTCGCCCACGAGACGGGCGATACGTTCTACGCCCACACCAACGAGGAGGCCGCGGCGGCCAACCCGTTCTTCCCGGGCATCGTCGCGCACGGCTACCTGCTTGTGAGCTGGGCCGCGGGGCTCTTCGTCTCGCCCGAGCCCGGGCCGGTCCTCGCCAACTACGGGCTCGAGAACCTGCGCTTCGTCACCCCGGTTCCCGCGGGCGATTCCATTCGCGTGACGCTCACGGCGAAGCAGATCACGCCGCGCGTCACCGACGAATACGGCGAGGTCCGCTGGGATGCGCTGATCGAAAACCAGAACGACGAAATTGTCGCGACCTACGACGTTCTGACCCTCGTCGCCAAGGAGTGGCCCGCCTAAAATTGGTGGCGTCAGTTCCCCTCGTGGAGGTGCGCCATGACTCTGGCGACAAGACCGGCAACAACAATCTTGACCGTGGCTGACGAGGCCCGCGCCAAGGACTTCTACGGTGGAGCGCTGGGGCTCCCTGTCCGCGGAAAGGACCCGACCGGGATGATGATCCTGGGTCTGGACGGAACCGCATCCCTCGGCCTCATGGTGGACGCGAACGCGATCCACTCGGGCCACACCGCCCTGACGTTCGAGGTCGACGATCTCGACGCCACCATGGCGGATCTCGAAGGGCACGGCGTGCACTTCGAGGATTACGATCTGCCCGATCTCAAGACGGACGAGCATCACATCTACGCCGCCGGCGACGAGCGCGTCTCGTGGTTTGCGGATCCTGACGGCAACATCATCTGCCTCCATCAGGGCGGGACGATCGAATACAACATGTAAGGACTGGCGTCCGGTCGCGTCCCGCAAGGGGTGAGCGGGCGACGGCGGAGGGCCGGGCTTCGTGCCCGGCCCTCCGTGTGTGTGCGCTTGGCTTGGCGGTCGCGGTGTCAGTACGTGGTCGGGCTGACGCTGGCGAGGACGCTGAGAACGATGGCCACGATCCAGAGCGCCGAGCCGGCGAAGCCGACGATGATCCTCCCGTTGAATTGGATACATAAACTATCTAGCACGCCGCACGCCAGCCTCCGTGCCTGGCGGTGCTTGCCTCAGTGGTCGACGCCAGCTTCGGATCTCGAATGGGCAGGTTAGCGAGCCCCTAGCCCCGAGTAGCCCGCGACCGCCGCAGCCACCCGTCGATCCACCAGCCGAGCTCGACCACCGCGATGCCGACCGCCGCGCACGCGAGCGCCGTGGCGGTGTGCCCGACGTTGCCGGGATCGAGCTCGAAGAGCCGCTGCGTGAGCGGGAGCGCGAACATCGCGAACGAGGCCGCCATCATGACCCCGACCAGGAGCACCTTCCACCACTCGTACGGCCGGGCCACGATCGCGAGGACCCAGAGCGCGATCGCGATCAGGGTGATGAGCGCGGAGGTGCTGGCCTGCACCTGGGTCGCGACGCCGTCGGCCACTGACGGTCGGACCAGGAGGTAGCACGTGAACGAAGCGACGGCGATCACCACGCCGGCGGGAATCGCCATCCGGAGCACGCGGCCCACGAAGCCGGGCCGCGCGCGGTCGTGGTTCGGGGCGAGGGAGAGGATGAAGGCCGGGAGGCCGATCGTGAACCAGCCCGTGATGGTGACGTGCCGGGGGAGGAACGGGAACGGAAGCGCGTCGAGGCCGATCAGCCCCGGGACGCCGACCATGAGCGCGAGCAGTACGGAGTACACCGTCTTGGTCAGGAACAGGTTCGCGACGCGCTCGATGTTCCCGATGACGCGGCGGCCCTCGCCGACCACGTGCGGGAGAGTCGCGAAGCTGTTGTCGAGCAGCACGATTTGGGCGACGGCGCGGGTCGCGGGGCTGCCCTCGCCCATCGCGACGCCGATGTCCGCGTCCTTGAGCGCGAGGACGTCGTTGACGCCGTCGCCCGTCATCGCGACCGTGTGGCCGCGGGACTGGAGCGCGCGCACCATGGAGCGCTTCTGCGCGGGGCTCACGCGGCCGAAGACGGCCCGCTCGTCGACGACGCTCGCGAGGCGCTCGCCGTCGTCCTCGGGCAGGGTCCGCGCGTCGACTGGCGAGTCGGCGCCGGGCAGCCCGAGCTGGCGGGCGACGGCGCCGACGGACGCCGCGTTGTCGCCCGAGACGACCTTGACGTCCACGCGCTGGGCGGCGAAGTAGCCGAGGGTCGCGGGCGCGTCGTCGCGCACCTTCTGCTCGAGCACCACGAGCGCCGCGGGTTCGAGGCCCGGCGGCATCGCGCCGTCCAGACCGCGGCCGACGACGGCGGCGCTCACCGACGGCGGGTCAGCCTGCGGCGCGTCGGCCGGCGCCGGGTCAGCCTGCAGCGCGTCGGCCGACGGCGCGTCCACGCGGGCCAGGAGCAGGACGCGGAGGCCGCGCGCGCCGAGCTCCTCGGCCTCGTCGCGAGCGGGGGAGCCGGCTGGCAGCAGCACGTCCGGCGCGCCGAGCAGCCACGTTCCGCGGCCCGCGAAGCGCGCGCCGCCGAACTTGCGGGCCGAGGAGAACGGCAGCGTCTCCTCGACGCGCCAGCCGGGGGCCGCAGGGAACGCGTCGGCGATCGCGCGCATGCTCGAGTTCGGGCGGGGATCCGCGGCGGCCAAGGCCGCCAAAGCTTGCTCGGACGAGGCCTGCGGGGACGAGGCCTGCGGGGACGAGGCCTGCGGGGACGAGGCCTGCGCAGGAAGCGCGAGGCGAGCCCCGCCGTCGTCGGCTTCTTTGGCACGAGCCGCGCCGTCGCTCGCCGTTGCCTGCCCCGCATGGGGGGCGCTGTGGGGGAGCAGCCGCACCTCGGCGACGTCCATCGCGTTCTCGGTGAGCGTCCCGGTCTTGTCCGCGCACACGACGTCGACGCGCGCGAGCCCCTCGATGGCGGGGAGCTCGTTGACGAGGCACGAGCGGCGGCCGAGCCGGACGACGCCGACGGCGAAGGCGATCGTCGTCATGAGCACGAGGCCTTCGGGGACCATGGGCACGAGCGCGGCGACCATGCCGCGCAGGGCGTCGGGCAGGGGCTGGCGACCCGAGAGCTGGTTGTACACGGAGAGCAGGCCGGCGGGGATGAGGAGCCACGTGATGACCTTGAGGATCGTGTTGATGCCGTTCCGCAGCTCGGAGTTCACGAGCGTGAAGCGGCTCGCCTCCTCCTCGAGCTGCGCGGCGTACGCCTCGCGGCCCACCTTCGTGGCGCGGTACAGGCCCGAGCCGGACGCGACGAAGCTGCCCGAGAGGACCGTGCCTCCGGGGCCCTTGATGATGGGATCGGATTCGCCCGTGAGGAGGGACTCGTCGATCTCGAGGGCGTTCGCCGCGAGGACGTCGCCGTCCACGACGATCTGATCGCCGGGGCCGAGCTCGATGACGTCGTCGAGCACGATCTCGCTGGGGGAGAGGGGCGTGGTCCGTCCGTCGCGCCGCACGTGGGGACGCGCCTGGCCCACGATCGCGAGGCGGTCCAGAGTGCGCTTCGCGCGGAGCTCCTGGATGATCCCCACGATGCTGTTGGCCACGATGAGGCCCGCGAAGAGACCGTCGAGGAGGTAGCCCGTGGAGAACACGATGACGGCGAGCACGGCGAAGATCGCGTTGATCCGCGTGAAGACGTTCGCCCGGACCACGTCCCAGGTGCTGCGCCCGGCCCGTGGCGGCACGTTGTTGGTCGCGCCGTTGGCCACGCGCCGCGCGACGTCCGCCGCGCTCAGGCCGCGCTCGGCCACGGCAGATTCGGTCCCCACCTCATGCCCCATGGATCAACACTAGGGGGTCGTCACGCCCTGTTCTTGAAATGGCGGAACAGTCGGCTTTCCCGCAGGGTGCCGACTGCCGCGACGGCGCCCCCGAGCGCGGCGAGGGCCCCCGCCGCGCAGGTCAACGCGGAGGCGGTGAGCATCGTGGCGAGGGTGCCGCGGGAGAGGAAAGCGCCGACGACGGCGGCAGCCGAGAGCGCGCCGCTTGCCGCGGCGACGGCCCAGATTGCCGATTCCGTCCCGACGATGAGGGCAAGGCGACCGTGCGGGACGCCGACGTGGACGGCGGCCGAGAACTCGAGTCGGCGCCGCCCCACGGCCCCAACCCCGAGAACGGCTCCGAGGACAGCGGCCGCGCCGGGGGCGAAGCGCGTGACGCGGGCTTCGAACTCGGCCGAGCCCTCCCACGTGGTGCCGAAGCTCTGGTTGAGGAGCGAGACCGAGGCGCCGCCGGGCTTGCCGTCGGTCCCCTCTGCCGTTCCCCGGAGGAGGCCGTCGCGGGACGACGTGCTGGGCCACACGTCGGCGAGGCACGCGTCGAAGCGCCCGGTGGCGAGTGCCGGCAGCAGGACGGCGTTCGCGAAGCGCGGATCGCGCCCGTCGCGCTCGGTATACGGGTACACCCCGGCGATCGTCAAGGCCCCGCGGTCGGTGGCGATCGTGTCTCCGGGCTCGACGCTCCAGCGCGCGGCGAGCGTCTCCGAAACGAACGCTCCGGGAGTCTCGGCGTGGCTCGCCCCGACCACGCGGAGGAGGCTCTGAGTGACCTCGAAGGCAGGCACAGTGAGGCCGCCGAGGGCGCCCAGGGACAGGGGCGAGGCCTCCCTCAGGGCCCCGGCGGATTCGACGCCCTCAACGGAGGAGAGGGCGTTGCATGCGTCGGGATTGATGGCCTTCTGAGCGGTTGCGACGCGGATGGCCGCACCCGACGCCCGGTAGGCCTGCGCTTGCGCGTCCAGGCGCGCGACGGCGGCCGCGTCCGCGACCGAGAGCGCCGCGAGGAGCAGCCCGAGCGTGACTCCGAGCAGGGTCCCGCGGCTCGTCCCCGAGGCGACGTTGCGCCAGCCCTCGCGGAGGCATTCACGGAGCCGCATGCGCGGCCTCCGAATAGCTCGAGAGGTCCACGACGGCGGCGCACGCCGCGAGCGTCTCCGCGTCATGGCTCGCGACGACGACGGCCGAACCGCGCGCGGCGAGCGAGGCAAGCACCGAATTGACGGTCGCGGCGTTGGCCCGGTCGAGTTGCGCCGTCGGTTCGTCGACGAGGATGAGGTCGGGACTCCCCGCGACGGCGCGGGCAAGCATGAGCCGCTGCGCCTCACCGCCGGAGAGCGCGGAGAAGGGCACGTCGGCGCGATCCGCAAGCCCGAATTCGTCGAGGAGCGCGAGGGCCTCCGCATCCGCGGCCGTGCGACGCGAACCATGGGCGAGGAACGCGAGGGTGACGTGGTCGAGAGCCGTGCGGCGCGGCACTCCGAAGGGGTTCTGGAACACCCATCGCGTCGTGATGCCGCGGGCGACGACGACCGATCCCTCGCGCGGTTTCTCCCACCTCGCGATGAGCGAGAGGAGGGTCGATTTCCCCGATCCCGACGGTCCGGCGACACCCGTCACGAAGCCGCGCGCGAACGTGGCGCCGAGTCCCCTGAAGAGCCACTGGCCGGTCCCGAAGCCATGGCCCACGTCGTCCAGCCGGACGACTGCCGCCGAGAATCGCGCTCCGGTCATTTCGCCGTGCACGCGGACTCCGTCCACGTCCAGCCGAGGCGCGCCGACTGCGGGGCGGTCCCCTCGAACATGCCCAGCACCGCGCCGCCGCTGGAGCCGACGACGCGAAGGCGGTGGTCGGCGTCGTCCGTCCCGCGGACGCACGCCGCCGGCCCCTTCGGAGGGGAGACCGCGGACAGGGGCAGCCGGGCGACGCGCAGCGGCGCGGTCAGGGCAACGCGGACGCTCACGGGCTTCGCGGCGGCCGTCGCAGCGCCGCCCTGGGCGCGAGCCGAGGTGTACTCCGTGCTGCCCGAGACGGCGCGGAGAAAACTGGGCTCCGTGATGACGCCGTCCTCGCCGACGGGGGCCGCCGCCGATCCGAATTGGGCTGTTCGCGCGCCGGGCGTCCACGCGGCGCCGTCGGGCGCCACGACCCGCAGGCTTTGGAGGGTGCCGGCGGCGGTGAGGAACGGCGAGCCCGGGGAGTACGCGGAGCCGACGAGGGCGTCGCAGGAAAGGACCTCGGTCGAGGCGGCCGGGAGCCACATGACGTCTCGGAGCGAGAGGCTGCCGTCGCGCTGCTGGAGGCCGTGCTTGAGCTGGAGGGCGCGCATCGCTGCTGCGACCTTGGCATCGTAGGCGCCCGTTTCCGCCACGTCGTGGCCCATCGACCGGAGCGCCACGCGGAGGGCGTTGACGTCGGCCCCGGTTAGCCCCGTGCGGAGCTCCCGGTAGAACGGAACCGCCGTCGCGAGGCCCAGAACGGGGTGGCCGTCGATCGAGGCCACGATGCGGCCGGATTCGAGCGAGGCTCCGCCGATGCACTCCGAGGACGTGACGATCCCGCCCCTCGCGAGCGAGACGGATGCCGGCTTCGAGGTCGTGATCGCTGCTGCGGCCGACCTCTCGTCACGGTGGTCAACGAACACGACCTGAACGCTGCGCGCGGCCGAGGGCTCGGACAGATTGGGCGGGGGCGGGGCCCAGACTGCGGCGCACACGGCCGCGGCGGAGCCCGCGCCAAGGAGGAGCGCCACCAGCGCGATGGACAGGGTGGCGACTGCGTGCCGTGGATTCTGCATGAGTCGTTTCTCTCGAATGGGTGGATTCACATTCGGCCGAGGAGGCAACTCTGCACCTCATCGGACTCGAAATCGAACGGCATGTCATCGGTCGATCGTTTCCCGAGTGGAGGTTCCTCCAACTGGGACTTCCTATACTTTTCGACGGAGTAGCCCTCTGGGCGATTCGTCCGGTCTCCTTCGCACGCTGGTACACCCCGCATTCGAAGTCGTTGATCCCGGGCCGCGCAAGGGTCCGGTCAAGCAATTCCTCGAAGCTTCCAGCAAGCTTGCGCGGTGGAGTGCGTTCAGGAGTGCCAGCAGCGCAACCCCCGAGGGTCGCGACTGCCAGCATTCCGCACACTGCGTATAGCAGCCTCATTCGATGGCCAGAGCAATGCCCGCGCCGACCAGACAGGCTTGCACGTCGTCGGACTTGAAGTCGAAGGGCATGTCCTTCAACCGTCCTCCGCCGGGCTTCGGCTCGTTCATGGACTTGCTGAACTGGCCGAATGAATATCCGTCGGGCACCAGCCCCGAGCCTTCCAAACACCGGAAAGCAGCCTCGTCAGGGTCCCTCAGCAGTTCGGGATTTCCTTGTTGGAAGGCGAACATCTCCGCAAGTGACCCAATGGTACCTTTTTGGCACGACGACACGACGTCCATAGCGGCGTCAAGCGATTCTCCGGGCTCGAGAAGTGCTGGATTCTCGTAGTAGAGCCCGTTCTTTAGCTTCTTGAGACTGACTGGCTTTCCTCTTTCGGACATGCAGGTGGAGTATTTTGCGAAGGCCTCGTCATAGTCGGCCTGGGCGATCCGCTCAGTTTCCTTCGCACGCAGGTAAACTTGATGTTCGAAATCGTTGAGGTCCGGGTCGGACAGTTTGAGGTCGAGCAATTCGGCGAAGCTGTCAGCGAACTTCCCGGTCTGCCTGGGTTGGGGGCCAGTGCCCCCGCAGCCCGCGAGCGTGGCGGCAGCCACAAGTGCGATCGCCGCGTGTTGGCTCCTCTTGCGTATCGATGCCAAGAGGCTCACTGGACCGCGACTGACATGTTGGCGCCGACGAGACACGCTTGTACTTCGTCAGACTTGAAGTCAAACGGCATGTCGTCGAGCGAGCTGCCCCCGCCGACCTTCGGCTCACGGAATCCTTTCGCGAACTGCTTCGCCGAGTACCCCTGCGGCACAAGATCCGAACGCTCGAGGCAGCGATAGGCCACCTCAAAGGGATCACCGGTGAGTTCCCGATTCTCTTGTTGGATCCCGTACGCTTCGGGAATAAAACCCTTTGAGATCCGGGCGCAATTGAGAGCCAGATTCTCGACTTGTTCCGAGGATTCGCCGGGGTAGACCGTCACATTTCCTTCCCAGTAGAGGCCATTCGGAAGTCTTTTGATCGTGATGGGCTTTCCGCCGCTGGCCATGCAATGCGTATAGCGTGAGAAGGCTTCGTCGTAATCCGCCTGGTCAATGCGTCCCGTGGCCCTGGCGCGCTCGAACACTTCGCGTTCAAAATCGTTTGACGCGGGATGTGAGAGATAACTATCAATCAGCTCCGAGAAGCTTTCAGCCAGCCGTCGCGGAGGCGAGCCTGAGGATTGCGTTCCGCAGCCGCTGAGTACGAGGGCGAGCGCACTGGTCAGGACGACTGTTAGCCGTCTCATCAGCATCCGCGTTGGAAAGCCTCATGGGTGAAGTTGAAGCCAGTGACGTGAGCGAAGCTGTACTGGCGTGAGCGTTCCCCGAAGCGGCGATTATCGCCGAGCCTCGCCACCGACTGGCGGCAGATGCCCGGGTTGTATATCTCTATGTACGCGTTGGCTTCCCACCAGTTCGACCAGTTCCAGGTCCATCCGTCGATGGCGGCGTGCGACGGAATGGCGGTCCCCACAAGAATTCCCGCGCTGACGCCGGCTGCCGCGAGAGTGCGTGCAATCCGGGTCTTCAAAAATGTAGCCACAAATCCCCCAAATATAGTCGGGCCATGGCCGCAGGTGCGGCGGCCATGGCCCGAAAGTAACAGCAGAATTCACGGTCTGCAAATGGGAGGGAACGCTTCAAGTGGCATTCTTAGGCGGATATTAGGCACCCCTCCGCGAGATCCCCGGAAAGACGCGGAACAGGCCCGCGAAATGTTAGGCACAAGTTAGGCAGGGCATCCGGTCGTCATCTTCCATCACCCCTTGGGCTTCGTCGTCGAGTCCCGCACGACGAGCCCGAACGTCGAGGACGCGGCGCGTTCGTTGGTTTCCTCGGGCTGAAGCAGGGCGCGGAGCGCGGCGGCACCAGCCCAGTCGAAGTCGAGGCGGTAGGTAGTCAATGCCGGCCCCCAGAATTCTGCGAGCGGTTCGTCGTCGATTCCTGCGACGCTCACGTCCTGGGGCACGGAGAGGCCCGCGTCCGTCAAGCCCCGCATCACCCCGAAGGCAATCTGGTCGTTCCCGCAGAAGACGGCCGTGAGGGATGGATCCCGTAGGAGTTCGTTGACGCTGGGGCGCCCGGCCCGCACGTACTGATCCCCCTCGAGGGTCGGGTCGATCTGGATGGGAGTCGGTACGGGGACTCCCGCGGCGATGAGGGCATCTCGCCAGCCGAGTTCTCGAGGGTGCGGGTGACCGTGAGGCCCGGGGAAGCTCACGTGATGCACCGTCTTGTGGCCGAGGGCGAGCAGGTGCTCCGTGAGCTCGCGAGCGGCTCGACGGTCGTCCACGACCACGTGCCGGAGGTGATCGTCACCTCCGGAACTGATCGTCGAGACGGGCAAGCCGGCCAGTTTCTCCGCGAGGTCCTTGAGGTCGTAGCGGTCGAAGTCCAACACGATCACACCGACTATCGGCTGTGCGAGGAGTACGTCCAGCGACGTGTCGGCCCTGGTCAGGTCATACGGATCGATGACGGAGACGGTCACGACGTACCCGGCGTTTCTCGCCGCGCGTTCCGCCGAACGGACCATCTGTGCGGACCCGTACGTCACATCGGGCGTCACGATGCCGATGATGGGCTGGCGGCCTTGGACAAGGGCCCGTGCGGCTCCGTTCGGGCGGTAGCCGAGTCGCTTCATGGCGGCGAGTACCTGGTCTCGTCGTTTCTTGGAGACGGGGGTAGAGCCGGTCAGCACGCGGGAGACGGTCGGGAGGGAAACGCCCGCCTCGCGAGCGACGTCGTGGATCGTGGGGGGACGGTCGTCCCGTGGTGCTCGCATGGACATCCTGTCTGGTCGGAAATCACTATGTCTTGACATCATGACGTTTCGAGGCTTAGTTTTGACGCCAGTTCGTGTTATCTCGATGGACATTTTGATCAACGTTAATCATATGGGGTCGCCGCGATGGCAGGAACACCTGGAGGCAAGCAATGTTTGAGAGACTGCCGGTCGTTGTCGTTGGCGCTGGCGCGATGGGCCGGCACTGGATCCGGCTGCTCATCACGAACCCGCACGCCCGGCCGGTCGGCATCGTGGACCTCGACCTCGAGCTCGCGAGCAGGGTCGCCCGAGAGGAAAGCGTCACCGATGCCGTCGTCGGGACGAGCCTCGCAGCCGTCGCGCGAGACTCCGGGGCTGCCGCGGTGATCAACGTCGCTGTTCCCGCCGCGCATCGCAGCGTCAACGAGCAAGGGCTCCGGCTCGGTCTGCCGGTCCTGTGTGAAAAGCCGCTCGCGCCTACCCTCTCGGACGCACTCCGGCAGGTCGCCGTCGCCAATGTCACCGGCCAACTGCTCATGGTGAGCCAGTCGCGCCGCTACTTCAACCACCTTGCCGCGCTGCGGGACGTCGTGGGCACGCTCGGGCCACTCGGAACCGTCACCCAGGAATTCTTCCACGAGGACCACGAGCCTGGCTTCCGCGAACAGATGGCACACCCGCTCCTGGTAGACATGTCCATCCACCACTTCGACGCGATGCGCTACGCCACCGGCGACGAACCAGTTAGCGTGCGGTGCACCTCCTGGAACCCGCCGTGGAGCTGGTATCAGGGCGACGCCTCCGCGACTGCTGAGTTCGAGCTGCGCTCCGGCGCGCGCTTCGTCTACTCGGGCAGCCGGTGCGCTCCCGGCCTTCCCACCTCATGGAACGCCGCGTGGCGCGTCCAGTGCGAGCGCGGTGCGGCAGTGTGGGACGGCGATGCGCAGCTTACCGTGGACGCGGGCGATCTGGCTCCCCGGGTTCCGGAGGGCGTAGAGGAGCTCGCCGGCTCGGTGGCGGCGTTCGCTGGCGCGGTGCGCTCGGGTAGGACACCTGAGAACGAGGTGCGCTCGAACGTCCTGAGCCTCGCGATGGTCGAGGCCGCGGTAGAAAGCAGTGCGCGTGGTGGGGAGCGCGTCATCATCGCCGACCTCCTCGAAACCGCTTACGCGCAGGCGGTGCAGACCGAGACCGGGGATGACATCTCCGCGGAGCTCCAGTCGTGGGGTAACGCACAGGCAGGGATCTCGGTAGGGCATTGGGGTGCCACCGGCGGCGGCACAGCAAGGAGAGGAAGCAGGGGATGAACGGAAGCGCGCCCGTCAGGGTCGTCGTGTGGGGAGAGAACCGACACGAGAAAATCAGCAAGAAGGTCCAGGGGATCTACCCGGAAGGGATGCACGAGACCATCGCCGGCGGGATTCGCTCGCTGCTGGGGGAGGAAGCGGTCGTCACGACTCACGTGCTCGACGAGCCAGAGCACGGGCTCACCGAGGAAACCCTCGCCTCTACCGACGTCCTCCTGTGGTGGGGACACATCGCCCACAACGACGTCGACGACGAGGTTGTCGAGCGGATCCATCGCCACGTCCTCGAGGGAATGGGCATCCTCGTCCTCCATTCCGGGCACCATTCGAAGATCTTCAGACGCCTCATGGGAACGACCTGCAGTCTGCGCTGGCGCAACGACGGCGAGCGCGAGCTCGTCTGGACGGTGGCCCCCCGGCACCCGATCACGGAAGGGGTGTCCCAACCGATCATCGTCCCCGGTCAGGAGATGTACGGCGAATACTTCGATATCCCCGAGCCCGATGAGCTGATCTTCATCAGCAGCTTCACTGGCGGCGAGGTCTTCCGTAGCGGCGTCACCTACAACCGCGGCTACGGCCGTGTGTTCTACTTCAGCCCCGGCGACGAGGTCTACCCCGTTTACCATCAGCCCGAAATCCAGCGCGTCATCGCGAACGCCGTCAGGTGGGCCCGCCCCCGAAGGGAACGCGAGTCCTATCAGGTGACGCCCATGTACTGGGCCGGGGAGTTCGATCAGCCCTGGCGCTGGACGCCGGATGGCTTCGTCGACTTCGTCACAGGCGAGCCGGCGCCACCGCGCACGCCATCGCCCCAGAGGACTGACCTAGAGGTTTGAGGCAGGCGCCCACGTCTCAATCCACAGCGGCCCGGCAGCGGTCGCCGCGCGGGAGACAGAGGTCAGCGAGCCGTCCTCGCCGATCCGGTACGAACTCACGTGGTCCGAGCGCTCCCCGCACACGAGGAGGAATCGCCCCGACGGGTCGATCGCCATGCCTCGCGGCTGGGCCTCGGTGCGCGTGTGGCCGAGGAACTCGAGGAGGCCCTCGCCGCGCACGGCGAACGTCGCGACCGAGCTCGTGGACCGCTCGCTCGCCATGAGGAACCTGCCATCCGGGGTGAGCCGCAGGTCGGCGCACCACACGACGCCGGGGCCGGGATCGGGCGTGCTCGCCGAGCGGACCGGTCCCGGCTCGAGTTCCATTCCGCCGACGGCGGAGACTCGCTGCAGGAGCGCGAGCTCGCCGGTCGCGGCGTCGCGCTCGTAGACCGCGACGTCGCCGGAGAGTTCGTGCAGCACGTACACGCGGGACCCGTCCGCGCTGAAGCGCAGGTGCCGCGGCCCGGAACCCTGCTTGGTGGCGACGTGCCCGCTCGGGGCGATCGCGCCGTCGTCCGCGGTTCCGGCAGTGCTCGCCGGGTCGATGGCGACGTCGAACCAGCTGATCCTGTCGTCGCCGAGGGACGCCGCATAGACGAACCGACCGTCCGGGCTCACGACGGCGCAGTGCGTGTTCGCGCCCGAGGCATAAGTACGTACGCGACCGGCTGCGGCAGGGACCGGGACCCGGACGAGTGTCCCCTCGTGGTAGGAGGCGCCGAACAGCTCGCCGCGATCCGGAGTCAGCGCGACGTAGCAGGTGGTCACGGGCACGTCGCGCGCGGCACCGGCGGTCGCCTCGCCGGTGCGCGGGTCGAGCGAGAGGGCGACGACGCGCGGCGGCACCTTCGGCCCGGGCCGGTCGGCGTTGCACGCAGCGTAGAGCACGCCCGCGGGGTCGAGCGCGAGCGCCGAGACGTCGTCGACGCCGTGCGTGCGGCCGAGCGGCTCAAGCGCGCCGGAATCGGGATCGAGCGCGAGCGCGTCGATCGCGCCCCCCGCCGAACAGGCGATGTAGACGAGGGTGCGGCTCACGCTTGCTCCTTGGGCTCTGAACTGCAGGGCTCGGCCCCATCCAGCCAGCCCGCCGCGCGGAACATGCGCGCGTAGAGACGCCGGATGGTCGGCTCCTTGTGCTTGTTGTAGTTCATCACAAGCTGTTCTCCGGTGGCGCTCGCCGCCGCGAGTTTCGCGTCGCGGTATTCGTCCCGGTCCGAGGGATGCGCGCGGAGCCAGTCCCGGAACATCTGGTGCCGCTCCGTCTCGGGGCAGCCTGGGCCGAACACGTGGAGGTTGACCTGCGGCACGTCCGTGGCGTCCCGGCGCATGAGGGCCCGATGTTCGTGCCAGCCCGGCTCGCGGATCCGCAGCATGTAGCCAACTGCCTCGAGCGCGGGCACGTACGCCGCCTCGTTCGCCGGGTCGCCGACCGTGAGGTCGACGTCGATGACCGGCTTCGCGTGCAGGCCCGGCACCGAGGTCGAGCCGACGTGTTCGACGGCGAGGGCCGCACCGCCCAGCGCGGTGCGGATCGCGGTGGCGACGCGCTCGAACTGGGCCGGCCACGCGTCGTCGTACGGGACGACGCGGACCGGAGCCGGCACGGGCGCGCCGCCCACCCACTCGAGCTGGCCGTCGGCCGCATCGTGGAAGGTCATGACCGCCTCGCGCCACCGCAGGGCGGCAGCGCTTGGGGCGGTACTCATGTGGGAGCCTTCATTCACAAGAGGTCACGCTAGCAAGAGTCGTCACCGGTGGTGTCCGCTCCTGCTCAGTTTGGGAGTCCTGGCCGGTTGTGGAGTGGCGAGTCGCGCCTGATTTCGTGGCCCTTGCGGTCCTTGGTGGGCAGGAACGGACCTGGTCTCGCTCTTCGGGTGGGTTAGGGGGCGTCGTGGTCGGTTTCGAGGATGGTGACGAGGTGGTCGAGGGCGGTTTCGGCGCCGTCGCCGTGGGCGCGGAGGGTGACTTTCTGGCCGTATTCGGCGCCGAGGCTCATGAGGGAGAGGATGCTGGAGGCGTCCATGGCTTCGTCTTCGGGGTCGCCTTCCATGGCGATGGTGATCTCGAGTCCGGTGTCCCCGGCGGCCTCGGCGAAGATCGCGGCGGGGCGGGCGTGGAGCCCGACGCGGGAGCCGATGGTGGCGGTGCGTTCTGCCATGGGGTTGGTTTTCCTTTCTAGAGGCCGAGCTGGTCCAGGACGGGCAGCTGGCTGCGGACGGCCTGGCGTGCGGCGGCGGCGGTGGGGGCGTCGAGGGCGAGGGCGGCGAGGTGCTGGGCCTGGGCGAGGGTGACGGTGGCCAGGACCTGGGCGACGGCGGGCAGGGCCCGGGGGGTCATGGACAGGGTGGTGGCTCCGAGGCCGGTCAGGACGACGGCGAGGCCGGGGTCGGCGGCTGCCTCGCCGCAGACTCCGACGGGCTTGGGGTTCCCGGTGGCGGCCGCGGCCGCGGCGGCGCCGTCGCAGGTGGCCTTGACCAGGTGCAGGACGGCGGGCTGCCAGGGGTCGTTCAGGGCCGCGAGGGGCCCGAGCATGCGGTCGGCGGCCATCGTGTACTGGGTGAGGTCGTTGGTGCCCAGGGAGGCGAAGTCGGCGTGGGCGAGGATGTGGGCGGCGGTGAGGGCGGCGGAGGGGACCTCGACCATGACCCCGGCGACGGGGAGCCCGGCGGCGTGCGCCATGTGGGTGAAGGCGGCGGCCTCGTCGGGGGTGGAGACCATGGGGGCCATGACCCAGACCTGGGCCTGGTGCTCCTTGGCGGCCTGGGCGATCGCGGCCAGCTGGCGGGCCAGGACCCCGGGGGAGGCGTGGTCGGTGCGGTAGCCGCGCACGCCCAGGGCCGGGTTGGGCTCCTGGGCGTCGGTCAGGAACGGCAGGGGCTTGTCGGCGCCGGCGTCCAGGGTGCGGATGACGACCTTCTTGTGCGCGAAGTGGGCGAACACGGCCCCGTAGGCGGCGACCTGCTCGTCGTGGGCGGGCTCGGTGTCGCGGTCCAGGAACGCGAACTCGGTGCGCAGCAGCCCGACCCCCTCGGCGCCGGCGGCGGCGGCCCGGGCGGCGTCGGTCCCGGTGGCGACGTTGGCCAGCAGCGGCACGCGGTGCCCGTCGGCCAGGGCGTTGTCCCCGGCGAAGCCCGCCAGGGCGCTGGCCCGGGCGGCCCACGCCGCGGCGGCGTCCCGTTCGGCCTGGGCGGGCCCGGTGAGGATCCTCCCGGCCGCGCCGTCGACGAAGACCTCGGTGCCGTCCGGGATCGTCTCCACGCCCTCGGCCGCGACCACGGCGGGCAGGCCCAGGGCCCGGGCCAGGATCGCGGTGTGCGACTGCGGGCCGCCGCCGGATGTGACGAGCGCGAGGACCTTCGCCGGGTCCAGGGTCGCGGTGTCGGCCGGGGCGAGGTCCTCGGCGGCCAGGACGAACGGGGCCTCGGACGCGGGCACCCCGGGGGCCGGGAGGCCGCGGAGCTCGGCGACGATCCGCCCCCGCACGTCCAGGACGTCCGCGGCCCGCTCGGCCATGTACCCGCCCAGGCCCCGCAGCTTCTCGGCGACCGCCGCCCCGGACTCCCACACCGCGCGCTCGGCGGTCCGGGGCCCGCCCTCGGCCCCGGGACCGAGCAGCTTCACGGCGCCCTTGACCAGCATCGGATCCGCCGCCATGAGCGCGGTGGCCTCCAGGACGCCCCTCGCGTCCCCGGCCGCCACCTCCGCGCGGGCCTTGAGCCCGGCCTGGACGGCCCTGGAGGCGGCCCTGATCCGCTCGGTCTCCGACTCCACCGTCACCCCCGCCGGGATGTCCACCCGCGCGTGCGGCTCCTGGACCGGCGCCGGCATCTGCCGCACCGGCCCCACCACACGCCCCGGCGTCACACCAACACCGTGAAACTGCTGCATCATTGGGGCTTCCTCTCGGTTCGTCCAGCGGGGCTCCGCGCTACCCTAGCGCCTATAGCGTTGCTATACAAGCAGATTTCGTGATCCTCACCACACGCATTATGCATGTGACGCAGTTCACTATCGGCTCTTGTATAGCGTTGCTATATCGGTTACGCTAGCGGCCATGCGTGATTCGGGCATGGGTGTCGCCGACGACGCCCAGGACGGGGAGTCCCCCAAGGCTTCCCCGCGGGAGCGGCTCATTGCAGCCGCGACTGAACTGATTGCCGCGTCGGACGGCAAGCCAGTGTCCACTCGCCAAATCACGGATCTCGCCGGAGTGACAGCGCCAACGCTGTACCACCACTTCGGTGACAAGGACGGGCTGATGGAAGCCGTCGTGGCCAGAGGCTTCGAGGAGTTCGTCCAGCGTGAGGGAATGATGGAGCGGTCGGCCAGTCCGCTCTTCGACGTCAAACGACTGTGGGACACCCATGTGCATTTCGGGTTGACCCATGCTCAGCTGTACACCCTCATGTTCGGCAACACGGGTCCCGGACGCCGTCCGGTTCTCGTCGAAGAGGCAGAGCACCTCCTCGAGCGGGAACTCGGTCGGGCCGCCGCGGCCGGACAACTCTCGGCGCCGCCAGCTCAGGCAGCGCGGGCCATCCTTGCCGCCAACATCGGGGTCACCCTCATGTTGTTGGCGGATGAAACAGACCAACCCCTCTCGGCCGGCGATATCGCGACCCTGCCCCTCTCGGCGCAGACGCGGGACGCCGTCCTCCGCTCCGTCGTGTCGGACCCGTCCCTCGTGGACGATCCGTTGCGCGG
Organism: Sinomonas sp. P47F7; assembly: GCF_049332655.1. Classification (GTDB taxonomy): domain Bacteria; phylum Actinomycetota; class Actinomycetes; order Actinomycetales; family Micrococcaceae; genus Sinomonas. The sequence continues at coordinate 3,586,445 of NZ_CP186327.1, read as the reverse complement.
GGTGATCGCCGGGGGCCAGCCGTCCTATGTCGCGGCGGCTATCGCCCTCAACGCCACGCTCGAGTCCTCGCATCCGGAACAGCTGTCCGGTACCGAGATGCGGCTCTTCCTTGAATGGCTCCACCGGCTCTCCAACGCCCCTGAGGGCCGAGCGGGAACCGAGGGAGAGAGCCAGCCCCCAACACCTCCCGGCGGCCCGCAGGCTGCCTCCTGACACGAAAGCAGGGAACCATGTCGACCACCGCAGCCCCTTCGAGGCTCCACGCCACGCGGGCCGGGGTGCAGAAATTCGGCACCTTCCTCTCCGGCATGATCATGCCGAACATCGGGGCCTTCATTGCCTGGGGCCTCATCACCGCCCTGTTCATCAAGACTGGCTGGCTCCCGGTCCCCGTCCTCGGCGGATTCGGCAACGACGCGTCGGGCGCGCCGAACGTCGGTCTCGTCGGCCCGATGATCACGTACCTCCTGCCGCTCCTCATCGCCTACACGGGCGGCAAGGCGGTCTATGACGTGCGCGGCGGCGTCGTCGGCGCGATCGCCACGATGGGCGTCATCGTCGGCGCTGGCATTCCGATGTTCATCGGCGCGATGATCATGGGCCCGCTCGCCGGATGGACCATGAAGAAGCTCGACTCGATCTGGGATGGCAAGATCCGGCCCGGTTTCGAGATGCTCGTCAACAACTTCTCCGCGGGCATCTGGGGCGCCATCCTCGCCTTGGTCGGGTTCTTCCTCATCGATCCGGCCGTCACGGCCCTGACCACGGTGGCCGGCAATGCCGTCCAGTTCATGGTCAACGCGGGAATCCTCCCGCTCACGTCGATCTTCATCGAGCCCGCGAAGGTTCTCTTCCTCAACAACGCCGTCAACCACGGCGTGCTCACTCCGCTCGGCATCCAGCAGTCCGCCTCGCAGGGCAAGTCGATCCTCTTCCTGCTCGAGGCCAACCCCGGCCCGGGCCTCGGCGTCCTGCTCGCGTACATGTTCTTCGGCAAGGGCGCCGCGAAGGCCTCCGCGCCGGGCGCAGCGCTCATCCAGTTCATCGGTGGCATCCACGAGATCTACTTCCCGTACATCCTCATGCGGCCGATCCTCATCCTCGCGACGATCGGCGGCGGCATGACGGGCATCGCGACCCTCGCGATCACCCACGCCGGCCTCGTCGCTCCGTCCGCGCCTGGCTCGATCATCGCGGTCCTCGCGCAGACCTCGCGCGACAGTTACATCGGGGTGATCCTCGCCGTGATCCTCGCGTGTGCGGTCTCGTTCATCATCGCCTCACTCATCCTCCGCGCCGCCCGGAACAAGGACGAGGGTGACCTTGCGGCGGCCACCGCGTCCATGGAGGGCATGAAGGGCCGCAAGTCGATGGCCTCGACGCTCCTTGCGGGCGGCGGTGTTGCGACGGCGACCGAGATCCGGAACATCGTCTTCGCGTGCGACGCCGGCATGGGCTCGAGCGCCATGGGCGCCTCGGTGCTCCGCAACAAGATCAAGGCTGCGGGCCACCGGCACGTCACGGTCGTCAACCAGGCGATCGCCAACCTCACGGACACGTACGACATGGTCGTGGTCCACCAGGATCTCGCCCTCCGGGCGGAGGAGAAGACGCCGAGCGCACAGATCGTGACGGTCGACAACTTCATGGGCAGCCCGAAGTACGACGAGATCGTCGCGCTGCTCGACGAGCAGGCCCAGACGGCGAACAAGCCGTTCGAGGGCGTGGCTGGCAAGGCCGAGCCCGCGTCCGAGGTCGAGGCGGCCGCCGCGCACGTCGCCGTTCCGCAGCACCACGCCGAAACGAAGAACATCCTGCGGCGCGAGTCCGTGATCCTTGCGGGCAGTGCCGGGGACATGCCGAGCGCGATCGACGAGGCGGGTCACCTCCTCAAGGCGACCGGCGCCATTGACGACGAGTACATCCAGTCTATGCACGAGCGCGAGCGCTCCGTCTCGACGTTCATGGGCAACGGCCTCGCCATCCCGCACGGCACGAACGAGGCGAAGCCGCACATCGCGTCCTCGGCCGTGACGTTCGTCCGCTACGCCCAGCCCATCGATTGGCAGGGCAAGCCCGTCACCTTCGTGGTCGGCATCGCGGGCAAGGACAAGGAGCACCTCGGCATCCTCGCGAAGATCGCCAAGGTCTTCGGCGACAAGGAGCAGGTCGCGCGGCTCGAAGCCGCTCAGACCGTCGACGAGGTGCTCGACATCTTCGGAAAGGTGAATGCATGACGCTCGGGAGCAAGTCGGCAGTCCACTTCGGGGCGGGGAACATCGGCCGCGGCTTCGTGGGCCTCCTCCTGCACGAGGCAGGCTACGGGCTCGTCTTCGCCGACGTGGCGGCGCCGCTCATCGAGGCGCTCCAGGCCACGCGGTCGTACACCGTGCACGAGGTGGGCGACGGCGGCGTCGACCATCTCGTGGACGGCTACGACGCGGTCAACTCCGCGACGCAGGAGGCCGAGCTCGTCGAGCGCATCGCGCGAGCCGACATCGTGACGACCGCCGTGGGCCCGAACATCCTCAAGTTCGTGGCCCCGGTGATCGCCCGAGGCCTCGCCGCGAGGCCGGTAGGCGGTGCCCCGCTCGCTGTCATGGCGTGCGAGAACGCGATCAACGCCACAGACATCCTCGAGGCCGAGGTGCGGGCCGCGGCCCGCACTGAGGGTCTCGGCGAGGATGCCGTGAACGCGAAGGCGATCTTCGCCAACACGGCGGTGGACCGCATTGTCCCGGCACAGGCGCCCGGAGGCGGCCTCGACGTCCGCGTCGAGCCCTACTTCGAGTGGGCCATCGAGCGCGGCCCGTTCGGCGACGCCGTCCCGGCAATCCCGGGGGTGACGTGGGTCGACTCGCTCGGTCCGTACATCGAGCGGAAGCTCTTCACCGTCAACACGGGCCACGCCTCTGCAGCCTACTTCGGGCGGGCAGCGGGCAAGGACAAGATCGCGGACGCGGTGGCCGACCCCGAGATCCGGGCCAAGGTCGAGGCGGTCCTCGCCGAGACCAAGGCGCTCCTCGTCGCGAAGTACGGCTTCGCGCCCGAGGAGCAGGAGGCGTACATCCGGAAGATCCTGGGTCGCTTCTCCAACGCGGAGCTCCCGGACACGGTGGACCGCGTGGGGCGCGCCCCGCTGCGGAAGCTGGGCCGCCACGAGCGTTTCATCGGTCCCGCCGCCGAGCTCGCCGAGCGCGGGATCGGCGCGGACGCGCTGCTGGGCGCCATGGGTGCCGCGCTGCGCTTCGACGCGGCCGACGACGACGAGGCCCAGCGCCTGCAGTCCCTCCTCGCCGGGGAGGCGAGCGACGTCGCGGTCGCCGAGGAGCTCACCGGCCTCGAGCCGGGGCACCCGCTGCACGGCGCCGTCGTCGGTCTTGTGTCCACGGCGCAACTCTCTGAGCCAGTCACAGGGCGACGCGGAGAATTCTCGACGCGTCGCCCTCGTTCGTCAGGAGCCACAGCTCCTTCCCGCCGGGCAGGGGCGCGACGTCACGCAGGCGGCCGAACTGGCCCCGGAAGTGCTCCGTGGCCCCCGGGAGCGTGCCGCTTCCGTCGGGCGTGTAGCCCGGACCGGGCAGCGGAACGCGCCACAGTCGCTCGCCGCGCAGGCACGAGACGTAGGCGACGTCGTCGACCACCGCGATGCCGCTCGGCGAGGCCTCCGCGGCCGAGGGCCAGACAAAGGCCGCGGGGACGCTCCGCCCGTTTCGGGCCGTGCCCGTGACCGTCGGCCAGCCGTAGTCCGCGCCGGCCGTGATGAGGTTGAGCTCGTCGTTGCGCTCGGGCCCGAATTCGCTCGCCCACAGGCGGCCGTGCGAGTCCCACGCGAGCCCCTGGACGTTGCGGTGGCCATAGCTGAAGACGTCGGTCCCGAACGGGTTGCCGGGCGCGGGGGAGCCGTCGGGCGCGACCCGCAGGATCTTCCCGCCGAGGCTGAGCAGGTCGGGGCTCAAGGTGCGTGTGTTGGCGTCGCCGGTCCCGATGTAGAGGTGGCCGTCCGGGCCGAAGCGGATCCGGCCGCCGTCGTGAATCACGGACGCGGGGATGCCGCTCACGATCATGCGCTCGTCGCCGAGTTTCTTCCCGTCCCAGGCGAGGCTTACCACGCGATTCGCGTCGGCGGCTGCGTCGGTCTCCGAGATGCCCGGGCCTGACGTGCCCGTGTAGTACGCGTACAGGAGCCCGTCGCGCTCGAACGTCGGGGAGGCCTCGAGGCCCAGGAGCCCGCCCTCGCGCGTCCCCTGGCGCACCGTGACCTGGCCGACGGGCTGGGCCGCTCCGCCGCCGGACGGGATGCGGAGGATGCGCCCCGAGACGCGCTCCGAAACGAACGCTGAGCCGTCCGCCGCGGGCGCGAGCGACCACGGCGAGCTGAGGTGCTCGGCCACTGTGCCCACGAGCCGGGGCATTCCGGGGCCGGTGGCCTCCGGGGCGGGGCTCTTCTTGGGGCTGGCCCCGCTCGCCCGCGAGGACGCCGACGATTCAGCGGACGACGGCGTGCACGCACCGAGTGCGCCCGTGGCACCCAGCGCCGCAACCAGCGCGAGGGCAGACCGACGGGTCACCGGCAAGGAGGGCATGATGTCACCCTGTCAGGTTCGGCGTACGGAACAAAGGAGGGCAGAGAAAAACCTGCATCGCGCCATTGAGATGCAGGTCACGTCTGTGAGTGTAGGCACGCGCTCACTCCGATTCCAAGCGCTTGTGAGCGGACGTTGCCAAGCTGTTATCACTTAATCACTTACGTCCAGGCCGTGGCCGGCCGCGCAGGAATCCGACCGTCCACCTCGACGTCGGTGCGCTCGTCGAAGAACGCTACGAGGCCGTGGATCTGCGCCATCTCGGGAAATTCGGGGCCGTAGGACCACGCGACGGGCCGTCCGTCCCCGAGCCCCGGTGCAGTCCAATAGTGGGCGTGGCCCTTGTACGGGCAGACGGTCACGAGCTCCACGGGCTGGAGGAGGCCCCAGTTCACGTCCTCGCGCGGAATGTACGTCCTGGGCGGCAGCTGGCCCTCGAAGAGGATCACGGAGCGCGTCGTTGCGGCGAGGACGGCTCCGTCGAGAAGCACCCGGACGCGGCGAGACGTCGCGCGGATGTCGATCCGGGCGAACGGGTCCCGGGGATGCCCCACGACGAGCTCGTCCTCCTCGAACCAGTCGAACGCGTCCGTCTCGAGCACGATGTAGCCGCTGAGGTCGGGGTCGCTGAGGCGGAACGCCTGGCCGGCCGCGGTGTGGGCGCCCGCCCTCACGGTGAGCAGCTCGCCGTCGGCCGTATGGTTCGCGCGGCCCTCGCCCGGGGCGGCCGGCTCGAGGCGAGCCACGACGTCGTCCTCGGGGACCGCGTGGACCGGAAGGTGACGCCCGGGCTCCCACACGACGATCGCGCGGTGCGAGTCGAGAATGAGCTCGTCCCCCAGCCGCGCGCGGAGCCGCTTGGCGGTCGGCTCGTAGCGCAGTTGGGGGACGAGGCGCTTCAGTTCACGGGAGATCTGGACGGCCATACGACCAGCGTCTCCCCGTGGCTCCCGGGGACGCAAGCGCCCCCGGGAGCGGGAGGGTGAGGGCGGCTACTGGCAGGAACCGCCCTGGCCGAGGTGCTGGCCGCTGTTGTCCGCGCAATACGCGGCCTGGACCACCGTGCCGTTGGCGGGGTCCAGGATCAGGCCGTCGCGGCGCGGCTGCGCGTTGAAGTTGAACAGGTTCCCGAGCGAGCCGGCGATCTGGTCGAACGAGCCGTCGCCGAGGCTGCCGAGGCCCCAGTTGCCCTCGATGAATCGGAGAATGGAGGACTGCTGCGTGACCGTGTGGTCCACGAAGTTGCGCTTCGCGAACGGCGAGACGACGAGGAGCGGCTGGCGCGGGCCGGGGCCACAGCGGTCGGCGTAGCCCCCCAGGATCGGCGTGCCGGCCTTGGCAGCGTCGGTGCAGATCGCGGCGTCGGCGGCAGGATCGTTCGAGGCGTTGAGGACCTTCGTCGCGACGTGGTCGTACCAGCCGTCCGAGTCGTCATAGGCGAGGACGATCGCCGTGGAGTCCCAGTTCTTGGACTTCTGGATCGCGTTGATCTGCTCGACGACGAACTTCTGCTCGTCGATCGGGTCCGAGTAGGCGGCGTGGCCGTCCTGGTAGTTCGGCGCCTTGAGGAAGGAGACGGCCGGCATGTTGTCCGAGTTCACGACCTTGTCGAAGGACGTGAGGTCGTACTGGTGGTTCGCCTGGCCGTTGTGGCCGATCTCGGCGTCGGAGGCCGGCGCGAGGTGGTGCGGGTTGGCCGTCGACTTGTAGTACTGGAACGGCTCGTGGTGCGGGTTGTAGTCGGTGCGGGACGCGCCGACGATGTTCGCGTGCGCGGTGGTGCACTGTGCGTAATTGGTGCCCGCGATGTTCTTCGTGCCGTTCGGCGTGAAGCCGCCCTGGAACCAGCCCCACGAGACGTTCTTCTCGTTGAGGAGGTCGCCGACGTTCTTGCCGCTCATCGCGGCGAGCGGGTAGGGCTTGCCGTTGCGGCTGTTGTCCGAGCAGTCGTCGAAGGCGGGGTCGGGGTCCTCGGTCACGGTGCCGACGCCCTGCGCGTTGGGCGACTTGACCGTGTAGGAGTCAGGCGTCGCCGTCTGCTTTCCGGTGAGGGCGTCGATGCTCGTCACGCCGTGGGTCTGGCCCGAGACGAGATTGAGCGCGCCCGGCGTGGACGGCCCGAACGTGTCGCTGAAGCTGTTGTCGCTCATGGCGAAGTGCTGAGCGTAGTTCCACAGGCCCGTGACGGTGTTGCCGTCGTAGTAGTCCATCGTGAGGCCGGGAGCCGAGTACATCGGCGCCTTGCACGTGTCGGTGCTCGTGTTCTCGACGAACTTGTTCATGAGCCCGCCGTTGAAGGCCTTCTGCTCCGCGGTGTACTCGTGGTCCTGGTCGCATGTGACGGCCTGGCCGGGCGTGAGCCGCGAGGGCTGCACCGAGTTCGGGTTGTTCGGCGCGAGCAGGTTCGCGTTCGCGAGCGTGTTGATGTCCTTGGGCGTGTTGGGCGCCGCGGTGAAGGACGACGCCGGCGCGCCAGTCCCCTGGACCTTCTCACCCGCGGTGTTGGCGGCGTTCGGATAGGTCGCGAAGTAGTGGTCGAACGAGACGTTCTCGCCGAAGATGACGACGACGTGCTTGATCGGCGTGGTGGTCGTGGAAGGTGCGGCCTGGGCAGGCAGCGCGGCGGTGATGGCTCCGCCCGCAGCAACAGCGAGCCCGAGAGCGCTCGTCGCGGCTGCAGCGCGGACGCTGAATTTCGGCATCTGATAGTCCTTCTCGAGAGCGGTCATACGCGTCCCCCGCGAAGACCCTAGTCCCGCCGATTACCCCCGAAGCAGGAGTTGCCGATCAATTCAGCAAGAGTTCACCCTCGGACCCGTCCTCAAAGAGTCAGCCTGCGCGTAGCCCGTCGAACAGGACCGCGACCACATCATCCGCGAGCTTCTCGGGCGTGAGGGCGCCCCCGGGACGGTACCACTCGACGATCGAGTTGATGGTGCCGAACAGGAGACGCGAGACGGTGCGCGGGTCGATATCGCTCCGCAGAGTCCCTTCCGCACGGGCCTCGTCGATCAGCTCGGCCACCTTGCGGTCGAAGGCGCGGCGTCGCTCCATGGCTTTCCGCTCGGTTTCCGTGTTGCCCCGCAGCCGCAGCAGAAGGGTCACGAACGGCAGCCGCTCGGTCAGAACCGCCACGGTCGAGCGCACCACGAACTCGAGGCGGTGCTCGGCCGTGCCCTCATGCACCTCAGGGGCCTCCCACACCGACTCGAGCCCGCCGAGGGCCTGCTCGAGCGCGAGCGCGAGCAGGTCCTCCTTCGAGGGAACGTGGTGGTAGATCGCCGACTTCGAGATGCCGAGGTTCTCCGCGAGGATCCCCATGGAGGTCGCGTCGTAGCCGTGGCGGTTGAACACCTCGACGGCGACCTTCAGCACGGACCGCTGATCGTAGCCGGGGCGTCCCCGGCGTCCGGCGGGCGCGGGGCCAGAAGAATCTGGCCCTGGGGTCTCAGTCGCAGCGGCGGAAGGCATGGGGTCCAGTCTAGGTCGGGTTGGCCAGCCGGGGTTCGGCCAGCCGGGTTTGGTCAGCCCTTGGTGCGGAGGTCGTAGATGCGGCGCAGCTTGCCGTTGGAGCGCTCGAGCGAGCCTGGTTCGACCACGTCGATGCGGCACGAGGAGCCGATGTGGATCTTGATCTGCTGGCGCAGGGCCGCGCCCGCGGCGGTGCGCTGCTCCGCCGTCGTCCCTTCCCGCGGCTCGATCTTCACGGTGAGCTCGTCCATGCGGTTCGGGCGGGTGATCTCGAGCTGGAAGTGGGGACTGAGCGCGGGGATGCGGAGCGCGATCTCCTCGATCTGCGACGGGAACAGGTTCACGCCGCGCAGGATGATCATGTCGTCGCTGCGCCCCGAGATGCGGCCCATGCGGCGGTGGCCGGGACGGGCTGTGCCGGGCTGGAGCGTCGTGAGGTCCTTCGTGCGGTACCGGATGATCGGCAGGGCCTCCTTGGTGAGCGACGTGAACACGAGTTCGCCCGTCTCGCCGTCCGCCATGGTCCTCGTGAGGTCGAACGGATCCACGATCTCGGGGCGGAAGTGGTCCTCCCACACGTGGCTGCCGTCCTGGGTCTCGACCGACTCGCCCGCGACGCCGGGACCCATGACCTCGGAGAGGCCGTAGATATCGCACGCCTTGATGTTGAACATCTCCTCGAGCTCGTGGCGCATCTCCTGCGTCCACGGCTCGGCGCCGAGCACGGCGTACTTGAGCGACGTCGCGCGGGGGTCGAGGCCCTTGTGCATCATCGCGTCGCCGATGGTCAGGAGATACGTCGGCGTGCAGAGGATCGCGTCCGGGGCGAAGTCGCCGATGAGCTGGATCTGCTTCTCGGTCTGGCCGCCCGACATCGGGATCACCGTCGCGCCGAGCTTCTCCGCGCCGGCGTGCGCGCCGAGCCCGCCCGTGAAGAGGCCGTAGCCGTACGCGTTGTGCACCTTCATGCCGGGGCGGACGCCCGAGGCGCGCAGGCAGCGGGCCACGAGCGTGGCCCACGTGTCCAGGTCCTGGCGCGTGTAGCCCACCACCGTGGGGCGGCCCGTGGTGCCAGAGCTCGCGTGGATGCGGGCCACGTGGTCCATGGGGACGGCGAACATGCCGAACGGGTATTCCTGGCGGAGGTCCTCCTTCGTGGTGAAGGGGAACTTGGCCAGATCGGCGAGCTCCTTGAGATCGCTGGGATGAACCCCGGCCTCGTCGAACTTGCGCTGGTAGAGCCCGACGTGGCTGTACGCGTAGTAGAGCGTCTCCTGGAGGCGGGCGAGCTGGAGGGCCTCGATCTGGTCGCGCGACATGGTCTCCTCGGCGTCGAGGATCGCGGGGCCGAAGTCTGACTTATCTCGCGCGGGAGTGGCGGTGGTGTTGGCGGCGGTCTGAGTCACGGTGTCTCTTTCGGGGTGGGCTGGGGGCGGGGGCGGGCGGCAGCGACTGGGCGGGGCGTACGACGGCGGGGCCGCGCCTCGTGCCTGGGTCGGCGCCTAGCGCTTGGGGATGGTGCGCGAACGGCCCCGGAACTCGGCGATGAGCCGAGGCTCGGGCACTCGAGCCGGGGACGCGCCGTCGGACGCGGCCTGAGTGGACGCGGCCTGAGTGGGCGCGGGTTCGGTGGGCGCGGGTTCGGTGGGCGCGGGTTCGGTGGGCGCAGTTTCGGAACGCGCTGCTTCGGAAGCCGACGTCGCGAAGACTTGGACGTCGTAGAGCCCGCTTCGGCCGGCCGCTGCGCGGCGGGCGGCGACGGCGGTGATGCGCTCGCCGACGTCCGCCGGCGCGAGGAAGTTGACGTCGACGCCGGCGGCGACGGTGATCGTGTTGTCGTCCTCCTCGGGCGTGTGCGGGTTGCACGCGAGGGCGAACGCGGAATCGGCGATGGCGAAGATCATTCCGCCGTGGGCGATCCCGAAGCCATTGAGCATTTCGCGGCGCAAGGTGGTCGCGACGGTCGCTGACCCATCCCCGAGGGCGAGGACCTCGAGGCCCATCCATTCCGTTGCGTAGTCGTCGGTGAGGATGGGGTGCGCGGGCGAGGGGAGCGGCGTGGCGTGGTGTGCCGCATGCGCCGGGTGGGCCAGGGCGTCTCGGTGGGCCAGGGCGTCTCGGTGGGCCAGTGTGTCCGGGTGAGCAGCGTCGCTCATAGAGGTTCCTCGCATTTCTTTACCGAATGTTCATTAGGTAATCCCATGCGCGAGGATGTGTCAAGGAAACAAAGTCACCTTCCCGCCGATGGCAGTTACCTTCTCGCTGAGAAGTCAGCTCGAAGCTGACTTGTGGGCGAGAAGGTAACTGCGGACAGCGAGAAGGTGACTTCGGTGGCGGCGAGAAGGTGGCTTCGGTGGCGGCGGGCGCCGGCTAGGCCTAGGCCTCCCGGTTCCGCCTCACGGCGAGCCCGACGACGGCCGCGAGCGCGACGATGGAGAGGATCGTGGCCGACCAGAATCCGGCCCGCCCGCCGGTCACGAAGTCGCCCGGGACCGCGAATGCCGCGAACGTGGACGCCACGATGGCGAGCCCCACGGCGCCGCCGAGCTGCTGCATCGTCTGGAACAGGCCGGACGCTGACCCGGCGTGCTCGGGTTCGACGTTGCGCAGCGCGAGTGTCGTGAGCGGCATGAACGTCATGCCCGCCGAGATTCCCGTGAACAGGAGGGCGACGGCGACGAGGGCGAAGCTCGTGTTCGAGCCCAGCTGCGTGAGCGGAAGGAAGGCGACCACCCGCAGCGCGGCGCCGATGATCACGAGGCGGACGGCCCCGATGCGCTCCACGAGCCGCGGGATGATCCGCGACATCGCGAAGATGCTGAGCGGCATCGGGAGGAACGCGAGGCCCGTGACGAGGGGCGAGAAGTGCAGCTGGTCCTCGAGGTACTGGACCATGAGGAAGAACATCGCGAGCATCCCGCCGTAGGTCGCTGCCATGGCCGCGAGCGCGCTCACGCGGCTCGGGCTGCGGAGCAGCTGCGGGCGGAGCAGGGGGTGGGCAACCCTGCGCTCGGTGTAGGCGAGCAGTGCGAGCAGCACGGCGCCGACCACAAGGCCGCCGAGGGTGCGGGGGCTGAACCAGCCGTAGTCGGGCGCCTGGATGAGCGCCCACACGATCGCGACGGCGCCGCCCGTGGCCGTGACCGCGCCGAGGATGTCGAAGCGGCCCGTGCGGCGTGGGGTTTCGGCGACGAGGCGCGGCACCATGATGAGCACGACGGCGCCGATCGGCACGTTGATGAAGAGGGTCCACCGCCAGTTGGTCGTGTCGGTGAGGACGCCTCCGAGGATGAGTCCGAGTGCACCGCCCATCGAGGCGATCGCGGAGAAGAGCGCGAGGGCGCGGTTGCGCGCGCCCTCGTCCTTCGCCGACGTCGTGATGAGCGCGAGCACGCTCGGGGCTGCGAACGCGGCGCCGAGGCCCTGGAGGGCGCGGGCGATGACGAGCAGGAGCGGCGAGGTGGCGAGTCCGCCGAGGAGCGAGAAGAGCGTGAAGGCCGCCACACCCACGAGGAACGTGCGGCGCCGGCCCATCACGTCCCCGACGCGGCCGCCGAGGAGCAGGAGCCCGCCGAACGCGAGCGCGTAGCCATTGAGCACCCAGCTGAGTTCGGAGCTGGAGAAGTGGAGATCGGTCGCGATGTGCGGAAGGGCGACGTTCACCACGGTGGAGTCGAGGACAAGCATGAGTTGAGCGAGCATGACCAGCCACAGGCCGACGTTACCGGCGCGGCGGCTGGTGGGCGCGACCCCGCTGGGGGCGCGCGTGGCAATGGTGGGAGCCATGAGTATGAGTCCTGAAGGTAGGCGTACACTAAGGGGAGAGATGCTCCGCTTAGAACTATACGGAGACTGTCTCCGGTTTGCAAGTGGATGTGAGAGCACCGGTGTTAAGAGGACCGGGGCATCAGGGAACAGGTTTGAGAGGAAGTGGTTTCTGTGCGCGCTGACGCTCGCCGCAACCGCGATCGGATCGTCGAAGTGGCGCGCATGCTCTTCCGGACGAAGGGCTACGACGCCGTCTCGATGGACGAGGTCTCGAAGGCGGCAGAGGTCGGCACCGGAACGCTCTACCGGCACTTCCCGACCAAGGAGGACCTCTACGACGCGGTCCTCGAGGCCTGGGCCGAGAGGGTCAACTCGGCGGTCGAGCGCGCCCTCACCCTCGAGGCGCCCGCGCGCGAGCAGCTCAAGGCGTGGCTCACGGCCTACGCCGCGATGCTCACCGAGCACAAGGGCGCGGCCGCGCGCATCACGGCCGCGCTGGGTGATCCTGGCTCGCCGTTCGCGGCGAAGTGCCAGACCTATCTCGGCGCCAACCAGCGCGTCATCGACGCGCTCGCCCCCGCCCTGCGGCCCGGCGTCGAGGCCATGCAGATCAGCCGACTCGTGGGTGGCGTGGCCGCCGTGGCGGACAACAGCGAGATCCCGGCCGACGCCGTCGCGTCGATGCTCGCGATCGTCGCCGACGGGCTGCTCGCGCCCGAGGGCGCGAGCAGGCCCCAGCTTGTCAGCTGATCAGGCTCGTCAGCTGATCACGTTCCGTGCCCCGAGCGCGTCCGCGATGAACGCGTAGTCCCAGGCCCGGTCCTTCCACGCCTCGTAGCGCCCCGACGCGCCGCCGTGGCCCGCGTCCATCTCCGTCTTGAGTACGATCGGGTGCGCGCTCGTCGTCGCCTCGCGCAGCACCTGGACCCACTTCGCGGGCTCGACGTACAGGACACGCGTGTCGTTGAACGACGTCACGGCGGCCACCGCGGGGTAACCGGCGGGGCGCACGTTCTCGTACGGCGTGTACGACTTCATGTACGCGTAGACCTCTGAGTCCTCGATCGGGTTGCCCCATTCCTCCCACTCGAGCGCCGAGAGCGGCAGCTCGGGGTCGAGGATCGTGGTGAGCGCGTCGACGAACGGCACCTGCGCGACGGCGGCGGCGTACTTCTCCGGCGCGAGGTTGAGGGCCGCGCCGATGAGCAGCCCGCCGGCGGAGCCACCCATGCACGCGATCCGCGCGGGATCGGCCCAGCCGGAGGCCGAGAGCCAATCGGTCGCGGCGACGAAGTCCGTGAACGTGTTCCGCTTGAGCAGCTTCTTGCCGGCTTCGTACCAGCGGCGGCCCAGCTCCCCGCCGCCGCGGATGTGCGCGACCACGAACACGACGCCGCGGTCCAGGAGGCTCAGCCGCGGGATCGCGAACGCGGGGTCCATGCTCACCTCGTACGAGCCGTACCCGTACACGAGCGCCGGGTTCGTCCCGTCCGCCCGCACCGACGCCTTCCGCAGCACGGACAGCGGAACCTGGGTGCCGTCGTCGGCCGTCGCCCACGCACGCTCGGCGACGTAATCCTGCGGGTCGTAGCCGCCCAGCACCGGCGTCTCCTTCCGCAGCAGGAGCTCGCCGGTCGCGAGGACGTAGTCGTAGACGCGCGGCGGCGTGAAGAAGGACGTGTAGCTGAGCCGCGCGACCGGCGCGCGATAGTCGGAGACGCCGGCGCCGGCCGTGTAGAGCTCCTCGCCGAACGCGGGCTCCGCGAACGACGGCGCGCTGCCGGCTTCCGCGGCGGCGATGGCCCCGGCGAGGGGCGCGAAGCGGACCGTCTCGATCGTGTCGCGGCGGAGCGCGACGACCAGGTGGCTCGCGGTGACCTCGGCGCCCTCGATCTTGACGGCGGCGTCGTGAGCGACGACCGTGGTCCAGCGCTGCTCCGCGAGGGGCTTCGTGAACTCGGCGAGCGGCGCGGTCGAGACCATGCTGTTGACCGCGTCCCGGTTGTGGACGAGCAGGACCTGGGCAGCGCCGTCGTGCTCGAAGAGCTCCGCCGAATGGAGGATGCGCTCGCTGCGACCCAGGAGGAGCTCGAGCCGCGCCTCGGCGTCGTCGAGGTCGAGGTAGCGCGTCTCGCTGTACTCGGAGTTGCCCACGCTCACGAGGAGCCAGCGGCGGTCGCCGGAGAGGTCGATCGAGGTCCATTGGGCCACGTCTCCCTCCTCGTAGAGCACGGCGTCCTGCTCGACGGGCGTGCCGAGCACGTGGACGCGGATCTGGTAGGGGCGCCACGACTCATCGGCGACGACGTAGTAGAGGCGGCCGCCGTCGGTCGAGAACTCGAGCCCGTAGAAGACGTTCTCGATGACCTCGGGGAGGTGATCGCCCGTGCGGAGGTCCCTGATGCGGAGCGTGAACGTCTCGTTGCCCGCGTTGTCCACGGAGTAGGCGTACAGGCTGCCGTCGCGGCTCACCGTTGCGCCGCCGAGCGCGAAGAAGGGCTTGCCCTCGGCTTCGGCGTTGCCGTCCAGCAGCACCACCTCGCCGGGGACGGGCTCCCCGGGAACGACGGCGGGAGGCGTCCAGGCCTCGACGTCGCCCGCCGCGCCGGACGCGGCCACGCGGCAGTACACGGGGTACTGCTTGCCTTCAATGGTGCGCGAGTAGTACCACCAGTCGCCCAGACGGCTCGGCACCGAGAGGTCCGTCTCCTGCGTACGGCCCTTGATCTCCTCGAAGATCGCGTCGCGGAGCGGCTGCTGTCCCGCGGTCACCGTCTCGGTGTACGCGTTCTCCGCCTTGAGGTGGGCCACGACCTCGGGGTCCTCCTTCTCCCGCAGCCACTCGTACTGGTCCACGAAGACGTCGCCGTGGTGCTCACGCGGGGAGGGGACCTTCTTCGCGACGGGCGGGACGGCGGTGGCCGGCGTGGCAGCACGGGAGGGGGCTTCGCTCATGAGCCCACCCTAGCCACTCGCTCCGACATCGGTGCCGGGGCTGACGCTAGTTCCCGTTCGTCAGGTCGTTGTCCTTCACGTATTGCGGCATGGAGCCCTTGGCCAGAGCGGTGGCGAGGGCGGCGGTCGCGGGGGCGTTGAAGATCACGATCGACTGCCCGTCGGTGGACCAGCCGATTCCGCTCGTGGGGAGCGTGAAGGAGACGATGTCGCTCGCGCGGACAGCGCGGAGCTCGAAACCGAGCTTGGCGACCGCGGCTGCGTTCAACGACGAATCGACCGTCAGGTACGGCGATAGCTCGTTGACCACGTTCGCGACCGTCACGGGGTTGGCGACCGTCTGGGGGGACGCGAGCTTCCCGACGAGGGCCTTGATGAAGTTCTGCTGGTCGCGCACGCGTTGGTAGTCGCCGTCGGGGAACGCGTAGCGCTCGCGGACGTAGGCGAGCGCCTGGTCGCCGTTCATGGTTTGCGGGCCAGCGTCGAAGTGGTAGTTCGAGGTCTGGCCGGCGGTGAAGGGGATCTTGACGTCTACGGTGACTCCGCCCACGGCGTTCGTGAGGTCCTTGAAGCCCGAGAAGTCCATGAAGACCACGTGGTCGATGCGCTGGCCGAGCAGGGATTCGACGGTCTGCACCATGAGGGGAACGCCCCCGAAGGCAAGGGCGGCGTTGACCTTCGCACTCCCGTGTCCGGGGATCGGGACCCACAGGTCGCGCATGATCGAGATGAGGTAGACGCTCTTCCGGTCCGCGGGGATGTGCACGAGGAGCATCGTGTCCGATCGCTGGTCCGAGGGGATCCCGGCCTCGGCCTGCTCGATCGTGGCGCCGCGGCTGTCCGTGCCCACGAGGAGGATGTTGATGGGCGTCTTGCCGTCGGGGGCGGTCGGCGCGGATTCGGACGGCCGCGTGGACTCTTGGGGGAAGGCCGCGGGGATCTTCTGCGTCTTTGTGTCGAACGTCGTTGCCAGGCTGCCGATGTAGACGATCGCGATCACCGCCGCCACGACCACGAGCGTGAGGGCGCTCAGGATCGCGATGAGGGCCGTGCGCTTCCTCCGCCGCACCTGGAGCGCGGTCGGCTTCCCAGCGGATTCGTCAACCATTCCCGTGGACCCTGACACTCGATGAATCGGCACTCGATGAATCGACACTCGCCGAACCGGACGTGGACCTTTCCTGAAAGCCATTAACCGCCCGGATTCGGCGCGGGACCATCGGTCTTTAGCCCTGATTTGGCGGATCTCACTGCTCTGATGCGGCTTGACGAGGCCTGCCCTCCCGCATATTCTGAACGAACGGTCGGTAATTATTTGAGGAGGAGCTATGGCAGCTGCGCCCCTGCAGCCCGTGCCTGCGCCCGCGTCCCCGGTGGAATTGTCCGAGGCGGACGTGGCAGGCCAGGCGTATTTTGACCGCATCATCGCCGAAGACTCTCGTATCGAGCCGAAGGACTGGATGCCCGCGGCCTACCGCAAGACCCTCGTGCGCCAGATCTCGCAGCACGCCCACTCCGAGATCATCGGAATGCAGCCCGAGGCCAACTGGATCACGCGCGCCCCGAGCCTCAAGCGCAAGGCCATCCTCATGGCGAAGGTCCAGGACGAGGCCGGCCACGGGCTCTACCTGTACTCGGCAGCCGAGACCCTCGGAACCCCGCGCGACGTGCTGAACCAGCAGCTCCTCGACGGCAAGGCCAAGTACTCCTCGATCTTCAACTACCCGGCGCGCAGCTGGGCGGACATGGGCGCGATCGGATGGCTCGTGGACGGCGCGGCGATCGCCAATCAGGTTCCACTGTGCCGCGCGAGCTACGGCCCCTACGGGCGCGCAATGGTGCGCATCTGCAAGGAAGAGTCGTTCCACCAGCGCCAGGGCTTCGAGATCCTCCTCGAACTCTCCCACGGCACGCCGGAGCAGAAGCGGATGGCGCAGGACGCCGTCGACCGCTTCTATGCGCCCGCGCTCATGATGTTCGGCCCGCCGGACGACGACTCGCCCAACTCGAAGCAGTCCATGGCGTGGAACATCAAGCGCTTCTCCAACGACGAACTGCGGCAGCGGTTCGTGGGCATGATCGTCGAGCAGGTCAAGGTGCTCGGCCTCACGCTGCCGGACCCCGACCTCCGTTTCGACGAGGAGACGGGCACGTGGATCCACATGGAGCTCGACTGGCAGGAATTCAAGGACGTCATCGCGGGCCGGGGCCCGTGCAACGCGCAGCGCATGGCGCGGCGCCACGAGGCGCACGAGAACGGGGCATGGGTCCGCGAGGCCGCTCGCGCCTACGCGGAGAAGCAACTCAAGAAGGTAGGTGCCGCCTGATGAGCGAGCAGACCAACATCTGGCCCCTCTGGGAGGTCTTCGTGCGCTCGAGCCGCGGCCTCTCCCACGTCCACGCGGGCTCGCTCCACGCGCCGGACGCCGCGATGGCGCTGCGCAACGCCCGCGATCTGTACACGCGCCGCAACGAGGGCGTGTCGATCTGGGTTGTTCCGTCGGACGCGATCACGGCCTCCGACCCCGACGCGAAGGGCTCGTTCTTCGAGTCGCCGCAGGGCAAGGACTACCGCCACGCGACGTACTACACCAAGAGCGAAGGCGTGAAGCATCTGTGACACCGGCCCAGGCACCCCAATCGGCCCAGGCACCCCAATCGGCCCAGGCACCCCAGTCGGCCCGCACTGACCACTCGCTCGACAGCTTCGGCGACGCCGCGGCGTCGGCCACCCGAGTCACCCCAGGCAACGCCCTGCGACCCGAGGACATCGCGCTCAGCCCCGAGAAGCCGAACGACGGCGTCGCGGAGTACGCGCTGCGCCTCGGCGACGATTCGCTCATCCTCGCGCAGCGGCTGAGCCACTGGATCTCGCGCGGCCCCGAGCTCGAGGAAGACATCGCGCTCGGCAACATCGCGCTCGACCTCCTGGGCCACGCGCGTTCGTTCCTCATCTACGCGGGGCACGCGCTCGGCAAGTCCGAGGACGATCTCGCCTACTGGCGCGAAGAGGAGGAGTTCCGCTCGGCCTGGCTCTTCGAGCAGCCGAACGGCGACTTCGGCGTGACGATCGCACGCCAGCTCATCGTCTCGGTCTACCAGCACCTCCTCTACTCGCGGCTCGTCGACTCTACCGACCCGACGATCGCGGCCATCGCCGCTAAGGCCCTCAAGGAGGTCGACTACCACCGCGACCACGCGAAGCAGTGGACGCTCCGCCTCGGCGACGGCACCGAGGAATCGCACGCTCGCATGCAGGCCGCGCTCGAGCTCGTGTGGCCGTACGTCGACGAGCTGTTCGACGACGATCCGCTCTTCGATCGGATCGGCGAGGCGGGCGTGCGCCCGTCGACGCTGCGCGGCGAGTTCGACGCGGAGATCGCCGCCGCGATCGACGAGGCCACGCTGTCCCTGCCCGCGCTCCCGCGGGCCATGGGCGGCGGGCGCCGCGGCCTCCACACGGAGCATCTCGGCTACCTCCTCGCGGAAATGCAGGTCCTCGCGCGCAAGCACCCGGGTGCCACATGGTAACGACAGGCAACATTGCGACCGACGCCGACGTCCTGGACCTCGCCGCGACCGTCAACGACCCCGAGATCCCGGTGCTCAGCATCCGCGATCTCGGGATCCTCCGCGACGGCCGCGTCGATGCGGACGGAACGGTGCGCCTCACCATCACCCCGACGTATTCGGGCTGCCCCGCGATGGACGCCATCCGCGACGACCTCGAGCGCGTGTTCCACGACGCGGGCCACGAGCGGGTCCAGGTAGACCTCGTCCTCGCGCCGGCGTGGACCACGGACTGGATGACGGCGGAAGGCAAGGCCAAGCTCGCGGAGTACGGGATCGCCCCGCCCACGGGCGCGGCGCACGCCAGGCCCGCCGGCCCCGTCAAGCTCGGCCTCGCAGTCAAGTGCCCACGCTGCCACTCGCTTCACACTCGCGAGCTGTCCCGGTTCGGCTCGACCTCGTGCAAGGCGCTCTACGTGTGCCAGGACTGCCACGAACCCTTCGACTACTTCAAGGTGTTGTAGATGACCGACCAGCTGACCGACATCGGCACCACCCGCCGTCGTGCGTCGTTCCACACGCTCGAGGTGAGCGAGGTGCGCCGCCTGACCAACGACGCGATCGAGGTGACCTTCGCCGTCCCGGCCGCGCTCGCCGACGAGTATGACTACGTCCCCGGGCAGTACGTCGCGCTCCGCTCGCAGCTCCCCGATCCGGCGTCCGGGGAGGCCCGGGAGATCCGCCGCAGCTACTCGATCTGCGCGGTGCCGCGGCGCTTCGTGGACGGCAGCAGCGAGATCCGCGTCGCGATCAAGAAGGACCTCGGGGGCCAGTTCTCGACGTGGGCCAACGAGCGCCTCACGGCCGGCGACACGCTCGACGTCATGAGCCCGGCGGGCGCGTTCATCTCGAAGCACAAGATGACCGGCCTCAACGACCCGACGAGCATCGACACGGAGCGCGAGCACACGTTCGTCGCCGTCGCGGCCGGCTCCGGCATCACGCCGGTCATCGCGATCGCGAAGACGGTCCTCGCCGCGAATGAGAACGTGCGCTTCGACCTCGTCTACGCGAACAAGGCCGCGATGGACGTCATGTTCGTCGAGGAGCTCGCCGACCTCAAGGACAAGTACCCCGCGCGGTTCGCGCTGCACCACGTTCTCTCCCGCGAGCAGCGGATCTCGCCGCTCCTCTCAGGCCGGGTCGACGCCGAAAAGCTCACCACGCTGCTCAACACCGTGATCCATGCGGACGACGTCGACGAATGGTTCCTGTGCGGGCCCTTCGAGCTCGTTCAGCTCGTGCGCGACACGCTCTCGGCGCGGGGCGTTGAGCCCGAGCGGGTGCGCTTCGAGCTCTTCACGACCGGCACGCCGACGCGCCTCGAGGGCAACATCGGCCGGCCGGTGGTCGAGGACGAGTCCGGGGAGATGTTCGAGATCGAGTTCCGCCTCGATGGCCTCTCCGGCGTGGTCAAGAGCCCGGTCTCCGCGAACGAGACGATCCTGAACGCGGCCCTCCGCGTCCGCGCCGACGTCCCGTTCGCGTGCGCGGGCGGCGTGTGCGGCACGTGCCGTGCGAAGCTCGTCAAGGGTACGGTCGAGATGACCGAGAACTACGCCCTCGAACCCGACGAGATCGAGCGCGGCTACGTCCTTACCTGCCAGTCGCACCCCACGTCCGAGGCAGTGACAGTCGACTTTGATGCGTAAGAACCCGCCCGCCCCGATGCTGAGGAGCGCTCCGTGATTTCACTGACCATAGAGGGCGGCGTCGCCGAGGTGGTCCTCGACGCCCCGGGCAAGCTCAACGCCGTCGACCCTTCCGCGCTCGCCGAGCTTTCCCGGGCGTACGACGACGCCGCTGCCGCCGCCTCGCGCGGCGAGGTGCGGGCGCTGCTCCTGCGCGGAGTGGGCCGCGCGTTCTGTGCAGGCCGCGACATTTCGGGCGTCGACCCGGCGGACGACGACGTCCTCGGCTACCTCGGCGGGCTCGTCACGCCGCTCATGCAGAAGATGGCGGCGTTCCCCGCCCCGACGTTCGCGGCCGCCCAGGGGGCGACACTCGGGGTGGGCCTCGGGCTCCTGCTCGCGACCGACGTCGTCTATGTCGCGAACAACGCCAAGATCGGTTCGCCGTTCGCCAACCTCGGCGCGACGCTCGACTCGGGCGGGCACTGGTACTTCACGGAGCGCCTCGGAATGCATCGCACGCTCGACCTCGTCTACACGGGGGAGCTCATGAGCGGCGAGGAGGCCGTCCGGGCCGGCCTGTTCAGCCGGGCTTTCCCCGCGGACGAGCTGCTCGAGCGCACGCGCGACGTCGTGGCGCGGGTCGCGCAGGGCGCCACGGGCGCCTTCGTGGCCTCGAAGGAACTCGTGTCCCAGATCCGTGACCGCCGCCTCGGGCTGTGGGAATCGATGGACGCGGAGAACAAGGCGCAGGCGGCATTGTGCGACTCGGAGGACTACCGCGAGGGGTTCAAGGCGTTCCAAGAAAAGCGAAAGCCGGTGTTTTCGGGGAAGTAGCCCGTCTCATAGGCTGGGGCGCGTGACCGCTCCTCGCAGAACGTCCCATCAAGCAGCCAAGCAGTCGACCAACAGGTCCTCCGTCAACGTCGAGCTGAACCCGCTGTTCAGCCGTCCGGGCGAGGCGACCGAGTTTCCCCGCTACACGATGCCCGAGGGCACGTCCCTGCCCGCGACCGCGTACCAGATTGTCCACGACGACGCGATGCTCGACGGCAACGCGCGCCTCAACCTCGCGACGTTTGTCGGCACGTGGATGGAGCCCGAGGCCGGGCGCCTGTACTCCGAGACCGTCGACAAGAACATGATCGACAAGGACGAGTACCCCAAGACCGCGGAGATCGAACACCGCTGCTGGCGCATGCTCGCGGACCTATGGAACGCGCCCGACCCGGCCGGCGCCGTCGGCACGTCCACGATCGGCTCCTCCGAGGCCTCGATGCTCGCGGGACTCGCGCTCAAGCGCCGGTGGCAGCACGCCCGCCGCGCCGCGGGGAAGCCCACGGACCGCCCGAACCTCGTGATGAGCTCGGCGGTGCAGGTGTGCTGGGAGAAGTTCTGCAACTACTTCGAGGTCGAGCCGCGGTACGTGCCGATCTCCGCCGAGCATCGGGTCCTCGACGGCCACGGGCTCGAGCAGTACGTCGACGAGAACACGATCGGCGTCCTCGCGATCATGGGTGTCACGTACACGGGCATGTACGAGCCAGTGCAGGAGATTGCGGCGGCCCTTGACGCGATCCAGGCCTCGACCGGTCTCGACGTGCCGATCCACATTGACGGGGCCTCCGGCGCGATGGTCGCACCGTTCCTCCAGCCCGAGCTCGAGTGGGACTTCCGCGTGCCGCGGGTCGTCTCGATCAACACCTCGGGGCACAAGTACGGGCTCGTCTACCCGGGGCTCGGGTGGGTCGTGTGGCGGGACCGCGCGTCGCTGCCCGACGATCTCGTGTTCCACGTGAGCTATCTCGGCGGCGACATGCCCACGTTCGCGCTCAACTTCTCGCGCCCGGGGGCGCAGGTGCTCCTGCAGTACTACTTGTTCCTGCGTCTCGGGGTCGAGGGCTACCGCGCGGTGCATGCCTCGTGCCGCGACGTGGCCGAGTACCTCGCACATGAGATCGGGGCCATGGCGCCGTTCGAGCTCTGGAACGACGGTTCGGACATCCCGGTCTTCGCGTGGCGGCTCAAGCCCGGCCACACGGACAAGTGGGACCTTCACCACCTTTCCGACCGGCTCCGCATGGCAGGCTGGCTCGTCCCGGCCTACCCGATGCCGGACGGCCTCGCGGACCTCACGGTTCAGCGCGTCGTGGTGCGCAACGGGTTCACGCGCGACCTCGCCGAGAGCTTCCTCGAGGATCTGCGGGCCGCCGTCGAGTTCCTCGACTCCGCGGAGTCGGCGTTCCCGAACCCAGGGCATGCGGTGGCATTCCACCACTAGGGGTCTCGTCATCGTCAGCGGATCAGGTCTTCCGGCACCCGCAAATCCTCGGAGTCGTACAGCGCTCTCACGGCTGCGGGATCGTCCGTGGCGCACACGCCCGCCAGCTCGTCCAGCAGGGCGTCGTAGTCCGCGCCGGTCCTTCCTGCGTAGGCATCGGTCATGCGCCCCCACTCATCCCACGGAAGGGTCTCGACCTTGTTCAAGGCTGCAAGATCCTTCACGGCGTTGCCGCGGATCTCGGCCGGACCCCAGTTCTGGGTTCCGTGGACGCCGAACCCGGAAGCGTCGATTTCGCCGCGCCGATAGGCCTCCCACGCCTCGCCGCCGGTAAGGAATTCTCCGGGCCGGAGGTCGTGCGGGGAGGCCACCACGGTCTGCCCGAGGATTTCCGAGTCGATGCGGATCCAGCGCGCGTCGCTCTCGTCCCAATACTCGGTGATCCAGTGGTCGAGCCCCTGTCCGGGCTGGAAGTAGGTGGCGAAGCCACTGCGAACGCGGGCGGCTACGTCTCGGTAGCGCAGGAGGGCGCAGCTCAGCACGGCGAAATGCCGGCAGGTCCCGACCAAGCGCCTGTGCGGTTCGCGGGCCGTGGTCAACGGTGCCGGGTCCAGCGCGAGCAAGCGCCGGACCAGCGAGTCTGCGGGCCGAATCTGATTCTCGTCGAAGCGATGTGCAGGGAGATTCAACGCCTGCGCGTCGGTGGGCTGGATGACCAGGCTGTGGACTGGCAGGCAGATGCCTACGGGATCATCAGCGACAGGCTCGAGCGCACGCGAGTCTATGCCGTCAAGGCTCGTGAACGGCCCAGGGGACGAGTAGTCGATGACCTCTGCCATGAGCTCGATCCTACGCGATCTTCTCGAAAACAACTGCGAATTGACTTTTGGTGATCGAACTTCTGTTCGATATACTGATCGCATGGTCAATGTGGGGGATTGGCGAGGTGCTGTCAACGGGATCCTGGGGCGCGACGAGTCGGGGCCCGATCGCCGGGACATCGAGTTCTTCGCGGGGCGCCTTGGCTCCTCGCGGGGAAGCTCGCGCTTGACCGGGCCCGAGCTGATCGACCGCATTGAAGTCCTCGAACGGCTCAAAGCCGCAGCGTCTGCCGAGCAGGCGCGCGCGCAAGTCGCGTTCGCCGAACTGTGCGCCTCAGGGGACGACGCGCGGGCGGTCGCCCTTGAGGGTAAGACCGGCCGCAGCGCGGTAAAGGCGCGAGAGCGATCAACTGCCTCGCAGATTGCGTTGGCGCGAAGTGTTTCGCCGTCGAAGGGCTCGCGGCTTCTGGCGGCCGCGAAACGAATCGTGGGGGAGATGCCGCACACGCTCGACGCCCTCTCTGCGGGGCGGCTCAACGAAGATCGCGCGGTCTGGCTGGCCGAGGGGGTCGAGGTGCTCTCGCCTGCTGATCGAGCCTCGGTCGACGTGGAGCTGTGCGGCGATCCTCGGCGGCTCGAGGGGCTCGGGGATCGCGCGGTTCAAGACGCCGTGCGGGCAAGTGTCGACGCGATCGACGACGCCGCCCAGCTCGCGCGAGTCCGTGAGGCCGAGGCTCGCCGACGAGTCACTGTTCGGCGGCTTCCCGACTCGATGGCCCAGCTTACCGCCATTCTTCCGGTGGCCCAGGCGGCGGCGGTCGAGGGAGCTTTGCGGCAGGCCGCGGCCGCCGAGCGTCTGGCAGGCGGCGATCGCACCGCCGGGCAGGTCGCGGCCGATACCTTGGTCGAGCGCGTCACAGGCCAGGCGCACGCGGACGCCGTGCCGCTGCGGGTCGGGCTCGTCATGACGGATGCTTCGCTGTTCGCGGGCGCGCGGGAGTCTGCGGTGCTTCAGGGCTACGGCACGATCACCGCGACCCAGGCTCGCGGCATGGTCGCGGCGACGGCGGTAGGCACGGGATCTGCAGCGGGTGTGCCTCCGCAGGGCACTCAGGTCCCGCCAGGACCTGGCGCCGCTGCGCTCGCAGGAGTTTGGCTCAGGCGGCTGTACCTCGACCCGTCAACGGGCGAGCTCGCGGCCATGGACTCGAAGGCGCGTCGATTCCCGCGCGCCCTCGCCGACTTCATCGAGATTCGCGATCAGCGGTGCAGGACTCCGTTCTGCGATGCGCCGATACGCCATATCGATCATGTGGTTCCCGCGGTGCAGGGCGGCGAGACGAGTGTGGAGAACGGCCAAGGGCTCTGCGAGGCGTGCAACCACGCAAAGGAATCGCCGGGGTGGGAGCAGGCGGTAGTCGGCGGTTCCGCGGCAGACGACGACGGAACCCGCGGCGACATCGTCACCGTCGCGCCAACCGGGCACGAGTACTACTCCCCGCCGGTCAGGCTCCCCGGTGCCGCATCTCGGCCGAGGCGCCGGCTTTCGTGCGCGGGCTGACCGGGCGGCCCCTGGCCGGGAGTCCGGTCAGACCTGCCTGCCTACCGCGTGTCCAGATCCTCGAAGACGAGGAACGTCTGGGTGTCCAAGACCCCGGGCATGTTCTGCAGCTGGTCGAAGACCACTCGTCGCAGGTCGGTGTTGTCTAGGGCCCGCACGAGCAGGATGACGTCGAAGTCACCGCCCACGAGGGCGATGTGGTGCACCTCCGGGATCGCCTTGAGCTGCTCGCGCAGCTCGCGCCACGAGTGCTGGCGCACCTTGAGGGTCACGTACGCGCTTGAGCGGAGCCCGGCCTTGAGAGGATCGACGAGCGCCGTGTACTTCGTGATGATGCCTTGCTCCTGGAGCTTGGCGATCCGGTTGTAGGCGTGCGCGCGCGAGATGTGCACGTTCTCGGCGATGGTCGTCACGGACTGCCGGGCGTCCTCCGTGAGCTGGCCGAGGATTGCGCGGTCCACATCGTCCACGGGGCCTCCTGTGATCTGGGTCATTCATTGCGATTCGTCTATAGATTCTCCCGGTTTGCTTCCAAGATTCCAAGGTTTCTGCCATTTGTGGATACGAATAGGACGCCCAGCGGATACTTGTGTCAACACCCATGCTGCGAGGAGGCATCATGACCATTCCCGCGGAGGCCCAGGAGGCCATCAAGCGCTTTGGCATCAGCATCGAGGACTACATGCTCCCCGTGCACGGCCAGATCCAGATCCTGTCCGAGGACGGCACGATGCTGCCCGAGGACCGGCGCGGCTCGAGCCCCGGCCACCAATATCCGGTCCCCACGGATCGCGAGCTCCTCGAGGCCTACCGTCGCCTCGTGATCGGGCGGCGAGTCAACGACCAGAACTCGGCGCTCGTCCGGCAGGGCCGCCTCGCGGTCTACCCGTCGAGCCATGGCCAGGAGGCCTGCCAGGTTGCCGCCGCCCTGTGCCTCCGAGACGGCGACTGGATGTTCCCGACGTACCGCGACTCGGTGGCCGTCATGACCCGCGGCGTTGATCCCGTCGAGACGATGACGCTCTTCCGCGGCGACTGGCACGGCGGCTACGATCCCCACGCGCACCACGTCGGGATCCAGAGCACCCCGCTGACCACCCAGCTCCTGCACGCGGTTGGCGTCGCCCACGCGGCAAAGCTTCGCGGCGAGGACACCGTGGTGCTCGCGATGTGCGGCGACGGCGCGACGAGCGAGGGCGACTTCCACGAGGCCCTCAACTTCGCCGCGGTCTTCCACCTCCCCGTCGTGTTCTTCGTCCAGAACAACCAGTACGCGATCTCGGTTCCGCTCGCGCATCAGTCGGTCGCGCCGTCGCTCGCCCACAAGGCGGTCGGCTACGGCATGGCGGGCGAGCGCGTGGAGGGCAACGACATCGTGGCCCTCCTCGCGGTCCTCGACCGCGCCGTGACGCTGGCCCGCAGTAGTTCCGGGCCGCTCCTCGTCGAGGCGAACACGTATCGCATGCAGGCGCACACCAACGCCGACGACGCGACGCGCTACCGCAACGAGGCCGAGGTCCAAGCCTGGGCGCTCAAGGACCCCCTCAACCGCATGCGGCACTACCTCCGCTCGACCGGCGCGCTCACGGATGACGTCGAAACCGACTTCGCGGGCGATGCCGAAGACATTGCCCAGCAGCTCCGCGATGGCCTCAGCGTCGAGCCCGCGCTCGACCCGCGGGACCTGTTCCGCCACGTCTTCACCGAACCGACCCCGCAGCTGCGCGAGCAGGCGGCTCTTCTCGCAGATGAGATGACCCGCGATGAGCTTTCGCGCGACGAGGATTCGCGCGACGCACAGTCGAGAAAGGACCACCGATGAGCACGGTTGCCGAGGCCGCCGCCGCCCGCGCGGCCGCCACTGCCGGGCCCGAGCCCGTGACCTTCGCGAAGGCGCTCACCACCGCGATGGCTGACGCGATGCGAGCGGACGACGGCGTCGTCGTCTTTGGCGAGGACGTCGCCAAGCTGGGCGGCGTCTTCCGCGTCACCGACGGCCTCATGGCCGAGTTCGGCGAGCAGCGCTGCTTCGATACGCCCTTGGCTGAGTCCGGGATCGTCGGCATGGCGCTCGGCATGGCCATGAACGGCATGCGTCCCGTGGTCGAGATGCAGTTCGACGCGTTCGCCTACCCCGCGTTCGAACAGATCGCGAGCCACGTCGCGAAGATGCACAACCGCACGCGCGGCCGGGTCACGCTGCCCATGGTCATCCGGGTGCCCTACGCGGGCGGGATCGGCGGAGTGGAACACCACTGCGATTCGTCCGAGGCGTACTACGCGCACACGCCGGGCCTCAAGGTGTTCACGCCGTCGAGCGTCGCGGACGCGTACCGGCTGCTCCGGGAGGCCATCGCGAGCGACGACCCGGTCGTCTTCATGGAACCCAAGAAGCTCTATTGGTCCAAGGACGCCGTGGACCTCGAGGCGCTGCGCGCCGAATACGAGGGTGCCGGGCGCGCTGCGGGGCGCGCCGCCGTCGTCCGCCCTGGGACGGACGCGACGATCATCGCGTACGGGCCCGCCGTGCCGCCCGCGCTCGCCGCGGCGGAGGCCGCGTCTGCTGAGGGACGCTCGGTCGAGGTCGTTGACCTCCGCACCATCGTCCCGTTCGACGACGAGACGGTGTGCGAGTCGGTGCGCAAGACCGGCCGGGCTGTCGTGGTCGCGGAGGCGCAGGGCTTCGCCTCGGTCGCTTCCGAGATCACGGCCCGCGTGCAGGAGCGCTGCTTCCACTCGCTCGCGGCCCCCGTGCGGCGCGTGACCGGGTTCGACATCCCGTTCCCGCCGCCCAAGTTCGAGCACTGGTACCTGCCCGGGGTAGACCGCATCCTCGACACCCTCGACGAGTTGCAGTGGGAGGACTGATGGCCGTGGCGCGTGATTTCCTGCTTCCGGATCTCGGCGAGGGCCTCACCGAGGCCGAGCTCGTGCGGTGGCTCGTGGCCGTGGGCGACTCGGTCGCGGTCGACCAGCCGATCGTCGAGGTCGAGACGGCCAAGGCCGTCGTCGAGGTGCCGTCGCCGTTCGCGGGAGTCGTGACCGTGCTGCACGGGCAGCCGGGGGAGACGCTCGACGTCGGCCGCCCGCTCATCAGCATCGACGAGGGGACGGCTGGCCACGGGGGCTCGGCTGGCGACGATGGGAAGGCCGGCGCCGAGGCCTACCGGACCGAGGAGCGCGCGGGATCGGACGCGCCCTCAGGGTCCGGCAACGTGCTCATCGGCTACGGCACGTCCGGATCGTCGTCCGGCGCGCGGACCCGGCGCCGCAAGGGGGCTCCTGCGACTCAGAATGCCGCCGCACCCGGGGGGAGCCAGGCCCAAACCCTGCCCGCGCAGGCCATCCGGGTCGTCTCCCCGCTCGTCCGCAAGCTCGCCCGCGATCTGGGCGTGAATCTTCGCGCCGTCTCGGGCTCGGGGCCGGATGGCCTGATCCTCCGGCGCGACGTCGAGGTCTCGGCGCCGGCAGCCCAGTCGGCGGCCCAGCCGGCGACGTCACAGACAGCCGCCGCCGAGCCCGCGCGCACCCTCGCCGGCTCGGCTGCGATCCCTGGCCAGGGCGAGACTGACGCCTCGACTGGTCTCGGCATCGCCGCCCGCACGCCCATGCGCGGGATGCGCCGCGCCGTCGCCCAGGCGATGTCCCGGAGCCGCTCCGAGATCCCCGAGGCGACCGTGTGGGTCGATGCCGACGCGACCGAACTCGTCGAGCTGCGTGCCGACCTCAAGCGCCGCGACCCCGAGGACACGCCGAGCCTGCTGGCGTTCATCGCGCGTTTCGTCGTGGCGGGCCTCGCGAAATTCCCCGAGCTCAACTCGAGGATCGAGACCGCGGCCGACGGCGGCCAGGAGATCGTCGCGTTCGACGGCGTCAACTTGGGTTTCGCGGCCCAGACGGACCGCGGGCTCGTGGTGCCGAGCATCCGCGCCGCGCATGCGCTGAGCGCGCGTCGCCTCGACGCCGAGCTGCGCCGGCTCGCCGCCGTGGCCAGGGACGGCAAGGCCACCCCAGCCGACCTGAGCGGCAGCACGTTCACGCTCAATAACTACGGCGTGTTCGGGGTCGACGGCAGTGCGGCAATTATCAACTATCCCGAGGCCGCCATTCTCGGCGTCGGGCGGATCGTGGACCGGCCGTGGGCCGTCGACGGCCAGCTCGCCGTGCGGAAGGTCGTCGAGCTGACCCTCGTGTTCGACCATCGCGTGTGCGACGGCGGCACGGCCGGAGGCTTCCTGCGTTACGTCGCCGACGCCGTCGAACATCCGGGCAGCATTCTCGCCGACCTCTGAACGCCGTGGCAGAATCGGACCACCACCACCATCCCGGATATGAAGGACGTGCGGCACATGGCTCAATGGCTCGATCTCGGCGGCGAGACGTACAGGCTTAGCCTCGAGCCCTTGCGGCTCAACGTCGGCCTCGTGGTCGGCTCCGAGCGTGCTCTCGTGATCGACACGGGCGAAGGCCCGCGCCAGGCGAGCCAGATCCTCGAGGCGGTGCGGGAGAAGACCGAGCTGCCGCTCGTCGTCGTCAATACGCACGCGCATTACGACCATTTCTTCGGCAATGCCGTGTTTGCGGCGGCCGGGGTCGAGGAGTTCTGGGCGCACGAGAACGCGGCGGCCGCGATCGCCTCGGCCGCGATCGCCTCGGCCGCGGACCAGGTGCGAGCCGAGGTCGCCGACCGGGAGCCCGAGATGGCGGCTGGCGAGGGCGAGAACACGGAGATCGTGGTCCCGCAGGCGATCGTTCGCGACCAGCCCGTACTCCTGGACCTCGGCGGCCAGACCGTGACGCTCTTTTACCTCGGCCGCGGGCACACGGACGGCGACCTGCTTGTCGGCACCTCCTCATCGCTGTTCAGCGGTGATCTCGTTGAGGAGGGCTATCCCGAGTTCAGCGACGCGTACCCTGAGGAATGGGCCGACGTCCTGCGGCACATCTCGGCTCTGCGCCACCGCTACGAGCACCTTGTGCCCGGTCACGGGGCGCTGTGCACCGACGTCGCAGTTCGCACGATGGCGGAGACCATGGCCATGGCGGTGCGGTCCGCCCGGCAGGCCACACGGGAATCGCCGAACGACGCGACCAAGGCCATCCCGATCCTCCCGTACGGCCCCGAACAGTCCCGGCTCTTCATCGGGCGACTGAAGGCGATCAGCAGCCTCCACTAGAGTTGCCTGCGGGGCCAGAGACGAAAGGGTCGTAATGGTCGACGACGGAGCGCGGCAGACTGGCGCCGGGGACGCGGCGCCAATCGATAGCGTGGTGCCGATGACCCGTCGAGAACTTCGCAAGCTGCGCGAGGCGCAGGAGGCCGAACGAGGGCAGGATCCCGCACCGGAGGAGGACGGGCCCGATTCGCTCCCGGAATCGCTTCCGCCGGAATTGCTGCCTGCCATGCCCGAGAGGGCGCCGGAGTGGCGTGACCCTGATTGGCCCGATCCTGCCTCGTCCGATCCCGCCTCGTCCGATCCCGCCTGGTCCGATCCTGATTGGCCCGACCGTCATGGGCACGACCCTGAGGCGACTGAGCCCGGGGAGTCCGAGCCCGACGTCGTCCGCCCTGAGCCCGCGCGCATCGGGGCGCGCGAGTCTCTCGGGGGTGGTGCCGAATCGCTCGAAAGCCTTGAGCCTGGGCTGCTTCCCCGGCCCGAGCCGCTCCCGGCGCTTGTGCCCGGCGAGCAGCCGGCAGGCTTCGTCAAGCCCGTGGAAGAGGTGACCGGGCTGCGCGGCTTCCGCGGATGGCTGCACCGGATCAGCGGCGGAGCGATCTTCGGGCAGTCGGCGGAGGAGCGGGCCGAGGCCGAGCTCGATCGCCGGATCCGTCGGGGCATCGGCGGCAGCCAGAACACCGCGTTCCTCTCCCTCAAGGGCGGGGTTGGCAAGACGTCCACCACGGTTGGCGTGGGCCTCACGCTCGCGGGCATCCGCTCGGGAAGCGTGTGCGCGATCGACACTAACCCGGACGCCGGCGATCTGATCGAACGCGCGCTCGGCGAGGGCGCTTATGAGTCAGAGCGCGAGCTCACGATCACTCGGCTTCTTCAGGACATCGGGAACGACGAATCCCGGGACGCCCTGGACTCGTATCTCCACGAGTCCGCGAGCCTGCGCCTGCTCGCGGGGGAACAGGACCCCGAGCTCTCCGATTCGCTCACGGCCGAGGACTACCGCCGCGTCTACAACCTCGTGTCCCGCCACTACGGCGTCACGCTCACGGACTGCGGGACAGGCGTGAGCCGTCCGGCCATGCGCGGAATCCTCGAGAACGCCGACAACGTCGTGGTGGCCGCGGGGTTCGCCGTGAGCGGCGCCAAGCGGGCCCGGGACACCCTCGCGTGGCTCGCGTCGCATGGCTTCGCCGAGCTCGCACGCAACGCGATCGTGGTCGTCACCGACAAGGACGGCGTCTCGGCACGCGTCGACAAGGCTGCCATCGAGGCAACACTCGGGGGCATGTGCCGCGTGCTCATCAGCGTCCCGCACGACAACGCGATCGCGGACGGCGATCTCATCTCGCTCTCCGCCCTGCGGCCCGAGACCCGGCGGTCCTACCGAGAGATCGCCGCGGCCATCGTCGACGGGTATCGCTAGCAGCTCTTGTCTTGGCGGCCCGAGCCGAAAGTCGAACGGCACGGCTGCCCCCAATAGCAGTCGTGCCGTTCGGCGGCCCCGAAGCGGTGTTTCGGCGGGCCGATTAGTCCAATGAATGGATATTGCACAGGCTAACGGCCACCGGGGCGGGAGCGCAACGGGTGGATGGCTGAGAGCTTGCCGAGAGTTGGGGAAGGGCGTTCAGTCCCGCCTGGCGGAGACGGCGAAGAGCCAGGTCGCCGCGACGGTCAGCAGATAGCCGCTGATGACGATGAGGGAGATGCCGGCCCAGAAGTAATGAGTCGTACTCGTGATCCCCGAGCCCGCCGCGGGTCTCGTGAGCAGCGAGACCGCGAGGCCCGTGGCACAGAGCCCCGCGAGTACGGGGAGCGCGAGCCAGAGGCGTGAGGCGGCCCAGTGGCTCCCGAAGCCGCGCCATGAGTTCCGGCGCCCGCCGGTCCGCATGATGAGCCAGCCGGCCGGGGACATGATCGCGCCGACAACAAGGAACGCCGCGATGACGTCCGACGGCCGGTGCCACTGGTTCACGAGCGTCGCACCGCCCGAGAGGATCGCGAACGTTCCGCCCGCCCACGCGACGAACGGCCGCCACGCGGGCGACGACACCAAGAACACCGCCGCCGCGGCCGAGGCCGCGAGCGTCGTGTGGCCCGAGGGGAGCGAGTTGTCCATGAGCGTCTCGACGCCCCGGAACGGCCGCGTGAAGACGTATGCCTTGAGCACCTGCGTTGCCACGTTCGCGAGCGCGGCCCCCGCGAACGCGATGAGGGCGGCGGACCAGCGGCCCTTCACGACGGCCGCATAGATCAACCCCCCGATGCCGAGGACGACGGCGATGGTCGGCAGGGCGTCCAAGAACCCGAGCGCCGCCTTCGCAGCGCGGCCCCCGTAGAGCTCGACCGCCTCGTCGAGGGCCGACTCGTCGATGTACTGGCCGGTCGTGGTGCGGACGAAGAACCAATATGTGCCCGCGACGCCCATCGCGCACGCGAGCGCGGCGGCGACGAACATCCCCGGACCGGCGACGGTGTCGCGCGGCGTCGTCCCGTGCTGTGTCGTCCCGTTCTGTGCAGTCCCGTTCTGCGTCGTCGCATGCCGCGGCGGACTGGGCGGGTCGGGGCGCGCTCGGGTGGATGCCATGTCTTCAAGGGTGGCACATGCGGCTGTGTGCGCTTTCCCAGCTGGGTGACTCTCAGTCCGCTCCGCTAGGGTCGGGGATGATGGTCCAGGAATGGTGGGCGGCGTTCGTCCAAGGGTTTACGCATACCGCGCCGCTCGTGGTGCCCGCGGCCGAGCTCGTGTGGCTCGTGGTCGGGGCGGCGGCCTTGTGCGTCGTGCCGGTCCTCTGGCGCTTCTTCGGCCGCTTCGTGACGATCGTCCACGAGCTGGGCCACGCATTCGCGGGCCTTCTGACCGGCATGCGGGTCACGGGTATCACGCTCCGCATGGATCAGGGCGGCACGACCCAGGGCCTGGGCCGGGGCCGTGCGGTGTGGTTCGGGTTCTGGGGCTACCCCGCGCCCGCAGTCGTTGGCGCCGCGCTCGTCGCTGCCTCGGCGGCCGGATGGGGCCGGGCCGCGCTCTCGGGCGCGGTCGTCGTGCTGCTCGCCGTGTTCCTGTTCATCCGGAACCTTCAGGGCGTCCTTATTCTCCTCGGCGCGATCGTCGCGGTGGCGATTCTCGTCGTGGCCGTGCCGCCCGACCTCCAGGGGCATCTCACGCTCGGCGTGGGGGTCGCGCTCGTGCTCGGCGCCGTCCGCGACTGGTGGAACCTCGTGTCCGTCCATACGACGCGCCGCCGCGAGCTCTCGAGCTCGGACGCGTTCATCCTCGCTCGCAAGACCGGCGTCGCGTCGGCGTTCTGGCTGTTCTCGTTCGCCGTCGTGATCGCGCTGTGCGGCGCCGCGGCGTGGCTCGTCCTGAGGGTCGCGGCATGACGGGCTTTGAACCCGCCCTCCCGCCCCGTGCGCTCCCGCCGCTCGGGGAGCTCGTGGCGAGCGCCGCCGTCGTCCGCCTGCCCCTCACCGTGCGCTTCCGCGGCGTCCTCGAGCGCGAGGCGCTGCTGGTGCGCGGGCCTGCCGGGTGGGGCGAGTTCGCGCCGTTCCTCGAGTACGGCGACGCCGAGTCCTCGCGGTGGCTCGCCTCGGCGATCGAGGCGGCGTGGGAGGGCTTTCCGGCGCCCGTGCGGGAAAGCGTGCCCGTCAACGCGACCGTCCCGGCCGTTCCCGCGGCGCGCGTGCCCGAGGTCCTCGCGAAGTACGGGCCCGTGACCGCGGTCAAGGTCAAGGTTGCCGAGCGCGGGCAGTCGCTCGCGGACGACGTCGCGCGCGTCGCCGCGGTCCGCGAGGCCCTTCCGGACGCCGCCCTGCGCGTCGACGCGAACGCGGCATGGAGCGTCGACGAGGCGGTCGAGGCCCTCACGGCGCTCGCGCCCTTCGAGCTTGAGTACGCCGAGCAGCCGGCCGACGGGATCGAGGGACTCGCGGCGGTCCGGTCGCGGCTCGCCGCCGCGGGGACACCCGTGCGCATCGCCGCCGACGAGAGCGTCCGCAAGGCCGAGGATCCCCTCCGAGTCGCCCGGGCGGGCGCCGCCGACCTCATCATCGTCAAGGCCGCCCCGCTCGGGGGAGTGCGGCGGGCGCTCGCGATCGTGAGCGAGGCGGGGCTGCCCGCCGTCGTGAGCTCGGCTCTCGACACGTCGGTGGGGCTCGCCGCCGGGGTCGCGCTCGCGGCGGCGCTCCCCGAGCTCCCGCACGCGTGCGGGCTCGGCACCGGCGCGCTCTTCGCGCACGACGTCGTCCGCCCGCCCCTCGTGCCGAGCGGCGGCTGCCTCCCGGTTGGCCCGGTGTTCGCGGGCGACGTGGCGCCGGACCCGGAGCTGCTCGCCGAGCACGCGGCCCCGCCGGAGCGGCGAGCATGGTGGCTCGACCGGCTGCGCCGGTGCTATCAGGTCTTGGGCTACGGCGTGTTGGCTGGATCCTGAGTCGCGGCCTGTGCCTGACGGCAGATGAGGTGCGCCACGAGGGCCGTCCAGCCGGTCTGGTGTGAGGCCCCGAGGCCCGCGCCGGTGTCGCCGTGGAAGTACTCGCTGAACGTCGGGTGCGCGTCCCACAGGGGGCCCGACGGGTGGTGCCGCGGCGTGCTCGGCCGCCGCCCGCCGTCGTCCGCCCGGAACAGCCGCACGAGCCGGCCCTCGAGCTCGCGGGCGACGACGCCGAGCGGCACGTGCGTTCCCGACCCCGTGGGGAACTCGACCGTGACCTCGGCCCCCGAGCCCTCCGCGAAGACGGCGAGCGCGTCGGCCACGAGCACATTGACGGGGAACCACACGGGCCCGCGCCAGTTCGAGTTCCCGCCGAACAGGCCCGAATCCGACTCGCCCGGCAGATAGGCGATGCTCATGGGCTGACCCGCGACGTCGACCGTGAACGGCTCGCGATACGCGGCCGAGAGCGAGCGGAGCCCGTATGGAGAGAGGAACTCGTTCTCGTCGAGCAGCCGGGCGAGCACGCGCGTGAGCCGCTCGCCGTGCAGGACCGCGAGCGTGAGCCGCGAGCCCCCGCCGGCGCTGCCGTCCTGGTTCGTTCCGGCGCCCGTGGCCCGCAGGAGCGCGCCCATCTCGTCCGCACGGTGCCGCTGAAGCCAGTGCAGGTTCTGGGCGAAGTCCGGAAGCTCGTCGGACGCCCACTCGGGCGCGACCGCGACCGCGAGGAGCGGCAGGAGCCCGACCATGCTCCGGACCGGCAGCCGCTCCTGGCTCCCATCGCTGGCCACGAGCACGTCGTAGAAGAAGCCGTCCTCCTCGTCCCACAGCTCGACGCCCGCGCTTCCGAAAGTGTCCATGGCGTCCGCGATCGAGAGGAAGTGCTCGAGGAATTTGGTCGCGAGATCGTCCCAGACGCGATGCTCGCGCGCGAGCTCGAGCGCGATCCGCATCATGGTCAGGCAGTAGAACGCCATCCAGCTCGTCGCGTCGGACTGCTCAAGCCGATGCCCCTCGGGCAGTCCCTTCGAGCGGTCGAAGAGCCCGATGTTGTCCATGCCGAGGAAGCCGCCCTCGAACAGGTTCGAGCCGTCCGCGTCCTTGCGGTTGACCCACCACGAGAAGTTCAGCAGGAGCTTCGCGAACACGCGCGTGAGGAAGTCCGTGTCGCGGGCTCCGTCGATGCAGTAGACCTGCCACGCGGCCCACGCGTGCACCGGCGGGTTCACGTCGCCGAACGCCCACTCGTACGCGGGGAGCTGCCCGTCCGGGTGCATGGCCCACTCGCGGCACAGGAGCACGAGCTGGGCTTTCGCGAACTCGGGGTCCACATGGGCGAGCGCGACGCAGTGGAACGCGAGGTCCCACGACGCGAACCACGGGTACTCCCACTCGTCCGGCATTGAGATGACGTCCGCGAGGGCAAGATGCCGCCACGTCGCATTGCGCCCGCCCAGCCCCTGCCGCTGGCCGGGCGGGTCCGGGAAGGCGGGATCGCCCTCGAGCCACTCGCGCACCGAGTAGCGGTAGTGCTGCTTGCCCCAGAGCAGCCCCGCGAAGGCGCGCCGCGCCACGAAGGCGTCCTCCGCCGTCGTCCGCCCCGATCGCTTCGAGAATCCGCCCGGCATGAGGGCTTCGTAGAACTCGTCCGCCTCCCGCTCCCGGTCCGCGAGGACGTCGTCGAAGCCGATGCCGAACGGATCGAGCGGGAGCGTCTCGCCCGTGAGACGCAGGCGCACGCTCACGCTCGCGCCCGGGGCGATCGCCGGGAAATGCCAGCGGACCGCGGCCTTCGTGCCGGTCCCCGCTGGGTTGAGGAGGGAGCGGTCTCCGCGCACGATCGCCGCGTCGATGGCGTCCGTCGGGTGGGGCGAGCGGTTCTCCGGTGCGCCGAAGAGCTCGACGTCGTTGCTCTCGTTGTCGCAGAACATCACCTCGGGCTGGGCCCGGTGCGAGCCTAGAACGGCACTGTCTGCCGCGAGGACGTAGCGGCCCAGGAACCCGTGCGTGGCCTCGACCGCGACGATCCCGCCGGGCCGGAGCTCGGGCGGCCGAAGCCTGCGCAGCTGCGGGACGCGCTCGTCCCGACCCCACGCCCACGTGTTGCGGAACCACAGCTGTGCGACGAGGTCGAGCGGGGCCGGGTCGGGGCCGTGGTTGGTCGCCGTGATCGTGACGCACACGTCGTCGGGGGAGGCCTTCGCGTGCACGGTCTCGACGTCGAAGAAGCGATCCTCCTTCAGGATCCCGGTGTCCACGAGCTCGTACTCGGGCGCCGCGCGGGAGAGGTTCGCGGCGGTGCGCACGAGGTCCTCATACGGATACGCCGCCTGCGGGTAGCGGTACAGGGTCTTGGCCCACGAGTGCGTCGGGGTCGCGTCGAGGTGCCACCAATGCTCCTTCGCGTCCTCCCCGTGGTTGCCCTGGCCGTTCGTGAGGCCGAAGTACCGCTCCTTGAGCCGGTCGTCGCGGCCGTTCCAGAGGGCGACACCGAGATTGAGGAAGCCGAACCGGTCGCACAGGCCCGCGATCCCGTCCTCGCCCCAGCGGTAGGCCCGCCGGTGAGCGTGGTCGAACGGGAAGAAGTCCCACGCGTCGCCCTCCTCCGAGTAGTCCTCGCGCACGGTTCCCCACTGGCGCCCGGCCAGATACGGGCCCCAGAGGCGCCACGGATCGGAATCGCCCGGGGACTCGGCGAGGCGGCGGTGCTCAGCGCTGTCGGGTTTGGGGGAGTCGGGTTTGGCGCTGTCGGGTTTGGGGGTGTCCGGCATGGCGCCAGTCTGCCATCGGACCCCGACAAATCAGCCGAAAGCACGTTTTCCTGAAATTAACCTGAAAATAGACTGGGATTTCGGGGGGAATGGTGTCCTGAGTGCACTCGCTCCACCGCACCGACCGCACCCACACCCCCGGAGGAACCCATGTCTGATCAACGCCGCCCGGTCCTGCCGATGCTCGGCCACGTCCGCGGAAAGCGCAGCGCCGTGACGTGCGCGCTCAAGTGCGACAACGCGTGCCTCGGGGAGGTCTGCAACGAATCGTCCAATGGCTACTTCCGCGACGTCGTCGCGGGCGAGCTCTCGCGGCGCTCCGCGCTCGGGCTCGGCCTCGCCGGCGCGCTCACGCTCGCGTTCACCGGCGGCCAGCCGGCCGGACGCGCGGAGGCGGCGCTGTCGTCGGTTGGGCCCTCGTTCGCGCCCGCCGCGCCCCTGCCCAAGGCGCCCAACTCGAAGCTCGACTTCACCCCCATCCGCCCCGTGGACAAGCTCGTCGACGAGCTCACTGTCCCGGACGGCTACGCCTGGCGCCCGATCATCCGGTGGGGCGACGGCCTCTTCGACGACAGCCCCGCGTTCGATCTTGAGCATCAGACCGCCGCCGCGCAGGCCCGCCAGTTCGGCTACAACAACGACTACACGGACATCATCGAGCTGCCCGGGACCGCCGGGAAGCGGGCAGTGTTGTTCACGAACCACGAGTACACGAACGAGGGCATCATGTTCTCGGACGCCCAGGCGGCCGCCGATCCCGCCGGAACGCGCGCCGTCGCGCGGGCCGCCCACGGGCTCAGCGTCGTCGAG
This sequence comes from Sinomonas sp. P47F7, assembly GCF_049332655.1. Classification (GTDB taxonomy): domain Bacteria; phylum Actinomycetota; class Actinomycetes; order Actinomycetales; family Micrococcaceae; genus Sinomonas. Next base: position 3,548,615 of record NZ_CP186327.1, on the reverse strand, counting down.
CTCGAGCGGCAGAACAAGAACCATGCGTGGACTTACGTCAAGGGCGCCCCGCTCAACCGCCGGTTCCTCACGGACACAGTCTTCGAGTTCACCGGCCCCGCCGCAGGCTCGAGACTCCTCACGAACCCGAGCGACCCCAAGGGCCGCGAGGGCCGCATCGTCCGCGGGACGCTCGGCAATTGCGCAGGCGGCACGACGCCGTGGGGCACCGTGCTCTCTGGCGAGGAGAACTTCAACGGCTACTTCCGCACCGCGGGGACGTCGAAGGAGGACAAGCGGTACGGCCTCGCCAACCGCGCCACGGCCCGCGTGTGGGAGCTCGACGAGCCGCGCTTCGACACCCGCAACGTGGACTACGCGAACGAGTCCAACCGCTTCGGCTGGATCGTCGAGGTCGACCCGCTCGACCCCACGTCGACGCCGAAGAAGCACACCGCCCTGGGGCGCTTCAAGCACGAGGGCGCGAACGTCCACATCGCCGCGAACGGCCGCGTCGTCGCGTACTCGGGCGACGACGAGCGCTTCGACTACCTCTACAAGTTCGTCTCGAAGGGCACTTACCGGCCCGGCACCGGCGCGGCAGACCGCGAGCACAACAAGACCCTGCTCTCCGAGGGCAACCTCTACGTGGCGCGTTTCGCGGGGAACTCGCCCGCCGCGGAGATCGACGGCTCGGGCAAGCTCCCCACGGACGGCGCGTTCGACGGGCGCGGCGAATGGCTCCCGCTCGTCGTCGACGGCACGTCCGCGATCCCGGGCATGAGCGTCGAGCAGGTCCTCGTGTTCACGCGACTCGCCGCCGATCTCGCGGGCGCCACGAAGATGGACCGCTGCGAGGACGTCGAGCCCCACCCCGTGACCGGCAAGGTCTACGTGGTCTGCACGAACAACTCTAACCGCGGCGTCGGTGCCAACGCGGCCCCGGACGAGGCGAACCCGCGCCGGCAGAACCGCGACGGCCACATCGTGGAGATCACCGAGGACGGCGGCGACCAGACCGCCACGACGTTCGGCTGGAACCTCCTCCTCGTGTGCGGCGACCCGGCCAAGAACCAAGCCACCTACTTCGCCGGCTACCCGGCGGACAAGGTTTCGCCCATCTCGTGCCCCGACAACGTCGCGTTCGACTCCTCTGGCTACATGTGGCTCGCGACCGACGGCGCACCCAGCGCGATCGGCTACAACGACGGCCTGTTCCGCGTGACGCTCGAAGGCCCCGAGCGCGGCAAGGTCGAGCAGTTCCTGTCCGTGCCGCGTGACGCCGAGACGTGCGGCCCCGTGGTCCGAGACGCCGACCGGCATGTGTTCGTCGCCGTCCAGCACCCGGGCGAAGAAGGCACGTTCGCCGCACCGCACTCGTATTTTCCGGACTACGTCCCGGCCGGCGCCGCGGGCGCGGCACCGGTGGGCGCCGACGGCGCGGCTCCGGCGGGCGCCGTGCGGGCCCCCCGCCCCTCGATCGTCCAGGTGCTTCCCGCGGTCCACGCCAAGAAGTAACGCCGTTCGAATAGGCGGGAGCGTCACCGCAGATCGCCGCGCTTGCCTACGATGGAAGTGTGACTTCTCTCGGCTCTCTCGACGCCGCTCGCGAGGTGGTCTCCGGACTCCTCGCGGGCGGCGTCCGTCGCGTGGTGGTATGCCCAGGATCCCGCAGCGCGCCCCTCGCGTACGCGCTCGCCGAGGCCGAGGGCCGCGGCCTGCTCGAGCTCGTGGTGCGCATCGACGAGCGATCCGGCGCGTTCACCGCGCTTGGCGCCGCGCTCTCCTCGGGACGGCCGACGGCGGTGCTCACCACGAGCGGCACGGCCGTGGGGAACCTGCTGCCCGCCGTCATGGAGGCGAACCACGCGGAGGTCCCCCTCATCGTGCTTTCCGCCGACCGGCCCGCGGAGCTCCACGGGACGGGCGCGAATCAGACCACCGAACAGCTCGACCTCTTCGGCGAGCACGTGCGCTTCGCGACGTCGGTCGCGGCGGGGGAGTCGCCGTCGTCGGCCGTCCGGACCGCGCTCAGCGCCGCCTCGGGGCTCCTGCCCGGCGTCCCCTCGGGGCCCGCGCAGCTCAACGTGTGCTTCCGCGAGCCGCTCGTGCCCGCGGGGACGTGGGAACCGCCTCTCGGTGGGTGGGAGCAGCCGCCTACGGAGGGCTTCGCGTACCGGCGTCCCGCCGTCGCGGCGCTCGGTGGGCTGCCGCCGCGGCGCACAGTCGTCATGGCGGGGCACGGCGCCGGGCCGCTCGCGGAGGCGTTCGCGGCCGCGCACGGGCTCCCGCTGCTCGCGGAGCCGTCGTCGAACGCGCGCTTCGGCTCGCACGCCGTGGGGCCGTACCGCGTGCTGCTCGACGGGCACCCGGGCGAGGGAATAGAGCGGGTCGTCCTGTTCGGGCGGCCCACGCTGAGCCGGCCCGTCACGGCCCTGCTCGCGCGCGAGGGCGTCGAGACGGCGTTGTTCCACCCGCGGCCCGTCGCGTGGTTCGAGGAGGGGCGCCGGCGCGAGCGGCTCGTCGCGGACCTCGACGAGCTCTCCGACTTCGCGGGCCGTGGCGCCGAGGGCTGGCTCGACGCGTGGCTCCTCGCGGGGGCCGCCGCGCAGGAGGCCCTGGACCGCGTGCTCGCCGCGCTCCCGCTCTCGGGGCCGAGGCTCGCGCAGCTCGTGTGGCAGGGCGCGAGCGGGCAGCTCATGCTCGGCTCGTCGAACGGGATCCGCGATGTAGACCTCGCGGCCTCGCCGCCGGCCGAGCCCGGCGCGCGGGTGTTTGCCAACCGCGGCCTCGCGGGCATCGACGGCACGGTCTCGACCGCGACCGGGCTGTGGCTCGGCAACCGCCTCGACACGACACTGTTCCTCGGGGACCTCACGTTCCTGCACGACGCCGGCGGGCTCCTGCTCGGCACGGGCGAGGCCGAGCCCGCGCTGCGGATCGTCGTGCTCAACGACGCGGGCGGCGCCATCTTCGGGCTCCTCGAGCACGGGCGCGTGGGGGGCGACGGCGCCGCCCGCCCGGGTGCCGCGGCCGCCGTCGAACGCCTCTTCGGCACTCCGCACCGGGCCGACCTCCGAGCGCTCGCGGCGGCCTATGGGGTGCGGCACACGGTCGTGCGGACCGCGGCCGAGGCGGCCGCGGCGCTCGCCTCACCCCGGGCGGCTGGTCGGGAGATCATCGAGGCCCGCGTGGACCGCTCGGCGCTGCGCGAGCTGCATGCGAGGGTCCGGGCGGCGGTCGCGGAGTCGGTCGCGCCGCAACACCGTTTCGGGTACAGATAACTGGCCTGTGGGTGCGTTTCGGGTACAGATAACTGGTCTGTACAAAGGAATGTCGGTTCCCTGTTCGGGAACCGGCATTCCTTCGACGATCTACTGAGATCGGTAGAATGACGTCTGCTGCGCGTAGTCATCCTGCGAAGCCGGGCCTATTCATATTGCTTCCGGGATGTCGAATCGCCTCCCAACGAGTACGCGAATGGCATGGACTAAAGGCTGATCTTCCAGCTCAACGCCCTTGTCCCCGTAAACTACGCCCGTTTCGCTGCCCACCGCGTCGATGTCAAAAAGCCGGGTGATCTCGGCCACGCGGAACTGGTACTCGGTGGAGGTCATCCGGCGGGACGCACGGACCGGGACTGCGGCGAGCGTGCGCTCGACCTCGGACCGGATGGATTCAGTCATTGGGCACGCATCGCGTTGGGTCCGCACCAGTCGCTCGCCGTCAGGATGTTCCCACTGCCAGTGCCGCACAGAAGCAGACCGTGGCGAATTTTAGAGTTTTCAATGTTCCCCCAGATTCACTATTAGCCGTAGCTATCGCTGGCGGAGCGCGAGGTCTCGCTCCAGGATCTTCACAGTTACAGGCCGTCGGAGGGGCGTCAAGGGCAGCATCGGTGAACGCGCGAATTATGCGAGGATCTGCGCTCGAATGCGTGCAGTAGCATTTATGCGTTTCTCATGCGATTTTGCGACAGGGGGCGACCACTGAGAAAATAGTCTCACTGGACCTTCGCCGGTATGATGCGGATTTGGGCCGCCGCCGAAGTCGGCTGATGTGGCGCCTGGGGTCGAGTCTCCGTGGTGGGAGCTTTATTCTCCGTGCTTGGGGACAAGAAGATCGGTGGTGCGGGGCATTGAATTCTCCGTATTGCTGGCGATAGCGTCGGATTAGAGTCTGTTGAAAATCGGGCGGCAACCCTCTCAGTGCCTTAAAGCAGGGCCTTAAAGCAGGCGGCCGCGCTTCCGAAGCGACATGCTCTCGCATTCGGAAGCGCGGCCGGATCAGGATCAGGGCCTGGCGAAGGCGCTCAGAGCACCTTGCTCAAGAAGCTCTGGGTCCGGTGAAGCTGCGGGTTCGCGATCACTTCGCGAGGGTTGCCCGACTCGACCACGACGCCGCCGTCCATGAACGTCAGGGTGTCCCCGACCTCGCGGGCGAAGCCGATCTCGTGCGTCACCACGACCATGGTCATGCCGGAGCGTGCGAGGTCCTTCATGACGTTGAGCACGTCGCCCACGAGCTCCGGGTCGAGCGCCGAGGTGGGCTCGTCGAACAGCATGAGCTCGGGATCCATCGCGAGCGCGCGGGCGATCGCGACGCGCTGCTGCTGGCCTCCCGAGAGCTGGGCCGGGTAGTGGTTGGCCCGCTCGGACAGGCCCACGCGGTCGAGGAGCTCGAGGGCGCGCTTCCTTGCGGCAGCCTTGTCGTGGCCCTTGACCTGGACGGGCGCCTCCATGACGTTCTCCACGGCCGTCTTGTGGCCGAAGAGGTTGAACCGCTGGAACACCATCCCGATGTTGCGGCGCTGCTGCGCGATCTCCTTGGTGTGGAGCTCGTGGAGCTTGCCGCCCTTCTCCCTGTAGCCGATCAGTTCGTCATTGACCCAGATGCGGCCGGCGCTGATCGTCTCAAGGTGGTTGACGCAGCGCAGGAGCGTGGACTTGCCGGATCCCGACGGGCCGATCAGCACCGACACCTCGCCCTGCCGGACGGTCATGTCGATCCCGCGCAGCACGTGGTGCTCGCCGAAGTACTTGTGGACGCCCTCGATCCGGACGAGTTCCTTGGCCGTCGGCGCGGGGGCGGTGTGCCCGGTGGTGGCGGGGGCGCTCATCGGCCACTCTCCTCGATGGTGTCGCCGGCGCCGGTCGGGCCGCCGGGAATGACTTCGGCGCCGCCGACGCCCGCTGCCGCGGCCTTCGCTGCGGCGGGATTGACGACGGCGATGCGCGTCGTGGTGTCGACGCCCTTGCCGTAATACTTCTCGATGTAGTGCTGGCCGACCATGAGGATGCTCGTGACGAGCAGGTACCAGAACGCGGCCACGATGAGCAGCGGGATCGGCTGGTACGTGCGGTTCGCGAGGGCGTTCGTGGCGAACGTCAGGTCGTAGGTGAACGGCACGGCGAGGACGAGCGAGGTCGTCTTGAGCATGCCGATCGTCTCGTTGCCGGTCGGGGGCACGATGACGCGCATGGCCTGCGGCAGGACGATGCGCCACATGACCTTGATCCCGCGCATGCCGAGCGCCTCCGCCGCCTCGACCTGGCCCTTGTCCACGGACTTGAGGCCGGCCCGGAAGATCTCCGCGAGGTACGCGGACTCGTTGAGGCCCAGGCCGAGGACAGCAGGGACGAAGCCCTTCGACGGGTCTGAGAGCACATAGGTGAACAGCTCGGGGCCGAACGGGATCCCGAGAGTGATGGCCGGGTACAGGACCGTGACGAGGCCCCAGAACGTGAGCTGGGTGTAGACCGGGGTGCCCCGGAAGAACCACACCCAGAACCACGACGTCCAACGCAGGATCGGGTTGTCCGACTCGCGCATGAAAGAGAGCGCGACCGCGAGGACGATCGCGAGGACCATCGAGAGGACCGTGAGCGCGAGGGTCCACCCGACGCCCTGGATCACGTTGACGTCGCGGATGTACAGCGCGACGGTGGCCCAGCCGAAGCGGGGGTTCGTGGCGAGGCTCTGGATAGCCAGAGCCACGAGGATGAGGATGACGGCGGCCGCCACCCAGCGGCCAGGATGGCGCACCGGAACTGCCTTGATGAGTTCCGGTGCGCCGCCCTGCTTCGCGGCTTCAGTTGTCTCCGCGCGATGAGTGGTCATAACAGTCACGAGGAGACGGAGGGGTTGAGCTCAGCCTTGGTGATGGCGCCATCGGCGTTGCCCCACGTGTCGAGGATCTTCTTGTACGAGCCGTCGGCGATGAGCTTGGCCACGACCTTCTGGATGAGACCGGCGAGGGCGGTGTCGCTCTTGGCGACCGCGATGCCTTCGGGCGCGACTTCGGTCGTGTCGCCGATCTTCTCGACCGCGCCGTTGGTCTGGGTGATCGCGTAGCCGACCACCGGCGAGTCGGCAGACATGGCGTCGAGGCCTCCGCTCACGAGGCGCGTGTTGAGGTCCGTCTGCTTGTCGAGCGAGACGATGTCAATCGCCTTCTTGCCGCCAGCGGTGCACTTGTCGCTGGCTGCCTTGACCTCGTCGGCCTCGGTCGTGCCGGTCTGGACGCCGACCGACTTTCCGCAGGGGTCGTCGACCGAGAACTTCTTCGGGTTGCCCTTCTGGACCGCCCACGAGACGCCGGCGTTGAAGTAGCTCACGAAGTTGACCGCGCCGAGGCGCTCCTTCGTGATGGTGAACGAGCTGATGCCCAGGTCGTACTTCGGGCCGAGCGCGGGGAGGATCCCCGTGAACTCGGCGGTCTGGACGTCGACCTTGAGGCCGAGGGTCGCGCCGATCGCCTTGGCGATGTCCACGTCGTAGCCCATCGGCGTGTGGTTGTCGGAGCCGCCGAGGAACTCGGCGGGGGCGTACGTCGTGTCGGCACCGATCACGAGCGTTCCCTTGGACTTGATTGCTGCGGGCACCTGCGACGCCAGGGAGTCATCCTTCTGGACGCTGCTGGGATCGAAGCTGGCGGCCGAAGCAGAGCCGCTCGGCTGGGCACCGCCACCCGTCTCAGAGGCGTTGGTGCAGGCGGTGAGCGCGAGGGCGCTGACGGCGAGGACCACAGCGCCCTTGGCGGCGAGCTTCGTGGTGAAGGTCATAGTTCGTCCCTTAGTTGAGGTAGTGGCAAACAGGTGCTAACGCGAAGGCGACATCTATCCTAACTGCTCCCCGAAGCAGGGTGAGATGTGCATCACATGCAACTTTAGTTTCACCATTGGACAACGAATCGGCAGGGAGCGCAAGCCCGAATCCCGGACATCGTTCCGGGATACCGGACGCGCGGTCGAAGCAGAATCAGCGTTCTACGCCGAGCGCCTCGAGCATCGGCCTGAACTTTGCCCACGTCTCGGCGAGCTCGGCCTCGGGCAGCGAGCCCTCGACGATCCCGCAGCCCGCGTAGAGCCGCGCGGCGTTCGCGCCCTCGAGAACGGCCCCGCGCAGGGCGATGCCGAACTCGCCGTTGCCCGCGCCGTCGAGCCAGCCTACGGGCCCCGCGTACGGGCCCCGGTCGAGCGCCTCGAGCTCGCGGATGAGCGCGCCCGCGACCTGGGTCGGCGTCCCGCACACGGCGGCTGTGGGATGGAGCGCGTTGACGAGGGCGAGCGGCGTGGGCACGTGTCCCTCGATCACGGCGAGCTCGGCCTTGACGTCCGAGGCCAGGTGGTAGACGTTGGGCAGCTCGAGGATGAACGGCTCGTCGTGGGCGTTCAGGGCCGCAGAGAACGGCTCGAGCGCGGTCGTGAGCGATTCGATCGCGATCTGGTGCTCGTGCCGCTGCTTCGCGGACCCCGCGAGGACCCGCTCGGGGTAGCCCGGCGCCTCGCCGTCGGCCTCGCGCCGGTCGAGTGTGCCAGCAAGCACGCGCGCCTGGGCCGTCCGCCCCTCGACCTGGATGAGCATCTCGGGCGTCGCACCCACAAGCCCGTCGACGCCGTAGACCCAGCAGTCCCGGTAGGCCGACGCAAGGCGACGCAGCACACGCTCGCGGGAGATCCCGCCGTCGTCCTCGACCACGACGTCCCGCGCGAGCACGAGCTTCTCAAGCTCGCCCGCGCGAATGTGCCGTACCCCAGACACGACCGCGGACATCCAGCGCTGCTCGCCGAGCCGCCCCGCGCGGACCGCGAGGCGCGTGCCGTTGAGCGCGCCCTCGGCAAGCGGCGCGGTCCAACGGCCGACGGCGGCCCGCAGCTCGCGCTCGGAAGGCCGGCTCCCGTCCGTGGTCAGGTGGGTGGCCCACGCGCGGCCATCCCGCACGCCGATCACGAACGCGGGCACGATGAGCCGCGACGCGTACTCCGAGGTCTTCGAGAACGCGAACGAGCCGAACGCGAGCGGCCCGGTCCCGGGGTGCTGCAGCGGATCCTCGACGTCGGCGTCGAGCGTGAGCTGCTTCCACCAGGCCTCCGCCTCGATGAACCGCTCAGGCCCTGTGGTCTCGAAGCGCGCGACTTCGCCGAAGCCGAGCTGGCCCTCGCCGCGGCGGAGCCAGCACAGCGTGTCGGGGTGGTTGAGCGCGTGGGAGAGGCCCCCGAACGGAAGGACGTCCGATTCGGAAAGGGCGCCCAGATCGATCGTGAGGGCGCGCAGAGGGGAGGTCATGATGGGAACAAGAGTACGCGTTCACCTGCGGGCCGGCCGCGCTGGGCGGCGCTCGGGCCCGGCGGGGATGCTGAACAGTTCAGGGCGCGCAGCTTGGATGCGGTCGAGGTCGTCGAGGACGAACCTCAGGTGGGCGCGGAGCTCGCCCTGGGCCGCCGCGAGATCCCCGGCCGCGACGGCCTCGTGGACGCGGCGGTGATCGGCGGCGTACTCGGAGATCGCGCGGTAGCCGCTCAGCCCGAGGTAGCGGGCCCGGTCGAGGTGGCCCTTGGCGCTCTGCACGGCCGTCCACGCGGAGGCGTGTCCGGCTATCGAGAGGAGCGCGCGGTGGAAGCGCTCGTCAAGCGGGTAGAACTCCTCGCGCGTGGTGCACGCATCCTGGGCGTCGAGCAGCTCGTCGATGTGGGCGCCGCCCTCGGGCGTCCAGTTCTCGACGCACGCCTCGAGCGAGGCCACCTCGATCGCCTCGCGGACGAATTGGGCCTGCCGCACCATTCCCGGGTCGATGAGGGAGACGTAGCTCCCGCGCTGGGGCCGGACCTCGACGAGTCCCTCCTGCGCGAGGAGCAGGAGCGCTTCGCGCACGGGCGTCCGGCTGAGGTCGAGCCGCAGTGCGAGGTCGTTTTCGCTCAGGAGCGCGCCGGGCGCTTCCTCTCCGGTCACGATGAGCTCGCGGATGTGCTCGTAGGCGAGCTCGCGGTTCGACGGCGGGCGGGCGGCCGTGGCGGCCTGCTCGCCCCACAAGGACGGGGCCATGGGCACAAGCGTAGGGGCGCGGGGCTCGACATCTCTAGTATGGCAGTGTTCAAATGTATGGCAGTGCTGAAATGTATGGCAGTGCTGAAATGTATGGCAGTGCTTGAATAGAAGTCACGCCACCCCGTCCCATCAGGAGGAACCCCCATGAGCCTGGCCGTCGTCGTCCATGCAGCTGGTGACCTGCGACTCGACCCCGCCGAACCCCGCGAGCTCGGCCCGCACGACGCCCTCGTGCACATCGAATACGGCGGGATCTGCGGGAGCGACCTCCACTACGTCAAGCACGGCGCGGCCGGCCTCAGCATCCTGCGCGATCCCTTGGTCCTCGGCCACGAGGTCGCGGGCAGGGTTGCGGCGCTCGGCTCCGGGGTCACGGGCTTCGAGCTCGGCCAGGCGGTCGCGATCCACCCCGCGATGGTGTGCGGCGAGTGCGAGTTCTGCACTTCCGGCCGCCCGAACCTGTGCGGCTCGGTCCACCACCTCGGCTCGGCCGCGTACCACCCGCACACCGACGGCGGCTTCTCGGCCCAGACGGTCGTGCCGGCGCGCCAGCTCCGGGCCGTCCCCGAGGGCGTGAGCACGCGCCTCGCCGCCGTCGCCGAGCCGCTCGGTGTCGCGATCCACGCCGTCAACCGCGCGGGCTCGATCGAGGGCAAGACCGTGCTCGTCAACGGCGCCGGGCCTATCGGCGCGCTCGTCGTCGCCGCCGCCCGCAAGGCGGGCGCGGCCCGCGTCATCGCGAGCGACCTCGCGGCCGGATCGCTCGACGTCGCCCTCCGCATGGGCGCGCACAGCGTCGTCAACCTCGCCGAGGGCGGGACGCTCCCTGAGACGGACGTCGTATTCGAGGCCTCGGGCGCCCCGGCCGCCGTCACGAGCGTGCTGCGGGCCGTCAAGCGGGGCGGGCTCGTGGTCCAGGTGGGCAACCTGCCCGCGGGGAAGCTCGAGGTCTCGCTCGCCGAGCTCGTGTTCCGCGAGATCGAGTACCGCGGCTCGTTCCGGTTCATCGACGAGATCTCCACCGCGCTCGAGTATTTCGCCGACGGCCTCGACATCGAGCCCCTGCTCACGCACGAGTTCCCCGTCGAGGAAGCCGTCGAGGCGTTCAGGGTCGCGGGCGATCGTTCCACCGGGTCCTCGAAGGTTCTCCTGCGGTTCTGAGCTGTTCCTTCCTGCTCACTTCGGGCGGCCGGCTGGTCCACGCTGCGGCGTGTCGCGCCAAGACGCGCCGCGGCGGGCAGCCCAAAGTGAGCACGAGCGGACAGTGAGAAGGGGCGGCGCAGATGTTTGGCAGAATGGACCGGGTGAACAGCACAGGCAAGAGGGCATCACTCGAGAAGCTTCCTGAGGAAGTCGCCAGCATGTTCGACGACGTCGCGCCGCGCTACGACGTGGTCAACGATCTCCTCTCGCTCGGCCAGACGCGCCGGTGGCGGAAGGTCGTGTTCGACGCGGTCGCCGCGAAGCCCGGCCAACGCGTGCTCGATCTCGCCGCGGGAACCGGCACCTCCGCCGAGCCCTACGCGGACGCGGGCATCGACGTCGTGGCCTGTGACTTCTCCCTCGGCATGCTGCGCGTGGGCAAGCGCCGCCGCCCGGACATCGACTTCGTGGCGGGAGACGCGACGAACCTGCCGTTCGCGGACAACTCGTTCGACGCCGTGACGATCTCGTTCGGCCTGCGCAACGTGACGGATCCGCATCGGGCCGTCCGCGAGATGCTCCGCGTCACGAAGCCCGGCGGGAAGCTCGTCGTGGCCGAGTTCTCCTCTCCCGTGAACCCGCTGTGGCGCACCATGTACCTCGAGTACCTCATGCGCGCGCTCCCGCCAGTTGCCCGCAAGGCCTCGTCCAACCCGGACGCGTACGTGTATCTGGCCGAGTCGATCCGCGCGTGGCCCAACCAGGACCACCTCGCGGCGTGGCTCACGGAGGACGGCTGGGAGAACGTCGTGTACCGGAACCTCTCCGGCGGGATCGTCGCCGTGCATCGCGGCACGAAGCCCGTCCCTCCCGCGTCGGAGTCCGGGCCCGTGGAGAAGATCCGGCGCGCGCGCCGTTCCGCCGGGTGACGCGCGGCTGATCCAGTGGAAGTACTCGTCATCGGCGCCGGTCCCGCCGGGTCCACCGCGGCGCATTACCTCGCCCGCTCGGGTGTGCCCGTCACGGTCCTCGAGAAGACCCGCTTCCCGCGCGAGAAGGTGTGCGGCGACGGGCTCACGCCGCGGGCCGTGCGCGAGATCCAGCTCCTGGGGCTCCCGCACGCCGAGCCGGACGGCTGGCGCCGTAACCGCGGGCTGAGGCTCATCGCTGGCGGCCGCACGCTCGAGCTCCCGTGGCCCGCGGGCGGGGAGTTCCCCGACTACGGCCTCATCCGGACCCGCCTGGGCTTCGACGAGGAGCTCGCCCGGCACGCCGAGTCCGCGGGTGCGAGGATTCTCGAGGGCCACAGCGTCACGGAGGTGCTCCGGGACGACGCGGGCCGCGTGGTCGGCGCTCGGGCGCAGATCCTCGACGAGGACGGCAAGAAGACCGGGGAGACGCGCGAGTTCTACGCCGACGTGGTCCTCGCCGCGGATGGGAACTCGACCCGCGCCGCCGTCTCCCGGGGCCTCGCGAAGCGCGACGACCGCCCGCTCGGCGTCGCCTACCGCACGTACTTCCGGAGCCCGCGCCACGAGGACGACTGGATGGAGGGCTGGCTCGAACTCCCCGGCCGCGACGGCAAGCCCCTGCCCGGCTACGGCTGGGTCTTCGGCGTGGGGGACGGGACGTCGAACGTGGGGCTCGGGATCCTGAACTCGTCCAAGGAGTTCGGCAAGCTCGACTACCGGCAGGTGCTGCGCGACTGGACCGCAGCGATGCCAGTGGAATGGGGCTTCACCGAGGCCAACCAGTCCGGCCCGATCCGCGGCGCGGCGCTCCCCATGGGCTTCAACCGCACCCCGCATGTGGTGCCCGGCATGGCGCTCCTCGGAGACGCCGGCGGCATGGTGAGCCCGTTCAACGGCGAGGGCATCAGCTACGCGATGGAGTCGGGCCGCTATGCGGCCCAGTTCCTCGTCGACGCCGCGGCAGCCCAGCGGGCGGCGGGCCGCGCACGGCCGGCGGACGACGACGTCGACCGTCGCCTGTGTGCCTACGCGGACCACGTGCGCGAGCAGTGGGGGAGTCACTTCACTCTCGGGAGGACGTTCGCCGCGCTCATCGGGCGGCCCGGCGTGATGCGTCTCGCGCTGCGCACGGGGATGCCGGTGCCGGCGCTCATGCGCGTCGTGGTGCGTCTGCTCGCGAACCTCACCGAGCCGCGCGGCGGAAGCCTCGAGGACCGGGCCATCCGGCTGCTCGAATCGCTCACGCCGACCACGTCGAACGGGGTTTCAACGCACCGCCCCCTGACCCACCCAAGCCCCATTTCTACCCACCCGCCCGCCCGAAGCTAGGCTTGACCACGTGACCAACACTGAACACAGCTGGACCAGCGCGGGGCACGGGTACTCCGAGGGAGAGCCCGCCCCGACCACGACGGCCATCGCCGCCGGGATCCAGCTGCCCGCAGGCTTCGCCGCGATCGCGGAGGATCCCGAGATCGGGCCCGCGATCATGACGAGCATGGCCCGCGTCGAGAAGCGCCTCCGCGAGGCGATCGCGAATTCCGATCCGCTCGCCGACGCGACGAGCCGCCACCTCGTCGAGGCCGGCGGGAAGCGCATCCGCCCGCTCCTCACGCTCCTGTGCTCTCACTTCGGCGACTGGAGGCGCCCCGAGGTGCTCCAGGCCGCGGCCGTGGTCGAGCTCACCCACTTGGCGACGCTCTATCACGACGACGTCATGGATTCGGCCCCGTACCGCCGTGGTGCCCCGACCGCGCACGAGGTGTGGGGCAACACCGTGGCGATCCTCACGGGTGACCTCATCTTCGCGCGCGCCTCGATCCTCGTCTCGGAGCTCGGCGGCCGTGCGCTCTCGATCCAGGCCCGCACGTTCGAGCGGCTGTGCCTCGGTCAGCTCCACGAGACCGTGGGCCCGCGCGAGGACGAGGATCCGCTCGATCACTACATCTCCGTCCTCGCCGACAAGACCGGCTCGCTCATCGCCGCCTCGGGCCAGATGGGCGCGATCTTCGCTGGGGCACCGGCCGAGTACGAGGACGTGCTCGTTGCGTACGGCGAGCGGGTGGGCGTCGCGTTCCAGCTCGCCGACGACGTCATCGACGTCACCGGGGGCAAGGTGACGTCCGGCAAGTCGGCCGGGACCGACCTCAGGGAGGGCGTCCCCACGCTTCCCGTGCTGCTGCTCCGCCGGGCCGCCTCTCGCGGCGACGCGTCCGCCGAGGACGTGCTGCGGCTCGTCGACGGAGATCTGACGAGCGACGAGGCGCTGGCCGAGGCCGTCGCGGCGCTCTCGGCGCATCCCGCGACGGCGCAGTCGTGGGAGGTCGCGCGCGAGTGGGCCGACGCCGCGAAGGCGGCGCTGCGTCCCCTGCCCGAGGGCGTCGTGAAGCATTCGCTCGCGGCGTTCGCGGACGCCGTCGTCGACCGCAAGGCGTAAAGCGGGTCCAGGCTCGGCGGCCCCTTACGGCTCGGGCGGCCGGGCGCCGTCGTCCATCGCCGCCGCACGGGCCATGGCCGCTGCCCAGCGGCCCGGGAGCAGGCGCCGCGCGAGCAGGTGCTGGAGCCAGAACACGGCCGTGCCTCGCACGCCGACGCCGGCGTCATGACCCCACGTCACGGTCAGGCGGCTTCCGCCGCCCTCCGCGGGGGCGATGCGGACCTCGGCGCCCCCTCCGCGGCAGTAGTTGCTGTGCTCCGTGGCCCACGTGACGTGTCCCGGTTCCGACCAGTCGTACCGCTCGATGTTCCAGATCCCGAACCGGGGTGTGCCCTCGCACACGAGGGCGTTCGTCTCCCCGTGCTCGAGGACCCGGTAGGTCGAAGGGTCGAGCGTGATCTTCCACACTTCGAGACGGCGCGCGCCGAAGTCGGTGAAGGCGCGGAACGCCTGCTCGGGGGTGGCGGGGGTGTCGAGCGTGAAGTGGAGTCGCATGGGACCCCTTGGTGAAAGGGCGGGTGGGGGAGGGCTGGTGTTGGGGCGGCCGGGGTGTTAAACGGCGCGGGCCCTGGTTAGCGGGTTCCGCTTCCCAGGGCCCTCTTCCGTTCGCACCCGGATCCACTGGAGGCTGAAGTGGACCCGTTAACAAGCATATGACAGATCTGTCATGTGTCCAGTGGTAGCGGTCAATGAATTTTAGATTCGCGACCTTAGCCCTCTTCTTCGCCGTCCTCGGTGAAGACCCACTCGAACATGTCGAAGGTGAACTCGGAGAACGTGCCGTCCTCGGAAACCCACTCGCCGCGGGCGTTGTTCTTCCGGAAGACAATCGGGTCCGGGACGCGGAGATCGCCCGTGCGGATGCCCCACGTGAACTGCTCTTCCTCGTCCTCGAGGAACATGAGGAAGCCCTCGTCGTCGACTTCGAGTTCCTCGGGGTCCCAGAAGTAGTGGTACGCCTCCATGAGCTCCGAGCCGCCCAGAGCGAGGTAGAACTCGCGCAGCGCGAGCGGGATGGTGAACGCGTGCTCCTCGAGTGCCTCGTCGAGCTCGCCCTCCGAGATCCCGTCGTTCGGCCGCCACGGGTCGCCGAGGTACTTGGGGACAAGCGCGCGGAACTTCTCCAAGAACATCTCGCTCATGACCTCAATCCTAGCCATTCGAGACGGCGGAGGATTCCGGGCGCCGGTAGGCTCCGACTATGACCCAGCCGATCCTCGTCGCGTGCGCCCACGGAACCAGCAACCCCGACGGCAAGGCAGCGATCCTTCGGGTCGTCGACGAGCTCCGCGCCGCACGGCCCGACGTCACCGTGCTCGACGCCTACGTCGACGTCCACGGACCCGAGCTGCCCGAGGTCGTCGCGGGCCTCCCCGCGGGGGCCCCCGCCGTCGTCGTCCCTTTGCTCTTGAGCGTCGGCTACCACGTCAAGGTCGACATTGGGCGCGCCGTCAAGTCTCGGGAGCGGACGACGGCGGCCGCGCCACTCGGCCCCGACCCGCGCCTTGCGCGGGTGCTCGCCGAGCGGCTCCGGCAGGTAGGGCTCGGGCCCGACGACGCCGTGGTGCTCGCCGCGGCCGGTTCGTCGAACCCCGCGGCCTCGGACGACGTCGAGAACCTCGCCGACATGCTGCGGCACCTTGTGCCGAACAGGATCCTCGCGGCCTATGGGGCGAGCGCCGAGCCGAGCGTCCCCGATGCCGTCGCCGAGCTCCGCGCGGAGGAGGTGGGCAGGATCGTCGTCGCGAGCTACCTCCTCGCACCCGGTTACTTCCATGACCAACTCGCGAAGGCGGGGGCCGACGCCGTCGCCCCGCCGCTCCTCCCGGCACCCGAGATCGCGGAGATCGCGCTCGAGCGGTTCGACGCCGCCCTCGCCGCCCTGTGACCGCCGGACGGGCGCCGGCCTCCCTCCTGTTCGTGCTCGTGTGCGCGATGGGCGTGGGCCCGCTCCTCAACTACGGGCTGAGCGCTGCGAGCCCGCTTATCCTGCACGATCTCGGCATGAGCCAGTCCCAACTCGGGCTGCTCGCGGGCACCGTGTTCGCGAGCGCGGCGGTGGGCAGCATGTGGCTCGGACAGCTCAGCGACCGGGCGACTAGCCGGCAGCAGTTTCTCCTCATCTTCGGCGGGACGGTCCTTGCCCTCGTGGTCGCCGCGCTCGCCCAGAACTTCTGGGTGCTGCTCGTCGCCGTCATCCTCGCGGGTCCCGCGCAGTCCATCTCGAACCCCACGACGAACCGGCTCGTTGTCACGGCGGTCCCGCAAGGGCAGCGCTCGGGCTGGATCGGCATTAAGCAGTCCGGCGTCCAGGCGAGCCAGCTCTTCGCAGGGCTCTTCATCCCCGGAGTCTCGCTGTGGCTCGGCTGGCACGGCGCGTTCGCGCTCGCGGCGCTCGTCGCTCTCGGCCTGCTCTGGTACGCGCTGCGGAAGCTCCCGTCCGAGCAGGCGCGGCCGCGGACGACGGCGCGCGCCAAGTCGGCGGGTGACGGGCTCCCGCTCCCGGTCTGGCTGTTCGCGGCGTTCGCGTTCCTCTCTGGCCTCGGGACGCAGGCCACGAACGTCTACCTGCCCCTCTTCGCGGTGCGGTCGCTCGGGTTTCCGCTCGTCCTCGCGGGCGTCGCGGCCGGAGTCTCCGGCGTGGTCGGCGTGACGAGCCGCGTCATCTGGGGGCGGCAGATGTCGCTCGGGAGGAGGCCCTCGGCGATGCTTTTCGCGTTGGCGGCAGGCGCCGTCGTCGGTGTCCTGTGTCTCCTGAGCGCTGGGGTGTTCCGGCAGCCCGCGCTCCTGTGGGCCGGCGTCGCGCTGCACGGCGCGACCGTGCTCGGGGCGAACGTCATCACGAACGCCGCGGTGCTCGTCGTCGTCCCGCCCGAGCGGGTCGGCGTCACGTCCGGGGTGCTCGCCATGGGCATGTACGCGGGCTTCGCGCTGGGCCCGTTCGTCATGGGGCTCCTCGCCGATGCGACCGGAGGGTACCAGGCCGGGTGGATCACTGTGGGCTCGGGGTATGTTCTGTGCGTCGGCGTTGCGCTGTGGCTGCGGCGGTATGGGGCGACGCACCCATGGACGGTCGTGCGCGCGCGCTGACTGTGAGGCCGCCGCGCCGGGCGCGAGGCCCGGGGTCAAGGCCCGTGACGTGAATGCGAAGAAATGTGTCCCCCGGTGACATCGCATTGCACCACTCTGGGGACACGCCCGGGGCGGTCCGTACCCTCGAACTATGAATGACACCGCCCTTGCCGCGCGCTCGGACCGGCCAGCACGGCCCCGATCCTCCAAGCCCAACGGGCAGTGGAAGGTCGATGGCACCGAGCCGCTCAACGCGAACGAGGCGTGGAAGCAGGAGGACGGCGGCCTGAGCGTCCGCGAGCGGATCGAGACGATTTATTCTCGACATGGGTTCGAATCCATCGACCCGACCGACCTGCACGGCCGGTTCCGCTGGTGGGGCCTCTACACGCAGCGCAAGCCCGGGATCGACGGCGGGAAGACCGCGACGCTCGAGCCCGAGGAGCTTGAGGACCGCTACTTCATGATGCGCGTCCGGATCGACGGCGGCGCGCTCACCACCGAGCAGCTCCGCGTGATCGGCGGCATCTCCCGTGACTTCGCCCGCGGATCCGCGGACATCACCGACCGGCAGAACATCCAGCTCCACTGGGTGGAGATCGAGAACGTCCCCGAGATCTGGCGCCGGCTCGAGGCCGTGGGCCTCCACACCACCGAGGCGTGCGGCGACGTCCCGCGCGTGATCCTCGGCTCGCCGGTTGCGGGCATCTCCGTGGACGAGATCCTCGACCCGACGCCGCAGATCCGCGAGATCGCGGACCGCTACATCGGCGACGAGAGCTTCGCGAACCTCCCGCGCAAGTACAAGACCGCAATCACGGGCCACCCCAGCCAGGACGTGGTGCACGAGATCAACGACTTCGCCCTCGTGGGCGTGGTCCACCCCGAGCTCGGCGCGGGCTACGACCTATGGGTAGGCGGCGGATTGTCGACGTCGGCGCACCTCGCCGTGCGCCTCGGCACGTTCGTCGAGCCGTCGCGCGCCGCGGAGGTGTGGGCCGGCGTCACGAGCATCTTCCGCGACTACGGCTACCGTCGCCTCCGCAACCGGGCGCGCCTCAAGTACCTCGTGGCCGACTGGGGCGCCGAGAAGTTCCGCGAGGTCCTCGAGACCGAGTACCTCACCGAGCCGCTCCCCGACGGCCCCGCGCCGGAGACACCGACGACGCCGGGCGACCACGTGGGCGTTCACGCCCAGAAGGACGGCCGCTTCTACGTCGGAGCGACCCCGACCGTGGGCCGCGTGTCCGGCGACGTCCTGCTCGGCCTCGCCGACCTCATCGAGGCCCATGGCTCGCAGCGCCTTCGCACCACGCCGCACCAGAAGATCGTGGTGCTCGACGTCGAGCAGGAGCGGGTCGACTCGCTCGTGAAGGGCCTCGAGGAGCTCGGGCTCTACGCGAACCCGAGCCCGTGGCGGCGGTCGACGATCGCGTGCACGGGCATCGAGTACTGCAAGCTCGCGATCGTGGACACGAAGGACACGGCGACGGCGGCGGTTGCCGAGTTGGAAAAGCGCTTCGCCCCCGCGGGCAACGCGGGCACCGATGCTGAGAACAGCGCCAACGAGCTCCTCAAGCCGCTCACGCTCCACGTCAACGGCTGCCCGAACTCGTGCGCGCGCATCCAGACGGCGGACATCGGCCTCAAGGGCCAGCTCCTGCCCGACGGCGACGGCGGCCAGACCCCCGGTTTCCAGGTCCACCTGGGCGGCGGCCTCGCATCCGAGACCCGCTCCGAGGCCGGGACCGGCCGCACCGTCCGTGGCCTCAAGGTCACGGCGGACGATCTGCCGGACTACGTGGAGCGCGTCACGCGACGCTTCCTCGCCGAGCGGACCGACGAGAACCAGAGCTTTGCCGAATGGGCCCTCGCGGCCGAGGAGGAGGCACTCCAATGAGCCAGGACGTTCAGATCAAGCCCGCCAAGCGCTCGGTCGACGAGCTCCGCGCGCTCGCCGAGTCCGGCGCCGCAGAGCTCGGCTGGGACGCGCCCGAGCACGAAGTGATCGCCTGGGTGGCGAGGAATTTCGCCACGGAGGCCGCCGCCGTCGCCTGTTCGATGGCGGACGCCGTGCTGCCCGCCGTTGTCGCGGAGCAGCTGCCCGGCGTCGACGTGCTCTTCCTCGACACGGGGTACCACTTCGCGGAGACGTACCAGACCCGCAACGACGTCGCGGAGAACCTCCGCGTCAACATCGTCGACGTGCTCCCGCAGCAGACGGTCGCCGAGCAGGACGCGTCCGAGGGCAAGGACCTCTTCGCCCGCGATCCCGGCCGGTGCTGCGCGCTCCGCAAGGTCGAGCCGCTGCACCGGGCGCTCGCCGGCTACGAGCTGTGGTTCACGGGAGTGCGCCGCGACGAGGCGCCCACCCGCACCAACACGCCGCTCGTGACGTTCGACGAGAAGAACGGCCTCGTCAAGGTCAGCCCGCTCGCGGCGTGGAGCTTCGATCAGCTCGTCGAGTACTCCGAGGACAACCTCCTGCCCGTCAATCCCCTCCTTGCCAAGGGGTTCCTCTCGATCGGCTGCGCGCCGTGCACCCGCGCCGTGGCTCCAGGAGAAGACCCCAGGGCCGGCCGCTGGTCCGGCACCGACAAGACAGAATGCGGACTTCACGTATGAGCACCCGAGTAGAAGAGACCCTGCGCGTGTCCACTGAGGCGGCGGCATTGCCCGCGGAAGCCCCACTCGGTCTCCTCGACGCGCTCGAGGCCGAATCCATCCACATCATCCGCGAGGTCGTCGCCGAGTTCGAGCGTCCCGCGATGCTGTTCTCGGGCGGCAAGGACTCCGTGGTCATGCTGCACCTCGCCGCGAAGGCGTTCTGGCCTGGTCGGATCCCGTTCCCCGTGCTGCACGTCGACACGGGCCACAACTTCCCCGAGGTCCTCGACTTCCGCGACCGTACGGTCGCGCGGCTCGGGCTCAAGCTCGTGGTGGGCTCGGTCCAGGAGTACATCGACCGCGGCGAGCTCCAGGAGCGCGCCGACGGGACGCGGAACCCGCTCCAGACCGTACCCCTGCTCGACACGATCACGGCGAACAAGTTCGACGCCGTGTTCGGCGGCGGTCGCCGCGACGAGGACAAGGCGCGCGCCAAGGAGCGCATCCTGAGCCTGCGCGACGAGTTCGGCCAGTGGGACCCGCGCAACCAGCGGCCCGAGCTGTGGAATCTCTACAACGGTCGCCACACAGTGGGCCAGCACGTGCGCGCGTTCCCCATCAGCAACTGGACCGAGCTCGACATCTGGCGGTACATCGAGCGCGAGGGCATCGAGCTGCCGAGCATCTACTACGCCCACGACCGTGACGTGTTCCAGCGCGACGGCATGTGGCGAGCCGTCGGCGAGGTGAGCCTCCCGCGCGAGGACGAGGACGTCGTCGTCCGCACCGTGCGCTACCGCACAGTCGGCGACATGTCCTGCACGGGCGCCGTGCTCTCGGACGCCTTCACGGTGGCCGACGTGGTGCGCGAGGTTGCGGCCTCGACCCTCACGGAGCGCGGGGCGACCCGCGCCGACGACCGCATCTCCGAAGCGGCGATGGAAGACCGCAAGAAGGACGGGTACTTCTGATGACTGCTTCCCTGGAAACTTCGCTCGACGGGCCGACGCTGGAACAGGGCACCCTCTTCCGTTTTGCGACGGCCGGCTCGGTCGACGACGGCAAGTCGACCCTCGTGGGCCGGCTGCTGCACGACTCGAAGGCGATCCTCGCCGACCAGCTCGACGCCGTGGCCCGCACGTCCGAGGCGCGCGGCTTCGGCGGTGAGAAGGGCGGGCTCGACCTCGCGCTGCTCACCGACGGCCTGCGCGCCGAGCGCGAGCAGGGCATCACGATCGACGTCGCCTACCGGTACTTCGCGACCGACCGCCGCACGTTCATCCTTGCGGACTGCCCGGGCCACGTGCAGTACACGAAGAACACGGTGACGGGCGCGTCGACCGCCGACGCAGTGGTGCTCCTCATCGACGCCCGCAAGGGCGTGCTCGAGCAGACCCGCCGGCACCTCTCCGTCGCGGCGCTCCTGCGCGTTCCGCACGTCGTGGTCGCGGTCAACAAGATCGACCTCGTCGACTTCTCGGAGACCGTCTTCTCCACCATCGCGGCGGATGTCGCGCGGGTCGCGGGGGAGCTCGGCCTGCGCGAGGCGGTGGCCGTTCCCGTGTCCGCGCTCGACGGCGACAACGTCGTGGACCGCTCGGACCGCACCCCGTGGTACGCGGGCCCGACGCTCATCGAGCTGCTCGAGATGCTGCCCGGCACCGACGAGCTCGACGACGCCGCCGAGGCGTTCCGCTTCCCGGTCCAGACCGTGATTCGGCCACAGGGTGCGCTCGCGCCCGGGCTCGCCGAGGGCGAGTTCCGCGACTACCGGGCGTACGCCGGTCAGGTCACCGAGGGGATCGTGCGTGTTGGCGACCGCGTCTCCGTGGTGACCCCGGGCCAGGCCGCGCGCGAGACGAGCGTGGTGGGGATCGACGTCGCCGGTCGTTCGCTTGAGGAGGCCGCCGCGCCGCTCTCGGTCGCGCTGCGCCTCGCCGACGAGTTCGACGTGGCCCGCGGGGACACGATCGCCGCCGCCGGGACGCTCCCCGACAGCACTGCGGACCTCTACGGCTCGCTGTGCTGGCTCTCGACCAAGCCGCTACGCGAGGGGGCGAAGGTCCTCGTGAAGCACGGGACGTCGACGGTCCGGGCCTTGGTTCGCTCGATCTCGGGCCGGCTCGACCTCAACACGTTCCAGGTCGCCCCGGCGTCGGGCCTCGAGCTCAACGACATCGGCGAGGCGCAGCTCCGGCTGGCCGCCCCGCTCCCGCTCGAGCCGTACGCGGCGCACCGCCGCACGGGCGCGTTCCTCGTCATCGACCCGCAGGACGGCGCGACCCTCGCCGCAGGCATGGTCCGCGAGCACCCGGGCGACTCCGAGGCGGAGCGGTACTGGATCTAGGCTCGCCTCTGCGTTCTACCCGTGCTCTGGCCCGTTTATCTGCGCGCGAGCGGCGCTGAGACGGCGCGTCGCGCCCCGACGCCGAAGTGGCGTCGGGATAAGTGGGCCGGAGCACGCCTACTGGCCCTCGTTGACCTGCAGTCGGATCGCGTCGTACATGATTCCGGCCATGGGCTGCATCCAGTTGTCCGAGGTGGGCGCCTGCGGCGGCCTCGTGTGCGCGAGCGTGAGGACGTTCTCGCCCTCCTGGATGAGAGTGGCCGGGAACGTGATCGCGGGAAGCCCGCGGTACATCGAGCGGGCCACGAGCCGGTACGAGGAGTTATCGCCGGGGACGCCCGGAAGCGGGTCTATCGAGGCGATCGACGTCCCATTGAGCGTGACCTCGAGCGTCGCGAAGACCTGCGCCGCGAGCGCGATGTCGAGGTAGCCCGTGCCCCGCTCGTACCGGTGGGCGTCGAAGTGGATCTTCCACGCCTCGAGCTCGCGGTTCGGCACGGTGCCGCGCCACGCTAGCTGGGTCGCCGTGCCCGGCGTCTTGACCGCCGGGTGGAAATAGTTCCACTTCTTCGCGGGATCGTCCACGCCGATCGTGAAGTCGACCCCGTTCGGAAACTCGTACGGGTACTCGAGCCACGTGAGCGTGCGGCGGAAGCCGTCCGGGCCGCCGTGGATGTAGAACTCCTCAGAGGTGCGGTCCGGCGTCCCGAGCTGCCACAGCGTCGGCCCGTGGCTCGCGGGCTGCCACACGTGGTTGCCCGTGTCGAGGTTCGTGCCGGCCGCGACCGTGATGTTCTCGCGCCGGTACTCGCCCATGGCCCCCCTCGTGAACGCCGCGAGCGTGTAGGTTCCGGGGCGGACGGCCGGGATCGTGAAGCGGCCGCCGGGGCCGATCTTCGCGGAGTAGATGTAGTCGAGGTTGAGGTACTGCCAGTCCGTGCCGTCGAGCGTCACGCCCTGGTACGGGCGGTCCGGGCCCGGCTGGTAGAGGACGGCCCAGCCGTTGTCCACCGCTCCGAGCGAGGCCACGGTGAGCTTGCCGCTGACGGTTGCGCGTTCCTGCGCCGCGTAGGAGGGATCGCTTACCCACGCGTAGGGCCAGACGGCCTGCTCGCGCGCGGAGGCCCGCTTCGCGTCCTCCCAGAGCGCGGCGACGTTCGCGCGCTCGTCTCCCTCGGCCGCCTCGCCGACATGGAGGTAGAACGGGCCGTAGACCTTCTCCCAGCCGCGCTCCGGCGCGACTTCGGGCTCGCCGTAGTGGCTCGTGAGCGGGTGCCACAGCAGGATCATGCCGTTGTAGTAGTCGTGGCACGTGAGCTCCTGGCGCGTGGGCCCGCCGAACGCCTCCTTGCTGGCCTGGATGAGTGAGAGGCCCACGGAGCCGTTCGAGATCATGAAGACGTGGTTGTCGCCCTCGAGGTTGGAGACGTTCTGGTATTTGGACCAGATCGAGCCGTCGGGTAGCGCGTACGTCGTGTCCTGCAGCGTGGTCCAGTGGGCCGCGTCGTACAGGCTCGGGCGCTGCTGGATGCCGCGCGCGTCGTCGACCTGGAACCACCGGAACGCCGGATCGTCCGCGGCGAAGGCGTACCGAAGCTGGCCGAACGAGAGCCTGTCCGGCATGTTGTCCGTGTACTTGACGATCCAGTACTGGTGCATCCCCGAGGCGCCGCGCTCAAGCGCGATCCGGAGGTCGAGGTAGAACCTGAGCTTGGCTGGATCGTTCGCGAGGACCGAGACCTCGATCCGGTCCGGGCTCTGGCTGACCACGCGGAAGCTCGCCCCCGACATCCCACCGGCTGCGGAGACGCCAGTGTAGTTCAACGTCGTGTAGCCGTGGCCGTGCGAGCCGCTCAACAGGTTGAGGTTCTCGTTGCCGTGCCTGCTCCCCACGAGGCGAAGGTCCTTGATCTCGGCCGTCGCCTTGACGACCGTGAACTGGATGATGCCGTTGCCCAGCGTGACCGTGGTGCCGTTGTCCGCGAGGGTGACGTCGGCGCCGTCGGCCGCGGTGGCACGCGGGGGAGCGGCGAGCGGCAGAGCCGCGGCACCTGCGGCGGCGCCCATGAGGCCCAGCACGGTGCGCCGGGCGATCGGTGGGGCGGTGAGTGGCGAGGTGGTTCGAGGGTTCGTGGACACGGTGGGATCCCCTTTGGCGTCGTTGCCTGCACGAATTCTTACCGGAAAGCGCTTTCTCGTTGAAACGTTAAATTCGTTGGCCTGGCCCCGCCAACCCTTTAGACCGATCTCGGCCAGAACGCACCATGCAGGCGCTGTCCCTGTGTGACGCTGCGTGACGCACCGTGAACGAGCGTGACCGGACCCTTGGGGGTGCCGAAACCCCGTCCCTACGCTGGAACACATGTTCCGCAGACTCCTGACCCGCGCCGAGGGGCGAATGCCCCGATGTCGGGCCCGTCGCTAGGCCCTCCCGACCTTCCGACATCCTGCGAGAACCCCGAGGACTCCCCCTATGAGCAAGAGCCCCACCCCAGACACCGAGGCCGAGCCGAGGCCGCCCACCGTCCGCATCACCGCCGAGACGGAGTCGAGCCGCGCCCAGCGCGGCCGAGGCCTTCAGATCGGGCTGGGCGCCGCGTTCGTCCTCGTGCTCGCGGTTGTCGCCGCGCTGACGACGGCGAACGCCAACTCCGCCGCGAACCCCACCCAGGCCGCCGCGGGCCAGGGCACGCCTGCCGCCCAGCTCAGGCTCGGCTACTTCGCGAACGTGACGCACGCGCCCGCGCTCGTCGGCGTCCAGCAGGGCCTCATCGGCCAGACGCTCAAGGACGCGCGCACGAACAGCGTCACGACCCAGACGTTCAACGCGGGGCCCGCGGCCATCGAGGCGCTCAACGCGGGCGCGATCGACGCCGCGTACCTCGGCCCGAACCCGGCGATCAACTCGTTCGTGCAGAGCCACGGCGAGTCCGTCTCCGTCATCGCGGGCGCGGCCGCCGGCGGGGCGCAGCTCGTGGTCCAGCCCGGCATCACCGACGCGGGGCAGCTCAAGGGCAAGACCCTCGCGAGCCCCCAGCTCGGCGGAACGCAGGACGTCGCGCTGCGCGCGTGGCTCGCGAAGCAGGGCCTCAAGACCACGCCGAACGGCACGGGTGACGTCACGATCAACCCGACCGACAACGCGCAGACGCTCAAGCTCTTCCAGGGCGGAAAGCTCGACGGCGCGTGGCTGCCCGAGCCGTGGGCGTCCCGCCTCGTGCTCGAGGCCGGCGCGCACGTGCTCGTCGATGAGAAGTCGCTGTGGGACGGCTCGCAGACCGGCAAGCCCGGCCTGTTCCCGACCACGATCCTCGTGGTCAACAAGAAGTTCGCGGCCGAGCACCCGCAGACCGTCGAGGCGCTCCTGGCGGGCAACGCCAAGGCGGTCGCCTGGCTCAACCATGCGAGCGCCGCCGAGAAGGCGCAGGCCGTCAACGCCGCGCTCAAGGCGGCGGGCCAGGAACTGCCCGCGAACGTCATCACCCGCGCGCTCGAGAACATCACGTTCACCGTCGACCCGCTCGCCGGCGCCTACCCCAAGCTGCTCCAGGACGGGGTCACCGCGGGCGTCACGAAGACCGCGGACCTCAACGGCCTCTTCGACCTCCGCGCGCTCAACCGGGTTTCGGGGCAGCCGAAGGTCAGCGCGGCCGGGCTGGGACAGGACTAGGAGCGACATGACCGTACTGCTTGAGAACCTCGGCAAGCGCTTCGGCGACGGCGCGCCCGTGCTCGACGGCGTCAACGCGACGATCGCCACCGGCGAGTTCGTGGCCCTGCTCGGCGCGTCGGGCTGCGGCAAGTCGACGCTCCTGAACATCATCGCGGGCGTCGAGCGGCCCAGCGCGGGTGCGCTCGAGGTGCCCGCGGACGGCGCCGCGTTCATGTTCCAGGACGCCGCGCTGTACCCGTGGCTCACGGCTCGCGGCAACGTCGAGCTCGCGCTCAAGCTGCGCGGGGTCGGCAAGGCCGAGCGGCGCACCCGCGCGGCGGAGCTCCTCGACCTCGTCCACCTCGGCGAGGCCGCGGACAAGCGCCCGCACGAGCTCTCGGGCGGCATGCGCCAGCGCGTCGCCCTGGCCCGCGCGCTCAGCCAGGACCGCGAGGTCCTCCTCATGGACGAGCCCTTCGCGGCCCTCGACGCCATCACGCGCGACCTCCTGCACGAGGAGCTCACGCGCATCTGGCGCGAGACCGGCCGCACCATCATCTTCGTCACGCACAACGTGCGCGAGGCCGTGCGCCTCGGCCAGCGCGTCCTTCTGCTCTCCTCCCGCCCGGGCCGTGTGGTGAGCGAGTGGGACGTGCCCGGCGCCGTGAAGGACGACGCCGCCGCTGCCGCCGCCTTGACGGCAAGCATCACCGCCCGCCTGCGCGAGGAGATCCGACGCCATGGCAAGTAACGTGACCGAGCTCGACGTCCCGCGCGGGTCCGAAACGCGCCGCGTCGTGGCCGAGGGCACCGCCGACCCCTCCGCCGATGAGCTCCGCGCCCTCGAGGCCGGCCTCGACGAGCTCCAGTCCGAGAGCTCGCGCCGCACGCGCGACTGGAGCCGGGCGGTCCTGCCGGTGGGCGCCGTCGTGGTGCTCCTGCTCGTGTGGCAGATCGTCTCGACGCTCGGCCTCAAGCGGCACGACCTCGTGCCCGGCCCGCTCGACGTCGCCGCGAGCCTCGGCCAGCTCTGGAACGAGGGCCAGCTGCAGCAGGCCATCGCGACGTCCTTGGGCCGCGGCCTGCTCGGCTTCGCCGTCTCCGTGCTCGTGGGCACGCCGCTGGGCCTCCTGCTCGCCCAGGTCCGCCCACTGCGCCGCGCGTTCGGGCCGCTCGTCTCGGGCCTCCAGGTGCTCCCGTCCGTCGCGTGGGTTCCCGCCGCCATCATCTGGTTCGGGCTCACGGACGCGACCGTGTACTTCGTGGTGCTCATGGGCGCGATCCCGTCGATCGTGAACGGCCTCATCGCGGGCGTCGACCAGATCCCGCCGCACTACCGCTCGGTCGCGAAGGTTCTGGGAGCCTCTCGGCTCGAGCTCGCGCTCCAGGTCATCCTGCCCGCGTCGCTGCCGGGCTACGTCGCGGGCCTCAAGCAGGGCTGGGCGTTCTCGTGGCGCTCGCTCATGGCCGCGGAGATCATCGCCGTGGGCGGCAGCCTCGGCTTCGGCCTCGGCTCGCTGCTCGACCAGGGCCGTACGCTCAGTGACATGGGCATCGTCATGGGCGCCATCCTTGCAATCCTCGCGGTCGGGATCCTCGTCGAGCTCGTCGTCTTCGGTCCGGTCGAGCGGCGCTTGCTGCTTCGCCGCGGGCTACTTGCGGGGGGAAGCAGATGACGCGCCAGGGGCTCCTCGCGGGAGGCTCGCGATGAGCGGCCGCGACCTCTTCCCCACCTCGCTGCGGCTCCTCGGCAAGCCCGTCCTCGTGGTCGGCGCGGGCCGGGTTGCCGCGCGTCGTGCGCAGGCACTCCTCGACGCGGGCGCCGCGGTGACCGTCGTCGCCCCCGAAGCGGGCGACGGCGTCGCGCGGCTCGCGGACGCAGGCCTCCTCACGTGGGTGCGCCGCGAGTACGCGACGGAGGATCTGGACGGCGTGTGGTTCGCGCAGACCGCGACCGGCGTCCCCGCAGTCGACGCGCGGGTCGCGGCCGAGGCCGAGGAGCACCGCGTGTGGTGCGTCAACGCCTCGGACCACGAGGCCTCGGCGGCGTGGACGCCGGCCTCAGCGCGCGTGGACGACGTCACGATCGCCGTCAACGCCGGCGGAGACCCGCGGCGCGCGAAGGCGCTCAAGGACGCGATCGTGCTCGCGCTCAAGACCGGGCGGCTCCCACTGCGCCGCCATCGCCGCGGCGCTGGGCTCCCTGCTGGGCAGGCTGCCGGCCGCGTGGCGCTCGTGGGTGGCGGCCCGGGCGACGTCGGGCTCATCACCGTTCGCGGGCGGCAGCTCCTCGCGGAAGCGGACGTCGTCGTCGCGGACCGGCTCGGACCGCGCGGACTGCTCGAGGAGCTTGCCGAGGGCGTCCGGGTTATCGAGGTCGGCAAGGCCCCCGGAGCGCATATCGCGACGCAGGAGGAGATCAACCGCATCCTCGTCGACGAGGCCCAGGCCGGGAACGTCGTGGTGCGGCTCAAGGGCGGCGACCCGTACGTCCTGGGCCGCGGCGGCGAGGAGGCCGAGTTCTGCCGCGAGCACGGCGTGGACGTCGAGGTGGTCCCGGGGGTCACGAGCGCGATCTCCGTGCCTGCCGCCGCGGGCATCCCCGTGACGCACCGCGGCCTCGCGACGGGCTTCAGCGTCGTGACGGGCCACGACGAGCTCGCCGAACTCCCGGCACGGCCCGACCACACGATCGTGCTGCTCATGGGGGTCCGCCGGCTGTGGCACTCGGTCAAGCAGCTGCGCCGGAACGGCCTGCCCGCCGAGACCCCCGTGGCGATCGTCGAGAACGGCTGGACGCCGGAACAGCGCGTCACGATCGGCACGCTCGGGACGATCGCCGAGCAGGCGGCCGCCGTCGGCGTCGCGAATCCCGCTGTGATCGTGATCGGGGACGTCGTGCGCGTGAGTCCGTTCGCGCCGGCCAACTTCCGCGAACAGCTCTTCACCCGCCCCGGCCATCACACCCAGACCAACTGACGGGCGTTTAGCCCACTCTGGTCTATCAACCCACCCCGCCACCCTTAACCCACCCGCCACCCTTAACCGACCCGCCACCCTTAAGGAACACCGCAGTGTCGAACACCACCCCAGCCCCCGCCCGAGGTACGGCCGAGCGCGGCTCTGTTCACAGGCCATTGCGCGTTGCCGTCGTCGGCTCCGGTCCGGCCGGCGTCTACGCCGCGGACCTGCTGACCAAGAGCGCGCCCGTCGCGTCGGGCGAGCTCAGGCTCAGCACCGACCTTTTCGACCGCTACCCCGCGCCGTACGGCCTCATCCGCTACGGCGTCGCGCCGGACCACCCGCGCATCAAGGGCATTGTCAATGCGCTGCACAAGGTTCTTGACCGCGGCGACATCCGCTTCTTCGGCAACGTCGACTACGGCACGGACCTCTCGCTCGAGGACCTGCGCCGCCACTATGACGCCGTGATCTTCGCGACTGGCGCCATCAAGGACGCGGACCTCAACATTCCGGGCATCGAGCTCGAGGGCTCGTTTGGCGCTGCGGACTTCGTCTCGTGGTACGACGGCCACCCCGACGTCTCGCGCGAGTGGCCGCTCGACGCGAAGGAGGTCGCGGTCATCGGCAACGGCAACGTCGCGCTCGACGTGGCTCGCGTGCTCTCGAAGCACGCCGACGAATTGCTTGTCACAGAAATTCCCGACAACGTCTACCGGATCCTCAAGGAGTCCCCGGTCACGGACGTGCACGTGTTCGGCCGCCGCGGCCCCGCGCAGGTCAAGTTCACGCCGCTCGAGCTCCGCGAACTCTCGCACTCGCACGACGTCGACATCGTCCTGTACCCCGAGGACTTCGAGTTCGACGAGGCCTCCGACCGCGAGATTCAGAGCAACAACCAGGTCAAGACCATGGTCGGCACGCTCACCAACTGGATCGCCGAGCAGCCCGAGGACCCTGAAGAGCTCACGGCTTCGCGCCGCCTGCACCTGCACTTCCTGCACAGCCCCGTCGAGGTCGTGGATTCTGCCGAGACGCCGGGCCGCGTGGCCGGGATCCGCTTCGAGCGCACCGAGCTCGACGGCACGGGCAACGTGCGCGGCACGGGCGAGACGGTCGAGTACCCGGTCCAAGCCGTGTACCGCGCGATCGGCTACTTCGGTTCGTCGCTTCCGGACGTCGAGTTCGACCACCGCCGCGGCGTCGTCCCGAACGACGGCGGGCGGGTCCTCGACACCGACGGCGCCTTCGTCCCGGGCGTCTACACGACCGGCTGGATCAAGCGCGGGCCCGTGGGGCTCATCGGCCACACGAAGGGCGACGCGCTCGAGACCATCGGTCACCTCCTCGACGCCCGCGACGAGCTTCCGGCCGCCGCCGAGCCCACCGCCGAGTCGGTTGTCGCGCTGCTCGAGGGCCGCAACGTCGCGTACACGACGTGGGAGGGCTGGCTCGCGCTCGACGCGCACGAGAAGTCGCTCGGCGCCGCCGCCGAGCCCGCCCCGACGCACAAGGGCCCGATCGCGCGCGAGCGCGTCAAGGTCGTCTCCCGCGACGAGATGATCGCGATCTCGGCCGAGGGCGCGGGGGTCGCCGCCAGCTGAGCCCTTCAGCCGAACAGGGCCGCGGCCTTCACGAGCGTCGTGGCGATGCCGTAGATGAGCGGAATTCCCACGAGGATCCAGCCGAGGGCCACACGTGCGGTCTTCATATCAGTTCTCCCTCGTGGCGCCGGCGGCAACAGGCGTCGGCTCGTGGTGCTTCCCGTCGACGGGCTTGATGAGGAGGTTCGCGATGAACCCGATCCCGAGCAGGCCCACCATGACGAGCAAGGCCGGCTGGTAGGCCCCTGCGGTCAGTTTTCCCGGCGTGCCCTGCGCGTCGAGCACGGCGTTGACGATGAGCGGGCCCACAACTCCGGCCGCGGACCACGCTGTGAGCAGTCGACCGTGGATGGCTCCCACCTCGAGGGTGCCGAACAGGTCGCGCAAGTAGGCCGGCACCGTGGCGAACCCCCCGCCGTAGAAGGAGATGATGACGAAGGCGACGACCACGAACAGGGCCGTTGTCGAGGACCCGGTAAAGGCGAGCAGAACGTACAGGACCGCTCCGATCCCGAGATAGCCCATGTACGTGCGCTTGCGCCCGATGCCGTCGGAGGTCGCGGACCAGGCGAATCGGCCGGCCATGTTGGCGGCTGACAGGAGTCCCACGAATCCGCCCGCAACTGATGCCGTCACGAGGGAGCTCCCGCCGGGGCGGCGGAAGAAGTCCTGGATCATCGGCGCAGCTTGCTCGAGGATGCCGATCCCAGCCGTGACGTTGCAGAAAAGCACGGTCCACAGGAGCCAGAACTGCGGAGTCTTGATCGCGTTCGCGGCGGTGACGTTGGACTTCGTGATGAGGGCGTGCGCACGGACGGCGGCGGGATCGAAGCCGGCCGGCGCCCATCCGCTCGGCGGGACCTTGATCGTGAACGCGCCGAAGAGCATGTAGGCGAAGTACACGACGGCAAGCGTGAGGAAGAGCTTGCCGACGGCCTCACCGCTGGCCACGCCGCCGGGAGCGGACGATGCCGGGTCGTATGCTGCGAGCAAGGCCGTCGAGAGGGGGCTTGCGATGAGCGCCCCACCACCGAATCCCATGATGGCCATTCCCGTCGCGAGCCCGGGCCGGTCAGGGAACCACTTGATGAGCGTCGAGACGGGGGAAATGTAGCCGATCCCGAGTCCTATCCCGCCGATCACGCCGTACCCGAGGTACAAGAGCCACAGCTGGTGCGAAAAGATGCCCAGCGAGCCGATGAGGAAGCCGCCCGCCCAAAACAGCGCCGCGACGAACATTGCCTTGCGTGGGCCGTTGCGGTCCACCCATGTCCCCATGACGGCTGCCGAGAGTCCGAGCATCACGATGGCCACCGAGAACACGACGCCGATCTCCGTCAGGCCCACGCCGAAGTGCTTGACGAGGGCCGTCTTGTAGACGCTCGTGGCGTAGGCCTGCCCGATGCACAAGTGCACGGCAAGAGCCGCGGGAGGTATCAGCCATCTGTTGAATCCGGGGTGCGCTACGGTGTTCGCCCTGTCAAGCCACGCCATGCGGGTTCCTCCAGGCTTTCGGCCGGGCCGGGTTCCCGGCAGTCCACGGAACAGTATTCCGGGACCCGTGCGCTGCACCACATGTTCGCATCACCCCGCGTGCGCCGAGCGGTAGTCGTCGCGCGACGAACGGCGGAGCTCCGGTTATGACTTAGCGACGCGCCGCACCGCGAGGGCCAGGAACAGCTGGACCCGGTCGGCCGTGACGGCCGGGTCATAGCCCGTGAGCTCGGCGATCTGCGCGAGCCGGTAGCGCACGGTGTTCCGGTGCAGGCTGAGCTCGTCCGCGACCGAGGCCACGGAGCCGTTGAGGTTGAGATACGTCTCGAGCGTGTGCACGAGCTCGGACCCGTGCTGCTTGTCGAAGCGCACGAGCGGGCCGATCGCCTCCCCGGCCATGTCCGCGAGCGGCACGTCCTCGCTCGAGAGCAGGAGCGAGGTCAGGCTCAGGCGCTCAGGCTCGTTGACTTCGAGCCCCCGCGCCGCGGCCTCCTTGGCCTCGAAGTAGCTCCAGCGCAGGCCGTTCGGCTTCGTGTAGCTCCCGCCGATCCCGATCGTCGCGTGGATGCCCGCCTCGACGAGGTGATCCGCAAGGTTCCGTGCGAGCTTGGGCGCGCGGCCGCCGTCGTCCTCCACGACGACCATGAGGTCGTGGTCCACGATCGCGGTCACGGCGCCCTCGAGCGTTGCCGGCAGCGTGGTGCCGCGCAGGTTCTTGTGGTGCGCCGCCGACTCGGCGAGCAGCACGACGTTGCGCTTCGTGGAATTGACGCCCACCCCGGCGAGGCGGCGCGACGCCTCGTCCGTCTCGAGGGCGCCGCGGACGACGTCGGCCATCACCTGCCCAGCGAGCGCTCGCTGGGCCTGGCGCTGCTTCGTGAGGTTGTTGAGCTCGATGCTGATGAGGTTCTGGGCGTAGCTCACGATGCCTGAGTCGTCGAACGGCTTCTTGGCCCACAGCGTGCACGCGTCGCGGCGGCCGGTCGGCACAGGGAACGGGACCCAGCGGTCCATGGTCGGGGCGCCCGCGTCGCGGCTGCTCGAGTAGAGCTCGGCGGTGAACTGCGTGAGCACGAGTTCGGTTCCGAGCATCTCGCCGAGGTGCTTGAGCAGTTCGGGCAGCCCGCCGCCCGTGAGCAGGGGGCGGGCCAGGACCTGGTGATCCGCAATGAGCCGCTCGAGCTTCGCGAGGTGGTCCGCGGAGTGTGAGTCCGCGACGAGCTTCCCGAGCGCTATGAACGGGGTCCGGTACGGGACCTCGATGACCGGCAGGCCCCAGCGGTTCGCCTCGGCGACGAGGGCGTGCGGCACGACGTCGTGCCCTAGCCCCACGCCGAAGCCGATGCCCACGGCCCCCGCGCGCTGGAGCACCCGGACGAAGCGGCGCTGCTCCTCCGCCGTCCTCTGCCGCACCCCCGTGGTGAGCACGAGTTCGCCGCCGCTCAGGAACGTCGCCGGATTCTCCTGCTCGGTGACCGCGACCCACGCGATCTCGCGGCCGAGCGTCGAAGTCGCGGAGCCCGCGAGGGTCAGCCCGAGGCCGGGGGCGTCGAGGAGCGTCGAGAGGGTCAGAGCCATGCGTCAACTATAGATTCGGGCTCTGGCCGATCGCACCATAAGTCTCGGGGATCCCAGTGCATTCGGCTATACAGTCCGAGCCGGGCCTCGCCTAGTCTCGGAAAAGGCCGATTCGGCCCCACAGACCTGTGCAGTACAGAAACCAGCGTTGCAGCGTTGGGACAGACCAGCGATCGAGGAATGACACCGTGGTCCAGACCTTGCAGAACTTCATCGGCGGCGAATTCGTCGCGCCGGCCGGTACCGAGCTGCTCGACATCGTCAACCCGACGAACGGCGAGGTGGTCGCGAAGGCGCCGATCTCCGTTCAGACAGACGTCGACGCCGCGATGGCCGCCGCCGAGGCCGCATTCGCGACGTGGAAGCACACGACGCCGGGCGAACGCCAGCGGCTCCTGCTCAAGCTCGCCAACGCCGTCGAGGGCGCGAGCAGCGAGCTCGTCGAAGCCCAGCACCGGAACACGGGCCAGGTCCGCTCGCTCATCGCCGCCGAGGAGGTCGCGGCGGGCGCCGACCAGCTCCGCTTCTTCGCGGGAGCCGCGCGCCTGCTCGAGGGCAAGTCGGCCGGCGAGTACTTCGAGGGCCACACGTCGTTCGTGCGCCGCGAGCCGATCGGTGTCGTTGCGCAGGTGGCGCCCTGGAACTACCCGTTCCTCATGGCCATCTGGAAGATCGGCCCCGCGCTCGCGGCCGGCAACGCGGTGGTGCTCAAGCCGTCCGACACCACCCCGGAGTCGACGCTCGTCCTCGCGCGGCTCATTCAGGGCATCTTCCCGGCCGGCGTGGTGAACGTCGTGCTCGGGAACGCGGTCACGGGATCGCTCATGGTCGAGCACCCGGTGCCCGGCCTCGTGTCGATCACGGGCTCGGTCCGCGCGGGAATCGCGGTAGCGGCCGGCGCTGCGAAGGGGCTCAAGCGCTCCCACCTCGAGCTCGGCGGCAAGGCACCCGCCGTCGTCTTCGCGGACGCGGACCTCAAGAAGTCCGCCGCCGCGATCGCGGAGTTCGCGTTCTTCAACGCGGGCCAGGACTGCACGGCGATCACGCGCGTGCTCGTCGAGGAGCAGGCCCATGACGAGTTCGTGCGGCTCATGGTCGAGCACACGAGGACGCTCGAGACCGGCCACGCGAACGACGAGGAGAACTACTTCGGTCCCCTCAACAACGCGAGCCACTTCGGCGCCGTGACCCGGGTCGTCGAGTCGCTGCCCGGCCACGCTCGGATCGAGACCGGCGGCCACCGGGCGGGGGAGAAGGGCTTCTTCTTCGAGCCCACGATCGTGACGGGCGTCCACCAGGACGACGACGTGGTCCAGAAGGAGACGTTCGGCCCCGTGGCCACAGTGCAGAAGTTCACCGCGGAGGCCGAGGCGGTTGAGCTCGCGAATGGCGTCGACTACGCGCTCGCCTCGAGCGTGTGGACGTCCAACCACGGCCGCGCGATGCGGCTCGCGCGCGACCTGGACTTCGGCGCCGTGTGGATCAACACTCACATCCTGCTCACCGCCGAGATGCCGCACGGGGGCTTCAAGCAGTCCGGCTACGGCAAGGACCTCTCCATGTACTCGGTCGAGGACTACACGCGCGTCAAGCACGTCATGAGCAACCTCGACGCGTAGCGCTTCCAGAAAGGAACCACACACAGATGGACATCACCTACCGCCTCGAGCAGAAGCGCCAGGTCCTCAAGGACTTCCCCGGCCCGAAGTCCCTCGAGCTCGCCGCGCGCCGCGCCGCGAGCGTCGCGAAGGGCGTGGCATCGACCGTCCCGGTCTACGTGGCCGACGCCGACGGCGGCGTGATCCACGACGTCGACGGCAACTCGTTCATCGACTTCGGCTCGGGCATCGCCGTGACGACCGTGGGCGCCTCCGACGCCGCGGTCGTGGGGGCGGTCAAGGAGCAGGTGGAGCACTTCACCCACACATGCTTCATGGTCTCGCCGTACGAGGGCTACATCGCCGTCGCGGAGAAGCTCAACCAGCTCACGCCCGGCGACCACGCCAAGCGCACCGTCCTGTTCAACTCGGGCGCCGAGGCCGTCGAGAACGCGGTCAAGATCGCGCGCGTCGCGACGGGCCGCAACGCTGTCGTCGCGTTCGACCACGCGTACCACGGCCGCACGAACCTCACGATGGGCCTCACGGCGAAGGCCATGCCGTACAAGTACGGCTTCGGCCCGTTCGCGGGGGAGATCTACCGCGTCCCGATGAGCTACCCGTTCCGCGAGGAGAACCCGCAGATCACGGGCAAGGAGGCCGCCGAGCGCGCGATCCTCATGATCCAGAAGCAGATCGGCGCCGACCAGGTTGCGGCGATCATCATCGAGCCGATCCAGGGCGAGGGCGGCTTCATCGTCCCGGCCGAGGGCTTCCTTCCGCGCATCGCCGAGTTCGCGAAGGAGAACGGGATCGTCTTCATCGCGGACGAGGTCCAGTCCGGGTTCTGCCGCACGGGCGAATGGTTCGCGGTCCAGCACGAGGGCGTCGTGCCGGACCTCGTGACGACCGCGAAGGGCATCGCGGGCGGCATGCCGCTCTCCGCCGTGACGGGCCGCGCCGAACTGCTCGACGCCGTCCACAGTGGCGGCCTCGGCGGAACGTACGGCGGCAACCCCGTCGCGTGCGCGGCGGCCCTTGCGGCGATCGAGACCATGGAGGCGCAGGACCTGCGCGGCCGCGCCCGCGAGATCGAAGCGACGGTCAAGGCCCGGCTCACCAGGCTCCGCGACGATCTCGGCGACGGCATCATCGGGGACATCCGAGGCCGCGGCGGCATGCTCGCGGTCGAGTTCGTCAAGGCGGGCAGCGCGACCACGGCGAAGCAGCCCGACGCCGAGGTCACGAAGCGGATCGCGGACTACTGCCTCAAGGAGGGTGTCATCATCCTCACGTGCGGAACGTACGGGAACGTGATCCGCCTGCTCCCGCCCCTCGTCATCGGCGACGAGCTCCTCGCGGACGGCCTCGATGTCCTCGAGGCCGCGATCCGCGCGAACGCGTAGAGTCTCCTCTGTCTAGCACGGGAGGTTCACATGCGGTACGTGGTCGGCTACCAACCGGACGAGCGCGGCGCTGACGCCGTAGCACTCGGCGTCGCGATCGCCCGTGCGCAGGGCGCGAAGCTCGATCTCATGCTCGTCCTCGGCGAGAACGCGCCGTACGTCGCGGCCAACCCCGAGGGGCGGCGCGTCAACGCCGAGGAGCAGCAGGTCATCATGGCCCAGCGCGCGGCGCTTGGCATGATCCCGCCGGGCGTCGAGGCCGAGTTCCATGTCCGCCAGGGCCACTCGTTCGCGGCCGTGCTGATCGAGGCGGCGGTCGAGTTCGAGGCGGCGCTCATCGTCGTCGGCGCCGCGAGCAACGGGCTGTTCAAGCGCTACACCGTGGGCAGCGTCGCGAACTCGCTGCTGCATGCCTCGCCCATCCCGGTCGCCCTCGCTCCGCACGGGTACCGCCGCATGGAGCCCATCGAGCGGCTCACGGCGTTCATCGGGCGCCGCCGGGGTGCGGACGCCGCCGTCGACGTCGCGCTCGTGGCCGCCGGGCGGCGCGACGTGCCGCTTCGCTTCGTCTCCCTCGTGGAGCTCGACGAGCGGGGCGAGCACGGCGAGAACATCAACGCCGCCCACCGGCACGCGAACACGGTCCTCGAGCAGGCCGCCCACCGGCTCCCGCCGGGCCACGAGGCCACGGTCGAGGTGGCTCACGGGCGCTCGCTCGAGGAGGCTGTGGACAGCATCGATTGGGTGGACGGCGAGCTCGTGATCATTGGCTCGAGCCGCCTCGCGCAGAGGCGCCGGCTGTTCATCGGCACGACCGCGAACCGGATCCTGCACGCGCTTCCGGTGCCCCTCGTCGTCGTGCCGCTCGAGTACGAGGGAGCCGAGTCCCGCCCCCTGGGCTGACCGCCTCGGGCTAGCCGTCCCAGGGCCGTGGCGCCGGGCTCTGGGCAACGCCCGCGCTGCGGCCCATCATGGTGGCATGGATTACGCGGCCAGCATTTCGACGGCCGTCGTCGGGGAGGGCCTCGTGCCCGCGGGCACGGCCGATCTGCTCATCCGGCACCACAAGACGGGCGCCGCTCGCATCGCCATGAGCCTCCCCACGGGCGCGCACGTGCTCCACCTTGCCGCCGCGGCGTGCCTCTTCAACGACCTGCACACCGCGGCCACGCTCGCGGGGCTCAGACTTGGTCCCGTGGCCGTCCGCGCGGACGGCGGCTTTGACGAGACCATGACCGCCTCGACCGGAATCCGCCTCGAGGTCGACATCAGCGGGGACGCCGACCCCGAGGAGCTGCGGACCCTCGTCCTCGAGACCTTCGAGCTCTCGACGGTCGCGTGCGTCCTCCGGCGCAGCACGAGCGTCGAGATCACAGAGATCGACGCGCGGACGACGGCGCCGGGTGACGTCCCGTGAGCACCGATCCCCACGTCACAACCGTCTCGTCTGCGGCATGACCGTCTCCGAGAGGCACAACCGTCCCGCATAGCCGACGGTTGAGCCGTCGAGAGACGGCCACGTGGCACAAGGGACGGTTGTCCGGAGCCCAGGACGCTCGTGCGGCGGGACGGTCAGGCCGGTGGCAGCTGCGGGATTGGTCCTCCCGGCCGGAGTTATCCACATAGGGAACTGAGGGGCCCCACGAGCCCTCGCCAATTCGCAAGACTGCCCGCATGGCACCTCTTGAGCTACCTCATGTCCTGGCTGCGCGATGGCCCGGCTCCCGCATCGCGTCCGCCGGACAGCTCCGTATGGCCGGGCTCGACCATCGGATGCTCACGGCCGCCGTCCGCGGCGGTTTTCTTGTTCGCGTTCGGCGGGGCGTCTACGTCCGCCGCGAACTCTGGAAGCAGCTCGCGCCGTGGGATCGGGACAGGCTGCGGATCGAGGCGCATGTGATCGCGACCGGCGGAACTTCGGTCTACAGCCACGTTTCGTCCGCGCGGCTTCTAGGTTGTTCGACCTGGAACAGCGGCGAGGAGGTCCACGTCACGGTGCCCTACTCCGTCTCCCGTTCGAGCCACAGCCCCGACGTAGTCCCGCACCGCTTCGGGCTGCCGGACGAGGACGTTCTGGAGGTCCCCGTGGGCCATGGGCTCGTTGCCCGAACGACGACGATCGATCGCACGGTTGCCGATTGCGCGCGCACGCTAGACGTCGAGCGCGCCGCCGTCGTCGGCGACCATGCCTTGCGCCTCGGCGCGAGCCCCGACGGTATCCGAGCCGCGTCCGAGCGGACCGGGGCCGTTCGGGGAGGCGCCCGGGTCGAGCGTCTCCTCGGCCTCCTCGACCGGCGGTCCGAGTCGCCAGGCGAGACTCGAACGCGGCTCGCGCTGCTCGCGGCGGGCCTTCCGGCGCCCGTGCTTCAGCTCGAGATCCCCACGGCCGCAGGCCTGTTCAGGGCCGATTTCGCGTGGCCGGATGTCCTCGTGATCCTCGAGTTCGATGGCGAGGCCAAATATTTCGACTATCGGCCCACCGACGCCGCCCTTCTCGAGGAGCGGCGTCGTGAGAGCGCCCTCATGTCAGACGGCTGGACGGTCGTTCGCGCGCGATGGGCTGACCTGGCTGTCCCGGGAGCCATCGCCGCGAAGGTGGTGGCGGGATTCGAGAGGGCACGGCGGCTGGCGTGACCGCGACGGAGCACGACCGTCCCTTTTCTCGGCCTGACCGTCCCCAAGAGGCATGACCGCCCCGCATAGCCAACGGTCTTGCCTCGGAGGGACGGTCAGGCGGCCGGAGGGACGGTCAGGCGACGGGCTCGACGCCGGCGGCGTCTGCCGCCCGTGCCCTGGCGGCCCTGACCGCGCTGCGGCGGCGCTGCGCCGCGAGCAGCATGTCCGCGGTGAGGACGATGAGCGCGAGCCACACGATCCCGAATCCGGCCCAGCGCTCGGGGCCCATGTGCTCGCCGAGGATCGTGGTCGCGATGATGAACTGCAGGAGCGGGGCCACGTATTGGAGGAGGCCGATCGTGGTCATGGGCAGCCGCCGAGCCGACGCGCCGAAGAAGAGCAGCGGAGTCGCCGTGACGATGCCGCTCGCGGCGAGCAGCCAGAAGTGCCCGGGCCCGCTGCCAGCGAGCGTGAGCGAACCGGCCACGCCGAGCCACACGATCGCGGCGACCGCGAGCGGCGTGAGCACCACGGTCTCGACCGTGAGGCTCGTGACGGCGTCCACCGTGGCGCCGACCCGGTTCTTGACGAGGCCGTAGAAGCCAAAGCTGAACGCGAGGATGAGCGCGATCCACGGCATACGCCCATACGCGATCGCGAGCACGAGGACCGCGACGAAGCCGATGCCGACGGCGGCCCACTGGAGCGGACGGAGCCGTTCCTTGAGCACGAGCACGCCGAGCAGCACGCTCACGAGCGGATTGATGAAGTAGCCGAGGGCGGCCTCAATGGCCTGGCCACTCAGTACGCCGTACGTGTACGTGAGCCAGTTGGCGGCGATGAGCACACCGGCGAGCGTGAGGATGCCGAGGGAGCGGCGCGAACGGAAGACGGCGGCGAGCGAGCGCCACGAGCGCGTCACCGCCATGAGCACGAGGCAGACCACGAGGGAGAAGACCACGCGGTCGGCGACCACCTCGACCGGCCCGGCCGGCGTGAGGGTCACGAAGTAGAGCGGCAGGAGGCCCCACAGGCCGTACGCTCCGATGCCAAAGATGAGCCCCGCCGTCGTGCGTGAGGCAGCGGGCGCGGCGCCGCCCCGGCTTTCCTGGGCCTGTAGTTTCTGTGGCTGGGCGGGCTGGGCATCTGGCGTCACGGTCACGACCGTACAACGGCTTTGCTCCTGTCAGCTATTCCGCAGCCGATCAGCCTTCCGGGATCTTCCACATGCCCGCCGCGCACAGCTGAAGCGAGACGGCCGCCGCGATCGCCCCGACCGCCACGAGCGAGACGAGCACCACGAGTTGCACGATGGCTGCGTCGACCGGGCTCGCGCCCCCGAGCACCATCCCCACGAACGCCCCCGGCAGCACGACCGTCCCGACCGTCCGGGCCTGGTCGAGCGCGGGGATGAGCGCCTCCCGCGCCGTGTGCCGGGCCACGAGCAGTCGCGCGGCCCGCCATTCGAAGCCGAGCGCCACGGCGGCCTCGACCTCGCCTCGCCGCAGCGAGAGCTCGGCGAGGACGCGGCGCCCGGCGAGGCTCGTCGTCGTCATCGCTCCGCCCACCTGCTGGCCGATGAGCGCGATGAGCGCGAGGCCGTCGAACGGCAGAACCCCGGTCGCGAGGAGAATGAGGGCGGCAGGCGCGACTCCGGCGGCGATGGGCGCCGCCGCCCACCACCAGCGCCGCGGGTCGACGCGCCGCCCGGACGTCACGACCGCCACGGCGTACATCACGAGGGCAAAGAGAAGCGCGAGCCACGGGTTCTGGCCGAGTTGGGCGACGAGGAGGGCGACGACGGCGAGCTGGACCACGGCGCGGAGGCTCGCCGTGATCGGGGGGAACCACCCGCCGTCGAGCGCCCAGCGGTGCACGGCGGCGGACAACACGGTGAAGACGACCACCGCGACGACGACTCCGGGGCCCAATCCAAGAAGCGTCGTACTCTGCACCCGAACTACAATAGGAGGCTGCGCGCCCTACTACGTGCGCCCGCCGCTGGAAGGACTCCCTGTGACCAACGCCTCTGCCGCCAGACCGCTGCGCGTCGCCATCATCGGCGCCGGGCCCGCAGGGGTCTACGCGGCAGACATCCTGACGAAGTCGAACGAGGTCAAGGACGGAGACTTCGAGGTCAGCATCGACCTGTTCGACCAGTACCCGGCGCCGTACGGTCTCATCCGCTACGGCGTGGCCCCGGACCACCCGCGCATCAAGGGAATCGTCAACGCGCTGCACAAGGTCCTGGACCGCGGTGACATCCGCTTCATCGGGAACGTGACCTACGGACGCGACGTCACGCTGAGCGACTTCCGCCACTTCTACGACGCCGTGATCTTCGCCACGGGCGCGATCAAGGACGCCGAGCTCGAGATCCCGGGTGCCGACCTCGAGGGATCGTTCGGCGGCGCCGACTTCGTCTCGTGGTACGACGGCCACCCCGATGTGCCCCGCGACTGGCCGCTCGACGCGAAGGAGGTCGCGGTCCTTGGCAACGGCAACGTGGCCCTCGACGTGGCGCGCATGCTCTCGAAGCATGCCGATGATCTCCTCGTCACCGAGATCCCGGACAACGTGTACCAGGTCCTCAAGCGCAGCCCCGTGACGGATGTGCACGTGTTCGGCCGCCGCGGCCCGGCCCAGGTCAAGTTCACGCCGCTCGAGCTCCGCGAGCTCTCCCACTCCCGGGACGTGGACATCGTCCTGTACCCGGAGGACTTCGAGTTCGACGAGGCCTCCGACGAGGCGATCCGCACGAACAACCAGGTCAAGACCATGGTCAACACGCTCGCGAACTGGATCGCCGAAGATCAGGACACGGGCGCGTCGCGCCGCCTGCACCTGCACTTCCTGCACAGCCCGGTCGAGATCTACGACTCACCCGGGACGCCGGGCCACGTGGCCGGCATCCGCTTCGAGCGCATGGAACTCGACGGCACAGGCAACGTGCACGGCACCGGCGAGTTCGAGGACTACCCGGTCCAGGCCGTGTACCGCGCGATCGGCTACCACGGCTCCGAGCTCGCCGAGCTCGAGTACGACGCTCGCCGGGGCGTCATCCCGAACGACGGCGGGCGCGTGCTCGACGAGGAAGGCACCGCGGTGCCGGGCGTCTACACGACGGGCTGGATCAAGCGCGGGCCCGTGGGCCTCATCGGCCACACGAAGGGCGACGCGCTCGAGACGATCGGCTGCCTCCTCGAAGACCGCGACTCGCTCCCGCCGGCCGAGAACCCCGACGAGCACGCGATCATGAAGCTGCTCGAGGAGCGCGGCGTCGAGTTCACCACGTGGGCCGGCTGGAACGAGCTCGACGCGCACGAGAAGTCGCTCGGGGAGAAGTTCACAGCAGAGTCCGGGGAGAAGGGCACGGCCGTTCAGCGCGAGCGCGTGAAGGTGGTCCCGCGCGAGGACATGGTGCGCATTTCGCGCAAGCCCAAGGGCTGAAGGGCTAGCGCCGCAGGCTGTCGAGCAGCCGCGAGATCCCGTCCGCGACGTGGGGGAGGGGCTCGACGTCGAGGCGGCAGCCCCGGCCCGACTCCGCCGTGAAGACCCGGTCGAGCCTGTTCGCGGCGTCCTGGAGCCGCGAGAACGTCCCGTGGACGCGAGGCACGAGGGCCGCGATCGTCGCGCCCGTGTGGCTGAGCACGGCGGGGGAGCCCTCGAACGCATCGAGCACCTCGCGGCCCGCCACGGCCTGGACGTTCCACGGGAGCGAGGTGACGCTCGCCGTCCCCACGGGGAGCCGCACCATCGCGACGATGCGCGCGGCGGCGCCGTCCTCCGCGTAGAGCTCGTAGAGGCGCGCGCGGAAGTGGGCCCACGTCGAAAGGCCCGTCCCGGGATCGACGCACGAGATGCCGGGCTCGCAGCCCTCGGCGAACTCCGCCCACGTCTCGACAAAGGCGGCCACGAGCTCGGCAGGCGCCGGGAGCCCGAGCACGCCGAAGAACGCGAAGAGGTCGGTGACGGCCTCGGCGGGGCCGACGCCCTGCGCCGCGCGGGCGCGTCCGAGGGCCCGGATCGCGGGCTCGAGGCCCGCGGTGGGCGCCGAGCGCGAGGCCGTCCGCACGAGGTCGAGGACCTCGGGACAGAACCAGTCCGAGGCCACACGCCATGACTGCGCGAGGGCGTCACGTCGCCACGCGAGGAGCAGCTGGTCGCGCCCCGTACGCCAGCTCCCAGGGCTCACAAGGTGGGTCATGCGCATTAAGAGGCGGCGCCTCGGGAGCCATGACGCCAAATGTTTGTCCGGTTGAGGCAAGTTTTTGTTCTGGACTCCCGTCATAGAATCGACCCCAGGGGACTCTCAACGAGAAGTGACCGTAGAGAGCCGGAAGGACTTTCATGACCGCGAGTGCCGACGCCGTGAGCACTGCGCCCGCACCACCCAGTGACGCCCAGCTCATCGCTGAAGTGCGTGCCGGCGATAACGAGGCGTACGCTCAGCTCTTCGAGCGGCATCACAGTGCCGCCGTGGGGCTTGCGCGCCGATATGCCCGCAACGCGAGCGACGCCGAGGACCTTGCGTCCGAGGGCTTTGCCAACGTTCTCACTGCCCTTCGCAGCGGCTCCGGACCGGATGCCTTCTTCCGAGCGTATCTGTTCACGTCCATTTCCCGGCTCGCCGCCCGCGGAAACATCAAGGCCGCGCGCCAGACGCTGAGCGATGAGATGGAGCGCTACGAGGGCGAGCAGCCGTACGACGATCCGGTCATGTCCGGCTTCGAATCGGACGCCGTAGCGAACGCGTTCCGCACCCTGCCCGAGCGGTGGCAGGCCGTGCTCTGGTACACCGAGGTGGACGGCATGCAGCCGGCCGCCGTCGCGCCCCTCCTCGGCCTCTCGCCCAACGCGGTCTCCGCGCTCGCCCTGCGGGCCCGGGAGGGCCTCCGCCAGGCCTACCTCCAGGCGCACGTCTCCGCGACTGCCGTCGAGGACGAGTGCGCGCCCTTCGCGGACAAGCTCGGCGCGTACGCTCGCAACGGCTTGAGCACGCGCAACGCGAAGAAGGTGCGCGAGCACCTCTCCGACTGCC
The DNA here is from genome assembly GCF_049332655.1 of Sinomonas sp. P47F7. GTDB lineage: Bacteria > Actinomycetota > Actinomycetes > Actinomycetales > Micrococcaceae > Sinomonas. The sequence continues at coordinate 3,504,782 of NZ_CP186327.1, read as the reverse complement.
CGAGCTGCACGGCGGCGCTCCTGCAGCTCCAGGACGTGGGGCACGGGATGCGCGGCATCGTGTTCCCGCTCGTCACGGCGCTCCCGTTCGCGGCGCCGGTCGCCGGGAAGATCGCGGCCGGCGGCTTCCTCGTGGGCGGGGTCGCGTGGCTCAAGCACACCGTCGACAAGCTCGGAACCGGCAACGTCGTGGTGGGCGGGCTCGTGATCGGGCTTGCCATCGCGGGCGGGATTGCCGTCGCGTCGCTCGGACAGCCGATGACGCCGGAGCCCGCCACCGCGTCCCCCGCGCCGAGCGTCGTGGCTCAGGCGGGTTCGGGGGCCGCAAGCGCGGGCTCCGCGAGCGAGGCCGCCCCGGCGCAGCTTCCCCGCCCGCTCCGGCCCAGAGCCGGCCCCCGAGGAGCCCGCGCCCGTCTACGTGGCCCCCGCGCCCGCTCCCGCGCCGCAGCCGCCCGTCGCGGCCCCGCCGCCCGTGCGTCCCACCCCGACGCCCGCGCCACCCGTGACCCAGTCCGCGAGTGCGCCGCCAAGCCCGACGCCGACGCCGACCCCCACCCTGACGGCGGTGCCTTACACGCTGATTGTGAGCCGTGATTCGAGCCCGAGTGTGCCGAGTAGTGCATACAGTTTCACGTTCAAGGTCGTCCCGGCGAGAGGGCCTTCTCAGCCCACCGATGTCGTCGTGACGATTCAGTTTCCGTCACTTTTCGTGCCGACGCATTCGTCGCCGTGGAGCTGCATCCCTGCCCAGGACCTTCTTGCCCAGTCCACAACACTGACATGTAGGACTCCGTTCGTGAGTGGAGGGCAGATTCAGCCGTTGACACTCGACTGGTATTCGTCCGGTGTATTGCCGGTCATCCCACCTCGGCCGGCCGTCACCGGGACGGCCGTGCTCGAACAGGGCGGGACGCCCGTTTCCAACACTGCGACGTTCTGACCTCAGCGCGGGAGCCTGCGGGTCCGCATCCTGAGACGATTTGAGGCGCCCACGGAGCGGACACCTACCCTTAACAGGTTGTTTTTGGCCTCATGGGTTGTTTTGGCCCCGGGCCGCCCGCCGGCACCCCAGGAAGTTGCATGCAGATCCTCCGCACCAAGCCCATCGAGCAGACGCTCGCCGACTCTGACGAACCGGGCAGGAGGCTCAAGCGCTCGCTCAGCTCATGGGATCTCATGATCATGGGCATCGCGGTCGCGGTGGGCGCAGGGATCTTCTCGGTCGGCGCGAAGGCGGCGGCGAACTTCGCGGGCCCGGCCGTCACGGTCTCCTTCGCGATCGCCGCGGTCGCGTGCGCGCTCGCGATCATGTGCTACGCCGAGTTCGCCACGGCGATCCCGGTCGCGGGGTCCGCCTACGTCTTCACGTACGCCACCATGGGCGAGCTGCTCGCATGGATCATCGGCTGGAACCTCATCCTCGAGCTGTTCACGGCGGGCGCCGTTGTCGCGAAGTACTGGGGCCTCTACCTCAGCAAGGTGTTCTCCCTCGTGGGCCTCGACGTCCCGCCGAGCATCCAGCTCGGCCCCATCGAGCTCGTGTGGGGCCCGTTCCTCATCGTCTCGATCTTCACGGTCCTCTTGGTCCTCGGCACGAAGCTCTCCGCCCGCGTGGGCAACGTCTTCACGATCATCAAGATCGCGGTGGTGCTGTTCGTGATCGTGGTCGGCTTCACGTACGTCGAGGCGGGGAACTACGCGCCGTTCGTCCCGGCGGCGGTCCCCGCGCACGCCTCGGACGGCACGGCCGTGCTCAAGCAGTCGCTCGTCGCGTTCGCGACCGGCGCCGCGCCGGCCCAGTATGGCCTCTTCGGAGTGTTCGCGGGCGCCGCGCTCGTGTTCTTCGCGTTCATCGGATTCGACGTGGTCGCGACGAGCGCCGAGGAGGTCAAGGACCCCCAGAAGACGCTCCCGCGCGGCATCTTCGCGGGCCTCGGCGCCGTGACGCTCCTGTACATCCTCGTCTCGCTCGCCCTCACGGGCATGGTCCCGTACACGGCCCTCGCGGCCGCCGACCAGCCCACCCTCACCACCGCGTTCGAGGCCGTGGGGAACACGGACGCCGCGAAGGTCATCGCGTTCGGCTCGCTCGTGGGGCTCACGACCGTGATCATGGTGCTCCTCATGGGCCTCGCCCGCGTGGTGCTCGCGATGAGCCGCGACGGCCTCCTCCCGCGGGCGCTGTCCGTGACGTCGGAGAAGCGTTCGACGCCGGCCCGCCTCCAGATCCTGTGCGGCGCCCTCGTGGCGATTGTCGCGGGCCTCACCCAGGTGGACGTCCTCGAGGAGATGATCAACATCGGAACGCTCTCGGCGTTCGTCGTGGTGAGCCTCGGGATCATCGTGCTGCGCCGCCGTCGTCCGGATCTCAAGCCGTCCTTCCGCGTGCCGTTCGGCAAGGTGCTGCCGATCGTCTCCGCCGCCCTCTGCCTGTACCTCATGGCAAATCTTGCCGTAGAAACGTGGATTTATTTCGTTGTGTGGCTTGCCTTTGGTCTGACCATCTATTTCGCCTACGGCCACGGACATTCGCGGCTCAACGAGAAGTTCGCCGGAGCCCGCTCGGCGGTGGCGTCGGACGGCGAGCCATTGGATAGCGTCGGCGTCCAATAATCGCGATCCCGGCCTGTAGGATCACCGGTGGGGGAGTGAGGCACTACACATCAGATCCGATCACGCACGTGACGGTCGGGACGAGGATTGGGTTATGGCAAGACCGCCACGGCCAGAGCGAAAAACCGAGCTGCTCGAGCAGATTCTGGAATTCCTGCTGGACAAGACGCTCGCGGATCTGACGTTCCGCAGCCTGGCAGACGGACTCGGCATCAGCAGCTACGTGCTCGTCTACCACTTCGGCAACCGAGAGCAACTCGTTGCCGAGATTATCCGTGGCATCGAGTCCCGGTTCGACGCCTATCAGCCGGGCGCCGAGACGATGACTCTCGACGAGCTCATCCTGTGGGCTCGGGCGGTGTTCGAGCGCTCGCTGGAGAGCCGCGGACGCCATCTGCAGCGCCTCGAGTTCGAGGCCGCCGTCCAGGACGTCGTGGCGGAGCGGCCACGCGGGACCTCGGCGGCCGGGTACCTGGGGTGGTGCCGGTTCCTCGCCTCCTGGCTTGAGAACGAGGGCATTCCGGCCGACGAGGCGGCCGTCCGTGGCCGCACGTTCGTCTCGGCCGTGACGGGACTCATGTACGACTACGTCGTCACCGGCGACGGCACCGCGGTGCGGGCGTGCTTCGAGATGCTCGTCGACGCGTTCGTCCGCCAGCACACGGCGAGCCAGACGGCCGCGGGCGAGCGCCGCCCCTGACGGCTCGGCCTCAGTCCCCGATTCGGGGTGTGGCCGGGCCCTCAGGCCGGCCGCGCACCCGGCGGCACCCAGCCGAGGTCCCGTGAGATGGCGTCCGTGCATGCCGTCAGCGCGGGGACGAGGCCCAGGAGTCCCTCCAGGTCCAGGAGCACCGTCGGAACGGAGCACGAGGCCGCCGCGACGGCGCGGCCGCTCGCGTCCCGGATGGGTGCCGCGACGCAATGGACGAACGCCTCGTGTTCTTCGTCGTCGAGCGCCCAGCCTTGCGCGGCGACGCGATCGAGCTCGGCGAGCAGCGCCTCGGGGCCCGTGATCGTCCGTTCCGTGAGCGGCGTGTAGTCGATGGCCGCAGCGATGGCCTCGCGGCCCGACGCCGGGAGGTCCGCGAGCAGCACCTTCGCGACGGCGGCCGCGTGCAGGGCCGCCGTGAGGCCGATCCGCGAGTACATCCGCACGGGCTGCCGAGATTCGAGCTTGTCGATGTACGTCACGTCGGGGCCCTCGAACGCCGCGAGGTGGACCGTGTACCCCGTGAGCTCATTGAGCCGCACGAGGTGCGGCCGCGCCACCGCGCGGACGTCGCGCTGCTCGAGCGCGAGCGAGGAGAGCTCGAAGAGCTTGGGGCCCAGCCGGTAGCGCTGCTGCCCGTCGCGGACCACGAAGCGCTTCTCCTCGAGGCCGTGCAGGAGCCGCATGACCGTCGTCTTGTGGACGGTCGCGCGCGACGCGAGCTCGTCGAGCGTTGCCGGCCCGGCGGCGAGTTCGCCCAGGAGGTCAAGCGCTCGGAGGAGGCTCTGGCTCACGGCCGCGCCCCGCCGTCGTGCGCGGCGTCGTCGCGCGCCCCGCCGCCCACGGCGAAGCCCGCGCGCGAGACGACGGTGCCCGCCCACTCCTCGTCCGAGCAGCCCAGAATGCCCCCGAGCACGCCGGGCTCTGGGAGCGGGCCGCGGTCGCCGTTGACGGTGAGCGTGCAGGCCGCAGCGACGTGCCCGCGGCGCAGGCTCGCCTTCTGGTCCAGCCCCAGCAGGACGCCGCTCAGGTACCCCGCCGCGAAGGAGTCGCCCGCGCCCACGGGCTCGACGACACGGACCGCGAGGGCCCGGACCTCCGTGCGCTCGCCGCCACGCCCCAGGGCGATGGCACTGATCGCCTCGTTCTTGATCACCACGACCTCTGGATCCGGCAGGAGCCGCCGCAGCTCGGCCTCGTCCCCGGTCCCGAAGGCGTGCTCGGCCTCGTCGCGGCCCACGAGGACGAGGTCCGCGCGGTTCGCAAGGCTCCGCAGCACGCCGCGGTCGCGACCCACCCACAGCGGCGCGCGCCAGTTGATGTCGAAGCTCACGAGGAAAGTGCGCGGGCGGGCCAGGAGCGCGTCGAGGAGCGCGAGGCATTCGTCCGAGAGGGCCGCCGTGATGCCGCTCACGTGCACGAGCGAGGCGCGCCCGAGCAGTTCGGCGACGCGCGGCTCGTCGAGGAGCGTGGGGCCCATGGCCGAGGCAGCCGAGCCGTGGCGATAGTAGAGCACGGACGCGGGCGCCGCGTCGGAGGCGGGGACCTTGACGTAGAGTCCCGTGGGGCGAGCGGCGTCCGTCTCGACCCCGGACACGCCCACGCCCTGCTCGGCGAGCTCGGTCAGGATGCGTGCACCGAAGCCGTCGCGCCCCACCCGGCTCACCCAATGCGTGTCGAGGCCCATCGCGGCGAAGCCGAGGGCCACGTTGGATTCGGCCCCGCCATTCCGGAGCTCGAGGACCTCGGCGCGCTCGAGCGGCATTCCTGTCTCGGGAGTCAGCATGGCCATGGTCTCGCCCAGGCACACGGTTGTCAGCATCGCCTCTCGCGCTCCTTGCTAGTGCGCTTGGCTTCTACGATGTCCTCGCGCGGGGATTCTGGCGGCCTTGACGCCAGTTCTGCCCCGATGCTAGACAAGGACAAACACCATTTGCAACCACCGTTGCGAATTATGCAACGCGAACTCGATTGGACCTCACGAGCGATGACTGACGAAGAGCTCACAGCACTGCTCGCCGCGGACCGGACCCTCGCTGTCGTGCGGGCCGCGTCGATCCCAGACGCGGCGGGCCTCGCGGGCGCGCTCGCCTCGAGCGGCATCCGCGCGCTCGAGTTGACCTTCACCACCCCGGACGTCCTCACCCACGTACGACGCGCGGTGGACACCTCGGGCGAGCACGGCGCCACCGTGGGGATTGGCACGGTCCTCACGGGCGATCAAGCCCGCGCCGCGATCGACGCCGGCGCGCAGTTCCTCGTGACGCCCGGGATTCGGACGGAGGTCGCAGCCGTCGCATCCGCGGCCGGCGTGCCGTTCTGCCTCGGCGCGATGACGCCGTCGGAGGTCGCGCAGGCGGTCGATCTCGGCTCGTCGGTGGTCAAGATCTTCCCCGCGCGCCAGGTCGGCCCCGGGTTCCTCAAGGACCTGCACGGGCCGTACCCCGGAGTCAAGCTCCTGCCGTCCGGCGGGATCGACGCCTCGAACGCCCGGAGCTACCTCGACGCCGGCGCGCTCGCGGTGTGCTGCGGGACGTCGGTGGTCCCGCCGTCGGCCGTCGAGGCCGGCGCATGGGGCGACATCGCGGCTCGGGCCGCGGCCTTCACGGCGGCGCTGTAACCCGGCCGGGAGCAGCGCCCAGAGTTGCGCCGTCACGTCTGCGGGGTGTGAACCCCGCGGACGTGACGGCGCAACCGTTTGGGGAGACTACTTCCCGAGCTCTGCCCGGAGCTTCGCCCCGAGCTCGGCATCCACGTTCGTCCAGTACTGGATCGCGCGCTCCTTGATGTCCGCGTTGGCCACGCCGCCCACGGCGCCCGCGATCGTCTGGAGGAAACGGGCGCGCGCCGCGTCGTCGAACACCTCGCGGTAGAGGATGCCCGGCTGCACGAAGTCGCCGTCTTCGGCGTGGAGGGAATGCGCGGCGAGGGTCAGCGCGCCGTCGTTCTCCCAGCCGCCGCCCGGGTTCGTAGGCTCGGCCGCGGCGGGGCCGCCCGTCGAGTTCGGCGCGTAGACCGGGGTGGTCGGGGCGTTGAAGTGGTAGCGCGCCGCACCATCCTGGCTGTAGTTGCGCACCTCGTTCTTCGGCGCGTTGACCGGGAGCTGCGCGTGGTTCGTGCCCACGCGGTAGCGGTGCGCGTCCGCGTAGGAGAAGATGCGCGCCTGGAGCATCTTGTCCGGCGAGGCCGCGATGCCCGGCACGAAGTTCGACGGCGCGAACGCGGCCTGCTCGATCTGCGCGAAGTAGTTCTCCGGGTTGCGGTTGAGCGTCATGGTGCCGACCTTGAGGAGCGGGTAGTCCTTCTTGGACCACGTCTTCGTGAGGTCGAAGGGGTTGTAGCGGTACGTCTTGGCGTCCTCGTACGGCATGACCTGGACGAAGAGCTCCCAGCTCGGGAAGTTCCCCTCGGCGATGTTCTCGTAGAGGTCCTGGATGTAGTAGTCGGCGTTCTCGCCCGCGATGCGCTCGGCGTCGTCGCCCGTGAGGTTCTCGACGCCCTGGTTCGTGTGGAAGTGGTACTTGACCCAGAAGCGCTCGCCCTCGGCGTTGATCCATTGGTACGTGTGCGAGCCGTAGCCCTGCATGTGGCGCCACGTCTTCGGGAGGCCGCGATCGCCCATGAGCCACGTGACCTGATGGGCGGACTCGGGGGAGAGCGTCCAGAAGTCCCACTGCATGTCCGCGTCGCGCAAGTGGCTGCCGGGGAGGCGCTTCTGCGAGTGGATGAAGTCGGGGAACTTGATGCCGTCGCGGATGAAGAACACGGGGGTGTTGTTGCCCACGAGGTCGTAGTTGCCCTCGCTCGTGTAGAACTTCACGGCGAAGCCGCGCGGGTCGCGCCACGTGTCGGGCGAACCGTGCTCGCCGGCCACCGAGGAGAAGCGGATGAGCATCTCGGTCTCGACGCCCGGCTGGAAGAGCGCGGCCTTCGTGTACTTCGACACGTCCTCCGTGGCCTCGAACACGCCGAACGCGCCGCCGCCCTTGGCGTGCACCACGCGCTCCGGGACGCGCTCGCGATTGAACTGCGCGAGCTTCTCGACGAGGTAGTGGTCGGTCAGGATGATCGCACCGTCAGCGCCGACGGACTGCGAGTGGGCATCGGATGTGACGGGGGCGCCGGACTGGGTCGTTGAGTAGTTGACCGTCATGACTCTCCTTGGTGATTCGATGTGATGGTTTATGTGGACGGAAGTTCAGGGGGCCGGAACCGCGGCCTGCTTGGCCGCGCAATCGGAGCAGATCCCCACGTACGTGACGTCGGCGATCATGATCGTCATCCCGTGGGTCTCGCTCGGCGTGAGGCACGGCGCGTGGCCCACGGCGCACTCGACGTCCTCGACTCGCCCGCAGATCGAGCAGATCGCGTGGTGGTGGTTGTCGCCCACGCGCGTCTCGTAGAGGGCGGGGGAGTGCGGCGGCTCGAACCGGCGCAGCATGCCGAGGTCCGTGAGGTCGCCGAGGACCACATATACCGACTGGGCCGTGATCTCCGGCAGTTCCTCGCGCGCCGAGGCCAGAATCGCCTCGGCCGAGGAATGCGGATGGCGTTCCACGGCGCCGAGCACCGCGAGGCGCTGGCGCGTGACCCGCCGCCCGTGCTCGCGCAGCGAGGCGGACCAGCCCTCGGAGCCTTGACCGTGCGTGGTTTCCATGAGCCCATTGAAGCACTTATTTTGAGATACTCACAATAAGGTGAGCCTCACCTGAGCCCGGACCGTGCCCCGAGGCCGTGTGCTCTGAAGCCGAGTGCCCTGAAACCGTGTGACAGGCTCCGCACAGCGATCGTCGCTACGCTGGCGGCAATGGGGGCATCGTGGCCCCAGGCCTGAAAGGAGCGCGCGCGTGGAGACAGCGGTGCAGACGAACGCAACCCCTCGACGAGCGCTCGCGGTGGCCCGTGGGGTCGTGCTCGACGCGGGGTACGCGGTCTGGCGGCACGCCGCCTCGCTCGCCCACGGGAGCATCACGGAGCCGAGAGTTCACGCGCCGAAAGCGGCGGCTTCCCGCCCGCTCGCGGCCACGGCAGACGGCGCAGATTCCCTCGCGGCGGAGGTGGGGCCCACCCGCCCGCTCGCGGCAAAAGCAGACGTGGTCCTCATCCCCGGCATCTATGAGCCCGCGGGCTTCATGGACCCTTTGCGGCGGTGGCTCCAGCGCCGCGGGCACCGCGTGATCGTCCTCCCGGAGCTGGGCTACAACCGGCGGAGCATCCCCGAATGCGCGGCCCTCGCCGCCGCGCGCCTGCGCGAGCTCGGGGTGCGCAACGCCGTCGTCGTCGCCCACAGCAAGGGCGGCCTCATCGGCAAGCTCCTCATGACCGCGCCGGACACGGAACGGCTCGTCTCGCGCATGCTCGCCGTCGGCACGCCGTTCGAGGGCACGCGGTACTCGCGCTACGCCCCCACCCGCCCGCTGCGCTCGTTCTACCCCGAGCACCCGGTCATGGGTCTGCTCGCGAAGAACCTCGAGGTGAACTCGCGGATCGTCTCGGTGGGCGCTGACGTGGACCCTCTCGTGGGGCGATCCACGGGCCTCGCGGGGGCGCGTAACATCATCCTGCCGGTCACGGGACACTTCCGGATCCTCGAGGATCCGGGGCTTTTCGAGGCCGTCGACGATTTCCTCCGCGCCGGGGAGCAAGCCGGCTGAGTCGTTCGTTGAAGCTGCAGGAGGTCACCGTGCACAACCACTACAACGGGCTCAAGACCGCCGTCCTGTTCGGCGTTCTGTGGGCCGTGCTCCTCGGACTTGGGGGGCTCATCGGCGTCGGAACCCGCAGTGCGGCGCCGATCTGGATCTTCGCCGCGATCGGTCTCGTGACCACGGCGTACAGCTATTGGAACAGCGACAAGATCGCGCTCCGCTCCATGCAGGCCTATCCGGTCACCGAGGAGGAGGCGCCGGGCCTGTACCAGATCGTCCGCGAGCTCTCGGAGCGCGCGAACCAGCCCATGCCTCGCATCTACATCTCGCCGACGCAAGCCCCCAACGCGTTCGCGACCGGGCGCAATCCGCAGCACGCCGCGGTGTGCTGCACCGAGGGCATCCTCCACCTCCTCGACGCCCGCGAGCTCCGCGGCGTCCTGGGCCACGAGCTCATGCACGTCTACAACCGCGACATCCTCACGTCCTCGATCGCGGCGGCCGTCGCGGGCGTCATCACGTCCGTCGCGCAGTTCGCCATGTTCTTCGGCGGCGGTGGCGGGCGCGACAACCGCAACGGGAACCCGTTCGCGATCCTCATCCTCGCGCTCCTCGCGCCCTTTGCGGCGAGCCTCATCCAGCTCGCGATCTCGCGCACGCGCGAGTACGACGCCGACGAGGACGGCTCCCAGCTCACGGGCGATCCGCTCGCGCTCGCGTCCGCGCTCAACAAGATCGACGGCGGCGTTCGGGCCAACCCGCTCCCGCAGGACCAGTCGCTCGTCAACACCTCGCACCTCATGATCGCCAATCCGTTCAAGCGCGGCGGCGGCGTCGCGAACATGTTCTCGACGCACCCGCCGATGGCGGATCGCATCGCGCGCCTCGAGGCAATGGCGGGCCAGATCGGGCGCTGAGCCCACCCCACCACGGACGACGGCGGGCCTCACCAGACGCGAACTGGTCCCCGATAGTTGGACTGGCCAAATAAGATCCTAGGCCGCGAGGGCCTGGGCGCGGTATTGCACCGGGCTCAGGCCCTTGAGCTTTGTCGAGATTCTTTCGGTGTTGTACCAGCGGATGTATTCGTCCAGCTGCGCTGCCAGCGCCTCGGTGCTGGTGAACCGGACGTGGTGGAAGAGCTCTTCCTTGAGGTGGCCGAAGAAGTTCTCCATCACGGCGTTGTCGTAGCAGTTGCCCTTGCGGGACATCGATTGGACCGCGCCGGCGCTCTCGAGGAGCTCGCGCCAAGAGAGGTGCTGGTACTGGAATCCCTGGTCCGAATGCACCAGCGGCTGCTGACCGGGCTGAAGGCCGGCCAGGGCCTCCTGCAGAGAAGCGTTGGTAAGCGCCAGGTTCGGGGACGTGCCGACGGTATGGGAGATGATCTGCCGGTCGAAGAGGTCCATGACCGGGGAGAGGTAGAGCTTCCGGTCGCCGATGCTGAATTCGGTCACGTCCGTGACCCACTTCTGGTTCGGGGCCGTGGCGTCGAACTCACGGTTGAGCAGGTTCGGGGCAATCCTTCCCTGCTCGCCCCGATAGGAGATGTAGCGCTTCTTCCGGCGGACTCTGCAGACCAGCCCGAGGACACGCATCAACTTCAGTACCGTCTTCTTCGCAACCGTCCACCCCTGCCTGAGCAGCTCGGTATGGATGCGGCGGTGCCCGTACCGGCCATGGTTCTCCCCGAAGATGTCCGCGACCGCGGACTTGAGGGCCTCCTGAGGGTCCGGAGCCCGCAGGCGCGCCTGGTGGTAGAAGAACGTGGACCGGGCCAGCCCGGCCACCTCCAGGAGCAGGTCGAGGCGGTGCTCGGCCTTGAGGTCGATGACGGCGCGGACCCTTAGCGCCGTTCCTTGCCCCTCAAGGCCTGCACTTTTCCCAGGAATGCGACCTCGGCCCGCAGACGCTCGTTCTCACGGCGCAGCCGCTGGAGCTCTGATTCAGGCTTGCCCACGCTGCCCGGGGTTTCCTTCGGTCGGCCCTTCGGCTTCGGGCGCAGACCGCTCTCGCCCTCGTCACGGTAGAGCTGCGCCCACCTCCTGATCAGCACCGGAGAGGACAGCCCGAGTTCCCGCGACAGGGCGACCTTGTCCTCTCCGGCGAGATACCGCTGCACGACAGCGAGCTTGAACTCGAACGAGAACACCCGTTTGGTTGGCTTGGTCACCAGCGTCGTACCTCCGCGAACTCGCCATCGGTCATACAGGCGACCGACCGCTCTCCAGCCCACCCCGAGCCGGGCCGCCACAGCCTTCGCACCACAACCGGCCTCGAACAACGCTACCGCGGCCCCGCGCTGATCCTCAGACAACGAACTGCTTCCCTGCATAAAACTGCTCCCCGCAAGCCAGACCGAATTCTCAGTCCAACTTCCGGGGAGCAGTTCAACGTGGTGAGGCCCGCCGTCGTGCGTTGTGCTGAGGATCCGGGCGCGCCGGCGCGGTTAGGCTAACCCGGTGCGAAGTCTGCTGGCCGATGTCACCCCGCTCCGGGAAAGCGCGGACTTCCGCCGCATCTGGTCCGGGCAGCTCCTCAGCCTCATCGGCTCGCAGCTGACCCTCACCGCCGTGAGTCTGCAGGTCTACGACCTCACGCACTCGAGCTTCAACGTGGGGCTCCTGGGCCTCGTCTCGCTCGTGCCGCTCATCGCCGCCGGGCTGTACGGCGGCTCGATCGTCGACGCGCACGACCGGCGGCTCGTCGCCATTGCCTCCTCGTTGCTCCTGTGGGGCACGAGCGCGCTCATCGCGCTCCAGGCGTGGCTGCGGCTCGACAGCGTGCTGCTCATCTACGTGCTCGTGGGGCTGCAGGCCCTCGGGTCGGGGATCAACATGCCCGCGCGCAGCAGCATCATCGCCCGGCTCGTCCGGCCCGAGCTGCTCGCAGCCGCCAACGCGCTCAACATGATCTCGTTCGGGCTCGGCGGGGCCGTGGGGCCGCTGCTTGCGGGCGCGCTCGTGGCGAGCGTGGGCTACGGATGGACGTACACGCTCGACGTCGTGAGCTTCACGGTGGCGATGTGGGCCCTGTTCCAGCTCCCGCCGCTCCCGCCGCAGGGCGAGGTGCGCCGCGCGGGGCTCCGCTCGGTCGCGGAGGGCTTCCGGTTCCTCGGCACGCGGCCAAACATTCGCATGACGTTCCTCATCGACCTGTGCGCCATGGTCTTCGCGATGCCCCGTGCCCTGCTCCCCGCCGTCGCCACGCTCTCGATCGGCGGCGGCGCGGCGACGGCCGGCGCCCTCCTCGGCGGCATCGCCGCGGGGACCTTCCTCGGCGGGCTGTTCTCGGGCCCCGTGGCCCGGCTTCGGTGGCAAGGGCGCGGCGTGCAGTTCGCCGTCGTCGCGTGGGGAGCGAGCATCCTCGCGTTCGGCCTCGTGGTGCTCGGCGCCGGGCGTCACGTGCCGGACGGCCCCACGTGGTGGCTCGCGCCCGCGCTCGTCTGCGTGGTTGCGGCCGGGGCCGCCGATTCGGTGAGCGGGGCGTTGCGCTCCACGATCCTCCAGGCCGCGACCCCCGACGCCATGCGCGGGCGGCTCCAGGGCGTCTTCACGGTCGTCGTCGCGGGCGGGCCGCGGCTCGGCGACGTGTTCGCCGGTGGCATGGCGGGCTGGATCGGGGAGGGGAGCGCCGTCGTCGTCGGTGCGCTCGTGTGCGTCGCGCTCGTGGGGGTGCTTCAGCTCGCCCAGCCGCGCTTCGGCGAGTACGACGCGCGGCATCCCACGCCGTAGGCGCCTCAGCCGGTCGCGGACTCAGCGGTGAAGGAGACGATCGCGGCGGTGAGCACGTCCGGGTCGGCGTCGTGGGTCTGCCCCTCGAGGACCGCGAAGCCCGCACAGGCAATGGCCTCCGCGGCTGCGCGCGCCCCTGCCTGGAGCGAATCCGGGCTCGCCCCGCCCGCGAGGACGACCGTCGGGACCGCGACGTCCCGGAAGGCGTCCGTGGGCACGGGACCGCCGTTGAGGGCCGCGTCGTCGTACGCGAGGGTCGGGGCCATGCGCGCCGCCCCGGCCCAGAAGGGGGCCTGCCGAGCCCCGACGATCGCCTCGTCCGGCATCCCGACCCGCCGTAGGAACGCCTCGAACGCGCCGTCGGAATCGCCTGCGGCAAGCCGCTCCGTGAGCGCGGCCGTGTAGGCACGCGCGGCGGCGAGGCCGTCGTCGTCGACCGTGAACGGCGGTTCCCACATGACGAGGCCCGCGACGGGGAGCACAGCCGCCGCGCGCGCCGCGAGCGCCGCGCCCGAGGAGAGGCCGACGAGCAGGGCCGCCCCGCCCGTGGCGCCGAGCACGGCGCCGATGTCCTCAACCTCGCGGACGACGGCGAACGGCTGGGTGTCGCCGCTGTCGCCGCGCCCGCGGCGGTCGTAGTTGAAGACGGTGAAATGTTCCGCGAGGCTCGCGGCGAGACGGGCATCGGCCTGGCGATCGCAGGCTGCCCCTGCCACGAGGATGAGCGGTGCGCCGGAGCCGAGCCGGTCGAACGCGATGGTGGTTCCGTCGGGTGAGGTGACCTGTTCCATGAGCTTCACGGTAGGCGTTCCGAAGGGGCTGAGTCACGGGTGTGCGGCGTTCGCGTACGGTCCTACACTGGGGCCATGTCTAGCCAGCCCATGAGATATCCGCCCGTCACCGAGCTGTCCACGGAGCAGTGCTGGGCGTCGCTGCGCGGCGCTGTGGTGGGCCGACTCGCCGTCGCCGGCCCCGAACATCCGGAGCTGTTCCCCGTCAACTACGTGGTGGACCACGGCACGGTGGTGTTCCGCACGGACCCCGGCGCCAAGCTTGCTGCGTCCCTTGACGAGGCGCGTGTCGCGTTCGAGGTCGATGGGTTCGAGCCGTCCACGAATGAGGCCTGGTCCGTGGTGATCAAGGGCCAGCTCGAACCCGTGCTGCAAACCGCGGAGATCGTCGACGCGGTGGCACTCCCCCTCTTCCCGTGGCAGAGCGGCGAAAAGGCGTTCTTCGTGCGAGTGGTCCCGGTCGCGCTCTCCGGCAGGCGGTTCGTGGTCGCGGATCCCGCGCGGTGGGTCTCGCCGCTCACCGGGCTCCGCCGCGCGCGGGAGGAGTGACGGCTCGACGCGACGGCGCTGAGGTGAGGGCGCTGAGGTGAGAGGGCTGAGGCAACGGCCCGCTAGGCCGCGTCACCGGGGGTTCACCTAGCCGGGCTACGGTCGTCGCGTGAAGCGATTCTTTGGTGAGCGGAATACCCGATGGGCATCTATGCGCAATCGGCTCCATGTCTACGTCCTGCCCGACGACGAACTCCGGTCGACCCTCGTGGCGCGCCAGAGCGTCCTTGAAGGGGTCGAATACTGCTCGGTCCAGCCCGAGCCCTATCTGCACGCTACTGTTCAGCAGTTCGCGACCGCTGCGGAGGAGGTCAGCCCCGAGGAGGTCGAGGCGTTCACGGAACGGCTCGCACTGCTCGCGGAGGACACCGAGCCCTTCTCGATCGAGCTCGGCGCCCCGGTGGCCGACCAGTTCGGGCTCGGGGTGCGCGGCGCGCTCAGCCCCGAGTGGACGAGGCTCGTGGACCGTGTTCGCGAAGCGGCGGCCGCGACCGTCAACAAGGGCCGCCCCATGCCGGCCGCGCCGTTCGGCCCTCACGTCACGCTCGGCTACGGCATCGCCGACGGAAGCAGCGATCAGCTGCAGCGCGAGTCCGATCTCCTGGCCACGGAGCCGATTCCCGCGCTCAAGGTCGCGTCGCTCCATTTCCTCGGCGTCCACCAGGACACCGACGCGGGGACCTTCACCTGGGACGCGACCGTTCCCTTCGAACTGGGGGCGTCGCGCGTCAGTCGGCGATGAAGAAAGTCTGGCTCTGTCCGACAACCAGGGTCCCAGTGACGGGGCCCGAGGGGTTGCCCAGTTCGGAAGCAGTCATTGACACCTGAAGGCGGGCGGCGTTGCCGCTATTCAGCGCGTCGGCGATCCGATCGACCACCGGCAGCTGTCCTTCGATGCTCTCGTCGTCTACCGAGAACTCAAGTCCTTGGAACCACACTGTCGCCACGTTCCGCCCCTTTCTCCACGCGAACGCTAACAGCACCGATCGGTCCGCGCCAGACCGCTTAGATGACTGCTGATTCCCGGCCTCCAGCAATCACTCGGGAGAACGGCCCAGATCAGCGGACGTTGACGAACCCCTCACCCCGTGTTGGGGCAGCTGCGGGAATCGTTGAGATCCTCAGGATTCCGCAGTTTCCAGCGTTGGGCTCCGATGATACGAAACGCCCTCGAGGGGCCCTGCTGTTGACTGATCTGTTCGCCCCGTGGTCTTCCGGCCTCGAGTGGAAGGGTACAGAATCCTCTCGGAACAACGACGAGATTGGGGACAAGAAATGAACGAGGCGCACGACCATGGGGCCGTACCCATCGGCTGGGGCCAAGCGAACATCGACTTCGATGCATTGGAGCCCGGAACGCCTATGTATGCGTGGACGGGCGGCCCGGGCATACCCGAGATCAAGACCGTGCAGATAGACGGTGGTGGCTACGAGGTAGTGGTCGTCCTCGATGGCTACTACCACGGTCGCGAACTCGCGGAGGGGGCGGCGGACCATTGGGCCAAAGTCCTATCGGAGAATGGTCTGCCTGTGTGGCGGCACTCAGATGCCCCACGCGGGAAACCGAAGGACGTCGCCACTGAGCAGGAAATCGCCGACTCGCGCGGGTCGATGGGCGACGGAGAGTTCCGCGAAATGCACGGGGACTGAAACCAGACTGGCCCCCACCCGTTGGTGGGGGCCAGTCTGGTTTGCCATCGGTTCAGGCGTGGCCACCGTCGATATCGCCGTCGCCGATCCATTGGACTCGCGGATCGCCCTCGAGCGCCTCGACAAGCGTCCCAACTAGAGCCTTGGTTTGCGCCCGACCGCCGTCGGATGGGTACTTGCCGAGAGGAATATCGACGGTCAGCTGCTCGAAGTTGGCCCGCGTCTTTCCGTTCCCGTGCAGCTCCAGCGAACTGAGTGACCTGAGCGAGACGGCGGTGGCCGGCCGGTCGTAGTCGAGCGGAACGTACAGGAACAGGCCATCGGTTGCAGCCGCAATGTTGTGACCGGCGATCTTGTCGTCTCCGTCGAAGTCGTGCCCGAGGTACACGAGCTCCTCAAGATCTGGCACGACGGCGAGAATCTTCGTATAGACGGAGTAAAGGTGCGTTTCGCCGAGGTCCTCGTCGATAGGAGCGTAATCCTTCAGTCGGGCAATGAAGTCCGTAATTCCAGGGCTGAATGATGATTCAGGCATGGCTCAGTTCTCCTCAACCGTAAGCGGGGTTATGGTGCCCGCATTGGGACCCGTCCAGCCG
Source organism: Sinomonas sp. P47F7 (assembly GCF_049332655.1). Lineage (GTDB taxonomy): Bacteria > Actinomycetota > Actinomycetes > Actinomycetales > Micrococcaceae > Sinomonas. Next base: position 3,488,493 of record NZ_CP186327.1, on the reverse strand, counting down.
ATAACGACCGGCGTGTAGCCCCGCTCGCCCATCGCATCCCGGCAGCCCTTGCAGTTTTGCACGTCCAGGCCAATGACGAAGTTGCCCGAAGCCATTCCGGGCTTCTCCCAGTACCCCATCACTTGGCCGATGCTCCCGCAGTCGGGACACACGATCTGATCTTCCATGGTTCCCCATTCCCCATAGCGCCGGTCGCCCCAATGCAGCCGGTCACTGGATCGGTTATACGTGCCCATCGGCTGTCTCGTCTACGGGACAGGCAACAAGTCGGGGGCCCCTAAACACCGAACCGCCCCGACTCCGGTTTGGAGTCGGGGCGTTAGGTTTGTCGCGCTGGTGCGCCATCGGCTCTTCGGCAGGTCCAGGGCGACAATCGGGCGAGCGTCGAGGTGGTCGCACCGAAGCACTGGTCCGAGCACGTCGTGTACGTCGCTGATGAGCTCTTGCAACTCCTCGCGCGGCACGCCGAGGCGGTTGGCACGTTCGGCGACGAGGGGTGGCTGTTCACACTCGGCGGGCACCTGCTCAACCGCAACGTCGCGGGCAACCAGTGGCGCAACGCGCGTGAGGCCTCCGGGCTCGGGGAGTTCACGCTGCACGACCTTCGGCACTTCTACGCCTCGGGGTTGATCGCCGCGGGATGCGACGTCGTGACGGTCCAGCGCGCCCTCGGGCACTCGACGCCGAGCATCACACTGAACGTCTACAGCCACCTGTGGCCGTCTGCGGAGGACAAGACGAGAACCGCTGCCGCGGGGCTCATGGGGGCGGTTCTCGGGGCTCCTGTTGACTCTGTGTTGACTACCGGTCGCGAAGCCCAGTGATCACGGGACAGAAAGGCTCGAATCAGCGGAAGTTGACGAACTGCAGGTCGGCCTCGTCGAAGCCCTTGAGCAGGGCGATGGTGGCCTGGAGGTCGTCGCGGGACTTCGACGAGACGCGGAGCTCATCGCCCTGGATCTGGGCCTTGACGCTCTTGGGGCCCTCATCGCGGATGAGCTTCGTGATCTTCTTGGCGTGCTCCTGCGAGAGGCCTTCCTTGATGGAGGCCTCGAGGCGGTACTCCTTGCCGGACGCAAAAGGATCGCCGGCGTCGAGCGATTTGAGCGAGATGCCGCGCTTGATGAGCTTGGACTCGAACACGTCGAGGACCGCCTTGACCCGCTCCTCGGAGTTGGCCTTCAGGAGGATCTTCTCGCCGCTGAAGTCGATCTCCGCGCCGACGCCCTTGAAGTCGTAGCGCTGGGCGATCTCCTTCTGCGCCTGGTTGAGCGCGTTGGCGACCTCCTGCTTGTCCACCTTGCTCACGACGTCGAAAGTCGAATCAGCCATTGTTGCCTCCTGGTCGGTCCGTCGCGGCATGAGCGAAAAATGGCCGCGCGGGGATGTCTGCGGCCAAGCCTAGTGCGTCTCACAGGATCGACGCTGGCGATCACAGTTCACTCTTAGCCGAAGCCCAGCGGGAGCGCATGTAGGCGAGCGAGCGTTGTACTCGACGGAAACGCTCAAAGGAGGAGCAGTGGCGAGGCATCACGGTTCGAAGTCCACGGTCAAGCGTTCTGCGGCACGCGCCGTCGTCGGTGGCGTTGCCGCTGCGGCTGGTGGGGTCGTGGCGGCGACCCTCGCCGCGGGCATCGTGATGTCTCCCGCGCAGGCCCCGTCCGCCCGCCTCGGCGGGATCCACGACGACCTCCAGCGCGCGGTTCAGCTTCGCCAGATCACGCCCGAACAGGCTGCCCTCTTCGAGGCCAAGCTCTCGCGCGAGATCTCCGGAAACGGCGAGAGCAGCTCGACGGACGCGTAGGTCCCGGCTACCGTGGCCGATTCGACTGGTGCACGGATCTTCTGTAATCTTGTCTTGCTCGCCCAGAGGAACACGGCTTCGGCCGCGGCCACTGGCGTGTTCTCGGCAGATTACCCGAGCGGCCAAAGGGGGCTGACTGTAAATCAGCTGGCATTGCCTACGGGGGTTCGAATCCCTCATCTGCCACCCTTGACGAAACCCCGGTCAACCGACCGGGGTTTCGTCGTGTCTGGGGTCGATTCGGGGTGGCGCCAGATCGCCCCCTTTGTGCGAGAGCGTCACGACCGCCCCGCTTGGAGAGAACCCCGTGGCACCGCCGAGTGACTTCCGCCGGACCGGAAACGATTCCTCAGATGAGTGCACGTTGTCACGCGAAAGGAGCCCGGCCGTGGCTGAACCCTTGTTCCTTGAGGTGGGCGACGACCCGGCGAGCCTCGGCCTGCCCGTCGACGAGATCGGAAACTTCGTCATCGCTATGACAGTGCCCGACCTGGCGGTGCCCCGGCTGTCCGTCGTGGTGGACCGTGCGACGGCGGGAATGGTCGCGTACACGGCGCTGCAGGGATACGCGACGGCCCCGCTCAACCTGAGCGCGGTCCGCTGGCTCCGTTCGGGCTGGCCCGGAGACTGGCCCAAACTCGACGAGCCCGCGGAGTGGCTCCGACCCCCGAGCGAGACCCAGACTTCCTGACGGCTACCGCCTGACCGCTATGGCCTGACGGCTACCGCGTGAGATCCGCGCTGCGGCCACTGGCTCAGTGGTTCGGGACCGGGTCGACCCAGATGCGAGGGCTTTGAACCGAAGGGGTCTGCGGCGTCGGGCTGGACCCAGTCGGCCCGGGGCCCGGCAGCACGGTCGCGGGAGCGGGCGCCGGGGGCGGCGGCGGAGGGGCGGGCGCGGCTTGCGTCGGGGACTCGGAAGCGGACGACGACGGCGAAGGGGCCACGGGCGCGGACGAGCTGGGAACCGGAGTGGCGGACGTGGACGGCGTCGCCGACGAGGACGCCGACGTCGAGACCGACGGCGAGGGCGACGGCGTGCCGGCGCCCTGCGACGAGAACCCGATCACGGCCGCGACGATTCCGCCCGCCGCGAGGACGCCGACGCCGCTGAGGACGATCGTGCGAGTGCGTGAGACCACAGGTCAATTCTGTCGCATGCGGCGACGAGGTGCGTCACACAATCGCTGAGCCCTCCCAGGTCTCGACCGTCCAGCCCTCGGCGGACGAGCCCGTGAGCGCCACGATTCCGGTGTTCGCGAGGTTCTGGGCAGCCGCAAAATCCGCCCCCAGATTCACGGCGTGGCGCCCGCACCAGGCCCGGATCATCGCCCCGTGGCTCACGATTGCGACCACCGGTCGGGGCGTCTGGGCACGCAACGCCGCGAGCTCCGCGGCCACCGCCTCTGCCTCCTCGATGACGGCGTTGAACCGCGCGTAGACGTCAGCGCACGCCTCGCCGCCGTCGAGCCGCGCGTCATGATGACCGCGCATCCAGGCCTCGAGCACCCCGTGGTACGCGACGATCGACTCGGCATCCGAGCGCATCTCGAGCCATCCGGCCGCGATCTCGCGCAGGCCCTCGCGGACGGCCACCTCGAGCCCCAGCGCTTCGGCGAGGGGAGCGGCCGTGAGCTGGGCACGGTGGAGGTTCGAGGCGAAGAGCGCGCCGATCTGTTCGCTCGCGAGCGCCGCGACGAGGGCGGCGGCCTGCTGGAGCCCGAGTTCGGTCAGTCCCGGTCCGGGAGCCCCTGTGTCGAGGGCCCGGATCACGTTGGACGGCGTCTGGCCGTGGCGGATGAGAAGGAGCCTCACCCCCTCATGGTAAAGGCCGCGACGGTGTGAGTTCGCTCTCAGAGCATTGTCGTTAGGGCACCTAACATTTAGGATTCCTAAGTATGAACCATCAGGAGCTCGCGTACCTTGCCGATCGCTACCGGACCACCCTGCGCCTCGCCGTCTACGTGTCCCGCCGCCTCGACGGCGTGACCGGCCTCTCGACCACTGCGCTCAGCATCCTCAACATGGTCGCTCGCGAGGGCCTCCGCGTGGGAGTCATCGCCGAGAACCTCGGCGTGCGGGTCCCCTCCGCGACGGAGCAGGTCGGCCGGCTCGAGCGCGCCGGCCTCGTCGCACGGGGTGGGGACCCCGCGGACGCACGCGCCGTCGTCGTCCGCCGTACGCCCGCGGGGGACGCCGCCGCCGCGGACGCCAACCGCCGCCGCAACGCCCGCATGGTCGACGCCTTCGGCGCCCTCGCCCCCGAGGAGCTCGAGGCCCTCCGCGCCGCCCTGCCGGCCATGGACAAGATCAACGAGCGGCTTCACGCCGCCACGAACCACAAGGAGCACATCGCATGACTGCCGAGACTGCAGTCCACTCGACCCTCGAGGCCGAGAAGGCCTCGTTCTTCCGCCAGCCCAAGGCCGTCTGGGCCACGGCCGCGGCGGCCGTCTTCGCGTTCATGGGCATCGGGCTTGTGGACCCGATCCTGCCGTCCATCGCGGCGAACCTCAAGGCGAGCCCGAGCGAGGTCTCGCTCCTGTTCACGAGCTACTTCCTCGTGACCGCCGTCGCAATGCTCGTCACGGGCTTCGTGTCCTCGAGGATCGGCGGAAAGAAGACGCTTCTGATCGGCCTCGCCCTCATCGTCGTGTTCGCCTCGCTCTCCGGCACGAGCGGCTCGGTGTGGCAGCTCGTGGGTTTCCGCGCTGGCTGGGGCCTCGGCAACGCGCTCTTCGTCGCGACCGCGCTCGCCGTGATCGTGGGCGTCGCGTCGGGCGGCACGTCCACCGCGATCATCCTGTACGAGGCCGCGCTGGGCCTCGGCATCTCCCTCGGGCCGCTCGTGGGCGCCCTCCTGGGCGGCTGGCAGTGGCGCGCGCCGTTCTTCGGCACGGCGACCCTCATGGCGATCGCGTTCATCGCGCTCGCGACGCTCCTCCCCAAGGCCCCCGTGCCGGCTCAGAAGACGCGGCTCAGCGCGCCGCTCCGCGCGCTCGGCCACGCGGGCCTGCGGACGACGGCGGGCAGCGCCTTCTTCTACAACTTCGGCTTCTTCACGGTGCTCGCGTTCACCCCATTCATCCTCGGCATGAACGCGTACGGCATCGGCGCGGTCTTCTTCGGCTGGGGCGTGGCCCTCGCGCTCACCTCGGTGCTGGTCGCGCCGCCGCTCCAGGCCCGCTTCGGGGACGTCGCGGTGCTCACGGGGACGCTCACGCTCCTCGCGCTCGACCTCGCGGGCCTGGGCCTCGCGGCTGCGGCCCATTCGGTGCCCACCGTCGTGGTCCTCGTGATCCTCGCGGGAGCGTTCCTCGGCGTGAACAACACCGTCTACACGGAGCTCGCGATGGGCGTCTCTGACGCGCCGCGCCCCGTCGCGAGCGCGGGCTACAACTTTGTGCGCTGGATGGGCGGCGCCCTCGCGCCCTACGTCGCGACAAAACTCGGCGAGGATTTCGGTGCCCCCGTGCCGTTCTACGCCGCCGCGGTGGCGCTCGTCGTCTCGATCGTCATCGCGCTCTCGGGCCGGGCTTACCTCTCCGAGCACGAGCCCGCCGCGGTTTGAGATCGGCCCGGCGGGGAATGTTCCGAGCCGGGAGGCCGTTGAACCACTGAACGGCTACGAGAAACGAGGAGGGCTCACTTATGGCCACCAAGAACATCACCGGCGAGTCGTTCGCCGAGACCATCGAGAACAACGACATCGTGCTCGTCGACTTCTGGGCGTCGTGGTGCGGACCGTGTACGCAGTTCGCGCCGACCTACGAGGCGGCGTCGGAGAAGCACGAGGACGTCGTGTTCGCCAAGGTAGACACCGAGGCTGAGCAGGTGCTCGCCGCGCAGGCCAACATCACGTCCATCCCGACGCTCATGGCGTTCCGCGAGAAGGTCCTGGTCTTCTCACAGCCCGGCGCGCTGCCGCCGGAGGCGCTCGAGCAGGTGATCACCGCGGTCAAGGGCCTCGACATGGAGGACGTGCACCGCAAGGTCGCCGAGGCGCAGGAGAAGCACGTCCAGAACTGACCCCGTCAGCATCCGACGGCGCCGTTCCCCGACTGGGGAGCGGCGCCGTCGTCGTTTGTCCTGCCCGCGCCGCCCGGCCGTTATTCCGGGCGGCGCGCCGACTTGCTAGCCTGCTCCTGAACACGCGGACCGCACCACTGAGTGGTCAATGGGGATTACGGGGTCGACGAGGATCAGGAGAGCCATGCTGTCGTTCACGGCTGGAGAGACCGACATTCCGCTGCTCGAGGAGACGATCGGGCACAACTTCGCGCGGATCGTCGAGCGGTTCGGCGCGCGCGAGGCGCTCGTCGAGGCGGCGGCCGACGGCGATGCTGCCGCCGCCCGGCGCTGGACCTTCCGCGAGCTGGACGACGACGTCGACCGGCTCGCGCGCGGGCTCCTCGCCGCGGGTGTCGAGGCCGGCGAGAGGATCGGGATCTGGAGCCCAAACTGTGCCGAGTGGACCATCCTGCAGTACGCGACAGCCAAGATCGGTGCCGTCCTGGTCAACGTGAACCCCGCCTACCGCACGCACGAGCTCGTCTTCGTGGTGAAGCAGAACGGGATGCGAACGCTCGTGGTCGCGCCGTCGGACAAGAACAGCGACTACGTCGGCATGGCACGCGAGGCGCTCGCCGAGTGCCCCGCGCTCCGCGGACTCGTGTTCCTCCCCGAGCCCGCTCGGGCGGCGGACGGGGCGTTCGTGGCCGGCATCCCGGCCTCGCCCGAGGAGACCACGTGGGAAGCCGTCGCGACGCGCGCCGGGGAGGTCCCGCCGCAGTCCGTCGCGGAGCGCGCGGCGACGCTGGCCCCGGACGATCCCATCAACATCCAGTACACGTCCGGCACCACGGGCTTCCCGAAGGGCGCGACGCTCACGCACCGGAACATCCTCAACAACGGGTTCTCGATCGGCGAGCTCCTCGAGTACAGCGAGGAGGACCGCGTGGTGATACCCGTGCCGTTCTATCACTGCTTCGGCATGGTGATCGGAAATCTCAACGCGTTCTCGCACGGCTGTGCCACGATTCTCCCGGGCCGCGGCTTCAACCCCGCCGCGACCCTCAAGTCCGTCCAGGACTTCGGCGGGACCTCGCTCTACGGCGTCCCGACGATGTTCATCGCCGAACTCGCCCTCCCGGACTTCGCGGGCTACCGGCTCGACACGCTGCGCACGGGCGTCATGGCCGGCTCGCTGTGCCCCATCGAGGTCATGAAGCGCGTCATCTCTGACATGCACATGGAGGACGTGGCGATCTGCTACGGCATGACCGAGACGTCGCCGGTCTCGACGATGACCCGGCAGGGCGACTCGCTCGGGCAGCGGACCGAGACTGTGGGGCGAACCATGCCGCACCTCGAGAGCAAGGTCGTGGATGCCGCGGGCGAGACGCTCGAGCGCGGGCAGATCGGGGAGCTGTGCACGCGCGGCTACGCCGTCATGGCCGGGTACTGGGACCAGCCCGAGAAGACCGCCGAGGCGGTGGACGCCGACGGCTGGATGCACACGGGGGATCTGGCCCGCATGGACGAGGCCGGCTACGTGGTGATCGAGGGCCGGATCAAGGACATGGTGATCCGCGGCGGCGAGAACATCTATCCGCGCGAGATCGAGGAGTTCCTGTATCAGCATCCGAGCGTCCAGGACGTCCAGGTGATCGGCGTCCCCGACGAGAAGTACGGCGAGGAGCTCATGGCCTGCATCATCCTCAAGCCCGGCGTGGAGCCGCTCGACGCTCACGCGATCGCGGAGTTCTGCCGCGGGCGCCTCGCGCACTACAAGGTTCCGAGGTACGTGGACCTCCGCGAGAGCTTCCCCATGACCGTGTCCGGCAAGGTGCGGAAGGTCGAGATGCGCGAGGAGGCCATCGAGCGGCTCGGCCTTCGGGCTTAGCGGCCGGGCTAAAGAAGTCAGTCAGTCTTCCACCTAGACATGCGCCCTGCGCAGCCGATCCGCATGGAAGTGAGGTACAGTGACGTCACCGGCGGCTGCGGATAGGTTCAGGAATTTGGCGAATATAACCGAGGAACGCGACATTCCATCGTTTAGCTTACCGCCGATCGTGGAGACCGCGATCGGTTTTGAATTTGCGCCAATAGCTCGGTTCGGTATGCGTGAACTTGTTGATTTCTACAACCTGGTCAAGGGCGAGTACCCCGAGGTTGAGGAGCAGATCTTGTTTCTTGCCCAAGAAGATCAGCCACTCGCCGCTTCGCCCGTCCCTCGTTTTTGGATTACGCGGAACGACAAGGCCGACTTGGTGCAGATTCAGCGTGACAGAATATATCTCAATTGGAGACGGCTCGACGGGGGTACTCCGTATAAGAGATATCCAGCTCAGCGCGCCGAGCTGTACCGAATTGCTGGATTGCTTCAAAATTTGATCGATGAACACGATCTTCAACAGCCCGTTCCTCTGTGGGCGGAGGCAACCTATGTGAATCGTATTGAGTTTCATGGAGGAAGGAAGCCGCATGACTTCTTTCTCCTTGTGACGGGGGCTCCGCAACTCCCCGGTGTGCCGACTGAAACTAGATTCCAAGAAGTTCGAGCAGTGGCGGATGGTGCTTATGAGGGTCGGTCGACTCTTACTGTTGAACCGTTTCGTGACGTAAACTCGAGCGGCGCGATTATGACAATTGTAACGAAGGTGGCGCCCACGGAAGATTCAATTGTCTCATCTTTTCAAGCCCTCGACTTGGCCCGGCGCATCAGCGTCGAGTCTTTTGCGGCCGCGACCACAGACGAAATGCAGACAGAATGGGGGAGGGAGCGATGAGCTCGTCGGTCCTTGATTTAGGTCAAAGTGTAGGAACGACCTGTGCGATTTCTCGAGACAATGGGTCGATTCCGAAATGGGTGAGTGGCGAGGTGACTGTTCCCTTTGGCCCTAGCAAAGCTGACGCCAGCAGGCCCCATGCGCCAAGAGATCTTGGGCCCCGGAGGCAGTTTCGGTCGCTCGTGGGGCAGTTGCGGGAAGTAATTGGCCGTGAGGACATCCAGCCCGATGTCGTGGACGGGGCTCTGTCTGTGGCTAGAACCATGATCTTTGAAGATGGGCCAACTCCGATATTAAGCTATGCGGGTGAGGGCATCGTTGAGATTCATTGGCTCGTCGGCGGCCAATCGGTTGAATTGGCAATCGCTCCCGACCATTCGATTTGCGTGACGGCATTTAACTCAAGTGGAGATGTCACACTTGATGAAGAATTTGTTGACATTGACTCGTTCGAGGCCAGTTCGGCGAGAAACCGTGTAATCCTAGAGCTTCGTTTCATGTCGCGTCTACTGTTGGCTGCTGGTCGCCGGGGCGCGTAGTCGTGGCCGACCCGTTTTCACCCGAAGAACGAGTGTTCCGTCGGTTTAATCGAGACTGTCGGGACCATTACATTCCAGATGAGCTTGGGCTCGGTGGCCGTTTAGCAAGCGGATTTCTGATGTTTACCGCGGATGAGGATGGGCAAGATGGGTGTTCGCATTTTCAGGAGTCTGTTCTCATTGCAAATGACCTGGGTTTCGAGGATATCGTTCACCAGGACTATCCAGATGTGGCTGCTGCATCCGTGGAGGATGTTCGTTCGTTGACGTTCGAAGCAACCCAAACGTTTGAACTCATTGAGGACTATTGGCCCCCAGCGGGGCGGGGCGGCGGCCCCGCGGTCGATGTTGCTCACGTTCTCGTAGTCTGGCTGGCGGCCCTCACTCCCAATGCTCGCCGTAAGGCCCGTTCAAGGCTCGCGAAGCTATATTCTGTTTGCGGGTGATGGTGGATTCTGCGCATTTTGGGCGGCGGACAGTGGTGTAGTGCTATTCGTGAAGCAGTTGAATTTGCCGCCCCCGTAGAGACGGCTACATAAGCGCCGTGAGAAGGGCCGCCGGGACGATCATGAGCGGCACGAGGACGAGGCCCGCGGCCGCGTAGCCCCACCACGAGATCCTGACGCCGAGCCGGCGCAGCTGCTCGTGCCAGATGAGCGTCGCGAGCGAGGCCCACGGCGTGACGAGCGGCCCCGCGTTCACGCCGACGAGGAGGGCCGCGAGGCGGGCGGGGCTGCCCGCCGCGTGCTCGAGGGCGAGGTAGGCGGGAAGGTTGTTGACCGCGTTCGCCGCGAGCGCTCCCGCTGCCGAGACACGAACGAGGTCCAGTGGCCCGCTGCCCGAGCCGAGGAGTCCCGCGGCGAGTTCGCGCGCCCCGAGTCCCTGGAGCGCCTCCATGACCACGAACAGCCCTGACGCGAAGAGGATGAGCTGCGTGGGCACGAGCGACCACGCGAGCGCCGATCGCCGGAGGAGCCCGAACGCGACGACGAGCACGGCCGCCGCTGCGACGGCCGGGATCCACACGGGCACCCCCGAGACGAGCGCGGGCAGGAGGAGCACGAGCACCGCGCCGGCGATCCTGAGCAGCGTCGCGTCGCCGGGCGCAGCGACCTCGCCGCCAGCAGTGCCGCCGCCCGCAGTGCCGCCCGCAGTGGCGTCGTAGCGATCGTCGTCGGCCTTGACCAGGGTGGGGGCGGGAGCCGGGGCCGGTGAGGGGGTTTGGGCGGGCGCGGGGTCCGGGACGAGCGGGCCCCCGTAGCGCCGGCCCAGCTCCTTCCGGAACAGGACGACGACGGCGAGCGCCGGCACGAGCGCACACCACGCCGCGGGCAGCGCCATCCGCGCCGCGAAGGCGGCCGGCTGGGCGTTTCCGATGGCGGGCAGCGCGAGCAGGTTCGTGAGGTTCGAGACGGGCAGGAGCAGCGAGCCGGTGTTCGCGAGCCACACGGCCGTGAGGGCGAACGGCAGCGGCGCGAGCCCGCACCGCCGGGCGAGGATCACGACGATCGGCGTGAGGAGGACGGCCGTCGTGTCGAGCGAGAGGAAGATGGTCGCCGCGAGCGAGAGGACCGCGACGAGGACCCAGAGCGCCCATGCCCGCCCGCCGCCCCAGCGGCGGAACCGTTGGGCGATCCAGTCGAAGAGCCCCGAGGCGTTGAGGAGCTCCGTGACCACCGTGATGGCGGCGACGAACGCGAGGATCGGCACGACCCTGTCCGCGAGCGCGCCCAGCGCCGACCACGGGAGTAGCCCGGCCAGCGCGGCGACGAGCCCGAGGACAAGGAGGGCGGCGCCCGTGATGGCTAGTGGCATGGCGTCGGTCCTCGCTCGTCAGTGGCCTCGGTGGTCCTGGATGGTCATGCGCGGGCCGAATCGCGGGGCCCGGACGCCCGCGAGGTACAGCATGCGCACCACGCGCTGCCGCTGGCCGCGCCACGGCTCGAGGAGCCGAAGCATCCCCGCATCGTCCGTGCGCTCGCCCGTGAGCGCGAAGCCCACGAACTTGGCGAGGTGGAAGTCGCCGACCGAGATTGAGTCGGGGTCCGCGTGCGTGCGCTGCGTGACCTCCGCGGCGGTCCAGACGCCGATGCCGGGGATGCTCTGGAGGCCCGCGGCAGCCTCCGGTGCCGTCTTCGCCCCGAGCCGCTCGAGGCCCGACGCCGAACGCAGCGCGCGCATGATCGTCGCCGAGCGCTGGGGCCCGACTCCCGCGCGGTGCCACTCCCACGACGGCACGCGCAGCCACTCGGCGGCCGACGGCGCGATGACGAGTCCCGCGGGCGCCACCCGGCCCGCGCCGGGCGCCGGGGAGCCGAAGCGGCGCAGGAGGTAGCGGTAGGCGCGCCGCGCCTCGACCGTCGTGACCTTTTGCTCGAGGATGGTCGGCACGAGCGCCTCGACGATGCGGCCCGTGGCGGGCGCTCGGAGGCCCGGGTTCCGCCGTCGTGCTTCGCGCACGAGGTGGGGGAGCGACGCGTGGAAGGGGTCGGCGTCGAACGCGTCCCATTCGTCGGTGAGCCCGAGGAGCGCGGGCGCGGACGCAACGGCCTCCTCGGCCCCCGCGCCCCAGGCGCGGGCCCGGAGCTCGCCGCCCGCGTGCGTGAGGAGGAGGGAGACGGTTCCCTCGGGCGTGCGGAACGCCGTCCAGAGCCCGCCCGGATGCGCCGCGAAGGTGGGGTCTCCGTCGCCGCGCTGGAGCGGGAAGCACGTGGCCGCGAGCGAGTAGTGCGCGGGCGCCGCCCAGGCCCCTTCGGCGTCCGCCGTGCCCGCCCAGGGCGGAGCCCCGGCGGTACCGGAAGTGCCGAGGAGCGGGGGTGCGAGCGTCACCGAAGCATCATTTCACGAGCCACCGACAGCGCTCGCGCGACCCGCCCCACGGCCTGCCCGCAGCCCCTCGTGACCCTGTCCGCACCCGTCCGCACCCCGCCCAGCGAAGCCTTGACGGTCGCGGAGGGGTCTGCCAACAATCGCCGTAGGCGCACCCAATGGGCGCCTCACCTCTTGAGAGAAGGCGGCAGCATGTCCGGAAAAGTTGTGCACTTCGAGATTCCCGCTGACGATTCGTCCCGAGCAAGCTCGTTCTACTCCGAGGCCTTTGGGTGGAACCTCATGCCGGTCCCCAACATGGACTACACGATGGTGGGCACCACGCCGTCGAACGAGATGGGCGCCCCCACGGAGCCGGGGGCCATCAACGGCGGCATGTACACGCGCAACGAGCAGTTCCCCCAGACGCCGGTCATCACGGTCGACGTCGAGGACATCGACGCGGCGCTCGCGAAGATCGAGACCCTCGGCGGCAGCACCGTGGCGCCGAAGATCCCGGTCGGCGAGATGGGCTTCGCGGCCTACTTCAAGGACACGGAGGGCAACGTCCTGGGCCTGTGGCAGAACGCGCCGCAGCCCGCCGCAGAGTAGCCGGCGCAGCGGGGGCTGCGCTGGAGCGGGCCGCGCTGGAGCGGGCCGCGCAGCCCTCGCAGCGGGGCGTCAGCGGAAGTCCCGCGAGGACGTCTTGGCCCTCAGGGGGAGCGCCTCGAGCCGATCGGCCACGAGGTTCGTGACGCCCTCCTTGCTGCGCTCGAGCATCCCGCGGACCACCATGGCCCTCGCGCTCTGTGCGACGCGCCGATAGCGGGTCCACACACCGATGCTGCAGACCACGTTGAGGATCCCGGTCTCGTCCTCGAGGTTCATGAACGTGATCCCTTGCGCGGTCTGCGGCCGCTGACGGTGGGTCACGAGCCCGGCAGCCTCGATCCGGCTGCCGGGCTCTGCCGTGTGCAGCGCCTCGATCCGCAGGACCCCGCGGGCGTCGAGCGGGCCGCGGGCGTGCCGGACCGGGTGGTCGTCCGTCGCGACGCCCGTGGCCCACAGGTCGTACGCCACGGTCTCCTCGTCGCTCAGCTCGGGCAGGAGCGGCGGCTGGACATACGGCTGCGTCCCCGGGAGCTGGCCCGGCCGCTCGAGCGCCGCCGCGCCGGACTGCCACAGCGCCTCGCGGCGCGTGAGCCCGAGCGAGTCGAGGGCGCCTGCGGAGGCGAGCGCCTCGAGCTGCTCGGCATTGAGGCCCGTGCGGCGCGAGAGCTCCGTGAGCTCGCGGAACGGGCCGTTTGCGTCGCGCTCCGCGACGATCCTCTCGGCAAGGTCCTGGCCGAGGCCCGTCACGCTGGAGAGCCCGAGCCGCACGGCGTGGGACGCGTCCCGGCGATGGGCGGGGCCGTCGTCGGGCGCGTTCTGGTCGAACCCGCCGATCCTCGGCTGGAACAGCTCAAGGCACGCGCCGAGCCCGCCGCGCTCCGGGGCGGCGCCGCTGCGTCCGGCGCCCTCGCCGTCGTCGAGCTCGAGGCACGCGTCGGCGCGCGAGAGCAGGATGTCGGGTCGCAGCACGTGCACGCCGTGCCGCCGCGCGTCGGCCACAAGCGTCTGCGGCGAGTAGAAGCCCATGGGCTGGGCCCGCAGGAGCGCCGCGAGGAACGCGCCCGGGTAGTGCAGCTTGAGCCACGAGCTCGCGTACACGAGCACCCCGAAGCTGATCGAGTGGGACTCCGCGAAGCCGAAGTCCGCGAACGCCGCGATCTGCGTGTACACGGACCTTGCCTCCTCCGGGGTGAGGCCGTTCGCCGCCATGCCCGCGAAGAGCTTCTCGCGGAGGCTCCCGATCTTCTCGACCCCGCGCTTGGACCCCATGGCCCGGCGCAGCAGGTCGGCGTCCTCGGCGCTGCAGCCCCCGATGGCCATGGCCATCTGCATGAGCTGCTCCTGGAACAGGGGCACGCCGAGCGTCCGCTCGAGCACGGGCTCGAGGAGGGGGTGCGGATACGTGACCTTCTCCTCGCCCGCCCGGCGGCGGATGTACGGATGCACGGCGCCGCCCTGGATGGGCCCGGGCCGGATGAGCGCGATCTCGACCACGAGGTCGTAGAACGAGCGCGGCCGCAGGCGCGGGAGCGTGCTCATCTGAGCGCGGGACTCGACCTGGAACACGCCCACGGAGTCCGCTCGGCACAGCATGTCGTAGACCGCGGGCTCTTCCTTCGGGATGTCCTCGATGCGCCAGCGCTCGCCGAAGTTCTCGTCCACGAGGTCGAAGCAGTACTGGAGCGCCGCGAGCATGCCGAGGCCCAGAAGGTCGAACTTGACGAGCCCCATCCACTCGCAGTCGTCCTTGTCCCACTGCAGCACGGTGCGGTTCTCCATGCGTGCGTGCTCGATCGGCACGACCTCGCCCACGGGCCGCTCGGTGAGGACCATGCCGCCCGAGTGGATGCCGAGGTGCCTCGGGTAGCCGAGGAGCTGCTCGGCGAGGCCGAGGACGCGAGCCGGGACGCCGTCGTCGTCCGCTTTGCTCTCTGAGCGCTGGCCCTCTGAGCGCTGGTCCTCGGAGCTCTGGGCGGCCGAGAGCGCGTCCCAGCGCTCGAGCCGCTTGGACCACGCGTCCTGCTGCCCCTGGCTGTAGCCGAACGCCTTCGCGACGTCCCGCACGGCGTTCTTGGGCCGGTAGCTCACAACGTTCGCGACCTGCGCCGCGTTGCCCCGCCCGTACTTCGCGTAGACGTGCTGGATGACCTCCTCGCGCCGATCGGAATCGAAGTCGACGTCGATGTCCGGCTCCTCCTCGCGCAGGCTCGAGAGGAACCGCTCGAACGGCAGCTTGTACGCGATGCTGTCCACGGCTGTGATGCTCAGGAAGTAGCACACGGCGGAGTTCGCGGCGGACCCGCGGCCCTGGCACAGGATGCCCTGGCTCCGCGCGAACTGCACGATCTCGTAGACGATGAGGAAATACCCCGGGAAATCCTTTCGCTCGATGACGTCGAGCTCCTGCTCGACGCGCCTCCGCACGTCCTCGGGCGGCACCGGGCCACGCCAGCCGGCGCCCTGGGTCCCGTAGCGCTCCGTGATGCCGTGGTCCACGAGCTCCCGCAGGTACGACATCGGGGTGTGACCGTCCGGGACCTCCTGCTTCGGGAGCTTCGGGCGGGCGGAGCGGAGCGGGAACGCGAGCTCCTCGGCGAGGCGCACCGTGTTCTCCACGGCGCCCGGATAGCGCGCGAAGCGTCGGGCCATCTCCTCGCCGCTGCGGAGGTGCGCGCCGTCGCTCGCGGGGAGCCAGCCGTCGAGCTCGTCGAGGCTCCGCCGGGCCCGCACGGCCGCGAGCGCGGTGGCGAGCGGGTGCCGCGAGGGATCCGCGAAGTGCACGGCGTTCGTCGCGACGCACGGGAGCCCGAGCCGGCCCGCGATCGCGGCGAGGGCGTCGTTGTGCGCGCTGTCGAGCGGGTTGCCGTGGTCGAAGAGCTCCACGGCGACGCCGTCGGCCCCGAACCGCGCGACGAGCTCGCGCACCGCGCCCTCGGCTGCCTCCTCGCCGTCGTCCGCGAGCGCGCGCCGCACGGCGCCCTTGCGGCAGCCCGTGAGCACGATGCCGTGGCCGCGCAGGCGCTCGGCGACGTCGTCGGGATCGAACACCGGGCGGCCCTTCTCGGCGTCGCTCGCGAGCTGCGCGTGCGTGATGGCGCCCGCGAGCCGGTGGTAGCCCTCCTCGCCGCGGGCCAGGACCAGGAGGTGCTCGCCCTCGGGGTCGGCCACGCCGTTCTGCGGGCCGCTCAGGCCGAGGGAGAGCTCGGCCCCGAACACCGTCTTGAGCCCGTAGGCCTCGGCGGCCTCGGCGAGGCGGACCACGCCGTAGAAGCCGTCGTGGTCGGTGATCGCGAGGGCATGGAGGCCCAGCCGAACGGCCTCCTCGACGAGCTCCTCGGGCGAGGACGCCCCGTCCAGGAAGCTGTAGTGCGAGTGGGCGTGCAGCTCGGCGTACGGCACCTTGGGTGCCGCGGCGGCAGCGGACGACGGCGGGGCCTCGCCGCGCGCGGCTGCCTCGCCTTCCGCTTCGCCGTCTGGGGAGCCCGCGGCGAGCTGGGGGAGGGGGATGTACGGGCCGCGCTTGCGCGACCACGCGGGGCTGTCGCCGCCGTCGTGCTCGATGGGCGCGCGGCCTGCGTCGGTGCGCCCAGCCCCGGTGCCCCCTTTGCTCGTGCCCCCTTTGCCCGCGCGCCCGGCGTCCTTGTGGGTCGGGAGCTTGACCTCCTTGCCCTCGAGGATGTCGTGGAGCTGCTGCCACGGAATGGCCGGGTTGCTCCAGCCCATCGTTTCCTCCTCTGTCCGGATGGCCGGGTTTCACGACCGTCCCTTGCCTCCGACGACCGTTCCTTGCCTCCGACGACCGTCCCTTGCCTCCGACGACCGTCCCTGAGAGGCACGACCGTTGGTTATGCGGGACGGTTATGCCTCTTCCCGACGGTCGTGCCGCGGGCGGGACGGTTGTGCCGCGGGCGGGACGGCCATGGCTCTTCCCGCCGGTTGTGTGCGCAGCCGCGCGGCCTAGTCGTACCGGGCCTCTGCCCACCAGCGGCCGTCCTCGCCGAGCAGGAGCCACGCCTCGTTCTCGCTGTCGAGGATCTGGAACCGCTCGGAGCGGCGGCTTTCGTCCGCGTCCCACCAGCGCTGCCGCAGGAGCCACGGCCCGGCCCAGCTCCGCACGGCCCGCCGCGGCGTCCCCGGACCCGGGCAGAACCACGCCGGCGGGGCCTCGAGGTCGCCGCGTGGCCCGACGCGGAGCGGGTGGGTGGCGTCGTCGAGCAGCTGGACGGGCAGCGGCTCGGCGAAGACCGTCGCGGGAAGCGGGGCCGGGACGGCCCCGGGCCATGGCCGGTCCGCGCGTGCGGCGGTCCCCGCAGGAGGGTCCTCGCCCCACGGCACGAGCAGGCTTCGCTCCACGAGGAGCCTGCCGCCGCCGCGCACGGGGTGCAGAACCGAGCCGTGGCCGAGCATCGTCTGGAGCCGCCGGAGGCCGTGGTCGAGGCGTTCGTCGACCCCGCCGAAAAGGGCCTGCCCGCGCCGGCCCAGGAGGTCAACCTTGTCGGGGGAGAGGCGTACCTGGACGACGGGGGCCGCGAGCGCCTCGCCCGTCGACCGCCAGGGGGCGGCAGCGTGGGTGTTCCCCCGCCGCCGCGACGGCGCCGGGGACCCCGCGGACTGGAGCTGCCAGCGGACGCGGTCCACGACGTCGCCCGCCCCGAAGTGGTTCGGGTGCCCCCACGTGCGCTCGGAGCGCTGCCCGGCGTCGTCCGCGATGTGCACGCGCAGCTCGGTGCACGCGAGGCCCTGCACGCGCAGACCCTCGACGAACTCCTCCGCGGTGGGCCGGAGCGCGAACGCGATCTGGTCCACGCGGTCGAGCCCGGGCTCGAAGTCGAGCGTGCGCTCGAGTGGCGCCGGCGGGACGCGCGGCACGACGGCCCGGGGATCCTGGCCGCGCGCCCGGGCGTGGGCCGTGAGCCCTTCCGCTCCGAAGCGCGAGCGGACGTCCGACGGCGGGAGCGCGGCGAGGCTGCCGAGCGTCTGGAGGCCCAGGCGGATCAGGAGCGAGGCGAGCTTGGGCTCGCCGAGGGCCGTCACGGGAAGCGCGGCGAGGAACTCCGCGGACTCCCCGCGGGCGACGGCGACGAGCGGCGAGAGCTCCCCGGCTCGCCGGGCGGCCTGCTCGGCCGCGAAGATCGAGTCAGCGATCCCCACCCGGGCCTCGAGTCCGAGCCGTGCGGCCGCCTCGAGGGCGGCCCCGCCTGCGCTTTCCTCGCTCCCGTAGTAGCGCGCGGCACCTCGCGCGCGCACGGCGCACAGCCCGGGCCGCAGGATCTGCACTCCCGGGAGCGCCGTCTCGAGGGCGGCTACGACCGGCTCGAACTCGCGGCCGTCCCGGGCCGGATCCGCATGTACGGCCACGAGCTCGGGGCAGCGCGACTGCGCCTCGCGCACGCGGAGACCACGAACCACCCCCGCGGCCCGGGCCTCGGCCGAGCACACGGCCACGAGGCCCTTCTCGAGCAACGCCGCGGGCACGCCCTCGGGGATGTCGCCGGCCATCTGGGCCGCGACGAGGGGCCAGTCCGGGAACCACACGACGAGCGCCCGGGGGATCCCGGACGGCGTGTCCGGACTCATGACGAGGCCCTCGCGAGTGTTGGGCGACCAGCGCGCGGCGCCTCGACGGCTCTAGGTGCCTCGAAGGCCCCCGGGGCGGCCAGGGTTCCCGGGGCAGCCAGGGCTCCCGGGGCAGCCAGCGCCCCGGGCGCGGCGAGCGCCCCGGGCGCGGCGAGATCCACGGTCGCGGTCCGGGCGCGGCCCCGCTGCGTGAGCTCGAGCTCCACGCGGTGGCGGCGCAGGTGCCCGTGCCCCTCGCCGAGGCCCTCCCATTCCGAGCCGCGCATCCGGAGCGAGCCCTCGCTCTGCGGCCACGCGCCGAGCACGAGGAGGGTCCCGCCGCGCTCGCGCAGCCGCGAGCCGAGTCGCGCCGCCTCCCCGGCGGCCACGCGTCCGCCCGGCCGCACGAGCAGGACCGGAGCACGTCCGCGAGCGCCGAGACGGCCGGCAGCCAGTCGGGCCCGGGTCCGGCACGAGCACGAGCCGCTCGAGCGCGATGCCGAAGCCCGCCGCGGCCTCCGCCCGAAGTCCGGAATCCCGGCCGCGCCGCACCACTCGCCGTTCGCTGAGGGGCCCGCGAGGAGGGCCATGGCCACGGAGAGGGGCGCCTCGATCGAATACGCGGCCCCGCCGCGCAGGCCGCCCGGCAGGAGGCGCGCGAAGCACGGGAGCACGGGTACGAACCCTGCTTGTTGCGCCGCCCCTGCAGGACGTGGATGCGTTCCTGAAGCTCGCGCAGCTCGCGCAGCTCGCCGGCCGCGGGGCGGCGGAGGCGGAGCTGAGCGAAAGAGACATACCTCCATTTTCGAAAGTATGTTCGATTAAGTCAATCGCGTGGAGTGTCGCTTCGTACTTCCCCGTGCCTGCGCGCCTAAGCTTGCCCTCCGCCCTCGCTGTGAAGCTCCTATGTGTGGTCAAGCGGTGTTGAGCCATTCGCGGTAGCGGGCGACGACTTCTGGGGTGACCGATATGCCTCGTTCCGTGCGGCTGATGGTCATCGGTGCGAGTCCGAGGGCGGTGGCGGCCGCTTGGAGGGTGAGGTTCTTGGCCAGCCGGGCTGGGCGGAGGTCGTGCACGCCGAGGTCGTGATGTGGTCTGGTGAGCTGTTTGAACATCTCGCGGGCGATGGCGCGCTTGAGGAGGCGCAGTACCTCGGGGTCGAACGCCCGCGCTCGCGTTGGCGGTGAACGAAGGCCTTGGTGGGGGGATGGTTGCGCATGCGGGCCAGCGCGATCGTGTGAAGGGCGTTGTTCGCGCGCCGGTCGCCGCCGCGGGAGAGCCTATGGCGGGTGGTCTTGCCCGAGGACGCCGGGACCGGTGCGGTGCCGCACAGGGCAGCGAACGATGCCTCGCTGCGCAGCCGGTCTGGATTGCCGCCGACGGTGATGAGCAGCTGGGCTGCGGTGGTGCTCCCGACGCCGTGCAGGTGCAGCAGGTGGGGCGCGGCCTGTTCGATCATCGCGGTGAGCTCGGCGTCGAGCCTGTTGATCTCCTCGGTCAGGTTCCGGTGGCGCTGCGCGATGGACTTCAGCGCCGTGAGCACGAGCCGTTCTTCTGGATCGGCGTGGACACCGGGCCTGCACCCGGCCAGTGCCTGATCAGACGGCCGGGTGAGGCTGCGGTACCTCTCCCGGACTTCCGGCGGCGAGGTGACCAGCTGTTGGCGGATCTGGACCTGGGCCGCCTGGCGGGCCTTGACCGCCGACCTGCGGGCGTTGTGCAGGGCACGCAGCGCGGTGACCTCGGCCGACTTCGCCGCCCCGCTCGCCCGTCCCGACAGGACCGCACGGGCGGCCTGATAGGCGTCGAGCGGGTCGGACTTGCCCTCGCGGCGCCGCACGGCGCGTTCGGGACGCACGACCTCGAACACCTCCAGGCCGGTCTCGACGGCGGCTCTGGCGATGCCCAGTCCGTAGGAGCTGGTGCCTTCGATCCCGATGCCGGCCACGTCGCCGTGGCCGGCGAGGAAAGCCAGCGCCTGCCGGTACCCCTTCGGGGTTGTGGGGAACTCCCTGTCGCCGAGCTCCCTGCCCCATGGGTCGATCGCCGCGACGTGGATGGTGTCGGCGTGGGTGTCGATCCCGCCGATGACTGTGCCGGGATCCAGTGCTGTCACTGTCATGATGGAAATGCCTTCCGTGTCGATCGGATGGGTCGACGCCGGTCGGGCGAGCAGACAGGACACTGATGAGGCTTCGCCAGGCTCTTATGAGGTCATGTCCGCCCGGCCGGCGAGCGGAACCCCGAGGGCCAGACGGTCCAAATGATGGTCAGACCAGCAGGCCGACAGTCGGTGCCTGAGCCATGACCCCCGGGGCAAGACCATCATCAGTGTCGGTGCCAACGGCTAGAGTTGGGGGCGTGAATTACGCCAACTCCGTCGTTGAGCTCATCGGCCACACACCACTGGTCAAGCTCCAGAAGGTGACCGAGGGCATCAAGGCCACGATCCTGGTCAAGCTCGAGTACCTCAATCCGGGCGGCTCCATCAAGGACCGCATCGCCCTCAAGATGGTCGAGGAGGCGGAGCGCTCCGGCCAGCTCCAGCCCGGGGGCACGATCGTGGAGCCCACGAGCGGCAACACGGGAGTCGGGCTCGCACTCGTGGGGCAGCAGAAGGGCTATCAGTGCATCTTCGTAGTCCCGGACAAGGTGGGCCAGGAGAAGCGGGCCGTGCTCGAGGCGTATGGGGCCAAGGTCGTCGTGACCCCGACGGCCGTCCCGCCGGACTCGCCGCAGTCGTACTACGGCGTTTCTGACCGGCTGGTCAGGGAGATCCCGGGCGCGTTCAAGCCGGACCAGTTCTCCAACCCCGGCGCCCCCGCGAGCCACTACGAGACCACGGGCCCCGAGATCTGGGCCGACACGGACGGCAAGATCACCCATGTGGTGATCGGGGCGGGCACGGGCGGCACGATCACCGGCACGGGCCGCTATCTCAAGGACGTCTCGAAGGGCCGCCCCGAGTCCGAGGGCGGCCAGGTCAAGATCGTCGGCGCGGACCCCGAGGGCTCGGTCTACTCGGGCGGAACGGGCCGGCCGTACTTCGTCGAGGGCGTCGGCGAGGACATGTGGCCCGCGAACTATGACAAGGCCGTCCCGGACGAGGTGCTCGCCGTGAGCGACGCGGACTCGTTCGCCATGACCCGCCGTCTCGCGCGTGAGGAGGGCCTCCTCGTGGGCGGCTCCTCGGGCATGGCGGTTGTCGCGGCCCTGCGCACGGCGAGGGACCTGCCCGAGTCGGCGGTCGTCGTCGTCATCCTCCCGGACAGCGGGCGCGGCTATCTCGCCAAGATCTTCAACGACGACTGGATGCGCTCGTACGGCTTCCTGCCCGGCGAGTCCGAGGCCACGGTCGGGGACGTGCTGCGCGGCAAGGACGGCAAGCTCCCGGACCTCGTCCACACGCACCCGAATGAGACGGTGCGCGACGTCATCGACATCATGACCGAGTACGGCGTGAGCCACCTCCCGATCCTCTCGAACGAGCCGCCCGTCGTCATGGGCGAGGTGCTCGGGGCCGTCGACGAGCGCACGCTGTCCGCGAAGCTCTTCCGCGGCGAGGCGAAGCTCACGGACAAGATCTCGCAGCACATGGGCGAGCGCCTGCCCGTCATCGGCTCGCTCGAGAGCCAGTCCACGGCGCGCGAGATGCTCAGCGAGGTCGACGCGCTCATGGTCACGTTCGTCGGCGCGCCCATCGGCATCGTCACCCGCCATGACCTGCTGGCCAGCCTTAATAAGTGACCAGCCTCAACAAGTGACCAGCTTCACCAAGTGACCAGCTTCACCAAGTGACCAGCTTCATCAAGTAAGGAGCCCCACGTGAGCGAGACCAACCACGGCTTCAACACCCGCGCCGTCCACGCGGGCCAGGAATTCGAGCCGCGCACGGGCGCGGTCGTCCCGCCGCTGCACTTCAGCTCGACGTATGCGCAGGACGGCATCGGCGGCCTCCGCTCCGGCTACGAGTACGGCCGCGGCGGCAACCCGACCCGCGACTCGCTCCAGGAGCAGCTCGCGGCGCTCGAGGGCGGGCGGCACGCGTTCTCGTTCGGCTCGGGGCTCGCGGCCGAGGACGGGCTCATCCGGGCACTGTGCTCGCCGGGCGAGCGGATCGTGCTCGGCAACGACGCGTACGGCGGCACCTACCGCCTCATCAACCGCGTGCTGGGCCCGTGGGGCATCGCGAACCAGCCCGTCGACATGTCGGCGCTCGACGGCGTGCGCGCGGCCGTCGCGCAGGGCGCCCGGCTCGTGTGGGTCGAGACGCCGTCCAACCCGATGATGAAGGTCACCGACATCGCGGCGCTCGCCGAGATCGCGCACGACGGCGGGGCCCTCCTCGTCGTCGACAACACCTTCGCATCCCCCTACCTGCAGAACCCGCTTGCCCTGGGCGCGGACGTCGTCGTGCACTCGACGACCAAGTACATCGGCGGGCATTCCGACGTCGTCGGGGGCGCCGTCGTCGTCAACGACGACGAGCTCGCGGAGAAGATCGGCTTCGTCCAGTTCGCCGTCGGCGCCGTGTCCGGCCCCATGGACGCGTTCCTCACGACGCGCGGGCTCAAGACGCTCGGGGTGCGCATGGAGCGGCACTCGGACAACGCGCAGAAGATCGCGGAGTGGCTCGTGGGCCGCCCGGGCGTCGAGAGCGTGCTCTACCCGGGCCTGCCGGAGCACCCGGGGCACGTGCTCGCGGCGAAGCAGATGCGGCGCTTCGGCGGCATGATCTCGGTCCAATTCGCGGGCGGCGAGGCCGCGGCCCGCACGGTCGCCGAGTCGACCCAGCTGTTCACGCTCGCGGAGTCGCTCGGCGGGATCGAGTCGCTTATGAACTACCCGTCGGAGATGACTCACGCCTCGGTCAAGGGCACCGAGCTCGCCGTTCCCGTCAACCTGGTCCGACTTTCCGTCGGGATCGAGGATGCGGACGATCTTATTGCAGACTTGGACCAGGCGATCCGCCGCCTGTAGGGCTCCCGCTGCAGCGGCTGTCCAACCCACCCCGCCACCCAAGAGAGGATCTCGAACCGATGCCGACGTCGCCGTCGACCGCCCCCGCCTGGACCAGGGCGCCGTGGTTCAAGCCCGCAGCGATCGCCGTTGGCGCGATCATCGTGCTCGGGCTGTTTGTTCTGCTCGCCCGGTGGCTCCGCAGCACCGAGGCGGTCTCGCACTTCATCGCGACGTACCCCGGCCACGCGACGCTCCCCGCGGACGCGCCCGTGGGGATCCCGGGGTGGCTGAACTGGCAGCACTTCTTCAACATGTTCTTCATCGCGCTGATTGTGCGCTCGGGGCTGCAGGTGCGCTTCACGACCCGGCCTGAGGGCTACTGGAAGCGCAACAACAAGGGCCTCGTCAAGACGAAGGGCCAGCCCAAGAAGATCAGCCTCAACCTGTGGTTCCACCTCACGCTCGACGCGCTCTGGGTGCTCAACGGCCTGATCTACTGGATCCTGCTGTTCTCGACGGGGGAGTGGAAGCGGATCGTCCCGACCGGCTGGGACGTCTTCCCGCACGCGGTATCCGTGGTGATCCAGTACGCCTCGCTCGACTGGCCGCTCGAGAACGGCTGGGTGAACTACAACGCGCTCCAGCTGCTCACGTACTTCCTGACCGTGTTCATCGCGGCCCCGCTTGCGATCCTGACGGGCCTGCGGATGTCCAACGCATGGCCGGCCAAGGCTCCGCGGCTCAACAAGGCCTACCCGATCGAGGCGGCCCGGGCCATGCACTTCCCGATCGCGATCTACTTCGTCGCGTTCGTGGTCGTGCACGTCTTCCTCGTGCTCACCACGGGAGCGCTGCGGAACCTCAACCACATGTTCGCTTCGAACGATGGCGAGGGCTGGTGGGGCTTCGGGCTCTTCGCGGCCGCGATCGTCGTGATTGTCGCGGCCTGGTTCCTCGCGCGGCCGCTGTTCCTGCGGCCGGTCGCCTCGCTCATGGGGACTGTGACCCGGAACTAGCCAGCGGGGCCGGAACCAGCGGGGCCAGCCCGCGGGGCTGGAATCCGTGCGGCTAGATCCCGCGTGAGCGCAGGAGCGCGCGGTCGTGGCAGCGAAGCTCCTCGGACGCGACGTACCAGTCCCCGCCGAGGAGCGTGCACACGAGCGTGGCCTCGCCCGCGAGGTCGAGGTGCGTGCCGTCGATCGTCAGGCCGGAGACGGACCAGCCGAGGACGACGTCGGCGTGCCGCTCACCCGCGTCGATGCTCCGCACGGAGAGCGTGATGGGGAGGCCAAGGCGCACGCGGTCGGTCGCCGCAGCCTCGGGCGTCGACTCAAGCCGGGCGTCCCCGACGCCGAGGGCGAGAACCGCCGTGGGCAGGTACAGAGCACAGAGCGCGTCGGTGTCGCCCGCATCGAGGGCTCGCTCGAGCGCCGCACAGAGCCCTTCGAGGGTTCGTCCGGCCATGGCACTTCCTTCCACTGGTTCGCGGTGCACCCAGAGCGCCGCTTACAAAGGGGAGAGCTGACTCGTCGGTAACTATGACGCCAAAGCGTGACGGTTCGTCCGGTGTGACAGCATGGTCACATGCCGCCCCGCGCCCCGCTCTTCCCGGACCGCGAGCACCGCCTTGGGCTCGCTGAGCTGGGAGCCCTGGGCCGCCGTCGGACGTTGTGGGGGCTCGCGCTCGCGGTGGCGCTTCCGCTCGTGGTCCAGATGGCCGTCGTGGCCGCGGACTACCGCAACCTCGTGATGATCCTCCTGCTCCAGCTCGCGGCGGCCGTGGCCGTCGCCGCGGTCGGGGGCCTCTGGCCGGCCATCCTCGCGGCACTCGTCGGGATGCTCCTAGTCAACTGGTTCTCGACCGATCCCGTGGGCAGCCTCGCGATCGCGAGCCCCGAGGCCGCGGCGGAGCTCGTGATCTTCCTCGGCGTCGCGTGCGCCGTGGGGCTCGCCGTCGGGGCGGCCGCGCGCCGCTATGAGCAGGCCACGCGCGCCCAGGCGGACGCGCGCGCCATGGCCGAGCTCGCGCGCGGCATCCTGGGCTCGGGCGGGAGCGTCGTGGACTTCCTCGAGCGGGCCCGCTCGGCGCTCGGACTCCGGGCGGTCACGCTCATCGACCGCCGCGAGCCGGAGACGTCGCAGGCGGAGGTCCCCGGATGGGAGGTCGTCGCGAGCGTCGGAGAGGCGCCGCCAGTCACGCCAGCCGCCGCGGACAGCGCGGTCGTGGCCGACGAGCGCTACACGCTCCTCGCGGGAGGACGAGTGCTTGAGCCTGCCGATCTTCGCATGATGCAGGCGTTTGGGGCGTATCTCGTGGCGATCCGCCAAGGCCTTCAGCTCGAGTCGAGCCGCGAGGCCAATCGACGCCTCGAGGAGGGCAACTCGATCCGCACGTCGATCCTCCGCGCGGTCTCCCACGACCTCCGCACGCCGCTTTCGGGCATCAAGCTCAGCGTGAGCAGCCTCCGCCAGCCCGGCGTCGACTTCTCGCCCGAGGAGCGGGCCGAGCTGCTCGCGACCATCGAGGACTACACCGACCGCCTCTCGGTGCTCGTCGGGAATCTGCTCGATATGTCGCGCATCTCCGCGGACAGTGTCACGCCGCTCCTGCGGGCCGTGCGCTGGCGCGAGGTCGTCCACGAGTGGCGCGGGGAGGCGGAGGCACGCGTCCAGGACCGCGTCTCGGCGGCGGCCCCCGCCGTCGAGGCCGATCCTGTGCTGCTCGAGCGCGTGGTCGCGAACCTCGTCGAGAACGCGCTCAAGCATGCGCCGGAATCTTCCGTGGAGCTCGAAGCTGGCCTCAGCGACCCGGACCCAGGGGGCGCCCCGGCTGGCGAGCTTCGCGTCATCGACCACGGCGACGGCATCCCGCCCGACCAGATCCTCGCGGTCTTCAGCCCGTTCCAGCGGGTGGGTGATTCGGGCGACCGCACGGGCGGGGTCGGGCTGGGCCTGGCTGTCGCGAAGGGCTTTGTCGAGGCGATGGGCGGCCGCATCGCGGCCGGGCAGACCCCTGGCGGCGGCCTGACCATGCGCGTGATCCTTCCGCTCGCGGCGTACGACGGCGGCGCGGAGCCTCCCGCGTTCGACGGCGGGACCGCGCCGTCCGTGGGGTCCGCGTCGTGACGCGCGTGCTCGTCGTCGAGGACGAGGCCCAGATCGCGCGGGCGCTCCAGATCAATCTGCGCGTGCACGGCTACGAGGCGATCACGGCGCCGTCCGGCGAGGCCGCCCTCGAGGCCGCGGCGAAGGCCACGACGGACATCGTGGTGCTCGATCTCGGCCTGCCCGGCATGGACGGCGTCGAGGTGATCCGCCGCCTCCGGGAGTGGACCACTGTGCCGATCATCGTGCTCTCGGCCCGTCACGCTGCCGAGGACAAGGTCGAGGCCCTCGACGCAGGCGCGGACGACTACGTGACGAAACCGTTCGGCCTCGAAGAGCTCCTCGCGCGCCTTCGTGCCGCGGCGCGTCGCGGCGCGGTCCGCCCTGAGACGCCGCGAGTTCAAACCGCGGACTTCAGCGTGGACCTCGCCGCGCGCCGTGTGGTGCGCGACGGGAGCGACGTGCGCCTCACGCCGACGGAGTGGAACATTCTCGCCCTGCTCGTGCGGCAGCCCGGCACGCTCGTGACGCAGCGCGAGCTGCTGACCCAGGTCTGGGGCCCCGCGTACGCGAAGGAGACGCAGTACCTGCGCGTCTACATGGCCCAGTTGCGCCGCAAGCTCGAACGTGATCCGTCGGACCCGCGCCACCTCAAGACCGAGGCCGGCATCGGCTACCGCTTCGACCCGTGACGAGGGCCGTCGAGGCTCCATCTGACCGCCGTCGCGGGTAGGCTTTGAGGCCATGAAGACCGCCCGCGTCGTCGCCGTCTGCCGCGTCCAGCAGCTCCTGTCCGATCCCGGAACCGTGGGCGTCACCGCCATCGACAAGCGGCCGGTCGAGGGGCCGGTGCGCGTGCGCCGGCTCGGCCTCCACGGGGACGTTCAGGCCGATCGCGCGAACCACGGCGGCGAGAACAAGGCCGTCTACGCGTACTCCGAGGACGATGCCGCGCTGTGGGCGCGCGAGCTCGGCCGGGAGATCCCGCCCGGCTTCTTCGGGGAGAACCTGAGGGTCGAGGGGATCACGGCGAGCAAGGCCGTGATCGGCGAGAGGTGGCGCTTCCCGGGCGGAACCCTCCTCGAAGTCACGATGCCGCGAATCCCGTGCGCGACGTTCGCGCGGCGCATGGGCGAAGACGGCTGGGTCAAGCGGTTCATGGCCTCGGGCCTCTCCGGCGCGTACCTCCGGGTCATCACCCCTGGCGACCTCGAGGCGGGCGAGGTGTTCGCGGTCGAGCATGTCCCGGACCACGGCGTGCGCGTGGGGGAGTGGATGGCGGACCCGACGCCCGAGCGCGCGGAGGCGCTCCTCGACGCCGAGGCCGAGGGGGTCATCCGCCTCGCAGCCGAGATCCGCCCGTACATCGACCGGGCGCTCGGCCGCTCCTAGGAAAACCGTCCCCGCGCAGCAACGGCCGTCCCGCACGCCGCCGGACCGTCCCGCGTGCCGCATGACCGTTTGCCGGAGGCATAACCGTCCGGCGTGCCGGGCGGTTATGCCTCTACCGGGCGGTTGTGTCGCAGAAGGGACGGTTGGGTGCAGGAGTCGCCTCCGCGCGCCGCTACCGGATCTCGTAGGTGCCGTCGAGCCGTGCCCGCGCTATGACGTGCCCGGTCATGGCGCGGAGCGCATCGTCGAGCGTGAACGCTTCCGGAAGCTCGAGCCGTGAGTCGAGGGCGAAGAGCTGGAAGACGTAGGAGTGCGGCCCGTGCGATGGCACGGGCATGGGGCCGGCCCACCCGCGCCGACCGAGGCGGCCCTTGCCGTGTCTGAGGCCCTCGACCGGGCTGGGGCTCGCGAGCCCGTTCTCGGGAAGGCCGCCGAGAGAGGGGTCGATGCCGACCGCGAGTGCATGCGTTGCGGGCGTCGGGAGCGGGACGTCCGGATCCTGGACGATGAGCGCGAGCTCCATGGTCCCGGCGGGCGGGGTCGTCCAGACGAGGGCGGGCGATATGTTCGGCCCGAAGATCCTCCCGCGGTGGCGTTCGGGGATGGGCGCCCCGTGGTCGAAGGCCGGGCTCGTGAGCGCGAAGTCCTCGGTGGGGGCCTGCAGGTCGGGACGCTCCCAGACGAGCTTGTCGTGGCCGGCTCGCCAATGGCGCAGGGCGCGGCCGAGGGGGTTTGCGGGCATGACCCCAACGTAGCCGAAGAAAACTCACTGTGCCCAAGCTCACGGTGCGCCGACGGACGACGGCGCGTGGTCGCCGTCGTGCGTCCTGTACAGTAGTTGTATCCCCCACTGCGCCGGTATTCCCTTTTCTTGCCCAATTGTTGAGGCAGGAGTAGAGCGTGTTGGGGCCCGCTAGGCGGGCAGTTTCATAGGGGAGTCCGGCTGAAGTAAACGCTGACAGTGCGCGTGTGGCGCCGAAAAGCAGCGAGAAGTCCTGCCACGGGATTGAGATAGCGCCGGGCTTCGGTATTTGACCGACGAGCCGCCCGAGGCTCCCCAACCCCGAGGACACCCCTATGTCTGAAATCCTTGACGCCCTGAACGCCGCCGCCGAGGCGGACTCCGACGCGACTTCCCAGAACGCCCCGCAGGAGAACTCCTCCCCGGAGAACGCCCCGCAAGAGAACGCTCCGCAGGAGAACGCCTCGCAAGAGAACGCCTCGCAGGAGAACGAAGAGCGCGGCGTCCTGTTCACCGACCTTGGCATCGACGGCCGCGTCCTGGCCGCGCTGCGCGATGTCGGCTACGAGAAGCCCTCGCCCATCCAGGCCGCCACGATCCCGCTGCTCCTCGAGGGCCGCGACGTCGTGGGCCTCGCCCAGACGGGTACCGGCAAGACCGCGGCGTTCGCCGTCCCGGCGCTCTCGCGCCTCGCGGAGCTCCACGACCAGAACGGCCCGTCCCGCGCCACGCAGGCGCTCGTGCTCGCCCCGACCCGCGAGCTCGCGCTTCAGGTCGCGGAGGCGTTCACCTCCTACGCGAAGCACCTCGAGGACTTCACGGTCCTGCCGGTCTACGGCGGTTCGGCCTACGGTCCCCAGCTCGCGGGTCTCCGCCGCGGCGCCCAGGTCGTGGTCGGCACGCCCGGCCGCGTGATCGACCACCTCGAGAAGGGCTCGCTCGACCTCTCGGAGCTCCAGTACCTCGTGCTCGACGAGGCCGACGAGATGCTGCGCATGGGCTTCGCCGACGACGTCGAGCGGATCTTCCAGGAGACGCCGGAGGGCCGCCAGGTGGCGCTCTTCTCGGCGACCATGCCGTCGCAGATCCGCCGCATGTCGAAGCAGTACCTCAACGATCCCGAAGAGATCACGGTCAAGTCCAAGACCACCACGGGGACGAACATCCGTCAGCGGTTCGTGCAGGTCATGGGCTCGCACAAGGTCGACGCGCTCACCCGCATTCTCGAGGTCGAGGACTTCGACGGCGTCATCGCGTTCGTGCGCACCAAGATGGCCACCGAGGATCTCGCCGACAAGCTCAAGGCGCGGGGCTTCCAGGCCGCCGCGATCAACGGCGACATCGCCCAGGCCCAGCGCGAGCGCACGGTCGAGGCGCTCCGCGAGGGCAAGATCGACATCCTCGTGGCGACGGACGTCGCGGCCCGTGGCCTCGACGTCGAGCGCATCAGCCACGTGGTCAACTACGACATCCCGCACGACACGGAGAGCTACGTCCACCGGATCGGCCGCACGGGCCGCGCCGGCCGCAAGGGCGACGCGATCCTGTTCATGACCCCGCGCGAGAAGTTCCTTCTCCGCGCCATCGAGAAGGCGACCCACCAGTCCGTCGAGCAGATGTCGCTGCCGACGGCGGAGACCGTCAACTCGCTGCGCATGAGCAAGTTCGCGGACCAGATCACGGACACGCTCGAGACCGAGGACGTCTCCCTCTTCCGCGAGCTCATCGCGTCCTACGAGGCGGAGCACGATGTTCCCGCGGCCGAGATCGCGGCGGCGCTCGCGGTCATGGTCCAGGGCGACGCCCCCTTCTTCGTCCAGGAGCTCCCGTCTGCCCCCGAGTTCGCCAAGCGCGGCGGGCGCGACGGCGGCCGTGAGGGCGGGCGCGACGGCGGGCGCGGCCAGGGCGGCCGCGGTCAGCGCGGCCCGTCCGAGGGCAGCGCGACGTACCGCATCGCGGTGGGCCGGCGCCAGCGGGTCCAGCCGGGTTCGATCGTGGGTGCGCTCGCGAACGAGGGCGGCTTCAACTCGAGCGACATCGGCGGGATCGACATCCGGTCCGACTTCTCCCTCGTCGAGCTCCCCGCGGAGCTCTCGAACGATCAGTGGCGGGCGCTTTCGAAGACCCGGATCGGCGGCGAGCTCATCAAGCTCGAGCTCGACTCCGGCCGCCGTCCGTCGCGTGACGGTGACGGCGACTGGGGTAGCCGCGGCGGGCGCGGCGGCCGGGATCGGGACCGCGCCCCGCGTGACGGCGACTTCGGCAACCGGGGCGACTTCGGCAGCCG
Organism: Sinomonas sp. P47F7; assembly: GCF_049332655.1. Taxonomy (GTDB): domain Bacteria; phylum Actinomycetota; class Actinomycetes; order Actinomycetales; family Micrococcaceae; genus Sinomonas. The sequence continues at coordinate 3,457,895 of NZ_CP186327.1, read as the reverse complement.
TGGTGGCCACGGTGGCCGTGACCGCGGTGGTCGCGATGGCGAGTGGGGCGGCCGCGGCGGGAGCCGGGGCGGCTTCGGCGGGAGCCGGGGCGGCTCCTCGGGTGGCGCTCGCCGGTTTGGCGGCAGCCGCTAATACCGAGTGATAGCTCTCACTTACTATACGAATTTGTCATAGATGCGTGACATTTAGCGTCGCATCGTGTGACGATGGAGGGGCGGCGGTGGAGCCGGCCACGTGAGCAGACCGCGTGGCCGTGCCACAGGGTCCGGCTGCAGCCAGCTGGGGGGTGCAGCCGGACCCTTTTCCGTCCTCTTCACGGCGGGCGGAAAATGAGCCCCCGACGATTTGTTCGAGGGGCTCACGCTCCGGTAAAGTATCTGTCTGTTGCCCCCCTAGCTCAGTGGTAGAGCGCCATCTTGGTAAGATGGAGGTCACGGGATCGATTCCCGTGGGGGGCTCTCTGGAAAGGGTCCGTGTCCACGGCTGTGGCCGGAAGATACGGCCCTTTTCTTTGTATGGCGGTGTAGCTCAGTTGGTTAGAGCGCACGACTCATAATCGTGAGGTCGGGAGATCGAGCCTCCCCACCGCTACCGCAAGACCCCCGGGAGAGATCCCGGGGGTCTTTTGGTTTCTCATTCCACCCAGATCGGGGGATAACCCAGATCAGGACTGCGGGGCCACCGTCGCCTCATACGTGAGGATCTCGGTGCCGTTGCCCTCGTCGCCGTTGTCTGGCGCGACCTTCATGGTGAGGTGCCCGCCGTCGGCCGTCATCTTGAACGGATTGCGGGTGGCCACATGCCCGGCCGTGGACCACTTCTGGAAGGGCACCTCCCGCGTCACGGCGTGGCCCTTCAGATCGATCATCGCCATGCCGCCGAGTTCGTACGTCGCGCCCGCTCCGCCTGCCGCAGGGGTCTGCGGGAGGTTCGTGACGCCGCCGCACAGCATCTTCGAGTTCGGGACGTACTGGCAGTCCTGGTAGTCGATGAAGTAGTTGGGGTTCTCCCACGTCGCGAGCTGCTTGCCCTGGAGGTCCCACTCGGCGAAGCGGCGTGAGCCCCACGTGTTGCCCACGAGGTGGCCCGTCTGCCGGTCCATCACGATTCCGCCGAAGTGATCGGGCACCTCGAACTGCTTGTGGACGTCGAGGCTCGCGGCATCGATGCGGTAGACGATCGAGGCGCTGTTGGGCCGGTATTGCGCGACGGGCACCCACACGTTCGTGCCGTCGAAGTCGATTCCGCCCGGGTGATAGATGTCGCCCTCGCCCAGCGTGATGTCCTTCTGCAGGTTCCCCGCCTTGTCCATGACGAACACGTGGCCGATTCCCTTTCCGGGCGAGCGGTCGAAGCCGTTCTGCGGCGCCGGGTACTTGACCGTCGGCTCGATGATCTGAACGGCCGAGAGGAAGATGTGATCCTCCGAGAACGCGATGCCCTCCGTGTGGTACGTGGGGAAGTTGAGCTTGAGCTTTCCGGTGAGCTGCCAGTTCGTGTTGCGGTCGACGGCGTTGAAGTCGTTCGCGAGCGTCGTCGCCGTCTCGTGCTGGTCGCCGTTTTCCTGTGTGCCGGTGGCGTCCTGGGCAACGGCGACGGTTCCGGCCGACGCGGCGACGAGCGCTGCGGTGGCGGCGATCACGGCGACTCGTGTGCGGATGGTGCGCATGGGGTCCTCTCCCTGCCGGTCTCTTGCATGAGTCCAAAATGCTAGGAGCGCCGTGTTAACGCGCCGTGAGACCGCGCTGAACTCCACAGGTCTATCTGCCGCGCCGGTCCGAACCGGTATCCCAGCGATGCGGCTTCCTGAGAGCCGTTCCCAGACTCGATCGTTACACTCGATCAGATGACCGTTACCGAATCGTTGCCTGCTGTCCGAAAAAGTCCCCCTCGGCTTGGCCACGTTCCGGCGCTCGACGGGCTCCGGGCAGTCGCCATCACCTTGGTCGCCGTGTACCACGGGGTCATGCCCGCGCACTTCGGCGGGGCGGGCGGCGTCGACGTCTTCTTCGTGCTCTCGGGCTTCCTCATCACGACGCTCCTGCTCCAGGAGCACGATGCCTCGGGAACGGTTTCCTTCCGCCGGTTCTACCTGCGCAGGGTCGTGCGGCTGTACCCGCCGCTCCTGCTCATGCTCGCGGTCGTCTTCGTGCCGATCGCGCTCACGATGGGCGTCAGCACCGCCCTCGCGGGCTCTGCCCTCGCGCTCTTCTATCTCATGCCCGTGGGCGCCGAGTCCGGCCAGACGACGCTCTCGCCCTACGAGCACACGTGGTCGCTCGGGGTCGAAGAGTGGTTCTACTTCCTGTGGCCGCCGGTCCTCGTCTGGCTCCTGCGGGAGCGTCGCCGGATGGTCCTCGCGATCGCTGCGATCGTGACGGCCGTCCTTGCCGTCGCGGCGTTCTTCGCCGAGGCGGAGTCGGCCGAGGTCTCCTTCATCCTGCGCGCGTGTGGGCTCATGTCAGGCTGCGTGCTCGCGCTCCTGCTCCATGGCGCCCAGTTCAAGGCCAGCCGCTGGCTCGGCCTCGCGGGCCTCGCGCTCCTCGGCTTCAGCGTGCTGCGTTCCTCGCTCGCGCCGTTCTCCACCGTCGATGTGCTTTCCGCGGACGCCGGCGCGCTCCTGCTCATCGTCGCGCTCGTGCGCGGCCCGCAGGGGGTGCTCCACCGCGTCCTGTCGGCCGGTCCCGTGGCCTATGTGGGGCGGATCAGCTACGAGATCTACCTGTGGCACTACCCGCTCCTGTGCCTCCTGGGCGTGCTCAACCACTCCGACTGGCTCGAGGTGGGGTGGATCGTGCTTCCGCTCTCGATCGGGCTCGCCGCGCTCGCCCACCGTGTCACGCGCCCCCTCGGGGCTCGCCTGCGCACTAGGATGGCCGGGTGGATTCCCGCCTGATCTATGGATGCATGGGCCTCGGCGGCGCGTGGGACGCGCCAGGGTACGGCCCCGAGCACATCGACGATGCAGCGGCGGCCGTCGAGGCCGCGCTCGCGATCGGCATCACCCGCTTCGACCATGCCGACATCTACCGCCGGGGCAAGGCCGAATCGGTCTTCGGCGAGCTTCTGGCCCGAGATGCGACCCTGCGCGGGAGGATCCTGCTCCAGAGCAAGGTCGGCATCCGGTTGGGCGAGGGCGGCGGCTTCGGCCACTACGACCTGAGCGGCCGGGCGATCCTCGAGGGGGTCCAGGGCACGCTGCGCCGCCTGCGCACCGACTACCTCGACCTCCTGCTCCTACACCGCCCCGACCCGCTGCTCGACCCCGCCGAGGTGGGGGACGCCGTCGGCCGTTTGCTCGCGGACGGTGCGATTCGCGCGATCGGCGTGTCCAACATGTCGGCCGCGCAGATGGACGCGCTTCAAGACCACCTGCCCGTCCCGCTCGCCGCCGACCAGCTCGAGCTGAGCCTGGCCCACCACGGCTTCGCGGACACCACCGTGCTCGTCAACCATGCCGACGGCGTGCTCACGAGCTTCCCGCACGGAACGCTCGAACACTGCGCGCGGCGCGGCATCGAGGTCCAGGCCTGGTCGCCGCTTGCGGGCGGCCGCTACTCCGGACGGACGACGGCGGCGGCCACCGACGCGGACCGCGCCACAACTGCGCTGGTCGCCGAGATGGCCGCCGCGAAGAACACCGAGCCGGAGGCGATCGTGCTCGGGTGGCTCCTCCGCCACCCGGCGCGGATCGTCCCGGTCATCGGCTCGGCGAACCCGCGTCGCATCGCGGCCTGTGCGGAGGCTGAGGCCGTCGGCGCCTCGATGACGCGCGAGGAGTGGTTCACGCTCTTCCAGACGGCGCGCGGCAAGCGCGTCCCCTAGCGACCGGCCCCGGGGAGCTCGATCTCGAGCGCCCGCTCCGCCACGTCGTCGAGCGCGCGCCGCACGGCGCCGAGCGCCACGGCGTCGCCCCCGAGCGCCGAGACCTCGACCCGCGCTGGGGTGTCCGTGAGCTCGGGAAGCGCCGCCCGGATGCCCGGGAGGAGCTGAGCCGCGGACGGCGCAACGGCGCCGCCGAGCACCACGAGCTCGGGGTTGAGGAGCGTCGAGAGGACCGCGACGACGCGGGCCATGCGCTCCTCGAGGCGGCGCAGCACGCCCGCGGCCGCGGCGTCCCCGTGGTCTGCGGCCTCGAAAACCGACTCCGCCGTGACGTCCCTCGGCGCGAGCCCCGCGAGACCGGCGGGGGAGCGGGCCGCCTCGGCGCCCCACTCGCGCGCGAGCTGCGCGATGCCGTGAGGACCTTCGGCCCCGTCCACGAGCCGCAGGAACGCGAGCTCGCCCGCCGCCCCGTTGCGCCCGCGCAGGAGCCGGCCGGATTCGATGAGCCCCGCGCCGAGCCGCTCGCCCGCCAGGAGCACGGCGACGTCGTCGAGTCCCTGGGCGGCGCCGCGCCACTGCTCGGCGAGGGCCGCGAGGTTCGCGTCGTTCTCGAGCAGCACGTGCCACCCGTGGCGCGCGAACAGCGCGTCTGAGACGCCGACGTCGAACATCTCCCAGAACTGCGAGCCCTCGGCCACCCGCCCGTCGCGGTCCACGGGCGCCGCGACACCCGCACCCACCGCGAGGACGCTCTCGGGCGAGGACCCCGCGGCCCGCAGCGCGGCGAGGGCCGTCGAGCTCACGGCCTCGAGCCGCGCTTCGGCGGGCCGGGGCCCCTCGGGGAGCGCCCCGGCGGCGGAGCCGAGCGGCTCGCCACGGAGGTCGGCCACGAGGGCCGTGGCCTTGTGCGCGCCGATGTCGAGGCCCACGACCACGCCAGCGTCCGCGCGGAAGCCGAACGTCCGCGGCGGCCGGCCGCGCTGGGGGCCCGTGCGCTCGGGCTCGTGCTCCTCGGCCCAGCCGCGCCGCACGAGGTCCTCGCACACCGCGATGACGGTTGCGCGCGTGAGGCCCGTCAGCCCGACGAGTTCGGTGGCCGTCAGGGGGCCTCCGCGGCGAAGCTCCGCGAGCACCGAGCGGGCCGTCACGAACCGCACGACGTGCGGGCCCACGCCCCCCGGATCGGTTCCCTGCCTCACGCGTGACCCCCTCCTTCGACTCTGCGGGCCCGCGTCGCGACCCCGCGGGCCCGCGTCGCGACCCAGCCCGTTCGCCGTCTTGACCCAGCCAGCACGCCGCCCCAATAATGGTTTGCGGACCTATATTTAGAGTCTAAATTATTTGAAGGATCCCTCAACCCCCACGACAAGGAGAGCCGGTGCCCACCCCTGCCGAGACCGCAGCCACGACCACCCACGACGCCGACTGGTGGCGCCAGGCCGCCGTCTACCAGATCTATCCGCGCAGCTTCTCCGACTCGAACGGCGACGGCCTCGGGGACCTCAAGGGCATCACCTCGCGCGTCCCCTACCTCAAAGCGCTCGGCATCGACGCAGTGTGGCTGAGCCCGTTCTACCCGTCGGCGCTCGCGGACGGCGGATACGACGTGGACGACTACCGCAACGTCGACCCGCGCCTCGGCACGCTCGAGGACTTCGACGAGATGGTCGCCGCGCTCCACGAGGCCGGCATCAAGGTGATCGTGGACATCGTCCCGAACCACACCTCGGACCGGCACGTCTGGTTCCAAGAGGCGCTCGCCTCGCCCAAGGGCTCCGCTGCCCGCGGACGCTACATCTTCCGCGACGGGCTCGGCGAGAACGGTGAGCTCCCGCCGAACGCGTGGACGTCGATCTTCGGCGGCGGCGCGTGGGAGCGTATCACCGAGCCGGACGGCACGCCGGGCCAGTGGTACTTCCACCTCTTCGCGAAGGAGCAGCCGGACCTCGACTGGGACAACCCCGAGGTCCACGAGGACTTCCTCACGACGCTCCGGTTCTGGTCCGACCGCGGCGCGGACGGGTTCCGCGTCGACGTGGCCCACGGCCTCAAGAAGGACCTGAACGCGGAGGTGGCGAGCCTCGACCTCCTGCACCGCGCGGACCTCTTCCGTGAGGGCGAGCACCCGCTGTGGGACCGCGACGAGGTCCACAGCATCTACGCCGAGTGGCGCAAGGTCTTCAACGAGTACAACCCGCCGCGCACCGCCGTCGCGGAGGCGTGGGTACATGCGGACCGTCGCGCCATGTACGCCTCGCCCGAGGGCCTGGGGCAGGCGTTCAACTTCGACCTCCTCGAGGCCGACTTCGACGCCGAGCAGTTCCGGCGCATCATCGCGAAGAACCTCGCGGAGGCCGCGGCGACCGGCGCCTCGTCCACGTGGGTGTTCTCGAACCACGACGTGGTGCGGCACGCGACCCGCTACGGGCTCCCCAAGGGCTCGGGCCGCGGCGGGAAGGGTGCCGACGGCAAGGACTGGCTCCTCGAGGGCGGCGACCCCGCGCAGGTGGACGCCGAGCGCGGGCTCCGGCGCGCGCGGGCCGCGACGCTCCTCATGCTCGCGCTCCCGGGTTCGGCGTACCTGTACCAGGGCGAGGAGCTCGGCCTCCAGGAGGTCGGCGAGATCCCCGACGCGGACCGGCAGGACCCCACGTTCTTCCGCAACAAGGGCGTCGAGGTGGGCCGCGACGGCTGCCGCGTGCCGCTCCCGTGGGAGGCCGAGGGGGCGTCGTTCGGCTTCGGCGCGAACGGTGCTCACCTGCCGCAGCCCGCGTGGTTCGCAGGCTACGCCGCGAGCGTTCAGGAAGCGGACGCGGGTTCGACCCTCGCGTTCTACCGCCGCGCCCTCGCGCTGCGGCACGAGCTGCAGGGCTCGGAGTCGCTCGGCTGGCAGGACGCGTCCGACGACGACGTCCTCCACTTCGTGCGGCCCGGCGGCTGGCACGTCGTGGCCAACTTCGGGACGGCCCCGCTGGAGCTCCCGGCGGGGGAGATCCTCCTCGCGAGCGCCGACGTCGAGGGCGGCAAGCTGCCTGGCGAGGCGACCGCGTGGGTGCGCGTGGCACGCTGAGAAGGGTTTTTATCAAATCGCTTGACATAATAATCGCGCGGTAGTCCACTGGTACGTGGATCGTCGCGCTGGGGAGCGATTCGTCGACCCGTCTCGAGGAATCAGGAGCTGTGCCATGGCCGATGTCGAGTCCCAGGTTGTCGAAGCCGCCGCCGAGGAGCGGGCTTCCAGCGGTGAATGGGGACCAGGAAGTTTACTGCGCACTACGTCGTCAGCTCGAACGCCTTCAAGGGCCTCTGGCATCACGTGGTACGAGGCGTGCGGCGGCTGGAAGTGCCGCATCGCCCTGAGCATGTAGTGGTTCCCTTGGCGCCCACCCCGGCCACGCGCCGTCGTCCGGGGTGGGCGCCGCCGTCGAATGTGCCTGCGGCCCCCACGGGAGATACCGTTGACCCATGACCTCAACGACCGCCGCCGATTCCTCACGCCCCACCCGCGGTGACGCCTCACGCCCTACCCGCTCCGTGAACCCCGAGATTGCCCGCTCGTGGCTGCTCGTGAACGCGATGCGGGCCGAGACCTTCACGGAGGCGGCCTCATCCCGGGCCGATGCGGTGATTCTCGACATCGAGGACGCCGTGGACCCCTCGCACAAGGACGAGGCGCGGGAGAACGTCATCCGGTGGATGCGTGACGGCGGCGAGGCATGGGTGCGCGTCAACGACGCGACGAGCGCGTTCTGGGCCGACGATCTCGCGGGGCTGCGCGGCACGCCGGGCCTGCTCGGCGTCATGCTCGCGAAGACCGAGTCCGCGGACCAGGTGACCGAAAGCTTCCACCGCATGGACGGCAAGGTGCCCGTGATCCCGCTCGTGGAGTCGGCCGTGGGCATCGAGGAGGCCAACAACATCGCGCGCGCGCAGGGCGCGTTCCGCCTCGCGTTCGGCTCGGGCGATTTCCGCCGCGACACGGGCATGGCCGCGACGCCCGAGGCCATGGCGTACCCGCGGGCCAAGCTCGTGGTCGCGAGCCGGGTCGGCGCGCTGCCGGGCCCGATCGACGGCCCGACCGTCGGGACGAACCACCCCATCCTGCGCGAGCAGAGCGCCATCACGGTCATGATGGGCATGACCGGCAAGCTGTGCCTCGCGATCGATCAGACCACGGTCATCAACGAGGTCATCAGTCCGACCCCGAGCGATGTCGCGTGGGCGTCCGACTTCATGCGCGACTTCGAGGCGAGTGGCCGCGTGATCCGCGACGGCTCCGACCTCCCGCGCCTGGGCCGCGCCGAGAAGATCATGAAGCTTGCCACGGCGTTCGGCGTCAACCCCGCCTGATCCGATCCCCGCGTGAACGACTTCTGGGAGAACGCCTCCCCCCTCTACAAGAGGGTCGTGCTCTTGGGCATGGCCCTCTTGGGGATCGGGCTCATCCTCAACATCACGGCGAACCTCGCCCACGTCATGTGGCTTCTGTATGGCTCGATGGCGATGATCGGGCTCGGTCTCGTGACGCATCTCGTGGGGCTCGGCATCCGGACCCGCGACGCCCGGCGCCGGCTCCGCGCGCAGAAGCCGCCGAAGACTCGCTAGGCTCGGCACCCGATAGGCTACTGGCCATGGCCATCAACCCCGACCTGCAAGGTCGCGTCTACCCGCCCGCCGAGGTGTACGACGTAGCCCGCGAGAAGATCCGTGAGTTCGCGCACGCCGTCAAGGCGGGCCACCCGGCGCATTTCGACGTCGACGCAGCCCAGTCGCTCGGCTACGCGGACGTCGTCGCGCCGCCGTCGTTCGCGATCATCGTGGCCCAGCGCGCTGACGCCCAGCTCATCGCCGACCCCGAGTCCGGCATCGACTTCTCCCGCGTGGTCCACGCCGAGCAGCGCTTCACCCACCACCGTCCGATCGTGGCCGGTGATCGCCTCACGGCCGAGCTCCACGTCGACCAGGTCCGCGCGATGGGCGGCGGCGCCATGATCACGACCCGCGCCGAGATCGCGTCCGAGTCGGGGGAGCGGGTCGCCACCACCACGTCGTCCATCCTGGTCCGAGGGGAGGGCCAGTAATGGCCGCAGTATCAGCGCCCGCGTTCGAGCAGCTCGAGACGGGCCTCGAGATCGGCCGCCGCGACATCGCCGTGACCCGCTCCGACCTCGTCAAGTACGCGGGCGCGTCCGGGGACTTCAACCCGATCCACTGGAACAACGAGTTCGCGGTCGCCGTCGAGCTCCCCGGCGTCATCGCGCACGGCATGTTCACGATGGGCGCCGCCGTGCAGCTCGTCGTGGACTGGGCCGGGGACCCGGGCGCGGTCGTCGACTACCAGACGCGCTTCACGAAGCCCGTCCCGGTCGCGGACACGACCGGCACGGACGAACCGGGCGCGATCCTCGAGGTCGTCGGAACGGTCGGGGCGCTCAATGCGGAGGCCCGCACGGCCCGAATCGACCTCACGGTCATGAGCGCCGGGCAGCGTGTGCTGACCAAGGCGCAGGCCGTCGTCCGGCTCGGCTGAGCGAGGCCTCGTGAAGTCCACGGGGCAGGCGACCCGGGCGGCCGTCACCCCGCGGGAGCTGCGGAGGTGGCACGCCGCCGTCGTCATCGCGTACGCCGCGAGCGGGGTCGCGTTCTCGAGCTGGGTGGCGCGCATTCCCGCGCTGCGCGAGGACCTCGGCCTCACGCCCGGCGGGATCGGACTCCTGCTGCTGTGCATGACGCTCGCGTCCTTCGTCTCGGTGTCCGCCTCCGGTCTCGTCGTGATCCGCCTCGGCTCCCGTCGAACCATCCAGGCTGGGGCGGCGCTCCTCGGCGTCGGCCTCGTGCTCGTGGGCGCGGGTGCGACGCTGTTCCGGGAGCCCGCCGTGTGTGCCGTGGGCTTCGCGACGATCGGGCTCGGGACCGCGAGCTGGAACACGGCGTCCAACGTCGAGGGTGCCGCGGTCGAGCGCGCGCTCGGACGCTTCATCATGCCCGCCCTGCACGGCTCGTTCAGCGTCGGCACGGTCGTGGGCGCGATCCTCGGCTCCTGGGCGGCCGCGGCCTCCGTGCCGCTCCTGTGGCACGTCGGATCCGTGGGCGTCGTGGTCGCCGCGTGCGTCGTGACCTCGGCGCTCATGCTGCGCGCGGACGCCGTGGGCCGGGCAGCGCCCGAGCTCGAGGCCGTGCGCGCCGTGGACGACGGCGCCGAGCCGGCCCTCGCGGTCGCCTCGCCCGAGGGCGGGCGGGGAGGCCGGGCGCAGATGGCCGCGGCATGGCGCGACCGCCGAACGCTCTTGCTGGGCGTCATGGTGCTGGGCCTCGCCCTCGCCGAGGGCGCCGCGGGGGATTGGGTCGCGCTCGCGCTCTCGGACGGCTACGGCGTGTCCCAGGCCGCGGGAGCCGGCGGGTACAGCGTGTTCGTCGCCGCGATGGCGGCCGGCCGCTTCCTCGGGACCCCCATCCTCAACCGGCACGGGAGGGTCACGGCCCTCCGCGCGTGCGCGGTCCTCGCGATGCTCGGCCTCGGCCTGTTCGTGCTTGCGCCGACGCTGTGGCTCGCGTACGTGGGGCTCGTGCTCTGGGGCTTCGGGGCGTCGCTCGGCTTCCCGGTGGGGATGTCCGCGGCGGCCGACGACCCCGCGACCGCCGCCGCCCGCGTCTCCGTCGTCTCGACCGTGGGCTACGGCGCGTTCCTGTGCGGCCCGCCGCTCATCGGCTTCGTCGCCGAGTTCACGGGCGTCCGCTACGGACTCGCGACGGTGCTCGTGTTCGTCCTCGTGAGCCTCGCCCTCGCGGGCCAGGCGGCCCACCGGACGATCGCATGGGTCAAGCCGGTGTGACGGCGTCCTGGCTGCAGCGGGCGTCGCGCGGGCAGCGCGAGGCGCCGGCCGCCGTCGTCCGGCTAAGCTGAAACGGTGAGCCAGACCCTCCTCTCGACCCTGACCACGTCCGCCGTCGGCGGGCCCGCCGCCCGGTTCGAGGAGGCGCGCACCGAGTCGGAGATCATCGACGCCGTCCGCACCGCGGACGAGGCGGGCGAGCCGCTGCTCATCATCGCGGGCGGATCGAACCTCATCGTGTCCGACGATGGCTACCCCGGGACCGTGCTCAAGATCGCGTCCGAGGGGCTCGCCGTGAACTCCGCGGACACGTGCGGCGGGGTCTCCGTCGCGGTCCAGGCGGGCCACCCCTGGGACGACTTCGTGAACCATGCCGTGCACCACGCGTGGAGCGGAGTCGAGGCGCTCTCCGGCATCCCGGGCTCCGCCGGAGCGACCCCCGTCCAGAACGTCGGGGCCTACGGCCAGGACGTCTCGCAGACCATCTGGCAGGTGCGCACGTGGGACCGCGAGGCGCGCGCCGTCACGACGTTCGTCCCGTCCGAGCTCAAGTTCGGCTACCGCGACTCGCTCCTCAAGCAGACCACGGTCCAGGGCTCGCCCCGCTACGTGGTCCTGACCGTCGAGTTCCAGCTCGCGCTCGGCCGCATGGGCGCCCCCATCCGCTACGCGGAGCTCGCGCGCGGTCTCGGCGTCGAGCAGGGGGAGCGGGCCTCGGCGCTCGCCGTGCGCCGCGAGGTCCTCCGGCTGCGCGGCTCGAAGGGCATGGTCCTCGACCCCGCCGACCGCGACACGTTCTCGACCGGCTCCTTCTTCACGAACCCCGTGCTCACCGCTGAGGCCGCGGAGTCCCTGCCCGAGGGGGCCCCGCGCTACCCCGCGGGCAATGGCCTCGTGAAGACCTCGGCGGCGTGGCTCATCGATCACGCGGGCTTCGCGAAGGGCTACGGGCTCGGCGGGGACAGCGTGACGGGCGGGCGCGCGGCCCTGTCCACGAAGCACACTCTGGCCATCACGAACCGGGGTGGGGCCAGCGCGAAGGATCTCCTGTCCCTCGCCCGCGAGGTGCGCGACGGCGTGCGCGAGCGGTTCGGGATCGAGCTCACGAACGAGCCGCTCCTCATCGGGCTCGAACTGTGAGCGATTCGGGGGAGCCGTCCGCCAAGGCCGGCGCCCAGCGCGACCGCGCGCTCTTCCGTCACGACGTCGCGGCGGCGGCGCTGCGGCTCTACGCCGACCAGGGCTACGAGGCGACGAGTGCCGAGCAGATCGCGGCGGCCGCCGGGCTCTCCCGCAGCACGTTCTTCCGTCAGTTCCGCTCGAAGGAGGACGTGGTCTTCGCGGACCACGACGCCCTGCTCGAGGAGGCCGAGGCGTTCCTCGCCGGGCCGCACGAGGATCCGTGGGACGCCGTGTGCGCGGCGGCCGAGCTCGTGTTCGCGCATTTCGACGAGCAGCCCGATCTCGCACAGCTGCGCTACCAAGTGGTGAACCACGAGCCGAGCCTCCGCGACAAGGAACTCGTGACGACGTTCCGCTACGAGCGGCTCTTCCGCCGCTATCTCCGCGCGGCGGTGGCGGGTATCGACCCCCTCGACGCCGTGCGCTTCGCGGCCACGGTCATCGCGACCCACAATTACTTCCTCCGCGCGCTCATGCGCGGCGAACCGGGCTACGACGCGACGAGGCTGCGGCGCGAGCTCGACGGCGTGCGGCGGCTCTACGGCGTTCTGCCGGGGGCGCCGGCGTCACCTTCCGGAACGGACGACGGCGGCGGGCGGCGGGCGGACGACGTGGTCGTCGCGGTGTTCCCCAGGTCCCTTCCTCCGGAGGAGCTCGCGCGGCGGATCCGGGAGCAACTCGAGGGCTGATACCGAGTACCAGTTGACCTGACACTGAGTTTCGGCGATGGTTGGATCATGCCCGACTACGACGTCTCCGACGCCCTCGACACCGACTACTACGATGTGTTCTCCGCTTTCGGCGGGATCCCGGCAGCGGATCGGGCCCACTGGGAGCGGGCGCGCCAGTTCGTCGGCGAGGCGCTTCCGGTCATGAACGACTACTGGGACCGCGCTGAGTACCCCGTCCACCTCGTCAAACGCATGGGCGAGCTCAACCTCCTCGCGGACGGGATCGAGGTCCCCGGGCTCGAGCCCATGAGCCCGCTCGCCGCCGGACTCGTCAACATGGAGATCTCGCGCGGTGACGGCTCGCTCGGCACGATCGTCGCGGTCCAGGGCGGCCTCGCGCTCCGCTCGATCGCGTTTCACGGCTCGGACGCCCAGAAGGAGCGCTGGCTCGGGCCGCTCGCGCGCGGCGAGGAGCTCGGCGCGTTCGCGCTCACGGAGCCGGACCACGGCTCCGACTCGGTGAGCCTCGAGACGCGGGCCCGGCTCGACGGCGATCACTGGGTGCTCGACGGCGAGAAGAAGTGGATCGGCAACGGCGCCTCGGGCGGCGTCACGGTTGTCTGGGCACGCGACGAGGTCGGGGACGTGCGCGGCTTCCTCGTCGAGCAGGACACGCCGGGCTACGAGGCCGAGGTCATCGAGGGAAAGGCCTCGCTCCGAGCCATCCACCAGGCGCGGATCCGGCTCGAGGGCGTCCGGATCCCGCAGGAGAACGTGCTCCCGGGCGCCCGGACGTTCAAGGACACGTCGCGCGTGCTCGTCGCCACGCGGCTCGGGGTCGCGTGGTCCGCGCTCGGGCACGCGACGGCCGCCTACGAGGCGGCGCTCAACTACGCGACGCAGCGCGTGCAGTTCGGGAAGCCGCTTGCGAGGTTCCAGCTCGTTCAGGACAGGCTCTCGCAGATGCTCGCCGAGCTCACGAGCATGCAGCTGCACTGCGTCCACGTCGCCGCCCTCGACGCCGCCGGCCAGATGCGCCCCACACAGGCGTCCATGGCCAAGTACCACAACACGCGCAAGGCCCGCTTCATCGCCTCCACCGCGCGCGACCTCCTCGGCGGCAACGGGATCCTGCTCGAGAACCACGTGATCCGCCATCTCGCGGACATCGAGTCGATCCACACGTACGAGGGCACGGAGAGCGTCCAGGCGCTCCTCATCGGCCGCGACGTGACGGGTGTGGGGGCGTTCGCGTAGCCCTCGGGTTGCGCCGTCACCTCCGCAGGGTGCCTTCGGTTGCGCCGTCACCTCCGCAGGGTGCCTTCGGTTGCGCCGTCACCTCCGCAGGGTGCCTCCGGTTGCGCCGTCACCTCCGCAGAGCGCGCACCCAGCGGACGTGACGGCGCAAGGGGACGATTGCGGACTGATCCTGTCCGGGTCCGCGGGGCATGATGGTCCCATGACGACGCCCGCCCCGAGTGCCCGCAAGGTGACGACGACGGCGCTGGCCCGCCTCCGCTTGGCAGCGCAGGGGCTCCTGCCCTCTGGCTCGGTCGGTGTCGGGCTGGGCCATCCCGACGACTCCGTGGACGTCGTTCGCCGCATGACCGCTCTCCAGAGCCAGGACCTCGCCTCGGGCCTGCTCGCCGTCGGGGTCCGCGCCCGGGCGGGCACAGCGTCCGGGGTCGCGTCCGCCTTGGCGAGCGGCGCCGTCGTCCGCACGTGGACCATGCGCGGGACGCTCTTCCTCGTTGCCGCGGAGGACGTGCGGCTCTTCGTGGGGCTCGCCGCTGAGCGCGTCATGCGCTCAGCCTCTGCCCGGCACCGCGGCCTCGGCATCGCGGAGGAGGACGTCGCAGTGGTCCGCAAGGTCGCGGAATCGCGGCTCGCCGGGGATGTCGGCCTGACGCGCGCCGAGCTGTTCGAGGCCTTCGAGGCTGCGGGCCAGCCCACCGCGGCGCAGCGCGGCATTCACCTCCTCTCGATCCTGAGCCACCGGATGGTGCTCGTCCAGGGCCCGCTGCGCGGGCGGCAGCAGGAGTTCCGGCTCGCGGACGAGTGGCTTCCGCGCGCCGACCGGCTCGCGAGGGACGACGCCGTCGAGCACCTCGCGCGCCGATACCTCGCCGCCCACGGGCCCGCCGACGAGCGGGACTTCGCGTGGTGGCTCGGCCAGCCGCTCGGCGTGGTGCGCGGGCCGTTCGCTGCCGCGGCTGCCGAATGCGCCGCGCTCGAGTTCGACGGCCGCGTCCTGTTCTGCGCCCCCGACGTCGCGTCGCTCCTCGACACGCGGGCCGCGGCCCGGGCCGTCGTGGCGCTCCCGGGGTTCGACGAACTGCTCCTCGGGTACCGCGAGCGCACCGTGGCCGTCCCGGAGCGCTACATGCAGCGCGTGATCCCGGGCATCAACGGCGTGTTCAAGGCGACCATCATGGTCGGCGGACGGACCGTCGGCACATGGGCCAAGGGCGGGACCCCAGCGGCGCCCCGCGTCGTTCCGGAGCTGTTCGAGGACCTCGGCCCCGCGGCGGCCGCCGGCGTCGCACACGCGGCGGCCCGCATCGAGGAGTTCTGGGCGGGCTAACCGCCAGGCGCGCCGGCAACGGGTTGCCAGCGGCCGCGCGCAACTGCTGCCCTGACCCGCAACTCCGTGGGGTATTCCCTACGGAGATGCGGGTAATCCACGGACATGCAGTTTTGCCACGGAGAGCCACGAACCGCGTTGCCCGAGTATCGGCTTGACGCGACGATCGAGGCATGGGGATGCGCTCAGTCGAGGAA
Organism: Sinomonas sp. P47F7; assembly: GCF_049332655.1. Lineage (GTDB taxonomy): Bacteria > Actinomycetota > Actinomycetes > Actinomycetales > Micrococcaceae > Sinomonas. The sequence goes on along the minus strand of NZ_CP186327.1, from coordinate 3,442,602 downwards.
CTGTTTGCAGCCGCGTGGCCAGGAGGTCATGACGTGGCCTCGACGGCTGCGCTGAAGTCGGCGGGAATCGACGATCGGCTGCTGGCCAAAGCCGTGCGCAGCGGACTGGTTCTGAGGTTGCGTCAAGGGGCCTACATCCCGGTCCACCGCTGGGACCCCCTGACGCGGTGGGAACGCGAAATTGCCAGGCTCGACGCCCACGTCGAGGGGACGCATGGTTCGGCCGTCTACTGCTTGGCGAGTGCCGCAGTTCTGCGCGGATGTGCGGTCTGGAACGTCGGCTCCGCGATCCACGTGGCGACGAGCTACGCCGGTTCCCGAGCCAGTCGGTCAAAGGACACCGCAACCCACCAGCTCGCGCTCGCCGAGAACGATGTGGGCAGGGATCTCCGCGCGGGAGGCGGAGGGCCCTCACGGTGGTGGACTCGCTTGAGCGCGCGACCGAGTCCGTGGGGGAGAGCCGGACTCGGATTTTGCTCGAACGCCTGGGGTTCGAACGGCCTCAGGTGCAGTTCGAGCTGCAGACGGCGGCTCGCGAATCCCTGCTCATGGAATTGGGCTGGGTGTTCGTACGCCTTCGCTGGACAGACTTGGAGCGCCCGGACGAGGTGCGACGACGCATCCAGTCTGCGATTCGAACGGCTGCGCGACGGTCGGCTTGACGCCGAGATCGAGCGCCGGTGAAATACGTGCTGCCCTCACCCGCATTTCCGTGGGGTATTCCCTACGGAAATGCGGCTCAGGGCAGCACATGTGGACCCGGGGGTGGCCAGCCAGGCCAGCCGGCGGGGGCCCCGGCCGAGACTCGTCCCCCGGCCTAGAGCGTTCCGGTCGCAATCTTGAGCATGCGGCGCAGCGGCTCGGCCGCGCCCCACAGGAGCTGGTCGCCGACCGTGAAGGCGGAGACGTACTCGGGGCCCATCTCGAGCTTGCGGATGCGGCCCACGGGGATGTCGAGCGTGCCGGACGCCGCGACGGGCGTCAGCTGGTCCATTGACGCCTGCTTCTCATTCGGGACCACGCGCGCCCACTCGTTGTCGGCGTCGATGATCCGTTCGATCTCGGCGACCGAGAGGTCTTCGCGGAGCTTGAGCGTGAGTGCCTGGGAGTGCGAGCGCATCGCACCAATCCGCACGCACAGGCCGTCCATGATCACGGGGTCGATGGCCCCGCCCGCCCGCGTGCCGAGGATCTTGTTCGTCTCGACGCCGGCCTTCCACTCCTCCTTGGACTGGCCGTTGCCGAGGTCCGCGTCGATCCACGGGATGAGCGAGCCAGCGAGCGGCACGCCGAACTGGGTCGCGTCGACGCCGCCGCGCTGGGCCGCGAGCACCTTGCGGTCGATCTCGAGGATGGCCGACGCCGGGTCGTCGAGTTCCGCGGACACCGCGCCGTGGATCGCCCCGAACTGGGTGATGAGCTCGCGCATGTGCCGCGCGCCGCCGCCGGACGCGGCCTGGTACGTCATCGACGTACCCCACTCGACGAGGTTGTTCCGGAACAGGCCGCCGAGGCCCATGAGCATGCACGAGACCGTGCAGTTGCCGCCGATGAAGTCCTTGACACCGGCCGTGAGGCCCTCGTCGATGACCCTCCGGTTGACGGGGTCGAGCACGATGATCGAGTCGTCGTTCATGCGCAGTGTCGAGGCGGCATCGATCCAGAGTCCGTCCCAGCCGACAGCGCGGAGCTGCGGGTGGACCTTCTTCGTGTAGTCGCCGCCCTGCGTCGTGACGATGACGGGCAGCTTCGCGAGGGTCTCGACGTCGAACGCATCGAGGAGCTTCCCCGCGTTCCCGCCGGCGGAACCAGCGAACGCGGGGGCGGCGCCGCCCGCGTTGGACGTCGAGAAGAACACGGGGTTGATCGAGGCGAAGTCGCCCTCGTCCTGCATGCGCTCCATGAGCACGGAGCCCACCATGCCGCGCCAGCCGACAAAACCCACCGAAGAAGTCATGCCCTCCATTCTACGGAAGGCGCGCGCCGGGTCAGCTGTGCGTTACTTCACGCGGGCGCGAGGGGCCCGGCGCGTCAATCGTTGCGCACTGCGCGGAGGGCGGCGAGGAGGGCGGCGGCGTCCCCGGGCTCCTCATGCGCGCCCTCGGCTCCTGGAGGCTTCACGCCGAGTAGCCACCCGCCGTCGCCCGTTCGGCGCACGGAGAGCGCGTAGCCCTGCCCGACCTCGTGCCGCTCGACGAGCACGCGCCCGTCGGGGTGCTCCGCGAGGTGGCCCTGCACGAGCATGAACGTGGCCTCGGCGGGCGGGACGTCGGCCCGCTGGGGGAGCGCCCACCACGTGCTGTAGGCGCGGGGGCGGAGCAGGATCGCGACGCCCTGCGCCTCGAGCACGACGATCCGGTCGGTGAGGCCAGGCGCCTCGAGCGTCAGGTCCATGCGGCGCTCGGCCCCGCCGAGGGCGGCCGCGATCCCGGCGATCGGCCCGTCGATCGCGAGCTCGGCTGAGGGCCCCACGTGCGCGAAGCCGCGCGCAACTAGCGAGGACGCCCCGCTCGCGATCACCTCGGGCAGCTGCGTGTAGTCATCGAGGCCGAGGAGCTCCGCGGTCCCCGGCGCCGCGTCGCCGCCGTGCACGGCGAGCAGCGCGAGGATCTCGCCGAAGCCGAACCTCAGCTCTTCGGGGTAGGCCTGCTCCTCTGGATAGCCCGGTGCGTCGGCGGGTCCCGCGCTGGCCTCGGTCACCGCGTGTACACCGCCCACCGATAGAGAACGCCCGTGCGCGACTCGTGCCACGCGCCGTCCGCTGGTTCGGACCAGCCAGGGGCCCACTCGGGGCCGAGCGCGGGCGCGTACGCGTCGCCTTCGACGTCGAGGTCCAAGAACGTCACGACGGCGACGTTGACGTCCTCGAGTGCGAGCGCCTGCGCGAACAGCTCGCCCCCGCCCACGAGCCACGTCCGGGGGCTCCCGGGCGCGCGCCGCGCCTTCGCGAGTCCCTCCTCGAGCGAATGGACGACGACGGCGCCCTCCGCCTCCCAGCCCTCCCGGCGGGTCACGACGATGTTCGTCCGCCCGGAGAACGGACGGTAGCGCTCCGGAATCGAATCCCACGTCTTCCGGCCCATGACCACGGCGTGGCCCTTCGTGACGGCCGCGAAGTGCTTCATGTCCTCGGGCACGTGCCACGGCATCGTCCCCGCCCGGCCGATCACGCCGCCGCGGGCCTCGGCCCAGATGAGTCCGATCCCCGCCGTGGCGTTGGCGTCCTGCGGAGTGAGCGCTCGCAGGTCGCTCATATCGCGATGGGCGCCTTGATGCCCGGGTGGTGCCGGTAGTCGAGCACCTCGAAGTCCTCGTAGCGGTACTCGAAGAGGCTCTCGGGCCTGCGCGCGATGCGAAGTCTCGGGTAGGGATACGGCTCGCGCGAGAGCTGCTCGCGGACCTGCTCGACGTGGTTGTCGTAGATGTGGCAGTCCCCGCCCGTCCATACGAACTCGCCGACGTTGAGCCCGAGCTGCTGCGCCATCATGTGCGTGAGGAGCGAGTACGAGGCGATGTTGAACGGAACCCCGAGGAACATGTCCGCGCTGCGCTGGTACAGCTGGCACGAGAGCTTGCCCGGGCCGCCGTCCTCGGGAGCCACGTAGAACTGGAAGAACGCGTGGCACGGGGGCAGCGCCATCTTGGAGAGCTCGGCGACATTCCACGCCGAGACGATGTGGCGGCGCGAGTCGGGGTTGGCCCGGAGCGAGTCCATGACCGCCGCGACTTGGTCGATGTGCTGGCCGTCCGGCGTGGGCCACGAGCGCCACTGGACGCCGTAGACGGGGCCGAGCTCGCCGTCGTCGTCCGCCCACTCGTCCCAGATGGTGACGCCCTGCTCCTGCATCCAGCGCACGTTCGAATCGCCGCGCAGGAACCACAGGAGCTCGACCGCGACGGACTTGAAGTGCACGCGCTTCGTGGTCACGAGGGGGAAGCCCGCGGCGAGGTCGAAGCGGATCTGGCGCCCGAACACGCTGCGCGTGCCCGTCCCCGTGCGGTCCGACTTGTGGGCTCCGTGCTCGAGGACGTCCCGGAGAAGGTCCTCGTAGGGCGCGGCGATGAGGGTCGCAGGGGGAGTCGCGGTGGCCATGGCTCCAGCCTAGCGGGCTAGTCCTCGAACGGCTTGAGCTGCTCGGTGACGACGACGCGCGGCGCGCCGGCCACGGGAACGTGGAACACGATGAGCTCGCCGGGCGTGAGGTACGGATCCTCGGTGGGGAGTTCGGCGTCGATGCCCGGCTCGCAGCGGAGCGCGAAGGCCGCGAGCACGGTCGGCAGCACCGGCCGGTGCGTGCACAGGACGGCGCTTTTCGCCTTGTCGAACAGACGGTCCACGGTGGCCGCAGCCCGGTCCGGCTTCCGCTTGTGGGACGCCTCGGTGAGCTTCTCGTCGAGCTTGACCTTGACCCGGCCGTTCGCGGCCGCGATGTAGGGGCGCACGGTGTCGACGCAGCGCCGCCACGGGCTCGTCACGACGCGCTCCGGGTTCCAGACCTGCAGCAGCCGGCCCACCGCGGCGGCCTGCCGAATGCCCGAGGCCGCAAGCGTGCGGTCGCCCTCGGCCTTGGTCCAGGAACCGCGCGGCTTCGCCTTCGCGTGCCGGAGGACGATGAGCGGGCGCGTGTCGAGCTCGCCGCGGCGGTGGGCCTCGACGAGCCAGCCGAGCGGGAGCGCGTCCGTCTGGTTCGTCAGGAGCGTCGCGGCCTCGTCGACGCCGCACCAATGCGTCTCGTCCACCTCGGTGCCGTCCGGGCGGACGACGGCGGACTGGCCCACCTTGAGTGCCCAGTAGTGCACCACCTTGAGGCCGGCGAGCACGCGGTATCGCGTGGCCGGGAGCGGAATGCCGAGCGGTCCGTCGAGCCCGATCTCCTCCCACACCTCGCGCGCGGCGCACTCGTGCATCGTCTCGCCGGCGTCGAGCTTGCCCTTCGGCCACGACCAGTCGTCGTAGCGCGGCCGGTGGATGAGGAGCACCTCGAGCTGGCCCGCGCGGACGCGCCACGGGACGGCGCCGGCCGCGTAGACCGAGATGGCTTCGCTGAGGTCTCCCTCGGGTACCGCCGGGGGTTGATCGGTCATGGTCACCGGAGGGCCACGGACCGCTGACGCGCCCGCGAGGCGAGGAGCCACGACTGAACGTCTTCGAGCAGCCGGCCGTCGTCGTCGAGGTGGTGTCGGGTCCACGTGCCCATGCTGTCGAGGTGCCAGCTCGCGGTCTCATCGTCGAGGTAGCGGTCCAGGAGCGAGAAGAGGTCGGCGATGTCCTCGCGGTTCCGCAGCTGCACGAGCGCCTCGACGCGGCGGTCGAGGTTGCGGTGCATCATGTCCGCCGAGCCGATGTAGACGACGGGGTTCCCGCCGTTCGTGAACGCGAAGACGCGAGAGTGCTCGAGGAAACGGCCCAGGACGGAGCGGACCGTGATGTTCTCGCTCAGGCCCGGAACGCCGGGGCGCAGCGAGCAGATGCCGCGCACCACGATGTCCACCTTCACGCCGGACTGCGACGCGCGGTACAGCGAATCGATGATGGCCTCGTCGACCATCGAGTTGACCTTGATGATCACGCGGGCGCGCAGCCCCGCGCGGGCGTTCTTGATCTCGGTCTCGATCCGGTCGATGAGGCCCGAACGGACCGAGCGGGGCGCGACGAGGAGGCGCTTGAACGTTGACTTCGGGGCGTAGCCCGAGAGCTGGTTGAAGAGCTTCGAGAGATCCTCGCCCACCTGCTCGTCGCACGTGAGGAGGCCCAGGTCCTCGTAGTAGCGCGCCGTGCGCGGGTGGTAGTTGCCCGTGCCGATGTGGCTGTAGCGGCGCAGGCCGTCGTTCTCCTGGCGCACCACGAGGGAGAGCTTGCAGTGGGTCTTGAGCCCCACGATGCCGTACACCACGTGCACGCCCGCCTGCTCGAGCTTTCGCGCCCAGGAGATGTTGGCCTGCTCGTCGAAGCGCGCCTTGATCTCCACGAGCGCGAGGACCTGCTTGCCGGCCTCGGCCGCATCAATGAGCGCGTCGACGATCGGGGAGTCGCCGGACGTGCGGTACAGGGTCTGCTTGATGGCCTGGACCTTGGGGTCCGCTGCGGCCTGCTCGAGGAACGCCTGGACCGACGTCGAGAACGAGTCGTAAGGGTGGTGGAGGAGGATGTCGCGGCGGCGCATCGCGGCGAACACGTTCGCGGCCTTCGCGGTCTCCGATTCGTTGAGGAACCGCGAGGTGTGCGCGATCTGCTTCGGGTAGTGAAGCTCGGCCCGGTCGATCCCGCCGATCACGGACAGCCCCCGGAGGTCGAGGGGAGCCGGAAGCGAGTACACCTCAGACTCCTCGACGCCGAGCTCGCGGACCAGAAGGGCCCGGATGTTCGGGTTGATGTCCGTGGTGACTTCGAGGCGCACTGGCGGGCCGAATCGCCGCCTCAGGAGCTCCTTCTCGAGCGCCTGGAGGAGGTTCTCGGCGTCGTCCTCTTCAACTTCGAGGTCCTCGTTGCGGGTCACGCGGAACGTGTGGTGCTCGAGCACCTCCATGCCCGGGAAGAGCTGGTCGAGGTGGACCGCGATGAGGTCCTCGAGCGGGATGAAGCGCGCGAGCCTACCCGCAACGTTTCCGGCGCGCGGGCCGTCGACTGAGATGAGGCGCGGGAGCTGGTCCGGCACCTTGAGGCGCGCGAAGAGCTCCTTCTCGCTCACGGGGTTCCGCACCACGACGGCGAGGTTGAGCGAAAGCCCCGAGATGTATGGGAACGGGTGGGCCGGGTCGACGGCGAGCGGCGTGAGGATCGGGAACACCTGCTCGGCGAAGAGCGTGCTGAGGCGCTCGTGCTCGGTCTCGCCGAGGTCCTCCCACGTGACGAGCTTGATTCCCGAGTCCTCGAGGGCGGGGCGGATGTGGGCGGCGAACGCTCGGCAGTGCCGTTCCTGGAGCTCGTGGGCCTCGTGGCTGATCTGGTCGAGGACCTCGTGGGGGCTCAGGCCGGCCGCGGACGGGACGGCGAGGCCTGTCGCGATGCGGCGCTTGAGGCCTGCAACGCGGACCATGAAGAACTCGTCGAGGTTCGAGGCGAAGATCGAGAGGAAGTTGACGCGCTCGAGCAGGAACAGCTCCTCGTCCTCTGCGAGCTCGAGGACCCGCGCGTTGAACGCGAGCCAGCTGAGCTCGCGGTCCAAGAAGCGGTCCGGGCCGATCTCGCCCTCGGGGGAGGGGCTCGGGAGGAACTGCGGGATGTCGATCCGATCCTCCGTCGCGCGGGAGGCGGGGACCTCGGACGAGCCGAAGACCGGCGTGGCGGCCGCTGGCCGGGGTGCCGTTTTCGTGGAGACGCCTACGGCGACTTCCGAATTCTGCGGCGCCATTGCTGCGGTGCTCTCGTTATTGGCTTCGGTCACTGTTCCTCCGCAGAAGCTCTGATGTCCTCGGTCCAGCCTACTCGGCGTTCACTGACGCCGCGGGCCCGTAGAGCACGTCCTTGTCCCACAGCGTGAAGCCGAGCTTCCGATAGAGGGCGACGGCGGCCGAGTTGTCCGCGTCTGTGTACAGCATGACCGTCTTGAGGCCCTTCCCGTGCAGGTAGTCGATGCCCGCGCGCGTGAGCGCGAGACCCAGGCCCTTGCCCTGCGCGGACGGGTCGACGCCCACCGCGTAGACCTCGCCGAGGGCCTTGTGTTCGCCGTGGGCCGGGTGCACCTTCGTCCAGTGGAAGCCGAGGATCCTGCCGTCGTCGTCGACCGCGAGGAAGAAGCCGGCCGCGTCGAACCACGGCTCGCTCATGCGCGCTTCGAGGTCGCTGCGGCGCAGCGCGCCCTGCTCGGGATGGTGGGCGAACGCCGCGTGGTTCGCGGCGAGCCAGGCGTCCTCGTCGAGGCCGGGCTCGAAGGTGCGGATCGTGACGCCCGGCGGCAGCACTGGGGCCGGACCGTCCGCGTGGCGCACGAGCACCATCTTCCAGAGCTCGCGCAGCGGCACGTAGCCGTAGAGCGCCGCGAGCTCGGCCGCGGCCTCGTGATTGCCGTGGGACCACGCTGTGAGGCCTTCGCGCCCCGAGGGGCCACGCAGCTCCTTGATCGCCTCGACGAGCCGCACCCCGACGCCCTGGTTCCGGTACGTGGGGTGCACGGCGAGTTCGACGACGCCGGCGCCGTCCGGCTGGAACGCGATGACGGCTACACCCGCGAGGTCCTCGGGGGCGGGCGAGCCGGACGTGTCGTCGAGCGCGTGGACCGCGATCGTCACGATCTCCTCGGAGCGGGTCTCGGGCGAGCGCAGGAGCACCGTGGTCTGTTCCGAGAGGGACGGGTTGCCGTCTGAATCTTCCGCGGCGGCGAGCAGGGATTCGATCTCCACCCACAGGGCCCGTGGAACGCGGCCTTCGACGACGGTGGCGGGCCAGTCCTGGGGATAAGCGCTCGTCATGAAGCAAGGCTAGCGAATGCGCACGCGGTGTGGGCGGTTTGCCCGCCCGAGAGGGCCGCGTGTAGAGTAGATGACCGCGGCTGAGCCGCTCCGAGGGGGATCCACCAGTGGGGTGGCCTCGATACGTTCGACCCGTATGTCCTCCACCACAGGCGAGGCCCCGCACCGTTTCGGTGCGGGGCCTCGTCGCGTTCGGGGCCGTTCCTCGGCGGAGTGGCCTAGGCCTCGCTGAGCTCGTCCTCGCTGAGACGAGTCAGCGTGAGCCGGTAGCCCACGTTCCGGACGGTTCCGATGAGCCCCTCGTGGTCGGGCCCGAGCTTGGCGCGGAGGCGCCGGACGTGCACGTCGACCGTGCGGGTGCCGCCGTAGTAGTCGTAGCCCCACACCTCGGTCAGGAGCTGCTGGCGCGTGAAGACGCGCCCGGGATGCTGGGCGAGGTACTTGAGCAGCTCGAACTCCTTGAACGTGAGGTTGAGCGCCTCGCCGTTCACCCGCGCCGTGTAGCTCGCTTCGTCGATCACGACGCCGGCTGCCCGGATCTCCGTGTCGGGCTCCTCGACGTGCGAGGTCCGCGACATCGCGAGCCGGATGCGCGCCTCGATCTCGGCGGGCCCTGCGGACTCGAGCACGATGTCGTCGACCGCCCATGCGGAGGAGACGGCGGCCATGCCGCCCTCGGTGAGGATGAGCAGGAGGGGTGAGCTGAGCCCCGTCGCCTTGAGCAGCTGGGTGAGGGAGCGGGCCCCCACGAGGTCCTTGCGCGCGTCGAGGAACACGACGTCGGCGGGATCCGCGTCGAGCAGCGCGGTCGGCTCGGCGGCCAAGATGTGAACCTGATGGTTCAGAAGTTCGAGGGCAGGAAGGACTTCGACCGAGGAGCCTCGGCTGTTGGTCAGCAGCAAGATGTGCGACATAGTTCCTCCCGAAGAGCAGGCTGCACAACGTCGGGCAGGTCGTACCTATGCGGACGATTATACGGGTGAGCCTATGGAAGGATGGCAGCGTGAAGACGTGGATCGGAGGCGCGGCCGCTGCGGGCATCGGAGTGGCCGGCACGGCGGCCCTCGTCGTCTCGAGCCTCGGTGGGCCTTTCGCCCAGGCCGCGGTCGCCGTCGTCCTCGCCGTCGCGGCCGGCTTCGGATGGCCTCATTTCCTCGGAATCCCCGCGAAAAAGACCAATGGGACGATCCTCGCGCTCGCGGGCGCGGCGGCCGGAATCTCTGCCGCGGTGGTCAACGGTCCCGAGTTCCTCATGTGGACGCCGGCCGCGATGGCACTCGGTGTCATGGCAGTGATTGTCGTCCAACTCATCCGCGGCACGGGCCAGACGCACCGTCTCGAATCGACACTCGGGGCCAGCTCGGGCGTGTTGCTCTGCTCCCTCGGCGCGGGGTGGATCGCCACGGCCCGCTTCACCGGCACGGGCTCCATGCTGCTCGTAGCAGGGATCAGCACGGCCGTCGCGCTTCTGGTTGGGGCCATCAATTGGCCGGACACGATCGTTGCCCCGTTCGCGATCGTCTTCGCGGGCCTCGCCGCGCCGCTCGCGGCGCTCGTCCTGACGGACATCGCGGTGATTCCGGCCACAGCGGCGGGCGTGCTGATCGGCGCGGTGCTCGCGGCGGTCCGCAGGCTCAACCGAATCCGGTCCCACCCCATGCCCCCGGCAGGGCTCGTCGCGCTGGCTCTCGCCCCGGTCCTCGCGGTGGGCTCGATCGCGTACTTCATCGACAAACTGCTGCTCCACTGAGGGCGGGACCCCCGCCGTCACGCGGGTGGGCGGCCACCGCCGAGGCGCTACGATGGCGCTATGTCTGTTCTTGCATGGGAAATTCTCTTCCTTGTCCTCCTCGTGATTGCCGGCATCTCGATGGCGTGGTTCGCCGTCTACGCGATTCTCGGCCTCTTCCGCGGCCAGCGCTGACGCTGCCGGAGCCCTCCTGTGCCCATTGAGATCCCCACGGGACTCACTCCCGAACTGGTCCCGCTGTCGTGGCTCATCGGGGAGTGGGAAGGCCAGGGGCGTCTCGGCCCGGGCGAGGAAGGTGACGATCACTTCGGCCAGCGCGTCACATTCCACCACCACGGGTTCCCGTATCTCGAATACACGGCCGAAAGCTGGCTCTGCGACGAGAACGGCGTGCGGCTCCGACCGCTCTCCGTCGAGACAGGCTTCTGGCAGCTCGACCGCCCGCTCCTGGATGCCGATGGCGGCCCGGGGCTCACGCCAGCGGACATCGTTCCCGCGTACAAGTCGGCGGACGAGGTCGAGCGGCTCCGAAACGCTGACGGCGGGTTCGACATCACCGTGACGATCCTCCACCCGGGCGGCATCGCCGAGCTGTACTACGGGCAGATCCGCGGCCCGCAGATCCAGCTCAGCACCGACGCCGTGATGCGAGGGGCCAACAGCCGCAACTACTCGGCGGCGACGCGGATCTTCGGCCTTGTCAACGGCGACCTGTTCTGGCGCTGGGACGTCGCGTCGGGAGGCACGCCGCTCGCTCCGCACGCCTCGGCGATCCTCAAGCGCGTGGCGCAGCCCGAGATTCCGCAGCGACGCGCGGAATGAGCGCGCGGACCGAAACGCGCGGACTGAAAACGGTCCCCGAAACGTTGAACAAGGCATGACCTTCTCCTCGCCCCTCCTTTCACGCCCCGGCGCAGTTGCGGCGGCGGGCGCCGACGCCGGCGTCGCCGCGCACTACGGCGACCCCGTGCGCGAGCAGCGCGCCCTCGCGGAGGGACGCGCCGCCGTCGACCTTTCCTTCCGCGGCGTGGTCACCGTCACGGGCCCCGACCGCCTCACGTGGCTCACCACGCTCTCCTCGCAGCAGGTGTCCGGCCTCGGCCCGGGGGAGTCCGCCGAGCTCCTGCTCCTGAGCATCCAGGGCCGGATCGAGTACGACGCGCGGATCGTCGACGACGGCGCGACGGCGTGGCTGCTCGTCGAGGCGGCCGAGGCGGGGGGCCTCGCCGCGTGGCTCAATTCCATGCGCTTCATGCTGCGCGTCGAGGTCGCGGACGTGAGCGACGCGTGGGGCGTGCTCGGCGCGGTGCGCGAGCTCGGCGAGCTCGCGGCACTCGAGAGCGCCGCGCCCGTGTGGCGCGACCCCTGGCCGCACGTCGCTCCGGGCGGCTTCAGCTACGCGGCGGTCGCCGAGGACCGGCATCCGGGCCTCGATCGCCCGTGGGTCGAGCACCTCGTCGCGGCCGACCGCCTCGGCGACGCCGCGGCCGCTCTCGATGCGGCCGGAGTCGGCCTCGCTGGATCGATGGCCGCGGAGGCGCTCCGCATCGCCGCGTGGCGCCCGCGCGTCGGCTTCGAGACGGACGACAAGGTGATCCCGCATGAGCTGGATCTCCTGCGCACGGCCGTTCATCTCGCAAAGGGCTGCTACAAGGGCCAGGAGACCGTCGCGCGAGTCCACAACCTCGGGCACCCACCGCGGCGGCTCGTCATGCTCCAGCTCGACGGCTCCACGCACACGCTCCCCGCGCCCGGCAGCCCGGTCTTCGTCGCCACGGACGACGGCGGCGAGAAGCAGGTGGGCCGCGTCACCTCCGCGGCGCTCCACTACGAGATGGGCCCGATCGCGCTCGCGGTCGTCAAGCGCAGCACCCCCGCGGACGCCGCACTCACCGTGCGCGGCGAGGCGGAGGGCGAGGTCTACGCCGCGGCCCAGGAGACGATCGTCGCGCCCGAGGCCGGGCAGGTGGTCCACCGGCCCACCGGGCTCCTGCGCGGCTCACACTGACTAGGCAGCCACCAAGGAGGACACCGTGACCGACCAGCCCCAGCCCTCCGCATCGGGGGCGCCGGACGACGACGTCGTCGAGCTCGCCTCGCGGCTGTTCGAGGCCTCGCGAGCCGGGGACGAGCCCACACTCAAGGCCTATCTCGAGGCGGGGGCGCCGTCGTCGCTCGCGAACCAGGCGGGGGACTCGCTCGTGATGCTCGCCGCCTACCACGGGCACGCCGGAGTGGTGCGGCTGCTCGGCGACCACGGCGCGGACGTCGCGGCCGCGAACGACCGCGGCCAGACTCCGCTCGCGGGCGCCGTGTTCAAGGGCTACGGGGACGTCGTCGAGGCCCTCCTCGAACTCGGCGCCGATCCGGACGCGGGCACTCCGTCCGCGCGCGAGGCGGCCCGGATGTTCGGCCGCCAGGAGATGCTCGCACGCTTCGACGTGTGATCTCGGTCTCTGATCGCGGCGGGCGAACACCTGCGGACGTCTGCTGTCCGCAGGAAGTGAGACTCTTGTTCGGTGGAAAGAATCGAGCGGCCGTGGGCCGCCCTCTGGTCCCTCGTCATCGGCTTCTTCATGATCCTCATCGACACGACCATCGTGTCGGTGGCAAACCCCGCGATCATGCGCGGCATCGGCGCGGACATCAATGAGGTCATCTGGGTCACGAGCGCGTATCTCCTCGCGTACGTCGTGCCCCTCCTCATCACGGGGCGCCTCGGCGATCGCTTCGGCCCCAAGAACATGTACCTCATGGGCCTCGTGATCTTCACGCTCGCCTCGCTGTGGTGCGGCCTCTCCGGGAGCGTCACGTCCCTCATCGCGGCCCGCGTGGTCCAGGGCCTCGGCGCGGGCCTCATGACGCCGCAGACCATGGCCGTCATCACGCGCATCTTCCCGCCCGAGCGCCGTGGCGCGGCCATGAGCATCTGGGGCTCGACCGCGGGCGTCGCGATGCTCGTCGGCCCGATCCTCGGCGGCCTCCTCGTTGACGGCTTCGGCTGGGAGTGGGTCTTCTTCATCAACGTCCCGGTCGGCATCGTCGGCTTCTTCCTCGCGATGCGTCTCGTCCCGAAGCTCACCACCCACTCGCACCGCTTCGACTGGCTCGGCGTCGCGCTGAGCGGCGTCGCGATGTTCCTCATCGTCTTCGGCATCCAGGAAGGCCAGACGTATTCGTGGGGCACCATCACGGGGCCCATCACGGTGTGGGGGATCATCATCGCGGGCATCGTCGTCATGGCGCTCTTCGTGGTCTGGCAGGCGATCAACAAGGCAGAGCCGCTCGTTCCGCTACGCCTGTTCCGTGACCGCAACTTCTCGCTCGCGAACCTCGGCATCTCGACCGTGGGCTTCGCGGTGACCTCTTTCGGCCTCCCGACGATCTTCTACTACCAGCTCGTGCGGGGCATGACCCCGACGCAGTCGGCCCTCATGATGATCCCGATGGCGGTCCTCTCGGGCGGCCTCGCGCCGGTGGCGGGGAAGTTTGTGGACCGTGGCCACGCGAAGGCCATGAACATCGGCGGCATGTTCCTGTTCGCGCTTTCGCTCTGGCTCTACTCGGTGCTTCTGACGCCGGATCAGAACCTTGCGGTGCTGCTCATTCCGGGCGCCGTGCTGGGCCTTGCCAACGCGGGCCTCTGGGGCCCGCTGGCAACGCTCGCGACCCGCAACCTCCCGCCGCAGCTCGCGGGTGCGGGCTCTGGCATCTACAACACGACGCGCCAGATCGGTTCCGTGCTCGGGAGCGCCGCGATCGCGGCGTTCATGCAGGCACGCCTCGCGGACGACCTCCCGGCCCGCCCGGGCGGGGGCGGCCAGAGCACGAGCGCGCTTGCCGCGGGACAACTTCCGGCGATCCTGCAGAGCGGGTTCACGACCGCGATGTCCCAGTCGGTCCTGCTCCCCGCGGCGATCGTGCTGATCGGCTTGGTTGTGGCCTTCTTCTTCGTCAAGGTGCGCCCCGCGCCCAGCAGGCCCGCCCCGGCCGGCTCCCGCAAGGGCTCGCCCGTCGAGGCCGAGCGCCCATAGGCTGGGGGCATGACTGCCGCCCCGCGCATTCCCCTCTCGTCCGGCCACAGCATCCCGCAAATCGGGCTCGGGACGTGGCCGCTCGACAATGTGCAGGCGGCGGAGGTCATCGCCACCGCGCTCGAACTCGGGTACCGGCACGTGGACACGGCCGAGAACTACGGGAACGAAGAGGGTGTGGGGGAGGGCCTCCGCCGCTCGGGCGTGCCGCGCGAGGACGTCTTCGTGACCACCAAATTCAACCGGGAATGGCATAGCGTCGCGGGCGTGCGGGAGGCGTGGGAGCGCAGCGTGCGCCGGCTGGGGGTCGACTACCTCGACCTGTTCCTTGTTCATTGGCCGAACCCGGACCAGGGCACGTACGTCGAGGCGTGGGATGGGCTCCTGGCCCTCCGCGAAGAAGGGAAGGTCCGCTCCGTCGGCGTCTCCAACTTCACGCCGGCCCACCTCGACGCGATCATCGCGGCGACCGGAGTCGGCCCGGACGTCGATCAGATTCAGCTGAGCCCGTACTGGACTCAGCAGGCCGCGCGTGCGTATCACTTCGGGCACGCGATCGTGACCGAGTCGTACAGCCCGATCGGCCAGGGCAGGGACCTCCTCGCGGAGCCCGCCGTCGTGGCCGTCGCGGAGGCGCACGGGGTGACGCCCGCGCAGGCCGTGCTCCGCTGGCACACGCAGCAGGGTCTCGTCGCGATCCCCAAGTCGGCCTCGCCGCAGCGGCTCGCCGAGAATCTCGACGTGTTCGGCTTCGACCTCACGCGCGAGGAGCTCGCCGCGCTCGATCGTCTCAACGGGACGGGCCCCGCGGCTGCAGACCCGGAGACGTTCGGGCACTGATCCGGCGAACGGCCGCGACCACCGCCCGCCCGTCACCGAAGCACGGTGCGAGCAGTGCGAGGTGCGCGAGGTACCACCAGGCGACACCGGACTGCGGAACGGCCGCCCACGCTGCGGCGCCCAGGATCAGGCAGCCGAGTGGACCGGCGAGGGCGAGGACGAGCGACTCCCGCGCCGTGATCTCGCCTTCCGGCTTGAGCGAGGTCCGAAGGAGTGTGGCCTCGACTTTGACGGTCGTTACGCCCCGGCACAGACTGAGCGCCGCAAAGTGGCCGCATTCGTGGGCGACGTACGATCCGAGCAATCCGACCGAGGCGTGGAGCAGCGCACCCCACGCGAGGGGAACCACGCCCCACGCCCCGTAGAACACACCGAGGCAGACGGCCGTCGCCCCGAACGCCGCGGGGGCGGCGAGAACCCAGCTGTATCTGAGAAACAGCAAAGCCCCGAAGCGGAGCGTCCCGATTACCACGAGGTCACGTGACGCCGGGCCCTTTGTCGATCAGGGCCTGCCGATAGAGACGAAGCCAGCCGAAGATGAGGATCGAGACAAAGGCCAGCGCTGAGAGCACAAGCCACAGCACCACGATGACGGTCCAGTTCTCGACGCCGACCTCCATGGACGTCACACCATCGGCGCGATCGATGGCCTCGAAATAGACGCCACCGAAGGGGCCGAGTGACCGGTGGCCAGACTCGCGGGTGGAGAACATAGCGACGATGATTGCTATGGTCGAGATCACGAGAGTTCCGAGGAACCCGAACACCACGGCATTAACCGCTTGGAACAATCGCCTCATGGCGCCTCCTCCTCATGAGGTGCTTCATGCCGACAACCGAGTATGCGACGGCGAGGACTTGGGAGCACGCGGCGCCGATCCAGAGCCACGGACCCGGTATTTGAAGTACGCCCACCATGACGGCGATCGAGGCAAACGCCACGAAACACACCGCGTAGCCCGTAAACACCACGAGTGGACTGTCGTTCTCCGCGACGAACACCAACGCGATGAGCGTTGTCAGGATCACGCTGCTGACGAGTGCCATGGCCAGCAATCGGACACTCCCCCAGGCGTCAGGCCGCGCCATGGCGAGCAGCACGATCGGCACGGCAGGGACGGCCGTCGCGATCGTCTGCCCTGCGAGCATATGCCATACCTCGGAACCTGCGGATCTCGCATATCCGGGCATGAGCCGGAGCGGATTCGTGGCGGCGTACACGTAGATGCCCTGGGACACTGGGATCATCGCCGCGTAGACGAATCCTGTGTTGCCTGCCAGCCAGAGCATGGCCGCGAGTACGTACGCCACGGCGACCGAGACCCACCATTCGGATCGTCGAACTAGCGCCGTGACCGTTGGCCAGAGGCGCGTGCCTCGGAGCGGCACCGCTGTTCCGACGAAGCGACGGCGAAGGGGGAATCTGGTGGGCGAGGTCACGGCGGCAAGCGTGACCGTCACGGCAATCAGGGCGAGAAACGCCGAGACCGCCGCGAGCCAGCTCATTCGCTCATGGAGGTAGGGGAAGAGATTCACGACGTGAAACTCGATACGCCCACGGAGATAGTCGGTGCTCATCTGTCGGATGAGGTCAATGGACGTGCCGTTGTACCAAAGCGCCATGCTGGCCATGAGCGAGAGCGAGACGATGTGTGTCAGCCGAGATCCGCCGAACGCCTCGAGGGCCCGCGCCACGACGTTGTACACCACGGCGAGTACGAGGTACCCGCTCGCCGCCGTCATGACGATCCCGGTGAGGAGGCCCTCGACGGCATGCGGTCCGAGTCTCACGAGCGACGCGACGGCGATCGGCAGGAAGAGGCCACCGACCGTCGCTCCGACCATGACGAATTCGTAGAGCGCAAGAGCCGCGGAGCGCTCACGGTGGCTCACGGGCAAGAGCAATGTATACCGGACCAAGGTGTCCGACTTCATGAAAAGGACCTTGACGAATACGAACGAGATGAACGTCCAGAACACGACCGAGGCGGTCGAGATCTGAAGGACGAGGAACAGTTCGCGTCGACCGGGCAGCATCTCGCGAAACGCCGCGGTAGCGACCGCGCTTAGGAGGACGATTCCTCCGAGGACTCCCACGCCAAGGAGGACCCTCGCGAGTCGGGTCCGGAGGACTCCCGTCGAGAGTGCCTTACGGACGAAGTAGCGGAAGAAGAGCCTAGCAAGGATGAAGACGTTGACGGCCCTCATGCCGGATACCCCGATTCGAGGACCTCGCGTACTGATTGGCTCAAACGACCCCCGCCCTCGAGCACGGCTCCGACCTCAACGTCCCCGACGAGCTTGCCGGCTCGAAGGACGAGTACTCGGTCCGCGAGGTCTTCGAGCAGGCTGAAATCGTGGGAGCAGAGCAGGACGCTCTGGCCCCGGGACCTCATGTCACGGAACTCGGCCTTACACACTTCGACGGCATCGAGGTCAATGCCGTTGAGCGTTTCGTCGATGACCGTCAGCCGGCGCTGGAGCAGGAAGGCGCCGCTGAGCAGCAGTTTCTTTTGCATCCCGTGCGAATAGTCTTCAATGAGATGGTTTGCCCTACCTCCCATGCCGAATTTTTCGAACTGCCTCTCGATGCTTTTCGCGTCGGCACGCTGGATTTCGCGATAGAGGCGGGTGAGAACCTGAAGGTATTCAGTCCCGGTGAGAAATTCGGGCAACTCATTGTCGCTTGGAAGATAGATCGTTTCGGCCCGGGATCTTTCGCTGCGATGGTCGTGGCCATTGATGAGGATGGCCCCATCTTGGCGCTCCATGAGGTTGAAGATGAGCCTGATGAGCGTCGACTTTCCCGAGCCGTTCGGCCCGACGAGTCCGACGATCTCGCCCGCCTCCAGGAAGAAGTTGACTCCGGCGAGGGCGGGGGCGTTCGACGAGGTGTATGTGAAGCCGACATCGTGGACGTTCAGCGGGAAGCCGCCTTCTGGGTGCATGCCTGCTCTCTCGTCGAAGCCCCCTCGCTGGACCGCGCGACTAGCGGCACTCGAACGCGACGTTGATCCCGAAGTCCTTGAACTGCCACGCGCCCGTGAAATTCTTGCCCTGATAGACGACGCACCAGATCGCGAGTCCGGCGAGCAGCCCCACGCCGATGCCGAGGATGACCGCGACGAAGACCAAGAATCAGGCGTCGTAGCGAACCAGCGCGGCGTCGAATTGGGACTTTGAGCGCTCGGCAATCTGCGCCCACGGGTTTGCTGGCATGACGCTGAGAATCGTTGACATATCCCCCACCTCTGTGCGTTTGTCGACGCCTTTTTCCTGGCGTCGAGCGGTATGTCCTTAATGTCCTCGATGCGCGATATGGCGGTCAAGCGAGGCGGGCCAAATATGCCCACCTCTCATGAATGCCTAATATTCTCAGTGTTTGGCGATGGGCCTCTCACGAGCGGAGCGCGGAAGCCGGGTCTGCTCGGGCCGCGATCAGCGCCGGGTAAAGGGCGGCCAGCGCGCCTGTTGCGCCCCCTGATCCAACCGAGACAAGAGGCAGGGTCAGGGACAAGACCGGCTCCCAGCCGCTTGCCGCGGAGACTGCTATGACAGCCAGGGTTCCGGCTACCCCGCCCGCAAGCCCGCCTGCCAAGCCGATGAGGGTTCCCTCGAGGATGAAGATCGAGGCGATGGTGCGCTTCTTCATGCCAAGTGCTCGCCGCAGGGCGATCTCGGGAATTCGGGACTGCACGGTCAGGTACATTGCGGTCGCGGCAGTGAGCGCGGCGAGAACCAGCAGCACGCTCGATACACCGGTGATCATCAGTCCCAGTTCGGCGCCCACACCCAAGCGCAGGTTTCTGAGGTCTGCAACTGAGTTAACCGAGATGCCCGCCGGTGCGCCGGGAGCCAAGGCCTTGGGAATCGCTTCGCCGAGGGCAGCTGGGAATCCATCAGTGGTTCTGACGACATATTCGGGGTGGAGGTTGCCAACATGCCTCGCGGCGGCCGCGTTGAGGTACACCTGCTGGTCGACGAGCGGGTCGCGGCCGGATTGGGATGCGATGCCGACCACTGGAACGGGGACTTGGCCTACCCAGATGAGAACGCCCGGGGCGGCTCTGGCGACGCCCAGCCGCTCGGCGGCTGAATGGCCGATGATCGCTGCGGGCACACCGCCCGGCAGGTCCATGAGCTGGGCTGCATTCGCCGGTATGGTTCGGACCTCCATGAGCGAGAGATACCCGGCATCAGCAAGTCGGATCGCCCCGGAATAGAGTCCGTTGCGGGAATCGGGATCGGAGAGGCGGCTCACACGAGCATCTGCAGGTGCGATGGATGCGCTTACGCCCAGCTGGATGAAGCCGTTGAGCCTGCTGATGGCATTGCGTGTCCCGTCCACTTCTTGGGGAGTCGGGATCATGCCGGACCTCAGGGAAGGATCTGTGAATCGAATCTCGTCGAGCGCAGCTTGTGTGAGCCTCTCGGCGATCTGGTTCGACGCGGTGTGAGTAAGGCCCGCGCCCGCGACGAGGCCGCCAGCTCCCAGAAGGAAGACCATCAGCAGGAGAATGCTCCTCAGCGGTCGAGCCGTGAGCGAGTTTGCGGCGTCGGCGATGTCGTCGAGAACGGGGACCGCGTTCCGTTTGCTCGGAGACGCGGGCCGCTCGGACGGACCCGTCCGGCCGGGTGCCGCGCTCGTGGAACGATAGGCGACGGCGACGGCGCCGTCAACGAGGCGGAGGCAGCGGTCCGCGGCAGCTGCCACCTCTTCGTCATGGGTGATGACGACGACGGTCGTTCCCTGACCGGACAGCTCCTTGAGGTCCTGGATGACCTTGCGGGTGTTCTCCTTGTCCAGGTTCCCGGTCGGCTCGTCGGCCAGGATGATGCGGGGTCGCGTCACGATCGCTCGCGCGAGGGCGACGCGTTGGCGCTCGCCTCCTGAGAGCGACCGGGCAGGAGTGTGCCGGATGCGGCGAAGGCCAAGAGAGTCGAACACCGCGGAGACTCTCGTGTATCTCTCTGCCGGAGGGACGTTCTGGATCCGAAGGCCCAGCGACGCGCCAAGGTATGCGGGCTCCGTGGGGATCATGTACGAGCTTTGGAAGACGAATCCTATTTCTCGGCTGCGAAGTGCGTTCCGTTCTCGAGCCGAAAGCTGGGCAACTGGCTTCCCCTTGAGGAGATATGTTCCGCCGGTAGGGGTATCGAGGAGCCCGAGGACGTTCAGGAGAGTGGTCTTCCCGGAGCCTGAGGGTCCGACGATCGCGACGAACTCGCCTTCGTGGATGTCGAAGGTTGCATCTGTCAGCGCGTGTGCCGTGCCGAAGCGTCGCGCCAGGTTCTCGACGCGGATCAGCGGGGACCCTGCGCCTCCCGACGCTGAACCACCGATGTTCGGAACTGCATCCTCCCGGGATGCGGGGTTGGTCACGGAACTCGGACCTCAGTTCCGGCCGGGAGGCTCGGGTCTGCCTCGATCTCGGCCCACCCTGCAGCCTGGGCCTTGATCGTGATCTTCACCTTGCGGGGCGCGGGCGGTGAAGCTGAGGTGGACGACGGCTCATCGGCTCTGCGGAGGACTTCGACGAATGCTCCGCCGGCATCGCGCTGGATCGAGATCAAGGGGACGGCGAGGACCGCCTTGCCCTCAGTGGGAAGCGAAATGTCGACCTCTTGCCCGGGAGGCAAGCCAGCTGCCTGGTCCGGGAGCTTGATCGAGACGTCTTTTCCGGGCGGCTTAGTCGCGGCAGCATCGCCGGGGAGCAGTCTGCTCACAGCCTCGACGGTGCTCGACGACTCGCCGCTGGGCCACTTCAGCCTGAGTTGGGTTCCCGGCGGCAGTCGGTCGGCCTGCAGGATGAGCGCCCTGGCCGCAATCGTGTTCGGGCTCGTCTGGACGAGGACCAGAGGGGCGTCGCGGCTGACGTGCGACGCTACCGCCGAGGCCTGGACCACACGGCCGGAATCCCCAGGTATCTGGACGAAATCGAGCCATCGGAAGGTCGTGTCATTCTTCGTCTTTCCGGGTGTTTCGAGACCGGCATTCGCGTAGATCAGCCGAACCGCCTCAAGCGTCACGGCCTCGATCCTGCCCGTCACGGGCACACCCTGATAGCCCATGCGCCGAAGCGCCTTCTGGAGGCGTGCCACGTCTGATCCGGCGTCGTTCAGCTTGAGGTCCCTGTACAGCGGGACGTCATCGCCGATGACGATTTGGGGACGTCCCGCAATCGCCCCGATGTAGGTCCCCGGCGCGAGGCTGTCGCCCGGACCGACTGCGATATCCGTGACGACGGTCGGTCCTGACGCCCCGGAGTTGAGATCAGGGATGGGGACCGTGGTCCCGCTGACCACGCTGCCCTTGAGGGCCAGGACCTCCTGCACCTCCCGCATCTCGGCTCGCGCGGTCACGGGCACGGTGGTGTCCCGATTCTCGAGCGCGGTGGACTCTGGGCGCCGAACCAGTGAACCGGCGACGAACGATGCCACGAGGATGAGGATCATGACGACCGTGAAGACGCCGATCCGCCAGGGATGCAGCATGCGGCGGCCTCGACCGCCGGACACCGCATCAGAGGACCTGGTATTCGTCATAGGAATTGGTCCAATCGTTATGCTCCCGCCGAGAGAATAGCCTCGTCGGCCTTCGCGAGCAGGGTGTCGATGGCCTGTCGTTCCGCTCTCAGTTGGCTTTCGTTCTGTTTCACGAGCGCTGTCTGATATGAACCCTCGATATTCGCAAGTCGTTGGACGAGCGAGACGCTCTGCTTGCATTCGACGTCGCCGACGGCGATGCGGATGATCTTCTCCTTGTCACCGTTCGTCGCGGACAGGTCGGGATTCCACGAGTCGGCGTCTCTCAGTGCGATGCCCTTGCCCTTGAGGCAGTCCTTCCACTCGCCGACGGCCTTCTTGAACTCCTCGCTCTGGGGAGCGAGCATCGCCGCCTGGTGAAACAGCCGTTCGGCCGTCTTGTCGGAGGGTGCGCCCTTGGAGACCAACGCCGTGGCAAGACAGGCGTCCCACGCCTCGTTGAACTTCTCTCCCTGCTTGGACAGGTCCAAGTCCTTCCCGCTGGCGAACCCCTCGGGCACGTCATAGCCGCGCTCTTGGGCGTTCTTCAGGCTCCAGGCACCGTAAGGCCGCTCCCCGGCGAACGTTCGATGCCGGTTGTAAGGGCTCAGATCGATTTTCTGTCCTTTGGCCGCAAGACACCGCTGCATTTTCGCGCTGTTGGCCTGATCAACCTTGTCCATCTCCGGAATCGAGAGCATGAACTTGTCGAGCGGAAAATCGATCTGCTCGGTGTCCGGATCCAGGTTCACGGTTGTCGCGATCGGATCGATGTTCACTGGCCCATTCTCAGCCTGGCGAGGGGCCGCGCTGCAGGACGCGAGGGAGAGGAGGAGCACGGGTATCATCACCAGACGCCTGCCCCTCACAGCACCCACGCCCCGCCCATTGGGTCTATTTGCTTATCTGCCATTTCCATGAATACAGTCGACTAGCTGCTGTAGCTGCTCACGGTATCGTTCCAGCTCGAGTAGCCGCCGTATCGGTAATAGCTGTAGTCGTTGAAATTGAGCACAACTTCCCCCGGGTCGAGACGTAGCCACGGCCCGGAATAATTTGCATCGACATAGAAGTACAGATATCTCCAATTGCGGTTGTTGGCCGATGAGATGCTGTCGTTCCAGTAGTCGCCCACGTAGGGGACGCTCGTCGCGTCCCAGGCCCCGCGGTCGCCGCCGAGATTCGCATCTTTCCACGAGCACATATTAGAAATGCACGAGGTCGTGCTTGCCTGCGCCGGAGCTGCCGCGCCGATGGTGCCGGTAGCGGCGATCAAGGCTGCTGCTGCTGCAGCGGACAGAATCTTTTTCTTCGCTGGAACCGATGAGTGCATCATCTTCAAATATCCCCCATTTTTGGGCATAGCCGGCTATCGGCCGCGCATCGACCATCAAACTGAATCTGATGAATGCCCCGATCCTAGCTATTGCAGTTCGGGATGCAGTCCTTCAGCGGCGTTAGAGTGGTATGTCCTCGATATTCGCTGCTCGCCAGAACACCGTCAAGCGAGGTGGGGGTGATATGCCCACCTGTCATAATTGCCTAACATTTCGGCGCCCCCGCGGACCAGGCGCTTGCGATCCGGCCGTGGCCGCCGCTTCAGGCATTGAATCGGCCAAGCGCAGGATCTCGACTGCTGTGGGGAAGACCTGCCTACCCGCCGAGTTGAGCCTCATGCCTCCCGCGCCTCGCCCGAAGACCTTCGTGCCCACGTACCGTTCGAAGTCGGCAACTTGCCGGCTGATCGCCGATTGCGTGAACCCTAGCTCGGCGGCGGCGTCGGTCATGCTTCCACATCTCACCACCGCAACGAAGGCTCTGACTCCGCTCAGATGCACCGCTTCCCCTGCCGGTCGACCTCCACTGTCTACACACGCTACAGGGTCTTGGAAGTGTCAATCGACGCGTCGGTGGCGGGCTACGTGTGGCGGAGCTGCACCGACGCGATGCGTCCCGACGGGACCACGCCGAGGGCGTCCGCGAGTTTGAGGGCTCCGACGTTCTGGGCCTGCGCCTCGAGCTGCACGAGATAGCCCTCGGCGAGCGCCTCGTGCGCCGCGAGCCTAGCCATGAGCGTCCCGAGCCCGCGGCGCCGGAGCGTGGGCGCCACGAGCACCCCGAGGTCCGCGATGAGACCCTCGCGGACGGTGTAGGCGGCGCAAGCGGCCGGACCGTCGGGCAGCATGAGCGTGAAGCGGTGTTCTCGGCGCTCGATTCCCGCGGAGCTCACGTCGTCCGGCGGGCAGAGGGTCTCGAGCTCGATCGCCTCGGGATTGCCGCGCGACACCTCCGGTTCGGCGTCCGGTTGGAGGACCGGGAGGTCGTCGACGAAGCCGAGCACCCCCGTGCTGAGGCCGTGTGCGCCGTGGCCTACGAGCCGCAGGAGTGCGCCGCCGGCCAGGAGCTCGTCGTCCGCGAGGTCGGCTGCCGCCTCGACGAGCTCAGTCGGACCGGACAGCGCGAGCTGACCGAACAGCTCGACTGCCGTAAGCGAGAAGGCGGAGTCGCGGCACCCAAGGAGGCGCCCGCCGTCGTCCGAGAAGGCGAGGTCAGGGAGCCCCAGCCGGCGCGCCCACGCGAGCCGGACGATGCCCCGGCTCCCGAGGTGGAACGTCCGGCCCGAGCCGGTGCCTGCGCCACTGTTCATGCGGTCCTCGTCGCCCCGCCGCCGTCCCCAGTCCTGTCCGGCCACCCTCAGCCGAACAGGACGCGGGCCTCGTCGTACCGGTCTTGCGGGACCGTCTTGAGCCGGCCGAGCGCCGCTTCGAAGCCCACGTGCACAATGTCCGTGCCGTTGAGCGAGACCATGGTGCCCCAGCGGCCCTCGACCACGGAGTCGATCGCCGCCATGCCGAGGCGCGTCGCGAGGACGCGGTCGAACGCAGTGGGGACGCCGCCGCGCTGGATGTGGCCCAGGACGGTCGCGCGGGTCTCGATGCCCGTGAGCGCCTCGAGCTCGGGGGCGAGCCGCTCAGCGATGCCGCCAAGGCGCGGCCGGCCGAACGTGTCGAGGCCGCGCTCGGAGTGCGCCTCGCCCATGGTGTCGGTCGCGAAGCCCTCGGCGACCACCACGAGCGGCGCCCGGCCGCGGTCGTGGGCGAGCTTGACCCACGCGGCGATCTGGTCGATGCTCACGCGCTGTTCGGGGATGAGGATCGCGTGGGCGCCGGACGCCATGCCCGAGTGGAGCGCGATCCAGCCGACGTGGCGGCCCATGACCTCGGCGATCATGCAGCGGTGGTGGGACTCGCCCGTGGTGCGGAGGCGGTCGATCGCCTCGGTTGCGATTTCGACGGCGGTGTCGAAGCCGAACGTGTAGTCCGTCGCGTCGAGGTCGTTGTCGATGGTCTTGGGGACGCCGACGATCTTGAGGCCTGCGTCGGTGAGCCGCTTCGCCGCAGCGAGTGTTCCCTCGCCGCCGATCGCGATGATCGCGTCAATGCCGAGCCGGTCCATGTGGCCCTTGATGACGGCAGGGCCGCCGCCGTTCTCGAACGGGTTGGTGCGCGACGTCCCGAGGATCGTGCCGCCCTGCTTGGCAATGCCGCGGACCAGCGTGCGGGGGATCTCGATGATGTCGCCTTCGACCACCCCGCGCCAGCCGTCCTTGAAGCCCACGAACTCCTGACCGTGCACCGCGATGCCCTTGAGGACGGCCCCACGGATCACTGCGTTGAGGCCGGGGCAGTCGCCTCCGGAGGTGAGGATGCCGATCTTCATGCAGGGCCTTTCCGCTGGTGCGGCCGGTCCGCTAAGGGGGCGGCGGGCCGTCGGTGGGTTGTGGTGCTTGAGGCGCCCCGTTGAGCCCACGCCGATTGTAGCCGCGCGCTATCGGTGATGCACACCACAACAGGACGACGACGGCTGGCCGCCGTCGTCGTCCTGTCACCTCGCCGAGCGCTTCCGCGCGCGGCTCACGCCGTGGGTTCCCCCTGCCCGGGCTGCTCGCCGGACGGGGGCACTGCGCCGCCATTCCGAGGCCCGCCGAGGAGGTTTTCGAGGATGATCGAGCCGTTCTGGTCCGGGATGAGGCACCACGCCACGAGGTACGCGAGGACGGCGGGGCCGGGGAGGAAGCACAGCACGATGAAGGTGATCCGGACGAACATGACGTCCACGTCGAGGCGGTCGGCGATCCCGCCGAGCACCCCGCCGAGAATGCGCCTCGGGCCGCGGCGCAGGCCGGTCGAGCGGATCGAGTTGAAGAACGAGTCCATGGGTGGCTCCTGGTTGCGAGGATGATGGTTGCGAGGACGGCTTGACGGTTGGGTCAGAGGGACGGGCCGTCGTACGGGCCCTGGGCGTCGTAGGGGCTGCGCTTGGGCGGGTCAGTCGGCTCGGGGGCGGTTCCGAACGCGTCCGCGGAGTGCGAGCCACCCGGCTCGTCCCCGTCCGCGGCCTTGGCGGAGTCGATCCGCCTCCTGCTCCGGGTGGCGGCGAGGCTTCCTCCGACCACGAGCCCGAGGCCCGCGAGGAGCAGGAGGCTCACGGCCGCGACGCCAAGATCTACCGTGAACCAGCCGAGCCGGCTCGCGACGAGAAGTCCTGCAACGGCTACCACGACAGCTCCCCAGACGATCGTGCCCACGCTCGGGCCCTGCTTGAATTCCGAGTGCTCGGAAAGGTTCGCGCTCATCACTTCTCCTGCTCGATATCGACGTTGCTCATGGTCGCGTCGAGGTTGATCACGAGGGTCGCGCCGGGCTGGCCCGAGTTGTACGTCTCGGAGCCGTTCGTCGTGAGCCCGGTGAGCGACTTGTCGCCGAACTGGACGTTGCTCATCGTCGCGTCAGCCTGGACCCGGACCGGCACGTTCTTCGGGATCTTGATCTCGAGTTGGCTCATGGTCGCGTTCACCGGCACCGTGGCCTCCGAGGGAAGCGGCCCCGACGTGTCCAGCTGGCGCAGGTCGAGCTGACCCGAGGCCCCCGTGAGCGAGTAGCCGGACGTGGCCTGCTGCACGGTCGCGGGGGCGAGGTTCACCGCCCCGCGGGGACGGCTCAGGGCGTACGCGGGCTGCGTCACCGCGGCGGCGATGAGCGCGACGACCGCGAAGAAGGAGAGAATCCCGCCCGTCCGGCCAAGGAGCCCCGCGACGAGAATGCCGAGGCCCATGACGGCCGCCGCGATGGCCCACAGGGCCCCCGTGCTCGGGTCCAGGACCGTTGCCCCCGAAAGCTGCAGCGCGAGCAGGCCGCCCGCCACGAGTACCGCGAGGCCCACGACGACGGCGACGAACGCGCCGCCGGGACCGCGCCGGTGCGGCTTCACGGCCGTGGGGCGAGGGGCGCCGTACGGGCGTGAAGCGTAGGGTCCGTACGGCCCGCCGTACGGCCGCGCTCCACGCGGACCCGCACTACGCGGACCCGCTGGGTAGCCGGAGTAGCCGGGGTAGCCGGAGTAGGCCGGCTCGTAGGGGCGGTGCGGGGCTCCGGGAGCCCCGGCCGCGGGCGAGTCCGCCGAGGGGGCGCCGGCCGAGTGCCATTCGGTGGACTCGGGGCCGTCCTGTGCACCGGGGAATGGCTCACCCGGGGACCGCTCGCCGGCGAACTGGTCACCGCTGCGCGGCGCCCCGGCGAACGTGCCCCGCGAGTAGGGGCCGCCAGCCATGCGCCGCACGCGGCGCGAGCGGGCAATGCTGAACACGCACAGGCACACGACGCCGATCCAGAAGATCGCCCAGAACGGCCCGGCACCGCGCATCTCGCCGAACCAGAATCCGGCCCGGGCGCCGCCGAGGCCCAGGATGCTCGCCGCAAGGCCGCCGGTCATGCCGGCAGTCCAGCGGCCGTGCATGGCCTCCTGGACGTGGATGCGTCCGTCGGGCTCCGGCAGGAGGAGCCAGAGGACGCCGTAGGCGAGGACGCCGATGCCAAGGAAGATGGTCGCGACGATGAAGAGGCCGCGGACCAGGACGGGGTCGACGCCCCAGCGGTGGGCCAGGCCGCTCGCCACGCCGCCGGCCCACCGGTCGGAGCCGCGGGTCACGCCGAGGCTGCGGATCCAGCCGAAGAAATCGGAACCGGCCCGGCCCGTGGGCCGTCCGGGGCCGGGGGCGTCAGGTCCCCCGGGGGTCTGTTCGGTGCTCATGGCTCTATCCTTCCCGGCGGGGCCGCGCGGACCCATGGGGTGAACCCCTGATCGGACCCTGAATCGCCCCGGGGATTCCCGGATCGGCGGCCCTGAGAGAGCTGAACCGTGCTTGGATTGATGGCATGAACACCGTCCAGGTCCGGCCACCGCTCGTGCGGGGTGAGGACCGTCTCGTCGCCGGAGTGTGCTCGGGCTTGGCCCGGCACCTCGGCCTGCGGGTCGACGTGGTGCGGTGGATCATCGTGCTCTCGTCGCTCCTCGGGGGGGCCGGGATCGTGTTCTACGGCTGGCTCTGGATCATGGTGCCCACGGCGGCGGAGGCCGCGCGCCGCCAAGCCGGGCGGCCGGCGTCGCCCATTGCCCCCGCCGTGAGCCGCCCCCCAGACGCGGAGCGGACGACGCCGATGCCTGGCTTCGTCGACGGCCCGCGCCGCGCGCCGCGGCTGGGTGGGCATGCGCGCGAGATCCTGCTGGGCGCCGGGCTCGTGGTCGGCGCAATCATGGTGGGGAGCGGCTTCCTCGGCGTCGACATCCCGCTCGGGGTGATCCTCCCGGTCGCGGCGATCCTCGGCGGCGCGACGCTCGCGTGGCTCCAGCTCGACGATTCGCGTCGCGACCAGCTGGTCCGCGGCGCCGGAACGGCCCGCTGGGCAGGGTGGGTGCGGCTCGGCGCGGGGCTCGCGCTCGTGGCCACTGGGGTGACGCTCGCGATCTCGGGCACGCAATGGAACGTTCTGGGCCTTGCACTCCTCGCTTCCCTTGCCGTGTTGGCCGGGGTGGCCCTCGTGCTTCTTCCGTGGGGCCTCAAGTTTTGGCGCGACTTCGGTGCGGAGCGCTCCGCACGCGTGCGGGAGGAGGAGCGGGCCGAGATTGCGGCGCACCTGCACGACTCGGTGCTCCAGACGCTCGCACTCATCCAGCGCCGGGCCGGGAACGAGGCAGACGTGACGCGCCTCGCGCGCGCCCAGGAGCGCGAGCTGCGCGAGTGGCTCTATCGCGACGCTCGGCGCGGAGGAGGAACGTTCACGGACCGGCTCAAGGCGCTCGCCGCGGAGGTCGAGGACGCGCATGGCCAGCCGGTCGACGTCGTCTGTGTGGGGGACGCGCCGCTGGGCGAGGCGAGCCGCGAGCGGACGGAGGCCCTCCTGCAGGCCTCGCGCGAGGCCATGCTCAACGCGGCGAGGCACGGCGGAGGAACCGTCTCGGTCTACGCCGAGGCCGCGAGCGGGAGCATCGACGTGTTCGTCAAGGACCGCGGGCCCGGCTTCGACCCCGACGCCGTGCCGGAGGATCGGCTCGGTGTGCGCGAATCGATCGTGGGGCGCATGCGCCGCCACGGCGGCGAGGCCAAGATCGTCTCCGGGCCGGAGGGCACCGAGGTGCGCCTGCACTTGCCGGGGATCGGAACGGAGGAATCATGAGCGAGCCCGTCACCGTGGTCATCGTGGACGACCACACGATCTTCCGCTCGGGCCTCAAGGCCGATCTCGACGACCGCGTCCGCGTGGTCGGGGAGGCCGGGACGGTCGAGCAGGCCGTCGCGGTCATCGGGGAGCTCGAGCCTCAAGTCGTGCTGCTCGACGTGCACCTTCCCGGGGGGATCGGCGGGGGAGGGCGCGAGGTTCTCACGCGCTCCGCGGCGCTGCTGGGGCACGTGCGCTTCCTCGCGTTGAGCGTCTCGGACGCGGCGGAGGACGTCGTCTCGGTGATTCGCGCGGGCGCCCGAGGCTACGTGACGAAGACGGCCTCGGGGCCGGAGATCACGAACGCGGTGCTGCGCGTGGCCGAGGGTGACGCGGTGTTCTCCCCGCGGCTCGCCGGGTTCGTCCTCGACGCGTTCGGCACGTCCGCCGTGGCAGACGACGAGCTCGATCGCCTCTCCGCCCGCGAGCTCGAGGTCATGCGGCTCATCGCGCGCGGCTACTCCTACAAAGAGGTCGCGAAGGAGCTGTTCATCTCGGTCAAGACCGTCGAGACCCACGTCTCCGCCGTGCTCCGCAAGCTTCAGCTCACGAACCGCCACGAGCTCAGCCGCTGGGCCGCCGACCGCCGCATCTGGTGAGGTCTACGGCGCGAGGATTCGCAGGGCGCCCGGGCGAATCTCGACGTGCACCGGGAGCCCACCGGCGCCGTCGCCGTCGAGGCACAGGGGCAGCGGCCGGTCCGCCGAGATCGCGATGCGGCGCCCCGTGAAGCGGCGCACCCCGGGCTCCGACACGTGGGCCCCGGTCTCGGCGAGCCGCATGAACCGGGCCACGTTCCGCTTGGGGATCTCGGCGCCGGCCACGAGCACGTGGACGAGGCCGTCGTCGAGCACGGCGTCCGGG
Organism: Sinomonas sp. P47F7; assembly: GCF_049332655.1. Classification (GTDB taxonomy): domain Bacteria; phylum Actinomycetota; class Actinomycetes; order Actinomycetales; family Micrococcaceae; genus Sinomonas. The sequence goes on along the minus strand of NZ_CP186327.1, from coordinate 3,412,624 downwards.
ACAATGTCGAGGCCGTGCCCATAGCGTCCCGAGTTGGCGAGGACCACGAGATGTGCGGTGATGCTGTGGCGCGTGCCGTCGATGTCGAGCTCGAACCGGGCCGGCTTCCAGCGCACGATCGCGATCACTGGCGCGATCTGGTACGCGACAGCGGGCGGGATGCGCGAATCGTTCATCATGAGGTTCGCCACCGCGTCGAGCCCTGAATACGCGTTGCCGGGCACGAGCCGCCCGCCCACCTCGAGAAGGTCGACGGCGCGCTCCGCGCCGGACAGGAGAACGCGCGCGAGGGCGTTTGGCTCGCTCGGCATGCCGAGCTTTGCCGCGAAGCCATTCCCGCGGCCCGCCGCGACGAGGGCGAACAGGCCGCCCGCCCGAGCGACCGCCTCGGCGACGTCCCGCACGATCCCGTCGCCGCCCACCGCGACCACGACGTCGCCCCGCGCCGCGGCCTCGGAAGCCAGCCGCCCGGCGTCGTCCGCTGTGCGCGTGGCGACCGTGCGCACCTGGGCTCCCGAGGCCGCGAGCAGCCCGGCGACGGGCGCCCAGACCTTGGGCGCGCGGCCGCCGCCCGCCACGGGGTTGACGATTGCGGTGAACGAGCGCCGGCCGGCGGGATTCTCCGCCGGCCGGTCCATCTCCTGCATGGGTTTAGTGTGCCGTCGCGAGGAATTCCTGGATGCGGCCCACACCCTCGGCGAGGTCGGCGTCGCCCAAGGCGTAGGAGAGCCGCACGTAGCCGCTCGGGCCGAACGCCTCGCCGGGCACGATCGCGACCTCGACCTTGTCGAGGATAAGAGCGGCGAGCTCGGCCGAGGTCGCCGGGCGGATCCCGCCGATCTCCTTGCCGAGCAGCTCGCGAACGTCCGGATAGGCGTAGAACGCGCCGTGCGGCGTGGGGCAGTTGACGCCGTCGATCGCGGACAGCCCGGCGACCATGGCCTGACGGCGGCGGTCGAACGCGACCTTCATTTCCTCGACCGCGTCGAGCGGCCCGGACACGGCGGCGAGGGCCGCCATCTGGGAGACGTTGGCGACGTTCGACGTCGCGTGCGACTGCAGGTTGGTCGCGGCCTTGATGACGTCCGCGGGGCCGATCATCCAGCCCACGCGCCAGCCCGTCATCGCGTAGGTCTTCGCGACGCCGTTGAGGATCACGACCTTGTCGCCGAGGGCCGGAACGGCGGTCGCGATGGAGGTGAAAGGAACGCGGTCGTACGTGAGGTGCTCGTAGATCTCGTCGGTGACCACCCACAGGCCCTTGGCCGCGGCCCACTCGCCGATCTCCGTGACCTGCTCGGGCGAGTAGACCGCGCCCGTCGGGTTCGACGGCGAGACGAACAGGAGGATCTTGGTGCGGTCCGTGAGCGCGGCGTCGAGCTGGTCCACGGTCACGAGATAGCCCTGCTCGGGGCCCGCGAACACCTCGACCGGGACGCCGCCCCCGAGGCGGATCGCCTCGGGGTACGTGGTCCAGTACGGCGTGGGGAGCAGCACCTCGTCGCCCGGGTCGAGGAGCGTCGCAAACGTGTTGTAGACGGCCTGCTTGCCACCGTTCGTCACGAGCACCTGGGACGCCTGAGCCTCGTAGCCCGAGTCCCGCAGCGTCTTCTCCGCGATGGCCTGCTTGAGCTCGGGAAGCCCGCCCGCGGGGGAGTAGCGGTGGAACCTTGGCTGGCGCGCCGCCTCGATGGCCGCCTCGACGATGTAGCCCGGGGTCGGGAAGTCCGGCTCCCCGGCCCCGAAGCCGATGACCGGCCGCCCCGCAGCCTTGAGCGCCTTGGCCTTCGCGTCGACGGCCAGGGTCGCGGATTCGGCGATCGATCCGATGCGCTGGGAGACACGGGCGGAGGTCATGGGCTGTCCTGACTTTCGGTCGGCGGAAGAGGGCGCGCGCGGGCCCGCTCCCACTACTCTAGGCGTTCCGGCCCTTTCAGCCGGTTCGTTTCGGCGCGCCATGGGGCCTGTTGGTTCGACGCGCGCCGCGAATGTGCGTAGACTGGACAACCGGCATCAGAAACCGACGTGAGTCGGCCGTGCCTCCGAGCGGCCAGCTCGTTCCCGCGAATAACGGGGCATGAACCTTGGTAAGCTGGAGACTCGGTGTTCTGACCGAAGGGTAGTGGCGCAATTGGTAGCGCAGCGGTCTCCAAAACCGCAGGTTGCAGGTTCGAGTCCTGTCTGCCCTGCGCACGGCGTGTCTCGGGTCAAACCGAGGCGTTCCAGCACGCACAGCACGGAACCGGCGGGAATGTCCTGCGGGCACACAGGATGAGCGAGGAATAGGTGACCGAAACAGCTGCGAGCAGCTCTCAGGGCCGCCCAGCCAAGCAGGCCAGGAAGCTCGGCTTCTTCGGCCGCATCGCTCTCTTCGTCCGTCAGGTCGTCGGGGAGCTCCGGAAGGTCGTCACCCCGACCCGCCAGGAACTGCTCAACATGACGTTCGTGGTGCTGGCGTTTGTGGTGGTCATGATGGTCGTCGTCTTCGTTCTCGACTTCCTTTTCGGGCTCGGTGTCGGCTGGGTCTTCGACGGGTCGTCGCAGAGCAAGTAAGGCGAGTCTCCGCAGACCGCGCTCGGACCGGGAAGTGGTCCCACGGTGCGGTGTGCGGATTCGCATTTAAGTCGCAAGAGGAGATCAGGAGACTAAGTGTCTGAGCACGAGCTCGAGAGCGAAACCGAGCGCGAGGCCCCGGCCCCCGAGGCCGCGGTCTTCAGCGACGCTGCCCCGGTGCCCGCGGCGGCGCCTTCGGCGTCCGACGCCGAGCCCGCGTTCGACGACGAGGACTCCAGCCAGGAGCAGCCTGTCTCCGATGAGGCAGAGCCCGCTGACGAGGGAGAGTCTGCCGACGAGGCAGAGCCTGCCGACGAGGGCGAGGCCGCCGAGTCGGACTCGGACGAGGCGCCGGAGGACCCCGCCGAAGCAGCCGCCAAGGCCGCGGAGGAGTTCAAGTCGAAGCTCCGCCGTCAGCCGGGCGACTGGTACGTGATCCACTCCTACGCCGGCTACGAGAACCGCGTGAAGGCGAACCTCGAGACGCGCATCCAGACCCTGGACATGGAAGATTTCATCTACGAGATCCAGGTCCCGATGGAGGAAGTCGTCGAGATCAAGAACGCGCAGCGCAAGATCGTCAAGCGCGTCCGGATCCCCGGCTACGTCCTGGTCCGCATGGATCTCACGGACGCGTCGTGGGGCGCCGTCCGTCACACGCCGGGCGTGACGGGTTTCGTGGGCAACGCCCACAACCCGGTCCCGCTCCGCCTCGATGAGGTCTTCACGATGCTCGCCCCCGTGTTCGAGCAGGAGCAGCTGGCCGAGGCCAAGGCGTCCGGGAAGCCCGGTATCCGTCAGCCCGTCGCTCCCGTCAACATCGACTTCGAGGTCGGCGAGTCGGTCATCGTCAAGGAGGGGCCGTTCGAGACCCTTCCGGCGACGATCTCGGAGATCAAACCCGAATCCCAGACCCTCGTGGTGCTTGTCTCGATCTTCGAGCGCGAGACGCCCGTCACTCTCGGGTTCAACCAGGTCTCCAAGATCTGATGCACAATTGAGAATTCGCCCCGTGGCCGGCCCGCTTTGCCGGCCCCGGGGCGGCCGACTGTCTAGCCAGGGCAGTCACCACCTGGACGGCGCTCCTGCTGCCCAGGAAGCAATGGAAGAAAAGGATCCTCAATGGCTCCCAAGAAGAAGGTCACCGGCCTCATCAAGCTGCAGATCCAGGCAGGCGCCGCCAACCCGGCCCCGCCGATCGGTCCCGCGCTTGGTCAGCACGGCGTCAACATCATGGAATTCTGCAAGGCGTACAACGCCGCGACGGAATCCCAGCGTGGCAATGTCATCCCCGTGGAGATCACGGTCTACGAAGACCGCTCCTTCACGTTCATCACCAAGACCCCGCCGGCCGCCGAGCTCATCAAGAAGGCTGCGGGCGTCCAGAAGGGCTCCGCGACCCCGCACACGGTGAAGGTGGCCAAGCTCACCGACGCTCAGGTCGAGGAGATCGCGAAGACCAAGCTCGAGGACCTCAACGCGAACGACGTCGAGGCCGCGAAGAAGATCATCGCGGGCACCGCTCGCTCGATGGGTATCACCGTCGAGGGCTGAGGCCCTCGACCACCTAACTAAAGAACGACGACGGCGCTTCCCGCCGGCGTCAGTGGCAAGGGCCGAGCGCGGCCCACTGAGACCACAACTGCACAAGGAGATTGAGAGCAGCATGGCAAAGCGCAGCAAAGCATACGAGGCGGCAGCCGCGAAGATCGAGGACGGCAAGCTCTACGCCCCGGCCGACGGCATCGCCCTCGCCAAGGAGATCAACCCGTCGAAGGCGGACGCCACCGTCGAGGTCGCCTTCCGTCTCGGCGTCGACCCGCGCAAGGCGGACCAGATGGTCCGCGGCACGGTCAACCTCCCGCACGGCACCGGCAAGACCGCCCGCGTCGTCGTCTTCGCGACGGGCGACAAGGCCGCGGCCGCCGAGGCCGCCGGTGCCGACGTCGTCGGTTCGGACGACCTCATCGAGCGCATCCAGGGCGGGTGGACGGACTTCGACGCCGCCGTCGCGACCCCGGAGCTCATGGGCAAGGTCGGCCGCCTCGGTAAGATCCTCGGCCCCCGCAACCTCATGCCGAACCCCAAGACCGGCACGGTGACCCCCGATGTGGCGAAGGCCGTGACGGAAATCAAGGGCGGCAAGATCGACTTCCGCGTCGACAAGCACTCGAACCTGCACTTCATCATCGGCCGGACCTCGTTCGAGGCCCGCCAGCTGGCCGAGAACTACGCGGCCGCGCTTGACGAGGTGCTCCGCCTCAAGCCGGCCGCCTCGAAGGGCCGCTACATCCAGAAGGCGACCGTCACCACGACGTTCGGCCCGGGCGTTCCCATGGACCCGAACGTCACGCGCGTGCTCCTCGAGGGCTGAGGCTCTCGAGCGGCGGGCTAGCCCGCTCCCTCGCTGGCTAGCCCGCCCACCCGGCCTTGACGCCCCCTCCCGTTCGCGGGAGGGGGCGTTGCTCTTTGCATTGCACTTTGTCCGCGCCGTCCGTGAGACTGGGCGCATGAGCGCCCAGTACCGAGTCCAGCGGCTTCGCCTGCCTGACTCGCTGCATGGGACCGACGCCACCGAATTCCTCGAATTCTCCGAGCTCACCGACGCGGTCGAGCGGCAGATTTGGGGTCACGAGGACCGCTGTTCGCCGCCCGAGTTTAGGCTCGGCGTGTGGCGCGACACGCGCTATGAGCTCACTTCCCTGTTCTTCGTGCGCGATGGCGCGCGCATGGTCGGCAGGGGCTGGTGCCAGCTGGCGCTCCTGGAGGACCGCGACCGCGCGAGCGTGCGGGCGGAGGTCCTCGACGAGTGCGCCGGGCGGGGGATCGGGCGCCTCCTGCTGGCCGCGGCGACTGAGGAGGCCGCGCGCCACGGCCGCACGCTGCTCAACACGTTCACCGAGCATCCGGTGGGTTTCGATGCCCAGGCCCCGGACGCCGTCGTCCCTTCGACGGGGACCGGCGCCCTCCCTGCGGCCGCGCGCTCAGTGCGGTTCGCGCGCGCGGCGGGGTTCGAGCTGAGCCAGGTCGAGCGCTTTAGCGAGCTCGTGCTTGCCGAGCACGACGGCGGGTGGCCGGCCCTCGAGGCGGCCGCGGCGACCGCGTCCGGCGACTATGACGTGCTCGTGTGGGAGGGCGTCCCCGCTGAGCACCGGGCCGAGATGGCGGCCCTCCTGGGGCGGATGTCGACCGACATCCCGTACGGCGTGGATCGCTACGAGGCTGCGGCGTGGGACTCCGAGCGCGTCGCCGCGCTGGAGGAGCAGCTCGCCGAGGCGGGCACGCTCCCGCTGTACGCGGTGGCCCGGCACCGCGCGAGCGGTCGGCTCGTCGCGTACACCGCGCTGTGGGTCCGCGCGAGCAAGCCGGACGTCGCAGACCAGGACGACACCCTCGTGGTCGTCGAGCATCGCGGGCACTCGCTTGGCCTGCGCATCAAGCTGGCCAATCTCGCGGCGTATAGGCAGCGCTTCCCGGGCGCCCGCAAGGTCGTGACGTTCAACGCGGAGGAGAATCGCCACATGCTCGCCATCAACGAAGCCCTCGGCTTCCGGCCGGCGGGGTACGACGGCGAGTGGTTCCGGAGGCTCGCATGAGCGTTGAGTCTCGGCGTACCAAGGCCGCTGGTCGGGGGGAGGAGCGCACGTCAAGGCTCGCGCGCGCGGCACGGACCGTGCGCCGCCGCGAGCGCCCACGGCCTGCCGCGGAGAACTCGGCGGCCCGCACGGAGGCGCGCGCTGCGCAGGCGGCGGGCCTCGCCGTCGTCGTGAGCTTCGTCGTCGCGCTCGTCGCGTTTGCGGGGCGCCGTCCCGCACTCTCGGGCGATCACGGCGTGGGCGACGTCGCGGCGACCGTCGGCGGCATTGTCGCCCTCCTCGTCCTCCCGGTCGCGTATCGGCACACCTACGATCACCCGCAGCACCATTGGCTTGCCGAACGGCCCGCCTGGCGCCGGTATATCGGCGTCGTGGCCCTTGCCGCGGCGCACGGCGCGATCGCCTACATGGCGACGTGGGCGGGGTTCCGCATCTTTCAGGGGACGTTCAACGGGCTCACGATCGACGCCTTCGCCGGCGCCTTGGCGACCGCCGTCGTGGGCGGTCTCGCGGCATACGCGACGTACCAGTCCGGCGCGCGCATGAACAGCTATCTGCTCTCGAACTTTCTCGCGACCTACCTCGCCGCCGGCGTCCTGACCTCGATGGTCACGACGATCAACTCCAATTGGTGGGAGGTCAACTTCAGCGTCCTGGGGGCCCGGGACAGCGGAATGGCCTCGTGGACGTTCAACCTCACGCTCATCACCTCGGGGATCGTCATCACGATGCTCGCCGAGTACGTCACGCGTGACATCCAGGCGCTCGCGGCCTATCGGGAGGACCGCCCGGCCGAGGAACGCCGGGGCTCGGCGGCGATGGTCCAGACCAGGCCGATTCTGGTGTGCCTCGTGCTCATCGGGGTCTTCCTGGCGGGCACGGGGCTCGTCCCGGTGGACTTCTACATGCCCGCCCACAACTCGATGGCGACGGCGATGAGCGGCGCCTACACCATCCTCGTCCTGTTCCTGCCGTGGTGGCTGCCGGGGCTGAGCCGGACGTTCCACGTGACCGGGTTTGCGATGCTCGGTGGGGCGATCCTCGCCGTCTTCCTGTGGTTCCCGTTCGGCTACTACAACATGACGGCCATGGAGTTCTTCGTGGCGGGCGTGATCCTCGCGTGGCTCGTCCTACTCATCCGCAACGTCGCTGCCGCGCTCGAGGATGCGCGGCGGGATGCCCTGGGGAGGCGGGTTCCGGAGGAGCGGACCGAGCCCTGATTTGGCGATCGCGGGCGCGTCCCCTACTCTAGAAAGACCAAAGACCGCCGGTCGCTGGTTGTCGTGCGCTCAGCACGGATCCAGCTTAAGGTCCCCGGAAGGGGCGGCCTGCGCAGGTGAGCGAGCGAAAGCTCCGGTGGGTTTGCCCGCCGGCCCTCTACGCCCCGTGCATCTGCGCGGGGCGTTCGTATTTCCGGGACCGAGTATCGGCCTAGATTCCCCGGAAGGAGGGTTATGGCAACGCCTACCAAGGTGGTAGCTGTCGAGGAGATCACCAAGGATTTCCAGGAGTCGTCAGCCGCAGTCCTGACCGAATACCGTGGGCTCACCGTCGCCCAGCTCAAGAAGCTGCGTCGCGCGCTCGGCCAGGACAACACGTTCTCGGTCGTGAAGAACTCCCTGGCCGCCATCGCCGCGAAGGAGGCTGGCGTCGACGCATTCGACGGTCAGCTTGCCGGACCGACCGCGATCGCGTTCATCAAGGGTGACGCCGTTGCGGCCGCGAAGAGCCTGACCGACTTTGCCAAGGAGAACAAGCAGCTGGTCATCAAGACCGGCTACTTCGAGGGTAAGGCGCTCGATGCGAACGAGGTGGCCGCTCTGGCCGCCCTGGAGTCCCGCGAACTGCAGCTCGCGAAGGTTGCCGGCGTCCTCAAGGCGCCCATGGCCGCCGTCGCGCGCGTTCTCGACGCCCTGTGCGTCAAGCTCGAGGAGGAGAGCGGCGCTCCGGCCGCTGCTTCCGAGGCTCCGGCCGCCGAGGCGCCTGCCGAGGCCGCTGCCGAAGAGAACTGATCTCTTCCCCCACCTAGACACTCGGCGCGCCGTGGGAATCCCGGCCGCGCCACCGAATGAAAGGACGCCACCCATGGCGAAGCTCACCCAGGACGAGCTGATTGAGGCCTTCAAGGAGCTCACCATCATCGAGCTCTCCGAGTTCGTGAAGAAGTTCGAGGAGGTCTTCGAGGTCACCGCTGCTGCCGTGGCCGTTGCCGGTCCCGCCGCTGCGGAGGCCGCTGCCGAGGAGGAGAAGACCTCGTTCGACGTCATCCTCGAGGCTGCCGGCGACAAGAAGATCGCGGTCATCAAGGAGGTCCGCTCGCTCACGTCGCTCGGCCTCAAGGAGGCCAAGGACCTCGTCGACGCCGCTCCCAAGGCTGTCCTCGAGGGCGCCACCAAGGAGGCGGCGGAGAAGGCCAAGGAGGTCCTCGAGGCCGCTGGCGCTCGCGTCACCCTCAAGTAAGCTCCGAGCTTGCCGAGGCGAGCGCGTTGCTCCGCAACGCATCGCCCAGCCGAAGGGCCCCCGGTTCCGTTCAGGAACCGGGGGCCCTTCCCGTTGCGGGGTCCTTGGCGGAGTGTTGTGGGGTCCTTGGCGGGGTGTTGCGGGGTCCTTCGCGGAGGGGACGGGACCCCGCAACCTCAGAGCGGGTCGCTGATGTCCGCGACGGTCGCGCCGAGAGAGCGGAACAGTTCGCCCGCGTCCACGAACGCGCTCCGGCCGTGCGCCCCCGCGCCCATCGAGATCCGCCTGGAGATGCTCTCGTCGGCGTAGACGGGCCACGCCGTCGTCGAGCCCAAGGGCGTGATGGTCCCGCGCTCGTAGCCCGTCGCCTCGAGCGCGACATGCGCGGGCGGCATCGACAGCCGATTGACGCCGAGGAGCTTGCGCAGCTTGGGCCACGAGATCTGCCGGTCGCCCGGGATGAGCGCGAACAGGAAGCTCCCGTCGGGGTGCTTCACGACGAGCGACTTCACGATCTCGCGGGGCTCGATCCCGAGGATGGCCGCGGCCTCCTCGAGGCTCTTGGCACGTGCGCGCTCGGCGACGTCGACCGCGAGGCCGCGCGCGGCGGCGTCGTCCAGGAAGCGTCCGTGCCCGCCGTCGTCCGCCCGCTCTGCCACCGCGTCAGTCCCTGTAGAGCAGGAGCGCCTCGCCCTGCCCGCCGCCGCCGCACAGCGATACCGCCGTCTTGCCCGAGCCGCGCCGCGCGAGCTCGAGGGCCGCGTGCCCCGCGAGCCGCGCCCCGGACGCCCCGATGGGGTGACCGAGGGCGATCGCGCCGCCGTGGATGTTGGTCCTCTCGAGCGGGTACTTGAGCTCCTTGAGCGACTGCACCGCGACCGAGCCGAACGCCTCGTTGATCTCGATGAAGTCGAGGTCCTCGGTGGTCCAGCCGGCGCGGCCGAGCGCGTTGGCGATCGCGTTCGCGGGCTGCGAATGCAGCGAGTTGTCCGGCCCGGCCACCTGCCCGGGCTTGCCGACGACGGCGAGCCACGCCAGTCCGTGTTCCTCGGCGTACGCGCGGCTCGTGAGGACGAGGGCGGCGGCGCCGTCGGAGAGCGGCGAGGAGTTCCCGGCCGTGATGGTGCCGTCCGAGGCGAACGCCGGCTTGAGCGGGGCGAGCGTTTCGACGGTCGTGTTGAGGCGGACGCCCTCGTCCGTCGTGACAGCGATCGGATCGCCCTTGCGCTGCTTGACGGACAGGGGCGCGATCTCGTCGTCGAAGACTCCGTCCTTCTGCGCTCGCGCCGCGCGCTGGTGCGAGGCCGCCGCGACCTCGTCCTGGGAGCGCCGGTCGATGCCGAGCGTGAGGTTCCGGGTCTCCGTCGAGAGGCCCATCGACTGGCCGTCGAACGCGTCGGTGAGCCCGTCGTGGGCGGCGACGTCGAGTGCGCTCACGGTCCCGTACATCCAGCCTTGGCGCGAGCCGGGCAGGACGTGCGGCGCGCGGCTCATGGACTCCTGGCCGCCGGCGACGACGACCGTCGCGTCGCCCGCGCGGATCAGGCGGGCCGCGTCGATCACTGCTGTGAGGCCCGAGAGGCAGACCTTGTTGATCGTCACGCACGGCACGCTCCACCCGATTCCGGCGGCGATCGCGCTCTGGCGAGCTGGGTTTTGCCCCGCGCCGGCCTGGAGGACCTGGCCCATGATGACCGCGTCCACGGCGTCGGAACCGACGCCGCTCCTGGCGAGGGCGGCCTCGATCGCGCGGGCGCCGAGGTCGACGGCGGTGAACGTCACGAGTTGGCCGTTGAGGCGGCCAAAGGGGGTGCGGGCTGCGGAGAGGATGACAACTTCGTCGGTGCCGGTGCTCATGGCAACTCCTGTCGCGTCGGCTTGGTTCTCGCGGAGCCAGTGCCCGCGAGGGAGGCCGCCGGGCGGCGGGCCCTCCTGTGTTCAGGCTACCGCCGTTCCGCGGGACGGGCGCCCGCGGATGCCGGCGCCCCGCGCGGTGCGGGCCGGGTGTACAGTGTGTGCCGTGACCACGCCGCAGCGCGTCCGGATCGGGGCACTTGACCGGGCTCGAGTTGTGCGCTAGACACGCGTGCCTGAAGCAGTTATGCTGGATCTTTGCGTTCTCCCTTTCTGACCTCCAGCCTTCATATAGCGGTGGGCTCGTGGGCGGTCGCCCCTTTAACAGAACAGTTGTTGGGCGGCTGCACGGTTGGGGGAGGGTGCGGACAATCCTGAAGGTCTGTGGAAGGATCCCTCTTGGTCGCCTCGAGCACCTCTGATACCCAAACCGCTAACACCGACGGCGCACGCAGCCGGCTCTCATTCGCTAAGATCCACGAGCCCCTCGACGTCCCGAATCTCTTGGCCCTCCAGACCGAGTCCTTTGACTGGCTCGTGGGCAACGAGCGCTGGCAGGCCCGCGTTGCGAAGGCCTCCGCTGAGGGCGACGCGAGCGTTGCGACGACGTCTGGTCTCTCCGACATCTTCGAAGAGATCTCCCCGATCGAGGACTTCCAGGGCACCATGTCCCTGAGCTTCTCCGATCCGGAGTTCGCGGACCCGAAGTACACCATGGAGGAGTGCAAGGAGCGCGACGCGACTTACTCGGCCCCGCTGTATGTCAAGGCCGAGTTCATGAACAACAACACGGGCGAGATCAAGCAGCAGACCGTGTTCATGGGCGACTTCCCGCTCATGACCGAGAAGGGCACGTTCGTTGTCAACGGCACCGAGCGCGTCGTCGTCTCGCAGCTCGTGCGTTCTCCGGGCGCATACTTCGAGCGGACCGCGGACAAGACGAGTGACAAGGACATCTTCACGGCGAAGATCATCCCCTCGCGCGGTGCGTGGTTCGAGCTTGAGATCGACAAGCGCGACCAGGTCGGCGTCCGCCTCGACCGCAAGCGCAAGCAGTCGGTGACGGTTCTGCTCAAGGCGCTCGGCTGGACCGAGGGCCAGATTCTCGAGCAGTTCGGCGAGTACGACTCGATGCGCGCTACGCTCGAGAAGGACACGACCGAGACCCGCGAGGACGCCCTCCTCGACATCTACCGCAAGCTTCGCCCGGGCGAGCCGCCCACGGTCGAGGCCGCGCAGTCGCTCCTCGACAACCTCTACTTCAACGCGAAGCGCTACGACCTCGCCAAGGTTGGTCGCTACAAGATCAACCGGAAGCTCGGCATCGACCGTCCGCTCTCGGACCGCGAGGCGTCCGTCCTCCACATCGAGGACATCGTCGCGATGATCAAGTTCCTCGTCGCGCTGCACGCGGGGGAGAAGTCGATCAAGGGCGCCCGCGATGGCCAGGAGATCGACCTCCGCGTCGAGGTCGATGACATCGACCACTTCGGCAACCGCCGCATCCGCGCCGTCGGCGAGCTCATCGAGAACCAGGTCCGCACGGGCCTGTCCCGCATGGAGCGCGTGGTCCGCGAGCGCATGACCACGCAGGACGTCGAGGCGATCACGCCGCAGACCCTCATCAACATCCGCCCGGTTGTGGCTGCGATCAAGGAGTTCTTCGGAACGTCCCAGCTCTCGCAGTTCATGGACCAGAACAACCCGCTCTCCGGCCTGACCCACAAGCGCCGCCTTTCGGCGCTCGGTCCGGGCGGTCTCTCGCGCGACCGTGCCGGCATGGAGGTCCGTGACGTCCACCCGTCGCACTACGGCCGCATGTGCCCCATCGAGACCCCTGAAGGCCCGAACATCGGCCTCATCGGTTCGCTCGCGTCGTACGGACGGATCAACCCGTTCGGCTTCATCGAGACGCCGTACCGCAAGGTCTCGAACGGCGTCGTCTCGGATGAGGTCGACTACCTCACGGCCGATGACGAGGCCGAGGTCCAGATCGCTCAGGCGAACTCCCCGCTGAACGAAGACGGCAGCTTCGCCGAGGAGACGGTCCTCGTCCGTCAGCGCGGTGGCGGCGGCGAGCCGACCCTGATCCCGGCCGACGAGGTCGAGTTCATGGACGTCTCCCCGCGCCAGATGGTGTCGGTCGCTACGGCCCTCATCCCGTTCCTCGAGCACGACGACGCCAACCGCGCCCTCATGGGTGCGAACATGCAGCGCCAGGCCGTTCCGCTCGTCCGCTCCGAGGCGCCGTTCGTCGGCACCGGCATGGAGCGCTCGGCGGCGGTTGACGCGGGCGACGTCGTCGTGGCGGCGAAGGCGGGTGTCGTCACCGAGGTCTCGGCGGACCTCGTCGTGGTCCTCAACGACGACGGCACGGAGACGAACTACCGCATCGGCAAGTTCGACCGTTCGAACCAGGGCAACTGCTACAACCACCGCGTCCTCGTCAACGAGGGCGACCGCCTCGAACTCGGCGGCATCATCGCCGACGGCCCGGCGACGGATCAGGGCGAGCTCGCGCTCGGCCGCAACCTCCTCGTCGCGTTCATGTCGTGGGAGGGCCACAACTTCGAGGATGCGATCATCCTCTCGCAGCGCCTCGTGGCCGAGGACGTCCTGTCCTCGATCCACATCGAGGAGCACGAGATCGATGCCCGCGACACGAAGCTCGGTGCCGAGGAGATCACGCGGGACATCCCGAACGTCTCCGAGGAGGTGCTCGCGCAGCTCGACGAGCGCGGCATCATCCACATCGGTGCCGAGGTCGAGGCCGGCGACATCCTCGTGGGCAAGGTCACCCCGAAGGGCGAGACCGAGCTCACCCCGGAGGAGCGCCTCCTGCGCGCGATCTTCGGCGAGAAGTCGCGCGAGGTCCGCGACACGTCCCTCAAGGTCCCGCACGGCGAGTCCGGCACGGTCATCGCCGTGCGCGTCTTCGACCGCGAGAACGACGACGAGCTGCCCCCGGGCGTCAACCAGCTCGTCCGCGTCTACGTGGCCGCGAAGCGCAAGATCACCGACGGCGACAAGCTCGCCGGCCGCCACGGCAACAAGGGCGTCATCTCCAAGATCCTGCCCGTGGAGGACATGCCGTTCCTCGCGGACGGCACGCCGGTCGACGTCGTGCTCAACCCGCTTGGTGTTCCGGGCCGCATGAACGTGGGGCAGGTCCTCGAGACCCACCTCGGGTGGGTCGCGAAGACCGGCTGGAAGATCGAGGGCGAGCCCGAGTGGATCAGCGGCCTGCCGAACATGCCGCGCGAGACCGGTCCCAACCAGAAGCTCGCGACCCCGGTGTTCGACGGCGCGCGCGAGGAAGAGATCGCGGGTCTGCTCGACTCGACGAACGTCACGCGTGACGGCGACCGGCTCATCAACTCCTCGGGCAAGGCCCAGCTGTTCGACGGCCGCTCCGGCGAGCCGTTCCCGGACCCGATCTCCGTGGGCTACATGTACATCCTGAAGCTCCACCACCTCGTCGACGACAAGATCCACGCTCGGTCGACCGGCCCGTACTCGATGATCACCCAGCAGCCGCTCGGTGGTAAGGCGCAGTTCGGTGGCCAGCGCTTCGGCGAGATGGAGGTGTGGGCGCTCGAGGCCTATGGCGCGGCGTACACCCTGCAGGAGCTCCTCACCATTAAGTCCGACGACATCCACGGACGTGTGAAGGTCTACGAGGCAATCGTCAAGGGCGAGAACATCCCCGAGCCGGGCGTTCCCGAGTCCTTCAAGGTCCTCATCAAGGAAATGCAGTCCCTGTGCCTGAACGTGGAGGTCCTTTCCACCGACGGCCAGACGATCGAGATGCGTGACTCTGACGATGCGGTGTTCACCGCTGCGGAGGAACTGGGCATCGACCTCTCCCGCGACGAGCCCAGCTCCGTCGAAGAGGTCTAGTCCTCGCGCACCGGCAGACGAACGACTTAGAACGAGAGAACAGGGACCACATTGTCCAGTGAATCCTCCTTCGGCCTCATGCAGATCGGCCTCGCGACCGCGGAAGACATCCGCACCTGGTCGCATGGTGAGGTCAAGAAGCCGGAAACCATCAACTACCGCACCCTCAAGCCCGAGAAGGACGGCCTCTTCTGCGAGAAGATCTTCGGCCCGTCCCGTGACTGGGAGTGCTACTGCGGCAAGTACAAGCGCGTGCGCTTCAAGGGCATCATCTGCGAGCGCTGTGGCGTCGAGGTCACGCGCGCCAAGGTGCGCCGCGAGCGCATGGGCCACATCGAGCTCGCCGCTCCCGTGACCCACATCTGGTACTTCAAGGGCGTCCCCTCGCGTCTGGGCTACCTCTTGGACCTCGCCCCGAAGGACCTTGAGAAGGTCATCTACTTCGCCGCGTACATGATCACGAGCGTCGACGAAGAGCGCCGCCACGACCAGCTCCCGAACCTCCAGGCCGAGCACGACCTCGAGAAGAAGCAGCTTGTCGACGCACGCGATTCGGACATCGCCGCCGTGGCCCGCGACCTCGAGGAGGACCTCGCGAGGCTCGAGGCCGAGGGTGCCAAGGCCGCGGACAAGAAGAAGGCCCGCGACTCGGCCGACAAGACGATGGCGACCATCCGCAAGCGCGCGGATGCCGACATCGAGCGCCTCGAGGCCGTGTGGGATCGCTTCAAGAACCTCAAGGTCGCCGACCTCGAGGGCGACGAGGCGCTCTACCGCGAGCTCCGCGACCGCTACGGCATGTACTTCGAGGGCTCGATGGGTGCAGAGGCGATCCAGCGTCGTCTCCAGTCCTTCGACCTCGAGGCCGAGGCCGAGCTGCTGCGCGAGATCATCCAGAACGGCAAGGGTCAGCGGAAGACCCGTGCGCTCAAGCGCCTCAAGGTCGTCAGCGCGTTCCTCACGACGGACAACAAGCCGCAGGGCATGGTCCTCGACGCCGTCCCGGTGATCCCGCCGGAGCTGCGCCCGATGGTCCAGCTGGACGGTGGCCGCTTCGCGACCTCCGACCTGAACGACCTGTACCGTCGCGTGATCAACCGCAACAACCGCCTCAAGCGGCTCCTCGACCTCGGCGCGCCCGAGATCATCGTGAACAACGAGAAGCGCATGCTTCAGGAGGCTGTTGACTCGCTGTTCGACAACGGCCGCCGCGGCCGCCCGGTCACGGGCCCCGGCAACCGTCCGCTCAAGTCGCTCTCCGACATGCTCAAGGGCAAGCAGGGCCGGTTCCGCCAGAACCTCCTCGGCAAGCGCGTCGACTACTCGGGCCGTTCGGTCATCGTCGTCGGCCCGCAGCTCAAGCTGCACCAGTGCGGCCTGCCGAAGCAGATGGCGCTCGAGCTCTTCAAGCCGTTCGTCATGAAGCGGCTCGTGGACCTCAACCACGCGCAGAACATCAAGAGCGCGAAGCGCATGGTCGAGCGCTACCGTCCGCAGGTCTGGGACGTGCTCGAGGAGATCATCACGGAGCACCCGGTGCTGCTCAACCGCGCACCTACCCTCCACCGCCTCGGCATCCAGGCGTTCGAGCCGCAGCTCGTCGAGGGTAAGGCCATCCAGCTGCACCCGCTCGTGTGCGCGGCGTTCAACGCCGACTTCGACGGTGACCAGATGGCCGTGCACCTGCCGCTGAGCCCCGAGGCCCAGGCCGAGGCCCGCATCCTCATGCTGTCCTCGAACAACATCCTGAAGCCGTCGGATGGCCGACCGGTCACGCTGCCGTCGCAGGACATGATCATCGGCCTGTACCACCTCACCACCAAGCGTGAGGGTGCAGCGGGCGAGGGCCGCGTGTTCTCCTCGGTCCCCGAGGCGATCATGGCGTACGACAACCGCGAGCTGCACCTCAACGCGCAGGTCAAGATCCGCCTCGAGGGCTTCGTCCCGTCGGCGGCTCGCCCCGCGGCCGAGGGCTGGGAGCCCGGCGAGCCCGCGCTCGTCGAAACCTCGCTCGGCCAGGTGATCTTCAACGAGACACTGCCCGCGGACTACCCGTGGGTCGAGTCTGTGGCCGACAAGGGCCAGCTTTCGAAGATCGTCAACGATCTCGCGGAGCGCTACCCGAAGGTCGTCGTCGCGGCAACCCTCGACAACCTCAAGGATGCCGGTTTCCACTGGGCGACCCGCTCGGGCGTCACGGTGGCCATCTCGGACATCGCCGTGCCCGAGGCGAAGCCGGCCATCCTGGCCGGTTACGAGGACCGCGCGGCGAAGATCCAGAGCCAGTACGACAAGGGTCTTATCGACGACGAGGAGCGCCGCTCCGAGCTCATCGAGATCTGGGACAAGGCGACCACCGAGATCGCTGGCGTCATGCGCGAGTCCATGCCGAAGATGAACACCATCAACCGCATGGTCTCCTCGGGCGCTCGTGGTAACTGGATGCAGGTTCGTCAGATCGCCGGTATCCGTGGCCTCGTGGCCAACCCGAAGGGCGAGATCATCCCGCGCCCGATCAAGTCCTCGTACCGTGAGGGCCTGTCGGTGCTCGAGTACTTCATCGCCACGCACGGCGCGCGGAAGGGTCTGGCCGACACGGCTCTCCGTACGGCCAACTCGGGTTACCTGACGCGTCGTCTCGTGGACGTCTCGCAGGACGTGATCGTGCGTGAGGAGGACTGCGGCACCGAGCGTGGCCTCATGGTCCCGATCGCGACCGCGGACCTCAACGGCGAGCTCATCCGTGAGGAGAACGTCGAGAACACGGCGTACACACGTACCCTCGCGGTCGACGTCGCTGACTCGGCGGGCAACGTGCTCGCCGAGGCGGGCGCCGATCTGGGCGACGTGCTCATCAACCGCCTCATCGAGGCGGGCATCACCGAGATCCGCGTTCGCTCCGTCCTGACCTGCGAGTCCGCGGTCGGGACGTGCGCGAAGTGCTACGGCCGCTCGCTCGCGAGCGGCAAGCTCGTGGACATCGGCGAGGCGGTCGGCATCATCGCCGCGCAGTCGATCGGTGAGCCGGGCACGCAGCTCACGATGCGTACCTTCCACACCGGTGGCGCGGTCTCGGCGTCCGGTAGCGAGGACATCACGCAGGGTCTGCCCCGTATTCAGGAGCTCTTCGAGGCGCGCACCCCGAAGGGTGTCGCCCCGATCTCCGAGGCCGCTGGCCGCGTCTCGATCGAGGACACGGAGAAGCAGCTGCGGATCGTCCTGACGCCCGACGACGGCACGGAGGAGATCGCCTACCCGGTGTCTCGCCGTGCGCGCCTCCTCGTCGAGGAGGGCGACCACGTCGAGGTCGGGCAGAAGCTCGTCAACGGCCCGGTCGACCCGAAGCAGGTGCTCCGCATCCAGGGCCCGCGCGAGGCGCAGAAGTTCCTCGTCGACGAGGTCCAGGGCGTGTACCGCTCGCAGGGCATCGGCATCCACGACAAGCACGTGGAGGTCATCGTCCGGCAGATGCTGCGTCGCGTCACGGTCATCGAGTCCGGCGACACGGACCTGCTTCCGGGCGAGCTCGCCGAGTCGCGCCGCTACCGCGACGAGAACCGCCGCGTGGTGTCCGAGGGCAAGCGGCCGGCCTCTGGCCGTCCGGAGCTCATGGGCATCACCAAAGCGTCCCTCGCCACGGAGTCCTGGCTCTCGGCCGCGTCCTTCCAGGAGACCACCCGCGTCCTCACGCAGGCGGCCATGGAGGCGAAGAGCGACCCGCTGCTGGGCCTCAAGGAGAACGTCATCATCGGTAAGCTCATCCCCGCCGGCACCGGTCTGCCCCGGTACACGGAGATCGCGGTCGAGCCGACCGAGGAGGCCAAGGCGACGCTCTTCACCGGCCCGAGCGCGTTCAGCGACTTCGCGTACGACCCGCTGAATGGCGACGGCGTGCAGGAGTTCCACGCGATTCCGCTCGACGATTACGACCTGGGTGGCGGCGACTACCGCTGACGTCCCCGCCGTCGTCGTCCTCTCCTGAGACGGACGACGGCGGCGCTCCCCATCGGCGCGGCCGGCACCCTTTCGGGGGTGCCGGCCGCGCGGCCGTGGGGGCACGACCGCCGGTTAGGGAGCTCACCGCCGCGCGTGCTACCATTTTCACGATTGTTTCTGTGTGGCAGAGGATGATGGCCGACGGTGCGGGAGCACGGTCGGGGCCTGTTTCCGGGTTGCGGGGTAAATGCGCGACAAATGCCACACTTTCGCACGCCTACGGTCGAACACGCCGCAGCGGGTGTGAATCGACCGTCAATGCTCGTCGCGGCACGCCCGGCCTTTGGGTTGGCGTGCCCAGGCGAAAGTCAACGAAGTACGGAGAACACGAAAGTGCCTACTATTCAGCAGCTGGTCCGCAAGGGCCGCACGCCGAAGGTCTCCAAGACCAAGGCTCCTGCCCTGAAGGGCAGCCCCATGCGCCGCGGCGTGTGCACGCGTGTGTACACGACCACCCCGAAGAAGCCGAACTCCGCCCTCCGCAAGGTCGCGCGTGTCCGCCTCAACGGTGGTGTCGAGGTCACGGCGTACATCCCGGGCGTCGGCCACAACCTGCAGGAGCACTCGATCGTGCTCGTGCGCGGCGGCCGCGTGAAGGACCTCCCTGGCGTCCGCTACAAGATCGTCCGCGGCGCGCTCGACACGCAGGGCGTCAAGAACCGTCAGCAGGCCCGCAGCCGCTACGGCGCGAAGAAGGAGAAGAAGTAATGCCTCGCAAGGGTCCTGCGCCGAAGCGCCCGCTCGTCGTCGATCCGGTCTACGGTTCGCCGCTCGTCACGCAGCTCATCAACAAGGTCCTCGTGGATGGCAAGAAGTCCACGGCCGAGCGCATCGTCTACGGCGCCCTCGAGGGTGCCCGCCAGAAGACCGGCGGCGACCCCGTCGCGATGCTCAAGAAGGCCATGGACAACGTCCGTCCGACCCTCGAGGTCAAGTCCCGCCGCGTCGGTGGCGCGACCTATCAGGTTCCGGTCGAGGTCAAGCCGGGCCGCGCGACGGCTCTCGCCCTCCGCTGGCTCGTGGGCTACTCCAAGGCCCGCCGCGAGAAGACCATGACCGAGCGCCTCCAGAACGAGATCCTGGATGCCTCGAACGGCCTCGGTGCCGCGGTCAAGCGCCGCGAAGACACGCACAAGATGGCCGAGTCGAACAAGGCCTTCGCTCACTACCGCTGGTAAATGCTTCATTCGCCGCTGGCCCCACGAGGGCCGGCGGCGAATGCGCAGCCAACAAGGGAAAACATAGGGAGACACCGTGGCACTCGACGTGCTTACCGACCTCAGCAAGGTCCGCAATATCGGCATCATGGCGCACATCGATGCCGGCAAGACCACCACGACCGAGCGCATCCTCTTCTACACGGGCGTGAACCACAAGATCGGCGAGACGCACGACGGTGCTTCGACGACCGACTGGATGGAGCAGGAGAAGGAGCGCGGCATCACCATCACGTCTGCCGCCGTGACCTGCTTCTGGAACCAGAACCAGATCAACATCATCGACACCCCCGGTCACGTTGACTTCACGGTCGAGGTCGAGCGCTCCCTGCGCGTGCTCGACGGCGCCGTCGCTGTCTTCGACGGCAAGGAGGGCGTTGAGCCGCAGTCGGAAACGGTGTGGCGCCAGGCTGACAAGTACGACGTGCCGCGCATCTGCTTCGTCAACAAGATGGACAAGCTCGGTGCCGACTTCTACTTCACGGTCGACACGATCGTGAAGCGTCTCGGTGCGAAGCCGCTCGTCATGCAGCTTCCGATCGGTTCGGAGAACGACTTCGTCGGTGTTGTCGACCTGCTCACCATGAAGGCCCTCGTGTGGCCCGGCGACGCCAAGGGCGACGTGACCATGGGTGCTGCCTATGAGACCCGGGAGGTGCCCGCGGACCTACTGGAGCGCGCCGAGGAGTACCGCCACCAGCTCGTCGAGACCGCCGCTGAGGCGTCCGAGGAGCTCATGGAGAAGTACCTCGAGGGCGAAGAGCTCACGGTCGACGAGCTCAAGGCGGGCATCCGCAAGCTCACCGTGAACTCCGAGATCTACCCGGTCTTCTGTGGTTCGGCGTTCAAGAACCGCGGTGTCCAGCCCATGCTCGACGCTGTCATCGACTACCTCCCCGCCCCTCTCGACGTGCCGGCCATGATCGGTCACGACCCGAAGGACGAGTCGATTGAACTCTTCCGCAAGCCGAGCGAGGAGGAGCCGTTCTCGGCCCTCGCGTTCAAGATTGCGGCGCACCCGTTCTTCGGCCAGCTCAACTTCATCCGCGTGTACTCCGGCAAGGCGACGTCGGGCATGCAGGTGCTGAACTCGACGAAGGGCAAGAAGGAGCGCCTCGGCAAGCTCTTCCAGATGCACGCCAACAAGGAGAACCCCGTTGAGGAGCTCCACGCTGGCCACATCTACGCCGTGATCGGCCTCAAGGACACCACGACTGGTGACACGCTCTGCGACATGAGCAAGCCGATCGTCCTCGAGTCGATGACGTTCCCGGAGCCGGTCATCTTCGTGGCCATCGAGCCGAAGACGAAGGGCGACCAGGAGAAGCTCTCGACCGCGATCCAGAAGCTCTCCGCTGAGGACCCGACGTTCACCGTCTCCCTCAACGAAGAGACCGGCCAGACCGAGATCGGCGGCATGGGCGAGCTCCACCTCGACATCCTCGTGGACCGCATGCGCCGCGAGTTCAAGGTCGAGGCGAACGTGGGCAAGCCTCAGGTCGCGTACCGCGAGACCATCAAGAAGAAGGTCGAGAAGGTCGACTTCACGCACAAGAAGCAGACCGGTGGTTCGGGCCAGTTCGCGAAGGTCCAGGTCACGTTCGAGCCGCTCGACACGTCCGAGGGCACGTTCTACGAGTTCGTGAACGCCGTCACGGGTGGCCGCGTCCCGCGCGAGTACATCCCGTCGGTTGACGCGGGCATCCAGGACGCCATGCAGTTCGGCATCCTCGCCGGCTACCCGATGGTCGGCGTGAAGGC
Source organism: Sinomonas sp. P47F7 (assembly GCF_049332655.1). Classification (GTDB taxonomy): domain Bacteria; phylum Actinomycetota; class Actinomycetes; order Actinomycetales; family Micrococcaceae; genus Sinomonas. The sequence continues at coordinate 3,391,287 of NZ_CP186327.1, read as the reverse complement.
GTCCCTCACCGACGGCGCTTACCACGACGTCGACTCCTCGGAAATGGCGTTCAAGATCGCCGGTTCGCAGGTCTTCAAGGAAGGCGCCCGCCGCGCCAACCCTGTTCTCCTCGAGCCGCTCATGGCGGTTGAGGTCCGTACCCCTGAGGACTACATGGGCGACGTCATCGGCGACCTCAACTCCCGCCGTGGCCAGATCCAGTCCATGGAGGACGCGGTCGGCGTGAAGGTCATCCGTGCGCTCGTCCCGCTCTCCGAGATGTTCGGCTACATCGGCGACCTTCGCTCGAAGACCCAGGGCCGTGCTGTCTACTCCATGCAGTTCGACAGCTACTCTGAGGTCCCGAAGGCCGTGGCCGACGAAATCATCCAGAAGTCGCGCGGCGAATAGTTCTGGAAGGCGGTTCGCCTGCCGTCGTTTTTCTGCCGGGCATTTACCTGAGAGAACGACGACGGCGGGCGCCCGCCGCCCCTTGTGGGGCCAGAAGCCCCGCGAATTTTACGAAAGAATCAGCCCCCAAGTAGACTTGCCAAGAGTTTCAGTTGCGACAAGCGCGGCTGGAGGCAGTCTTCTTAAGAACCTTCTAGGAGGAACCAGTGGCGAAGGCAAAGTTCGAGCGGACTAAGCCGCACGTCAACATCGGCACCATTGGTCACGTTGACCACGGTAAGACCACGTTGACCGCTGCCATTTCCAAGGTGCTTGCCGACAAGTACCCGGACCTGAACGAGAAGCGTGACTTCTCGTCGATCGATGCCGCTCCGGAGGAGCGTCAGCGCGGTATCACGATCAACATCGCCCACATCGAGTACCAGACGGAGAAGCGTCACTACGCTCACGTCGACGCTCCGGGCCACGCCGACTACATCAAGAACATGATCACCGGCGCGGCTCAGATGGACGGTGCGATCCTCGTGGTCGCCGCGACGGATGGTCCGATGGCCCAGACTCGCGAGCACGTTCTGCTCGCCCGCCAGGTCGGCGTGCCGTACCTCCTCGTTGCGCTGAACAAGGCTGACATGGTGGACGACGAGGAGCTTCTTGACCTCGTCGAGATGGAGGTCCGCGAGCTCCTGTCCTCGCAGGGCTTCGATGGCGACGACGCCCCGGTCATCCGCGTCTCGGGCCTCAAGGCCCTCGAGGGTGACCCCAAGTGGGTCAAGTCGGTCGAGGACCTCATGGACGCCGTCGACGAGAACGTTCCGGACCCGGTTCGTGACCGCGACAAGCCGTTCCTCATGCCGATCGAGGACGTCTTCACGATCACCGGTCGTGGCACGGTCGTCACGGGCCGCGCCGAGCGTGGCACGCTCGCCCTCAACTCTGAGGTCGAGATCGTCGGTATCCGCCCGGTCCAGAAGACCACGGTTACGGGTATCGAGATGTTCCACAAGCAGCTCGACGAGGCGTGGGCCGGCGAGAACTGTGGCCTCCTGCTCCGCGGCATCAAGCGCGAGGACGTCGAGCGTGGCCAGGTCGTCGTGAAGCCGGGTTCGATCACCCCGCACACTGACTTCGAGGCGAACGTCTACATCCTCTCCAAGGACGAGGGCGGCCGTCACAACCCGTTCTACTCGAACTACCGCCCGCAGTTCTACTTCCGTACCACGGACGTGACCGGCGTCATCACCCTCCCCGAGGGCACCGAGATGGTCATGCCCGGCGACAACACTGAGATGACCGTTGCGCTCATCCAGCCCATCGCCATGGAGGAGGGCCTCGGCTTCGCCATCCGCGAGGGTGGCCGCACCGTTGGCTCGGGCCGCGTTACCAAGATCATCAAGTAACTTCTTGAGGATCGGCCGGCGCTGAGCCGGTACTGAGAAGACCCCGTCGCAGTATTGCGGCGGGGTTTTTTCGAGGCTTATTATTCCAGTGAATGGATTAATGGGGAGCCCGTCCGGCTCCGCACTCTGGGAGGCGAAAGGGGCACACGCATGCCTGATGATGCGGCCTACGAGCGGGGATTCGACGACGGGCGAAGGGCGGGCTTCCTCGAGGGCCATGCCGCCGGATACTTCGAGGGGCATCGCGCGGGCTGGGAGCAGGGCGCGCGCGACGCGGGGGCTGGTTCGCGGGTCGCGCTGCCTGTGCAAGCCGAGCCCCCGATCCAGTCTCCACCGCCCCCAGGAATGGCGCCGCCCGTGCAAGCCCCGCCGCGGCCCGAGCTCGAGCGGGGAAGCGGATTGCCGCCGAGCCGTCACGCCGTCGGCGCGCCAGCCGCAGCGCCGCCGAGCCTCCGGCCGGTGCCTCGCGTGTCCGTTCGTGAGTCCGACGCGCGCCGCCGGGCTCGTCGCATGGTCCAGAACGTGAACATCGCCCTCTACGCCGCAGCCCTGCTCATGGTTGCGGCGGCCGCACTCTTCCTTGCGAGCAGCACGGCTGACTCGGTCCGCCTCGCGGGACTCATCGCGATCACGGGCCTGTTCTATGGCGCCGGCCTGACGGTCCACGCGCGCGTCCCGCGCCTGCGTCCGGCGGCGGTCGCCCTGACTGGCACGGGCCTTGCGCTCCTCCCCGTGGCTGGCCTCGCCGTCGACGTCATCGCCGTGCATCGACCCGCGGTCACGTGGCTCGTGACAAGCCTGGTGGGGCTCATCGCGTTCGGCGCCGCCGCGGTGCGCCTCGAGAGCAGGCTCCTCGTCTACCTTTCGCTGACGTTTGCGTTCTCCGCGGCGTGGTCGGGGGCCACGGCGCTCGGCGGGGCGCTCGCGGCCGACTTCGCGGCGATGCTGGGCCTCTCGGCGGCGCTGGGCGCAGCGGTCGTCCTCAGGCCCCGGTGGATCCCGCCGCTCGTCCTGCGGCCCATCGCGAGGCTTCACCCGTACATCGCGCCGGCGACCTTCCTTGCGGCCACGTTCGCGGTTGGCACGCTCGGGCGCTGGCAGTACGCTCTGCTCGTCTGGGCGCTGTTCGTCTATTTCGGAGTCGCGGCGTTCGTCCGCGGACCCATGGCGCTGCGGCGCACGTCGTGGTGGTCCGCGCGGGCGACGGCGGCCATCGCCGCCGGGACCACCGCCGCCCAGGCGGCGGCCCTCGGGGCGTTCGGCGACCGCGTCGTCGCGTTCGACGCGGGGATGGTCGCGGCCATCGCGGCCACGACGGCGACGATCCTCGCGGTGGGCGCGCTCGAGAAGCGGCTCGCGGCCACGTTCTCCCTGTCCGCCACGAGGCTCCTCGCCGAGCAGGCGGTGGCCGTCGGTGCGCAGTTCGCGCTCCTCGTCGTGCTCGTCGCGGCCGTGTCCCTCCGCGCCGACGCGGAGGCGGGAGCGGTCGCGCTCGCGTTCGCGGCGCTGGTCGCGTCGGCTCAGTTCGTCGCGTGGTGGCACAGGCGTGCGGGGGAGTTCCTTCCGGTGGCGGCGTTCGCCGTCCTGGCGATCGTGCACGAGTTCGTGACCGCGAGCCAGTTCGCCGTGTTCGCGGCCTGGGCTGTCGCGTACTGGCTCATCCGTGCTGTCACCCCGCAGCGAGAGGAGACTGTGGCCCGGGCCGACGCGGAGGGCCCCCGTGCGGGATGGACGCGAGCGCAGCTCGTGGCCGCTGCGCGCTACGCGTCGCTCGTCGCCGTGCCCGCCGTCGTCGACGGCCTGCTGCCCGCCGCGGCCCCCACCGACCGCGCAGCAGCCCTCGCGTCGGCCGTCGCGATGACCGCTTCGGCGCAGCTCGCCCTCACGGCCGTTGTCGCCGCGGTGGGGCGCCGCGAGTTCGCCCGGGACGCGCTCGTCTCGACCATGGCGGCGGGAGCGGCGGTCGCGAGCGCGGTGGTCTGCTTCACCGAGCCTCGTTCCCAGTCCGCGCTGCATCTCGCGGTCGTGATGGTCGCGTGCGCGGCCGCCATCGCAGTCTGGGCTGCCCTCTTTCCCGGCGCGGCCGCGCAGTCCGGTGAGCTCGCGCAACGTGCCCGCGCTGGCGAGATCGTGCCCCCGCTCCTCCTCGCGCTCCTTGCGGTGGGAGCCTTCGAGGCGGATCGCTGGGCCGCGGGGAACGTCTCGCTGACCCTGACCGCCGCGATGCTCGCTGGAGGGGCCGCGAGGTCTGTGGCCCTCACGCGGCGGTGGGTCTACGTGTGGCTCGCGCGGGCCGCGGCGACGTCGCTCGCCGTGACGCTGTTCCACGCCGTGGGGCGCAGCGGCTGGGAGTTCACCGTCGCACGGCAGCCCGTGACCGGCTGGCACGTGCTCGCCGCGGTCCTCCTCCTCCAGCTCGCGGTGCCGCTCGCGGTAGGCGCACGTCGCAAGGATCCCTTTCCTTGGGCCCTCGAGGACGCAGCCGTCGTGGTGGGCGGCGCGGCGCTCGCGGGACTCGCGCTGTGGCCGGCCTCGGCGTACGCCGCGCCGGGCGGCACGGGCCCCGGCCCGCTGACTGCCGCAGTCGTCGTCGGCCTCGCGGCGGGGTCGGCGCTCTCCGGCGCAGTGCTGCGCGCACGAGTCGAGGCCCTCTCGCTCGCGTGGGCCGGCCTCGTCGTGGCCGCGCTCCTTTCCGGCGGCGATGCACGGGTCCTCGAGGTCGTCGTGGGGCTCGCGGCGGCGTACAGCGCGATCATGGTGTGGCTTGCCCCTGGCACGGCCGCGCGAGGCATTCATCTTCTGGCGGCCCGGGCGCTCCCGCTGCTCCTCATGGCGCTCGTGGTGCATGACGCGACGGCGTCGACGAGCGCGGTGAGCGTGGCCCTCGCGCTCGGGCTCGCCGCGCAGCACGCCGTCCGCCGGGCGCTGCGGGGAAGGGCCGCGGGGCTTCCGTTCCAGGAAATCGCGTACTGGAGCGGGCTCGCGGCACAGCTCGCGCTGCCGATCGTGTACCTCGCGACGCCGTCCGGAGAGCCCGGTGGCGGCAGATGGGTCCTCCTTCTCGAGGCGGCGCTCGCGGTCGCGAGCGTCCTCGCGACCGTTCGGGGGCGTCCGCTGGCCGGGCACGTAGGCGTTCTGGCCGCGCTCCTGGGGATTGTCTGGGCGGGGCCCGCCGTTCGTTTCCCAGCGGGGCAGGCGCTCTCGGCGCCCCTCCTGAGCGGCACCGGGCTCGCCATCCTGCTCTCCCTCCTCGCCGCCGGCCATGCTGTGGGTCTGGCCCGCTGGGAGGGGCGCGCTGAGCATGGCGGCCCGGTTCGAACCGGACCCTCGGCCCTGCCGTGGGCGTGGACATCGGGCGGGGCGGCGTTCGCTGTGTCTGCCGCGATCGCGGGGCTCCGCGAGGAGCCGTGGGCCTTCGGTGTCGGGCTCGGGGCGTGCGCGGCGGTCTTGATCGTCGCGAGCTGGTCGTGGCAGGGCGCGGCGGGCGTGGCCGCGACGGCGTTCCCCCTCGGCGCCCTGGCCGCACTTGCGGCGGGGACCGCCGTGGGCCACAGCGTCTTCGCGCACGAGCCGTTCCCATGGAACGAGGCGATGCCCGCCCTCGTGGGCGGCCTCGTACCCGCCGCCTGCGGAGTGGGGCTGCGGTGGATGGGGGCGCGAGCGTACGACGGCGCGGATCTCGCGGCGCCGCTGAGGGGCCTCGCGCTCGAGCCGGTCCGGCGGTGGTCAGTGGCGGGCGTCGCGGGGCTCGCGCTGCTCCTCGCCGCGCGCTCGGCGTGGGAGCCGCCGGCCGCCGTCGTCCTCCCCGCCCTCGCCGCCGGGCTTGTGGCGCTCGTCGTTGCCGAGCTCCCCGCGGGGGCGCGGCGGCTCGGCGCAGAACTGGGTGCCCTGCTCGTCGCGGCCGCGCTGCAGCGTTCGGTGTTCGCGGGGCACGGCCCGGTGAGCCTGTTCTGGCTCGCCCAGTGGTACGTCGTGGTAGGCGCGGTGGTAGCGGCCGCGCGCTACTACGGGGGCCAGCGCCTGCCAGCCATGGTGTGGCTCGGGGCCGCGGCGGGTCTTGCGAGCCTCTCGGGCCTCGCGGCCGCCCTGACCGCCGATATGCCGCAGCAGGTGTGGCTCCTGGTCGCGTTCGCCGTTCTGACTGCCGCGGGACTCATGGTCGGAGAGCGTGTGTTCACGCTCTGGGGCGCCGCCGGCGTGCTGGTCTGCGTCCTCTGGGCCGTCCGGGCCTACCCCTACCTCCTGCTGGCCATCCTGGGGCTCGCGCTCATCGGGGCTGCCGTGTGGTGGCTCGCGCGCACGCCGCGCGGCACGCTGCTACCGTAGAGAACGCCGGGCTCCCGCCGCCCGGTGCACCCGAGGGAGGACCCGTCGTGGCCTGGATCATTGTCATCGCGCTCGTCATTGTGGTCGTCGCCGGCTACTTCAGCATCCGGAAGAACTTCAAGAACGAGATCGATCGCGCCAAGCGCATCCGCCGCGCCAACCGCGGCGAGTAGCCCCCGCCGTCGTCCGCTCGTGCCGAGGCGCTCGCTCAGGTGCGCGCGGCGCGCCGGGCCGCGGCGCGCCGGGCCGCGGTGAGCCTACGAAGCCACTCGAACGAGGCCTTCGGGGTGCGCTTGAGCGTGTCGAAGTCCACGTGGACGAGCCCGAACCGCTGCGAATACCCGGCCGCCCACTCGAAGTTGTCCAAGAGCGTCCACACGAACCATCCCGCGAGCCGCACGCCCTCTGCGGGGCCCCCAGGCCGGACCGCGAGCAGCGCGGCCTCGAGGTGGGAGGCGAGGTAGTCGATCCGCTGGCGATCATCGAGCTCGCCGTCCACGCGATCCGGTTCGGGGAAGCTCGCCCCGTTCTCCGTCACGACGACCGGCGGGAGGGCCGAGGCGTAGCGCGTGTGCAGCTCGGCGAGCTGTAGCGCGATGTGCTGGGGTGCGATGGGCCAGCCGAAGCCCGTCCGCGGGTATTCCGGGAAGTCGGCGAGGTGGAACGGCAGGCGCGTGAGCGCGGGCGGATGGCTGCCGTGCTCCGCGGGCGAGCCGCTCGGATTGGACCCAGGCCCCGTTCCGAGGCCGCCTGCCGCGACCCGCACGGGGTAGTAGTAGTTGAGCCCGTAGAAGTCGAGCGGCTGCCGGATCGCGGCGAGGTCCCCGGGCCGGATCGCGGCGGCGAGCGGGCGGAAGTCCGTCCGGGCCAGCCACGGGATCCGTGGATAACGTCCCAGCAGCACGGGGTCCGCATAGAGCCTGTTGAAGATGAGGTCGAAGACGCCCGCGTGCGCGCGGTCGAGCGGGCGCCGCGACTTCGGGAACACCGGGGCGTGGAGGTTCGTGATGCCGATCCCGCCGCGCGCCCCCGACGCCCGTAGCGCCTGGACCCCGAGCCCGTGCGCGAGGAGCTGGTGGTGCACCGACGGGAGGGCGTCGAAGAGGAGCTCGCGGCCCGGCGCGTGGACGCCGAGGCCGTAGCCGTTGAGCGTCACGGTGACGGGCTCGTTGACCGTGATCCATCGCGCCACGCGGTCGCCCAGGCGCCGGCCTGCCTCGGCCGCGTAGTCGGCGAACCGCTGCGCCGTCTCGCGGGCCAGCCAGCCGCCGTCGTGCTCGAGCGGCAGGGGAGTGTCCCAGTGGTACAGGGTCACGACGGGTCGCACGCCCGCCTCGAGCAGGAGGTCGACGAGCCGCTCGTAGAACGCCCAGCCCTTCTCGTTCCACGTGCCGCGGCCGTCCGGCTGGACGCGCGGCCACGCGATCGAGAGCCGGTACGCGTCGACGCCGAGGCGCGCGATGAGCGCCACGTCTTCCGTGAGGCGGTGATAATGGTCTGCGGAGACCGCGGGGGAGTCGCCGTTGGCGATCGCGCCCGGCCGCCGGGCGAAGTCGTCCCATCCGGACGGGCCGCGCCCGTCGTCGCCGAGCGCACCCTCGATCTGGAACGCCGCGGTCGCGACGCCGAGCAGGAAATCCGGTGGGAGCAGTGCGGCCAGACGTTCGACGGCGGGGCGCGGCATGCGCCTATCATCGCGCCGCGCGCACGGATTGGCCATCCATGCAGATGTCTGGCACACTAGATGAGTTGTTCAAGCGCTCCTTCGCGTCCCGATCCGGATAATGCCGGGTGCAGGGTCCAGGCTGGGGCCCAAATATGACCCACCTCCGCATTGAGCTACGGATACGTGCGCGCGAAACTCGCGACACGCCCGACCGCGGGGGTCGGATGGTCGGCTGGTTGAGGAACCCGGAAATTCCGGATTCAGCCCGTGCGGCCTGTGGTGGTCACGACCTTGAATGCCTCGGCAGCCACGGATAGCTGAAACAGAACAGTGCAGCACTGACATGAAAGCGAGTCGGACGATATGGCGGGACAGAAGATCCGCATCCGGCTGAAGTCGTATGACCACGAGGTCATCGATACTTCGGCCCGGAAGATCGTTGAGACGGTCACGCGCGCAGGCGCAACGGTGGTCGGCCCCGTGCCGCTGCCCACGGAGAAGAACGTGTACTGCGTTATCCGCTCTCCGCACAAGTACAAGGACAGCCGTGAGCACTTCGAGATGCGCACGCACAAGCGGCTGATCGACATCATCGATCCCACCCCGAAGGCCGTCGACTCGCTCATGCGTCTCGATCTGCCTGCGGACGTCAACATCGAGATCAAGCTCTAGTAGGGAGGTGCTGAGAGAACTATGACCGCAACCCGCAATGTCAAGGGCCTGCTGGGCACGAAGCTCGGCATGACCCAGGTCTGGGACGAGAACAACAACGTCATCCCCGTCACGGTCGTCAAGGCCGACACGAACGTTGTCACCCAGCTCCGCAACGCCGAGAACGATGGCTACACGGCGGTTCAGATCGGCTACGGCCAGATCGACCCCCGCAAGGTCACGAAGCCGCTCGCCGGCCACTTCGAGAAGGCCGGCGTGACGCCGCGCCGCCACCTCGTCGAGGTCCGCACCGCCGATGCCGACACGTACGCGCTCGGTCAGGAGCTGTCCGTTGAGCTGTTCGCCGCCGGTCAGAAGATCGACGTCGTCGGCACGACCAAGGGCAAGGGCTTCGCCGGTGTCATGAAGCGTCACGGCTTCGCCGGTGTCTCCGCCTCGCACGGTGCCCACAAGAACCACCGCAAGCCCGGTTCGATCGGTGCTTGCGCCACCCCGGGCCGCGTCTTCAAGGGTCTGCGCATGGCTGGCCGCATGGGCAACGAGCGTCAGACGACGCTCAACCTCACGGTCCACGCCATCGACACCGAGAACTCGCTGCTCCTCATCAAGGGTGCCCTTCCCGGCGCCCGCGGCTCGGTCGTCCTGGTCCGTTCCGCTGTGAAGGGAGCCTGAACTCATGGCTAACGCAACTGTGAAGGTCGATCTCCCCGCCGAGATCTTCGACGTCCAGACCAACGTTCCCCTGCTTCACCAGGTCGTCGTCGCCCAGCTGGCCGCTGCACGCCAGGGCACGCACAAGGTGAAGAACCGCGGCGAGGTCTCCGGCGCCGGCCGCAAGCCGTTCAAGCAGAAGGGCACCGGCCGCGCCCGCCAGGGTTCGGTGCGCGCCCCGCACATGACCGGCGGTGGCGTTGTCCACGGCCCGACGCCGCGTGACTACTCGCAGCGGACCCCCAAGAAGATGAAGGCCGCCGCGCTCCGCGGTGCCCTCTCGGATCGAGCCCGCAACGGCCGCATCCACGTCGTGGAGTCCCTCGCCGCGGGTGAGAAGCCGAACACCAAGGGTGCCATCGAGATTCTCAAGTCCATCACTGACCGCAAGAACATCCTTGTCGTTCTCGAGCGTGCCGAGGAGAACGCGGTCCTTTCGGTCCGCAACCTCACCGAGGTCCACGCACTGTACGCCGACCAGCTCAACACCTACGACGTGCTGGTCTCCGACGACGTGGTGTTCACCAAGGCGGCCTTCGACGCGTTCGTCGCCGATCGGGCGCCCAAGAACGAGGAGACCTCCAAGTGACTGCATCGAGCTACAAGGACCCGCGCGACGTGATTCTCGCGCCGGTCGTCTCCGAGAAGAGCTACGGCCTGATCGACGAGGGGCAGTACACGTTCCTCGTGGACCCGCGCTCCAGCAAGTCGGAGATCAAGAACGCGGTCGAGCAGATCTTCTCGGTGAAGGTCGATTCGATCAACACGCTCAACCGTCCGGGCAAGCGCAAGCGGACCAAGTTCGGCTGGGGCCAGCGCAAGAGCACCAAGCGTGCCATCGTCACCCTCAAGGGTGGCAGCACGATCGACATCTTCGGCGGTCCGCTCGCCTGAGCGGAGACCACTTTAACGAGGAACAGGTAAATGGGAATCCGTAACTACAAGCCGACTACCCCGGGCCGCCGCGGCTCGAGCGTGGCCGACTTCGCAGAAATCACGCGTTCGACGCCGGAGAAGTCCCTTGTTCGTCCGCTCGCCAAGAAGGGCGGCCGCAACAACACGGGTCGAATCACCACGCGCCACAAGGGCGGTGGGCACAAGCGCCAGTACCGTCTGATCGACTTCCGTCGCCACGACAAGGACGGCGTCAACGCCCGCGTCGCGGAGATCGAGTACGACCCGAACCGTACGGCTCGCATCGCGCTCCTGCACTACGTGGACGGCACGAAGCGCTACATCATCGCGCCGAACAAGCTGGCCCAGGGCGACTTCGTCGAGTCCGGTCCGGACGCCGACATCAAGCCCGGCAACAACCTGCCGCTCCGCAACATCCCGGTCGGTACGGTCATCCACGCCGTCGAGCTCCGCCCGGGTGGCGGTGCCAAGCTCGCCCGCTCCGCGGGTGCCTCGGTGCAGCTCGTCGCCAAGGAAGGCAAGTTCGCGCAGCTGCGCCTGCCCTCCGGCGAGGTCCGCAACGTCGACGCGCGCTGCCGCGCGACCGTCGGCGAGGTCGGCAACGCCGAGCAGTCGAACATCAACTGGGGCAAGGCCGGCCGTCTGCGCTGGAAGGGCGTCCGCCCGACCGTCCGTGGTGTCGCCATGAACCCGGTCGACCACCCGCACGGTGGTGGTGAGGGCAAGACCTCCGGTGGTCGCCACCCGGTCAACCCGAACGGCAAGCCCGAGGGCCGCACCCGCCGCCCGAACAAGGCGAGCGACAAGCTCATTGTCCGCCGTCGTCGTACTGGCAAGAACAAGCGATAGGAGCCTGGACACATGCCACGCAGCCTGAAGAAGGGTCCTTTCGTTGACCAGCACCTCTTCGTGAAGGTCGCCCGGGAAAACGATAAGGGCACCAAGAACGTCATCAAGACCTGGTCCCGCCGCTCGATGATCGTCCCCGACATGCTCGGGCACACGATCGCCGTGCACGACGGCCGGAAGCACGTCCCGGTCTTCATCACCGAGTCGATGGTCGGGCACAAGCTCGGCGAATTCGCCCCGACGCGGACTTTCCGCGGCCACGTGAAGGACGACAAGAAGGGCAAGCGCCGCTGACCCTGCCTCACGGCAGAGTGAAGCAGTGCTTGGACTTCGAGAAAGAGAAGGAAAGCAATGGAAGCCAAGGCAATTGCGCGGCACATCCGCGTAACGCCGATGAAGGCCCGGCGCGTCGTCAACCTTGTTCGTGGCAAGCAGGCGAATGAGGCTCTGGCGATCCTGAAGTTCGCCCAGCAGGCGGCTTCGGAGCCGGTCTACAAGGTGCTTGCGTCCGCGATGGCCAACGCCCGCGTCCTGGCCGACCGCGATGGTCTCGCGTTCGACGAGAGCGACCTCTACATCAGCGAGGCGTTCGTCGACGAGGGTCCGACCATGAAGCGGTTCCAGCCGCGTGCCCAGGGCCGCGCTTACCGCATCAAGAAGCGCACCAGCCACATCACTGTGGTCGTGGCGACCCCGGAGAACGAGGAGGCCCGCTAAATGGGACAGAAGGTCAACCCGCACGGGTTCCGACTCGGCATCACCACCGACCACGTCTCGCACTGGTTTGCCGACAGCAGCAAGCCCGGTCAGCGCTACAAGGACTTCGTCCGCGAGGACGTTCAGATCCGCAAGCTCATGACCACGGGCATGGAGCGCGCCGGCATCGCCCGCGTCGAGATCGAGCGCACCCGCGACCGCGTCCGCGTGGACATCCACACGGCGCGTCCGGGCATCGTGATCGGCCGCCGCGGCGCCGAAGCCGACCGCATCCGCGGCGAACTCGAGAAGCTCACCGGCAAGCAGGTCCAGCTGAACATCCTCGAGGTCAAGAACCCCGAGATCGAGGCTCAGCTCGTGGCCCAGGGCATCGCGGAGCAGCTCTCGAGCCGCGTCGCGTTCCGCCGTGCCATGAAGAAGGCCATGCAGTCGGCGCAGCGCGCCGGCGCCAAGGGCATCCGTGTCGCGTGCTCGGGCCGCCTCGGCGGTGCTGAGATGTCGCGCTCGGAGTTCTACCGCGAGGGCCGCGTGCCCCTGCACACGCTCCGCGCGAACATCGACTATGGCTTCTACGAGGCCAAGACCACGTTCGGCCGCATCGGCGTGAAGGTCTGGATCTACAAGGGCGACGTGACGTCCAAGGAGCTCGCGGCTCAGGCCGCTGCCGCTCCGTCGTCGCGCGGCCCGCGTGGTGACCGTGGTGACCGTGGCGATCGTCCGGGCCGCCCCGGTGGCGAGCGCCGTCGTCGTCCGTCTGGCGACCGCCAGCCGCAGGCCGCCTCCGCTGAGGCCGCCGAGGCTCCGGCCGCTGAGGCTGCCGCTCCGGCAGCGGAAGGAGGAGAGGCTTAAATGCTTATTCCCCGTCGTGTGAAGCACCGCAAGCAGCACCACCCGGGCCGCTCGGGCGCTGCGACTGGCGGCACGAAGGTCAGCTTCGGCGAGTACGGCATCCAGGCCCTCTCCCCGGCGTATGTGACCAACCGCCAGATCGAGGCGGCTCGTATCGCCATGACCCGCTACATCAAGCGTGGCGGCAAGGTCTGGATCAACATCTACCCGGACCGCCCCCTCACCAAGAAGCCGGCCGAAACCCGAATGGGTTCCGGTAAGGGTTCGCCCGAGTGGTGGGTCGCGAACGTCAAGCCGGGCCGAGTTCTCTTCGAACTCGCCGGTGTGTCTGATGAGGTGGCGCGCGAGGCGCTGCGCCTCGCCATGCACAAGCTCCCGTTGAAGGCGCGCATCGTGCGTCGCGAAGGTGGTGAATGAGAATGGCAGTCGGTTCGAAGGACCTGACCGCTGAGAAGCTCGACCAGCTGGACAGCGAGCACCTCTTCGAGGAGCTCAAGAAGGCGAAGGCAGAGCTGTTCAACCTGCGCTTCCAGTCCGCTACTGGTCAGCTCGAGAGCCACGGCCGTCTCGGCGCCGTGAAGAAGGACATCGCTCGCATCTACACGGTCCTCCGTGAGCGCGAGCTCGGCATTCGCGTCGAGCCCGTGTCCGTCGTCTCGGAGACGAAGACCGCGAAGAAGTCCAAGAAGCCCGCCAAGGCTGAGGCTGTCGAGGCCGAGGCTGCGACCGAGGAGGCCGCCAAGTGAGCGAGCAGGAGAACAAGGTGACGGAGAACGTCGAGGAGCGCGGCCACCGCAAGACGGCCCGCGGCTACGTCGTGTCCGACAAGATGGAGAAGACCATCGTCGTCGAGGTCGAGGACCGCGTGAAGCACTCGCTCTACGGCAAGGTCATCCGCCGCACGAGCAAGCGCAAGGCCCACGATGAGAACAACGTTGCCGGCATCGGCGACCTCGTGCTCATCGCGGAGACCCGCCCGCTGTCCGCGACCAAGCGGTGGCGCCTCGTGGAGGTCCTCGAGAAGGCCAAGTAGGCCTCTTCGGGTTCGTCCCACAGGGTTCACGAGCGGCCCGTCCCTTGTCGAAGGGGCGGGCCGCTCGCTTTGTCTCGGGTACGGCTACCGGGTCAAAAGTGTTCGTCTATTCGTGCTACGATATTGAGCTTGTACGGCTGCGTTCGGCGCGCCCACTGAAGTCCTCGTGGCTTCGGTGCGTTCGCCGGGGTCCAGCCGCGCAAACCTCGTGAACAATCGTGCCACCGCATAATGCCCTTCTGCGCGCCCGCGCGCGGGCTAGCTGGGAAGGGGTCAATTGCCTCTGGCACGGCGGTTCAGGCCCGTTCTGGCCACATCCAGGCGGGTCGTGAGACACCCCGACAATCCGTTCCGCGAGGCTCGGCGCAGCATCACCGCGATCTGAGAACCGGCGAGACGTAAGGAGTAATAGTGATTCAGCAGGAGTCGCGGCTCAAGGTCGCCGACAACACGGGTGCGAAGGAAATCCTGACCATCCGCGTTCTCGGTGGATCCGGCCGCCGCTACGCAGGTATCGGTGACGTCATCGTCGCCACCGTCAAGGACGCGATCCCTGGCGGCAACGTCAAGAAGGGCGACGTGGTCAAGGCCGTCGTCGTCCGCACGAAGAAGGAGCGCCGCCGCGCGGACGGCTCCTACATCAAGTTCGATGAGAACGCGGCAGTCATCCTCAAGAACGACGGCGACCCCCGTGGCACGCGCATCTTCGGCCCCGTGGGCCGCGAGCTGCGCGACAAGAAGTTCATGAAGATCGTCTCGCTGGCTCCGGAGGTGCTCTGACTCATGGGCGCAAAGATCAAGAAGGGCGACCTGGTCCAGGTCATCACCGGCACCAAGCAGGACAAGGGTGGCGACAAGGGCAAGCAGGGCAAGGTCCTGAAGGTGTTCCCCGCGACGAGCCGCGTGCTCGTCGAGGGCATCAACCGCGTTACCAAGCACACCAAGGTCGGCCAGTCGCAGCGCGGCTCCAAGACCGGCGGCATCGAGCAGGTCGAGGCCCCGATCCACGTTTCCAATGTGGCTCTCGTTGACCCCGAGACCAAGAAGCCCACGAAGGTCGGCTTCCGCGTCGAGACCGTGGAGCGGGACGGCCGTCAGAAGACGGTTCGCGTCCGTTACTCCAAGGCCACTGGGAAGGACATCTGATGACTGAGACTGTCGAGACTCCGGTCAAGATCGTGCCCCGTCTCAAGGCGAAGTACGCGGAGACCATCAAGGCCTCGCTCCTTGACGAGTTCAAGTACGGCAACGTCAACCAGGTCCCGCGCCTGGTCAAGGTCGTTGTCAACATGGGCGTCGGCGACGCCGCGAAGGACTCGAAGCTCATCGAGGGCGCTGTGCGCGACCTGACCCTCATCACGGGTCAGAAGCCGCAGGTCACCAAGGCCCGCAAGTCGATCGCCCAGTTCAAGCTCCGCGAAGGTATGCCGATTGGCGCCTTCACGACGCTTCGCGGCGACCGCATGTGGGAGTTCGTGGACCGCCTCGTGACCCTCGCGCTTCCGCGTATCCGCGACTTCCGCGGCCTCAGCGGCAAGCAGTTCGACGGTAACGGCAACTACACGTTCGGCCTCACCGAGCAGGTGATGTTCCACGAGATCGATCAGGACAAGATCGATCGCCTCCGTGGCATGGACATCACGGTCGTCACGACCGCCAAGACCGACGACGAGGGCCGTGCGCTGCTGAAGGCGCTGGGCTTCCCGTTCAAGACCGAAGACTGAATCACTACGTGACAGGTCCGCACCGCGCCGCAAGGCGCGCGGCTCACTGCCGGGCGGAAACCGTCGCGAGGAAGGGCACGAGCCCACATGACTATGACTGATCCCGTCGCAGACATGCTTACTCGTCTGCGCAACGCCAACTCGGCTTACCACGACGAGGTTGCCATGCCGTCGTCGAAGCTCAAGGTCCGGGTTGCCGACATTCTCAAGGCCGAGGGCTTCATCGCCGGCTGGCAGGAAGAGGACGCCGAGGTCGGCAAGAAGCTGACCCTCACGCTCAAGTTCGGTCCGAACCGCGAGCGTTCGATCGCCGGCGTCCGCCGCATCTCGAAGCCGGGTCTCCGCGTGTACGCGAAGTCCACGAACCTCCCGCACGTTCTGGGCGGCCTCGGCATCGCCATCCTGTCCACCTCTTCTGGGCTCCTGACTGACCGTCAGGCCGCCAAGAAGGGCGTGGGCGGCGAAGTCCTCGCGTACGTCTGGTAAGGGAAGGAAGAAAGAAGATATGTCCCGCATTGGACGTCTCCCCATCACCGTCCCCGCCGGCGTCGAGGTCAAGATCGACGGCGCCCTGGTGACCGTCAAGGGCGGCAAGGGCGAGCTTTCGCACGCCGTGGCCAGCCCCATCGAGGTCAGCCTCGAGGACACCACGCTCTCGGTGACGCGCCCGAACGACGAGCGCGTCGCGCGTTCGCTGCACGGCCTCACCCGCACCCTCATCGCCAACATGATCGAGGGCGTGACGAAGGGCTACGAGAAGAAGCTCGAGATCGTCGGCACCGGTTACCGCGTGCAGGCCAAGGGCTCGGACCTCGAGTTCGCGCTCGGCTTCTCCCACCCGGTGACCGTCGCTGCCCCCGAGGGCATCGCGTTCAGCGTCGAGGGCCCCACGAAGTTCACTGTGTCCGGCATCGACAAGCAGCGCGTCGGCGAGGTTGCAGCCAACATTCGCAAGCTGCGCAAGCCCGACCCCTACAAGGGCAAGGGCATCCGTTACGCCGGCGAGGTTGTCCGCCGCAAGGTCGGGAAGGCTGGTAAGTAACCATGGGTCTGAGCATCAACAAGAAGCGTCCGGCCAAGTCGCGCACGGCTTCCCGTTCGCGCCGCCACATCCGTCTCCGCAAGCGCGTCGTCGGCTCTGCCGAGCGTCCGCGTCTCGTGGTCACGCGTTCCTCGCGCCACGTATTCGTCCAGGTCGTCGACGATGTCAAGGGCATCACGGTCGCGTCTGCTTCGACGCTCGAGGATGACCTTCGTGCGTTCGAGGGCGACAAGACCGCCAAGGCCAAGCGCGTGGGCGAGCTCATCGCCGAGCGTGCGAAGGCTGCCGGCGTCGAGGCCGTCGTGTTCGACCGCGGTGGCAACAAGTACCACGGCCGCGTTGCTGCGATTGCAGACGGCGCTCGGGAAGGCGGGCTGGCACTGTGACCGTCGAGAACAACGAGAAGGACAATGTGTCTGAGAATGTGACCGAGGGCGCCGCTGAGGCTGCCGCCCCCGCCAACGAGGACCGCCGCGGCGGCCGTCGGGGCGAGGGCCGCGGTCGCGGCGACCGTGGTGGCCGTGGTGGCCGCGACGGTGGCCGCGACGCCGAGAAGAGCCAGTTCGTTGAGCGCGTCGTGACCATCAACCGCGTCGCCAAGGTCGTCAAGGGCGGCCGCCGCTTCAGCTTCACGGCTCTCGTGGTGGTCGGCGACGGCAATGGCACCGTGGGCGTCGGCTACGGCAAGGCCAAGGAAGTTCCCGCTGCCATCGCGAAGGGCGTCGAAGAGGCCAAGAAGTCCTTCTTCCGCGTCCCGCGCATCGGCACGACCGTTCCGCACCGTGTTCAGGGTGAGGCCGCCGCAGGCGTCGTCATGCTGCGCCCGGCTGCCCCGGGTACCGGCGTGATCGCCGGCGGTCCCGTGCGCGCCGTGCTCGAGTGCGCCGGTATCCACGACGTGCTGTCGAAGTCCCTTGGCTCCTCGAACGCCATCAACATCGTCCACGCGACGATCGAGGCGCTCAAGGGCCTTGAGGAGCCGCAGGCAGTGGCCGCCCGCCGTGGCCTGCCTCTCGACGAGATCGCACCGGCTGCAATGGTGCGCAACATCGAGAACCAGAAGGCAGGTGCATGAGTCATGGGGAAGAACCTGGCTCCCTCCGACGCAACGTTGGAGATCACCCAGATCAAGGGCGTCATCGGCGCCAAGCAGAACCAGCGCGAGACCCTGCGTTCCCTCGGCCTCAAGCGCATCGGCCACACGGTCGTCCGCAAGGCCGACGCTGTGACCGTGGGCATGATCAACACGGTTCCGCACCTCGTGAAGGTTGAGGAGGCGAAGTAATGGCTGAGAACGAAACTGAGAAGAAGAGCACCGCTCTTAAGGTCCACCACCTGCGTCCCGCCGCTGGCGCCAAGACCGCGAAGACCCGTGTGGGTCGCGGTGAGGGCTCCAAGGGCAAGACCGCCGGTCGCGGCACCAAGGGCACGAAGGCTCGCTACCAGGTGCGTGCGGGCTTCGCGGGTGGGCAGCTT
Organism: Sinomonas sp. P47F7; assembly: GCF_049332655.1. GTDB lineage: Bacteria > Actinomycetota > Actinomycetes > Actinomycetales > Micrococcaceae > Sinomonas. The sequence goes on along the minus strand of NZ_CP186327.1, from coordinate 3,373,519 downwards.
CCGCTGCACATGCGCCTGCCGAAGCTTCGCGGCTTCAAGAACCCGTTCCGGGTTGAGTACTCGGTGGTCAACCTCGAGCGGCTCGTCGAGCTGTTCCCCGAGGGCGGCACCGTGGGCGTCGACGAGCTCATCGCGAAGGGTGCGGTTCGCAAGAACCAGCCCGTCAAGGTGCTCGGCAACGGGGACATCGACGTGAAGTTCGACGTCACCGCCCACGCCTTCTCGGCGTCCGCTGCCGAGAAGATCGCCGCCGCCGGCGGCTCCACGACCGTCCTCTGACGGAAGCGGAGCGCCTCCACGCTGTGAATCGAAGGCCCCTGCCGCCGTCGTGAGTTTTTGCTTACGACGGCGGTGGGGGCCTCTCGCGTTAAGCCTCGCCAGGGTTGCGGGGCCTCTGGCGGCAGGTTGCGGGGTCTCTGGCCCGTGGGACGGGACCCCGCAACCCGTGGGACGGGACCCCGCAACCCGTGGGACGGGACCCCGCAACCCGCGCGCAACGGCCGGGATTATCTGCTCTGCCGCGCCTGCCGCTAGACTCGGTAGCTGTACCTTGCTCGCGCCGCACCCTGTGCGCGGGCCATCAACCTTACGTTCCTCGTGATCGGGGAGGAGAAGCGTGCTTTCTGCCATCGGCCGGGCTTTCCGAACGCCGGACCTGCGGCGCAAGCTGCTGTTCACGCTGGGCATCATCGCCATCTACCGCCTGGGTGCCTTCATCCCCGCCCCGGGCGTCAACTACAGCAACGTCAAGACGTGCCTCTCGCCCATCGTCACGGGCCAGGATCAGCAGCAGGGCATCTACCAGCTCATGAACCTGTTCAGCGGCGGCGCCCTCTTGCAGGTGTCCGTGTTCGCGCTCGGGATCATGCCCTACATCACGGCGAGCATCATCGTCCAGCTGCTGCGCGTGGTGATCCCTCGCTTCCAGGAGCTGTACGACGAGGGCCAGTCGGGCCAGACGAAGCTCACGCAGTACACGCGATATCTGACGATCGCGCTCGGTCTGCTGAACGCGACCACGCTCGTCTCGCTCGTGCGCTCGGGGCAGCTGTTCCCGAACTGCCACCTGCAGATCATCCCGGACCCGAGCATCATCGCGACGATCCTCGTGATCATCACGCTCACCGCCGGCACCGGCCTCATCATGTGGATGGGCGAGCTTGTGACGGAGAAGGGCATCGGCAACGGCATGTCGCTGCTCATCTTCACGTCGATCGCGGCGAACTTCCCGGCCTCGCTCGGAGCGATCTGGACCTCGAAGGGCCCCGGAACGTTCCTCATCGTCCTGGCGATCGGCCTCGTGACGATGGCGCTCGTGGTCTTCGTCGAGCAGTCCCAGCGGCGCATCCCAGTCCAGTACGCGAAGCGCATGATCGGCCGGCGGACCGTGGGCGGCACCACGACGTACATCCCGATCAAGGTCAACATGGCCGGCGTCATCCCGGTCATCTTCGCCTCGTCGATGCTGTACCTGCCGGCACTCATCGCGCAGTTCAACACCCCCAAGGACGGCTCGAACATCGCGCCGTGGGTCGAGTGGATCAACAACAACCTGACCAAGGGCGACCACCCGGTCTACATGGTGGCCTACTTCCTGCTGATTCTCTTCTTCACATACTTCTATGTGGCGATCACCTTCAACCCTGAAGAGGTCGCCGACAACATGAAGAAGTACGGCGGCTTCATCCCGGGCATCCGGGCCGGCAAGCCGACTGCGGACTATCTGCAGTACGTACTTTCGCGCATCACCCTGCCGGGCGCGCTGTACCTCGGCATCGTGGCTCTCATCCCGCTCATCGCGCTCGTGCTGGTCCAGGCCAACACGAACTTCCCGTTCGGCGGTACGTCGATCCTCATCATGGTCGGTGTGGGCCTCGAGACGGTCAAGCAGATCGATGCGCAGCTCCAACAGCGGCACTACGAAGGACTACTGCGATGACGAGAATGTTGCTCATTGGCCCGCCCGGATCGGGCAAGGGAACTCAGGCGGAACGAATCTCGGATCGACTCGGCATCGTGGCCATCTCGACCGGGGACATCTTCCGGTACAACGTCAAGGAGCAGACTCCGCTCGGCGTCGAGGCGAAGAAGTACATGGACGCGGGCGACTTCGTCCCGGACAGCGTCACGAACAGCATGGTTCGCGACCGCCTCGCCCAGGACGACGCGCGCGAGGGGTTCCTCCTCGATGGCTACCCGCGCACCGTCGCGCAGGTGGAGTACCTCGATGAGATCTTGAGCGAGAGCGGCCTCGGCCTCGACGTGGTCCTGCAGCTCACGGCCGACGACGAGGAGTTGGTCAAGCGCCTCCTCGGCAGGGCCAAGGAGACGGGCCGTAGCGACGACAACGAGACTGTGATCCGCCACCGGCTCGAGCTCTACCACACGCAGACCGAGGCCGTCGTGTCGCGGTACGAGGAGCGCGGGATTCTGACTCGGGTGGACGGGATCGGGCTCATCGACGAGGTCACCGAACGCGTCCTCGACGCGATCAAGAACGGTGCCCGGGACCTAGCCTGAGGCCCCGCCAAAAACTACAGTGCTGACCGGACGACGGCGCCCCTCGCCTTGGGCTTTTGTGCGAGAGGGCGCCGTCGGACTGTGAGGGGGAGAGGAGTCCCGTGATCGGGCAGAGGAAGATCGAGTACAAGAACAACGGGCAGCTCCGGATCATGGCAGAGGCGGGCCTGCTGCTGAGCCGCGCGCTCGACGCCGCGGTGGCGGCCGTCGCGCCGGGCGTCACGACCGACGAGCTCGACGCAGCGTTCGCCGAGGTGGTCGATGCGGCTGGCGCGCAGTACAACTTCTTGGGCTACTACGGCTACCCCAAGCACATTTGCGTCTCGGTCAACGAGGAGGTCGTGCACGGGATCCCCGGTCCCCGCACGCTCCGCGACGGCGACATCCTGTCCATCGACGGCGGGTGCGTGGTCCGCGGCTGGAACGCCGACTCGGCGCGCACGGTCATCGTGGGAGAGGGCGATCCGGCCGACGTGCGGCTCTCCGAGGTGACGCGACGGGCCATGTGGAGCGGCATCGCGGCCTTCGCGCGTGGCACCCACGTGGGGGACATCGGCGACGCGATCGACGATTTCGTGAGCGAACAGGACGGCGCGCCGCTCGGCATTCTCGAGGACTATGTGGGCCACGGCATCGGCTCCGAGATGCACATGGCCCCCGACGTGCTGAACTACCGCACGGGCCATCGCGGCGCCAAGATCAAGCCAGGCCTGGCCCTCGCGATCGAGCCCATGCTCGTTCGCGGCTCGATCGACACGCGAGTGCTCGACGACGAATGGACGGTCGTGACGACCGACGGCTCGCGCTCGTGCCAATGGGAGCATTCGGTGGCCCGCCACTCGAACGGCATCTGGGTCCTCACGGCGGAGGACGGCGGCGCGTCCGAGCTCGAGCCGCTCGGCGTGGCGCCGGTGCCGATCCCGGCCTGACGCCGATGCTGAGGCCATGAGGGCGAGGGGGAGCGCGGTACAGGGCCAAGCCGCCCTCGCGCGCGCCCTCCCGGCATGGGCCCTCGAGCTGTTCGGCTGGACCGCCGCGCTTCTCCTCGCGCTGCTCGCGGTCGCGCACCTCGACGCGACCGATCGGTCGTGGATGCTCTACTACGACCCGGAGACGGTGCTGCCGGCCCTCGTGCGGGGCTCGGTACTCGCCGGGCAGCCCCAGGACTGGGCGCTCTCCGCCGTGCTGTTCATCCCCGAGATGGCGCTGTACTTCGGCCTCGCGGCCCTCGGACTCGGCGTCAAGGGCACGTTCGCACTCAATGGCGTGGCCGACTTCCTCTTGCTCTACGCGACGCTCCGCCTGGTAAGCGGGGCCGTCCGGCCCGCTCGGCCGCACGGGCGGCGCGTAGCAGGGGCCCTCGTGGCCTTCGCGGCAGCGATCGGGCTGAGCCTCCTCGACGACACGGCCGGCTGGGACACATTCGAGATCGTCTCGCTCCTGGCCACGGCGACGTTCTACAGCATGACCGTGCTTGCGGCCATCGCGACGACGGGACTTGTGGCCCGGAGCCTCAAGGGCCAAGCGGCCGGAACCCAAGCAGCCGGGCCACAGGCGGCCGGGCGCTGGCTCGCGGCGGTGCTCCTCGCGGTGAGCGCCGTCTCGACCCTCACGAATCCGCTCTACCTCGCGTGGGAGGTCGCCCCTCTCCTGGTCGTCTTCGCCGTCCTCGGCTGGCGGCGCGTGGTCGGATGGGTTCCGCTCGCTCGGGTGACGGCCGTCCTCGCGGCGGGCGCCGCCGTCGGGCTCGTGGGCCGGATTCCGTTCGCCGCGCTCATCACCAAGGACGGGCCCGCGTACGCCAAGCCGGGCCAAGCGCTCGGTACCGCCATCTACTACGTCGAGAAGCTCGCCGACAGGACGTCGACTCTTCCCGGGGCGCTCTCGCTGACCCCTGTTGTGGCGCTCGTGATCGTGTGCGTGCTCGTGTTCCGGCGCGCCGTCTCGCGCCATGACGCGTCGGGCGCCGTTCTCGCGGGCGTCGGCTGGGTGGCCCCGGTCGGGGTGCTCGTCGGGGCGGTGGCGCTCGGCACGGTCGGCACGCGCTACGTGCAGCCCCTCTTCTTCGCCCCGCTGTGCCTCCTGGTGCTCGCGCCCGAGCTCCTCAGCACGGGCTCGGCCCGCTCCCTGCGTGAGAGGTTGCCGGGCTGGGGCCGGCGCCGGGAGTGGAGGCTCTCGGCCCGCGGGCAGCGTGCGCTGCTCGCGTCGTCGGCGGCAGCGTGCCTCGCCGCGTCCGCCGTCGTCGCCGCGCAGCTCACGAGCTCGGCGGGGACCGCCAACGCGGACGTCCGCTGCGTCGACGCATGGGTCTCGGCAAGCCATCGCACGGGTGCGGGACGCTACTGGACCATCCGGGGCCCCAAGGCCTACCTCGGCGAGCCGAGCAGCCTCATCCAGGTCGACGACCACTTCAACGCCTACCCGTGGCTGACCGACCGCGCCGACTACGGGCGCGCCGCGGTGTCCTTCGTGCTGAGCGACGATCACTACCCGGCGCCCGCGCTCCCGGCGGCCGCGGCGGGCGCGCCGCACCGCACCGTCTCGTGCGGCCGCTACACGATCACGGACTACGGCCAGGACGTGCTGGCGATCGGCCCCGCCCACGCCAACGCCACCCCGTGACGTGCGCCTCGAACCCGGCTCATGGGGAATGCCTACCGGCCCCCGCACGTTCGGCAGTTCGTGAAGGCACTGACGTATGACCATTTCGGAGACGCAGACGTACTGACCATCAAAGAGGTCGCGGACCCGCATCCGGGCTCGGACTCGGTGCTCGTCCGGGTCCACGCGGCGAGCCTCAATCCCGTGGACTACAAGGTCCGGCAGGGCTATCTCAAGGGCCTCATCGACACCGTGTTCCCCGTGATCCCGGGCTGGGACGTTGCGGGCACGGTCGTGAAGACGGGCCTCGATACGCCTGAGTTCGAGGTGGGCGACGAGATCCTCGCCTACGCGCGCAAGGACGTGATCCACGGCGGGACGCTCGCCGAGCTCGTCGAGGTCCCCGTGCGGACTGCCACGCGCAAGCCCGCCGGCCTCAGCTTCGAGGAGGCCGCGGCGCTTCCCCTCGCCGGTCTCACCGCGCTCCAGACCCTTCGGCGGGCGGGCGTGAGCGCCGGCGCGACGGTGCTCATCCACGCGGCTGCCGGGGGCGTGGGCTCGTTCGCGACGCAGCTCGCCGCCGCGACGGGCGCCCGCGTGGTCGGCACCGCCTCGCCGCGCAACCATGACTTCGTGCGCTCGCTCGGCGGGGAGCCGGTTCCGTACGGCGAGGGACTCGTCGACGCGGCGCGCGCGCTCGCGCCCGGGGGCTTCGACGTGATCCTCGACTTCGTGGGCGGGTCCACGCTCGAGACGGTTCCGCAGCTCCTCCGCGCGGGCGGGGTCGTTGCCTCTGTCGCCGACCGCAAGGCCCGCGACGTCTACGGCGGCCAGTACGTGTGGGTCCGCCCCAACCCCAGCGACCTCGCGGAGCTCGCCGAGCTCGCGGCTTCGGGTCGCCTCAAGGTCGAGCTCGCGGGCGTCGTCGATCTCGACGACGCGGCCCGCGCCTACCGCGAGCTTGAGGGCGGGCACGTGCGCGGAAAGCTCGTGGTGCGCCTCTAGCGCACGCGTGTTAAGACCGACGACGGCGCCGCCCACCACAAGGTGAGCGGCGCCGTCGTTCGTGGTGCCCGGAAAAGCGGGGTGGGCGTCAGGCCTTGAGCTTCGGCTTGACGTCCTTCTCGTAGATGCCCTGGAGCGTCTTCTTGAGATCGGTGAGCGTGGCCTTGACGTCCGCCTGCTGGGTGACGATCTTGGCGACGGACTTGCCCATCTCCTGGTCGGCGCCCGGGAGGAACGCGCGCGCGTTGTCCTGGACCTTCGTGGCGGAGAGCTGGTCGATCGCGGTTTGGATCTGCGGCGTCTTCGCGAGCACGGTGGTCATGTCGGCGTCCTTGCGGACCGGCATGTAGCCGGTCGCGCCCGAGAACAGCGCGGCGTTCTCCGGCGAACCCACGAACTTGATGAACATGGCCGCCGCGAGCTGCTGCTCCTTCGGGATGCCGGCGGAGATGCCGAGGCCCGCGCCGCCGGTCGGGCAGACGGGCTTCTCCGACTTGGGGCCGCCCGGGAGGAAGCCGACGCCCACGTTGAACTTCGCGTTCTTGAGCACGTCGACGAGCGAGCCCGTCGAGGAGATCGTGGTCGAGGCGATGCCCGCGGCGAAGTCGACGCTCTGGTCCTTCGAGGAGACGCCCGCCCACTTGTCCGTGTAGACCGAGTCCTGGATCCACTTGATCGCGGCGACGGCGTCGTCCGAGTCGCACGTGATGTCCCAGTCCTTGGACCAGCCGGTGCCCCAGCCCCACAGGTTGTTCTGCATGGTCCAGCCCGCGTACCCGGCGAGCGGGCCGTACATGAAGGCGTACTGCGCGCTGCCCTGGCCCTTGAGCTTCGGGGCCCACTCAGCGAACTCGGCCCACGTCTTGGGCGCACGGTCGGGGAGACCTGCGGCCTTGAAGTGGTCCTTGTTGTAGTAGAACAGCGGGGTGGAGCGCGCGAACGGCATGGCCCACTGCTTGCCCGAGTACTGGTAGTCGGCCACGAGCGAGTCGCGGTACTGGCTCACCTTGACGTCGAGCTGCTTGAGCAGCGAGTCGAGCGGGATGATCGACTCGTTGATGAAGTACCGGAACCACCACACGTCGGAGAGCACCACGATCGCCGGGAGGCCCGACTTTGCCGCCTGGGCGGCCTGGTACTTCTGCGCGATGTCCTCGTACGACGAGCCCGCGGTGACGAGGTTGACCTTGATGCCCGGGTTGGCGGCCTGGAAGGCCTCGATCATCTTCTTCTCGACCTCCTCGGACTTGCCGGGGTGGTTCGACCAGAAGTCGATGGAAGCCGCCGGCTTGACGTCCTTGAAGTCGACGTCGGCCGCAGCGGTGGTTGCGGCAGTGCCGGAAGTGTCCGGGCCGCCGCACGCAGCGAGGGTGAGGGCGCCCGCTCCCACCCCGGTCAGGGCGAGGAAGTTTCGGCGGTCGATCTGGAATGCCATGGTCGGCCTTTCTTGGTGGATTGGGTGAGACGGAAGGCTAGTTGGCGGTGCTGCCCTGGGTGAGGCCGGCCACGATGTACCGCTGGAGCATCGCGAAGACGACGAGGACCGGGATGATCACGAGGACGGCGCCCGCCATGAGGATGGGCCAGTTGGCGCCGCCACCCTCGGAGTTCTGCAAGAGCGTCAGGCCCACGGGGAGCGTCATGAGCTCGGGCCGGTCGGTGATGATGAGGGGCCAGATGTAGTCGTTCCACTCGCTCACGATCGTCACGAGGGCGACGGTCGCGATGGACGGTCCGGAGATGGGCACCACGATCTGCCAGAGGCGCTTCCAGTGGCCCGCGCCATCGATCTCAGCGGCCTCGAGGATCGAGCCGGGAAGCGTCATGAAGTGCTGGCGCAACAGGAACGTCCCGAACGCCGTTCCGAGCCCGGGCAGGATGATCCCCCACAGCGTGTTCTTCCCGCCCATGCCCGCGATGAGCACGTAGTTCGGCAAGATCGAGACCTGCGACGGCACCATGAGGGCCACGAGGATGAGGATGAAGAGGACGTTCTTGAACGGGAACCGGACGAACACGAGAGCGTAGGCCGTCATGATCGCGAGCGAGACCTTGATCAGCGCGCCAACGACCGTGACGATCGTCGAGTTCAGGAAGAAGCGCCCGAAGGGGACTGCGGTCATCGCCGTCCCGTAGCTGTCGAGGTTGAGCGACTTCGGGAGGAGCTTGATGTCCGTCGTGATGATCTCAGGCGCCGTCTTGAACGAGCTCAGGACCATCCACAGGAGGGGGAGCGCAACGATGAGCGTCGCGACGAGCAGCGGGATATACCCGGCGGTGATCGTCGCGACGAGGTTCTTCGACGAGAACGCGCGCGGGCGGATCGGTTCGCCAGCGTGGGCGGTGACTTCGACGGGTGCGGGGGCGCTCATGCGTAGTGCACCTTCTTCTCGACGAAACGGATCTGGACCACGGTGACGATCAGCAGGATCGCGAACAGGACCACCGAGATGGCCGCGGAGTATCCGGCCCGGTTGTACGCGCCGAACGCCTCGAGGTACGCGTCGTAGATGAGCGTGCTCGTGCCGTCCCCGAGTGGGGTCATGATGCGGATGATGTCGAACGCCTGGAGGCTCGACAGGATCGTGGTGATGAGCAGGAAGAACGTCGTGGGTGAGAGCAGGGGGAGCGAGATGCTCCAGAACCTGCGTGCGGTCCCGGCCCCGTCGAGGGCCGCGGCCTCCATGATGTCGTTCGGGAGCGACTGGAGGCCCGCGAGGTACACGACCGCGCAGTAGCCGAGGTTCTTCCAGACGTAGACGATGATGACCATCGTGAGCGCGAGCTGTGGATTGTTGAACCACTCGGGGCTCTTGATCCCGATGCCACGGAGCGTCCATGCGATCGCGCCGTACCCGGGATCGAAGATGAACATCCAGACGAGTCCCACGCCGACGCCGGAGAGCACGTAGGGCGCGAAGACCGCGGCCCGCGCGAACGTCGTGCCGCGCAGCTTCGAGTTGAGCACGATCGCCACGACGAGGCCGAGCGCCATGGACAGGCCGACGGTGAAGATCGTGAAGATCGCCGTCGTGCCGAGCACGCGGGGTGCGTCGTCGCTCGTGAAGAATGCCACGTAGTTGTCGAGGCCAATGTTCTTCGCGCGCGGCGCCCCGAGCGTCCAGTCGAGCAGCGAGTACTGGATGTTCGTGATCAGCGGGCGATACGTGAAGACCGCGATGAGGATCAGGTTTGGCAGCGCCATCGCGAGGAAGATGAAGAAATCGCGACGGTTTCGGGCGCTCCAGCGCGGGCGCCGCGGCGCGGGCGCCGGTGGGGTGACCGTCGTGGGACGGTCGAGGTCAAGGTGAGTCATGGTGCTGATGGCTCCTTCCGCCGGGCCCCCCCCGAGCCCGGTACTTCTGGGCACCGCGCAGTGATGCCGCGACGGTGGCTGATCCAGTGGAGCATGAATTGACTCTTCGGTAACCCCGGATTCGCGGTCTCTCGCAAGAGTTCTCCGAGCGGTAGCCAAGAGTTAACTCTGTGTTCCGGGCTTGGATGACAAGCGTGAGATGTGGGGCACAATGGCCCCATGGGATCCCTCCTCGATGTCCCGGGTCTTCGCGTCGGCCACGCGCAGCGCACGGGCGACGGCTGGCTCACCGGCGTCACCGCGATCCTCGCCCCGCCCGACTCGGCAGGCGGCGTCGACGTCCGCGGCGGAGGCCCCGGCACGAGCGAGACCGACGCGCTCGACCCCTCGACGCTCGCCCAGAACGTGGACGGCGTGGCCCTGTGCGGCGGCAGCGCGTACGGCCTGGCGGCCGCGGCCGGCGTCCAGCAGTTCTTGGAGTCCGAAGGCCAGGGCTTCGCGGTCATGGGTGGGGTCGTGCCGATCGTTCCGGGTGCAGTGATCTTCGACCTCGGGCGTGGCGGCGACTTCTCGAAGCGCCCCGACACGGCGATGGGCTACGAGGCGGCGGCCGCCGCCGTCGGCGCGCGGGAGGCGGACGACGGCGCGCTCCGCGGCTGCGTGGGCGCCGGCACCGGCGCGGTGCTCGCCCGTGGGAGGTACAAGGGTGGAGTCGGGATGGCGTCCATCGCGATCCCGGGCGGCCCCGTGCCCGGCCCGCCCGGCGCGCCCGAGGTGACCCTGCCCGAGGGGCTCGTGGTGGGCGCGCTCGCCGTCGTCAATGCGGCCGGTGCGCCCGTGTTCCCCGGAATGCCCGCCGTGGGCGGTGAGGGGCTCTTTGGGGACGCTCCTTCCGGAGGCAACACGACGCTCGCCGTGGTCGCCACGAATGCCGCGCTCACCCCGGCGGAGTGCAAACGGACGGCGACCGCCGCCCACGCGGGGCTCGCGCGGGCGCTCAACCCGAGCCACACGCTCGTGGACGGCGACACGGTCTTCGCGCTCTCGACGCGGGCGGTCGAGCTGGAGCGGAGCCCGGACTTCGCGCGCACCGTCGGGCTCGTGACCGTTCAGACCGCGGCCGCCGAGGCCGTCCGTCTCGCGATCCTCGACGCCGTGCGGTCCGCGACCGCCGTCACGACGCCCGCGGGGACCTGGGAACCGTACCCCGCCCCGGCCGAGGTCCAGTAGCCGCCGGAGTTTCACCACTTTCTGGTGAGCCGCCACGGGGTGTCCCCGCGTCGCGTCGGTGATTCGCGCCGTCGTCTGCTTGAAAACCGGTGAGACTCCCGGGGCGATGTTATCCACATAGAGCGGGACGAGCCGCCGGAGCGCAGCCGTCCCGCGGCACGATGGCGGGATGGATGCCCTGTTGCAGTTCCTCCATCGGCGAGGCGGCGTCGCGCGCACGCGTGAACTCCTCGCAGCGGGCGTCCGCGAGCGGGACCTGGCGAGGGCAGTCAACGCCGGGATGCTCAATCGACCGCGCGCCGGCATCTACGCCCTCCCCGGAGCAGATCCGGTGCTAGTCCGTTGCGCGGCCACCAATTCTCGGCTGACGTGTCTCTCGGCTGCGGAGCACTATGGCCTCTGGACGCTACGGAAGCCGGACAAGGTGCACGTGCTGAGGCCCGATGGCACGTTCTCGTCCGAACGGGCTGTGGTTCACCGGAGCAGCTGGGTGTCAGGCGAGCGGAATGGGTGGATCGCTTCCAAGGCGGACGTCGTGCTTCACGCCTTAGGCTGCCTGCCAGAGCTTGAGGCTCTGGTCCTGGTTGAATCGGCGTCGCGGCAGGGAATCTCTCTGGACTTCCTGCGCGAGCGGCTGCCCGGACGGCGGAACGCGGCGGCGCGGCGGATCCTCGACCTCGTGGACGTCGGCTCGGAGTCTCTCCTCGAGACCCTCGCGCGCACACATCTGCGCCGGGCCGGCTTCCACGTCGAACCGCAAGTCGACATTCGCGGCGTCGGGTCGATGGACCTCCTCGTCGAAGGGTGTGTCGACGTCGAGACAGACGGCAAAGAGCACGAGGCACCGAGGCGTCGGCTCAAGGACTACCGCCGGGACAACACCGCCCAGTCGCTCGGCTTCGCCGTGGCGCGCTTCGGCTACGCCGAGATCGTGCGGCGGCCCGAGTCGATGGTGAGACAGGTGGCCGCCCTAGTAGAAACTCGCCTTGCCCTGGGAGGGCTTCCGAGGCTCGAAGACCTGTAGGAGTTTCACCACTTTCAGCGCGGACGACGGCGCGACTCGCCGACGGGCGGGAGGGCGCGCCGGGGGCGGGGGCGAAAGTAGGTGAAAGTCCCGCGCGGAGTATCGGCGTGTACCATGGGCGGATTTAACTTCCCGCGGGAGGTGGCGTACAGTTGTTTGTTGGCTGTCGGCCCTGCCGTGCCCTTTTCGGGGTGGCGACCGGCGGTTGAATCAACCATAGACGTCCACCGGGTGCCCGTGTGCCCGGCGGCACAACAGTTAGCGGAGGCTATGGCCAAGAAGGACGGTGTCATCGAGATCGAGGGCGTCGTGACCGAAGCGCTGCCCAACGCGATGTTTCGCGTTGAGTTGACGAACAAGCACGTCGTACTCGCTCACATCTCCGGGAAGATGCGTCAGCACTACATCCGAATCCTCCCGGAGGACCGCGTGGTGGTGGAGCTCAGCCCTTACGACCTGACCCGCGGCCGGATCGTCTACCGCTACAAGTAAGCAGCGCGGCCGGGGGCACCCGGCCGTCGTGCTGACCACCTGCAGAACACGCAAAGGAAAGCCATGAAGGTCAAGCCGAGCGTCAAGCAGATCTGCGACAAGTGCAAGGTGATCCGCCGTAACGGGCGGGTCATGGTGATCTGCGAGAACCCGCGCCACAAGCAGCGCCAGGGCTGATTTCCCCTCGCGGGAAAACAGTCCGGGCTGCGCCCACGCAATAACTAGATAGACGGCAGCACAAGCTGCGCTGGGACGAATGAGGAGCCCGGACAGCTAACCCCCGGCTCGGAGGCTGGGGCCGCACGGAACAGTGCGGGTGTACTGCCTACGACCTCCGGACAACACAAGGAGAACCGCCACTATGGCTCGTCTCGCTGGCGTTGACATTCCCCGCGAAAAGCGGTTGGAAATCGCGCTTACTTACATCTACGGCGTGGGTCGCACCCGTGCGAAGGAGACGCTCGCTGCCACGGGCATCAGCCCGGACGTTCGCGTGAAGGATCTCACGGACGCCGAGCTGGTCCAGCTGCGTGACTACATCGAGGGCAACTACAAGGTTGAGGGTGACCTTCGCCGCGAGGTGGCCGCCGATATCCGACGCAAGATCGAGATCGGTAGCTACGAGGGCCTGCGTCACCGCAAGGGCCTTCCGGTGCGCGGTCAGCGCACCAAGACCAACGCTCGTACCCGCAAGGGTCCGAAGCGGACCGTCGCCGGCAAGAAGAAGGCCGGCCGCTGATAGCGGCTAGCGTCACCAAGAAGTAGGAGACCTCATGCCCCCGAAGACTCGTGCGACCTCGGTCCGCAAGCCGCGTCGCAAGGATAAGAAGAACATCGCGCTGGGCCAGGCGCACATCAAGAGCACGTTCAACAACACGATCGTCTCGATCACCGACCCCTCGGGCGCCGTGATCTCGTGGGCCTCGGCCGGCGAGGTCGGCTTCAAGGGCTCGCGCAAGTCCACGCCGTACGCCGCCCAGCAGGCTGCTGAGTCTGCCGCGAAGCGTGCGCAGGAGCACGGCCTTCGCAAGGTCGACGTGTTCGTGAAGGGCCCGGGCTCGGGCCGCGAGACCGCGATCCGCGCGCTTCAGGCCGCAGGCCTGGAGGTTGGCTCCATCCAGGACGTCACCCCGAGCGCCCACAACGGTTGCCGCCCGCCGAAGCGTCGTCGCGTCTAACTGGTTGTCGATGGGCCTGGCCGGCCGCGGGGAACCGCGGCTGGCCACCGGTCCGTTACTTAGTCAGACCGTTTTCCATCCATCTGTGTTGCGTCATATAGCGGATGCTCGCTGAAAGGAAACTCCGTGCTTATTGCACAGCGCCCCACACTGTCTGAAGAAGTGGTGTCCGACAACCGCAGCCGATTCGTGATCGAGCCGCTCGAGCCCGGCTTCGGCTACACGCTCGGCAACTCGCTGCGTCGTACTCTGCTCTCCTCTATTCCGGGTGCCTCGGTCACGAGCGTCCGGATTGACGGTGTGCTGCACGAATTCACCACGGTTCCCGGGGTCAAGGAAGATGTCACCGAGATCATCCTGAACCTCAAGAGCCTGTCCATCTCCTCGGACCAGGACGAGCCGGTCGTCGCCTACCTGCGCAAGCAGGGCCCGGGTGTCGTCACGGCTGCGGACATCGCTCCGCCGGCCGGCGTGGAGATCCACAACCCGGATCTCCACATCGCAACGCTCAACTCCAAGGGCAAGTTCGAGCTCGAGCTCACCATCGAGCGCGGCCGCGGCTACGTTTCCGCTGCGCAGAACAAGTCCGCGGACGCCGAGATCGGCCGCATTCCGGTCGACTCGATCTACTCGCCCGTGCTGAAGGTCACCTTCCGCGTCGAGGCGACCCGTGTTGAGCAGCGCACCGACTTCGATCGCCTGATCGTGGATGTCGAGACGAAGCCGGCCATCAAGCCGCGCGACGCCGTCGCCTCCGCGGGTACCACGCTCGTAGAGCTCTTCGGCCTGGCCCGTGAGCTCAACACGGCGGCCGAGGGCATCGAGATCGGCCCGTCGCCGACCGACGCGGCGCTCGCCGCGGACATGGCGCTGCCGATCGAGGATCTGGACCTCACCGTGCGCTCGTACAACTGCCTCAAGCGCGAGGGCATCCACACCGTGGGTGAGCTCGTGGCGCGCTCCGAGGCCGACCTGATGGACATCCGGAACTTCGGTGCCAAGTCCATCGACGAGGTCAAGGCCAAGCTCATCGAGCTCGGCCTCTCGCTCAAGGACTCGCCTCCCGGTTTCGACCTCGCCGCTCGCGCAGCCGCGATCGACGAGGACGAGGCCCCGTTCGGCGACGACGACCTCTAAGCCACCATGAATTGACCGCAGCCGGGCAGCGCCCGGAAGCGGCACACCCGAGGAGAAACTACTATGCCTGCACCCGCCAAGGGTCCGCGTCTGGGCGGTGGCGCCGCGCACGAGCGCCTCATGCTCAACAACCTGGCCGCTGCGCTTTTCGAGCACAAGCGGATCACGACGACCGTGACGAAGGCCAAGCGCCTCCGCCCGGTCGCCGAGCGCCTCATCACGTTCGCGAAGCGCGGCGACCTCGCCTCGCGCCGCCGTGTCCAGGCCGCCATCTCGGCCCGCACGGCCACGAACAAGGGCATCATCCACGAGCTCTTCACGGAGATCGCGCCCCAGCTGGCCGACCGCGAGGGTGGCTACACGCGCATCACCAAGATCGGCAACCGCAAGGGTGACAACGCCCCCATGGCCGTCATCGAGCTCGTGCTCGAGCCCGTCTCCCCGAAGCAGGCCGTCGTGAAGGAGGCCGAGAAGGCCGCCGAGCGCGCCGCTGCCCCGAAGGCCGAGCCGGTCGTCGAGGCTGAGGTCGCGGAGACCGCCGCCGAGGCTCCGGTCGAGGCTGAGGTCGAGGAGACCGCTGCGGCCGAGGCCGAGGCTCCCGCTGAGGAGACCGCTGCGCCGGCCGAGGAGTCCAAGGACGACGACGCCAAGTAAGCCCCGCCGTCGGGCGCCACTAAACTGGGGCGCATGACAGCAGAGAAGGCCCCCGTTCCCATCCCTGGGAACGGGGGCCTTCCCGCGTCCGGGGGCGTCTCCCGCGTGCGGGTTCGGCTCGACGTCGCATACGACGGCGGCCCCTTCAGCGGGTGGGCCGTCCAACCGGGCCTGCAGACGGTCCAGGGCGCGCTCGAGGAGGCGCTCGGGCTCATCCTGCGGCGTCCCGCGCGGGTCGTGGTAGCCGGGCGCACCGACGCGGGCGTCCACGCGCGGGGGCAGGTGGTCCACGTGGACCTCACGGAAGCGGAGTGGGAGTCGCTCCCGCGCCGCTCGGACGCCGCACCGGAGGACGTGCTCGCGAGGCGACTCCGGGGGGCGCTGAGCCGCGTCCTCGCCGACGAGACGGGGGCGCTCGAGGTGCGCCGCGTCGCCGTGCCTCCCGAGGGCTTCGACGCGCGGTTCTCCGCGCTGTGGCGGCGCTACTCCTACCGCATCGCGGACCGGCCCGAGCACTGGGACCCCACGCTGCGGGGCGTCACGCTGTGGCACAAGGCGGCGCTCGATGTGGGCCGCATGAACGGCGCCGCCGCGCAGCTGCTCGGCCTCCAGGACTTTCTCGCGTTCTGCAAACCGCGCGAGGGCTCGACGACTGTGCGCGAGCTCCAGGACTTCTCCTTCGAGCGGACGCACGACGGCGTAGTCCTCGCCCGCGTGCGCGCCGACGCGTTCTGCCACAACATGGTGCGGGCCCTCGTGGGGGCGTCCTTGCGGGTGGGGGAGGGACTCGAGCGGCCCGAGTGGCTCCACGAGCGCCTGCTCGCGCGCGTCCGGGACGCGAAGTCGCGGCTCGCCCCGGCGCACCCCCTCGTCCTCGAGGAGGTCGGGTACCCCGAGACGGCGGAGGAGCTGGCCGCGCGGGCCGAGCAGACGCGCGCGCTGAGGGACCCGGCCTGACTGGGCCGGATCGCCAGGCCCTAGGCGAACTCGGGGCCGTGCACTGGCAAAAGCAGCGTGAACACGCTCCCGCGGCCCGGCTCGCTTTCGACCTCGAGCCGGCCGCCGTGCCGCTCCGCGATCCACTGCGTGAGCGCGAGGCCCAGCCCCACGCCCGGGATCTCGGAGCGTCTGGCCTCCGCCGTGCGGAAGAAGCGCTCGAAGACGCGCTCCTGCTCTCCCGGGGCGATGCCCATGCCCCGGTCGCTCACCTCGACCGTGACCCAGCCGTCCCGCTGGGCAGCGCGGAGCCGCACGGTTCCGCCGTCGGGCGAGTACTTGATCGCGTTCGAGAGCAGATTGTCCACGGCCTGGCCGACTCGGAGCGGGTCGGCCCGGACCCACAAGGGCTCCTCGAGCTCGGCGTCGAGCTGGACGCCGGCCGCGGCCGCGGAGAGCCGGGCGGCGTCCGCGCGGGCCGCGAGCACGCCGCACAGGTCCGCGGACTCGAGGCGCACGGCCAGCGTGTCCGGCGAGGAGACCGCGAGGTCAGCGGCCAGTTCGATGAGGCGCTCGGCGCTCCGCTGGGCGACGTCGAGGCGCCAGCGGTCCTCCGGGGCTAGGGAGGCCGACTCGAGCACGAGGTCGAGGTTGCCCAGCACCGCCGTGAGCGGGGAGCGGAATTCGTGTGCGACCGTGCGTACGAGCTCGGCCTTGTCCTCGACAGCCCCCGCGAGCGCCGTGACGTCTCCGAACGAGACCACCCCGCCGCCCTCGGGGCCCTCGACCGGCCGCGCGACGACGGACATCGCCCGCGCTCCCCGTCCGTGGCCCAGCCACACGATTTCTTCGTCGATGCGCTCCCCTGCGGCGGCGCGATGCAGGGGACGCTCCTCGGGTTCGAGGGGTGTCCGGCGGTCGCGCGCGAAGAGCCGCGGCCCCACCCCGGTGCCCCCGGTGGTGCCCGGGAGGACCCAACCGGACTCCTCGACGAGCTCGCGGAACCGACGGTTGGACCTCACGGGCACGGCGTCGGGGCCCACGGCGACGATTCCCACGTTGACGGCGTCGAGGAGCGTGGCGAGGAGGCGCTCGGTGGATTGGGATTCGACGAGCAGCTTCTGCAGGCGCGACTGCTGGGCCCGCAGCTGCCGCTCCTGGATGGTGAGCCCGGCCCGCGCGGCGCGGACCGCGACGGCCATCGTGAGCAGAAGGGGCGGAAGCAGGAGCGCGTCGCCGAGCCCCAAAGGCCGGAGGCCGGCGACGGCCTGGACGAGGGCCGGCAGCGCGATGAACACGGGCCCGGCGAGGCACAGCCCGAGCGCGAGCCACGTGGTCGGCGTCGTGGCCGCAATCCAGATGACGGGAACGATGGAGAGCGACCCGAGCCCGCGGAGGCCGTCGGCCGAGCCCTGGTTGAGGAGCCCGATGGCCAGGAAGTCCTGGATCGGCACGGCGAGAAGAGCGCTGGGCGAGAGGCGGTCCCACGGGATCGCGAAGCAGGCCCCCGTGGCCGCGACGAGCAAGAGGAGGCCCGCGACGAAGAGGGGACGTTCGCTCGCCTGGCCCCATTCGGCCGGCATCGCGAGCGGGGCCGCGAGCACGGACGCGACGAGCGGCAGCTGGCACAGCGCGGCTCGGGCCCGGAGGCCGAGGTGCTGGAAGTTCCGGCGAGCCCACCGGAGGAGTGCCTGTTCACTTGTTGACACGATGCTCCTTCCCTCAGTCCCCCCTTGACAGATTGAGCAGTGTGAAATTCGTCTGTGTAATGAGAATATGACAAAGAACTGACGCATGGGTGACCGGCGCAGTCGACAATGCGGCAGAGGAGAAAAAATGGACGACTTTGGCCTCGCCCTCGTGGTCGAGGACGATGACGACGTCCGCCACCTCGTGGAGGACGTGCTGCGCCAAGCGGGCTTCGAGGTGATCAGCGCCGCAACAGGTCGCGAAGGCGCGGAGATCGCCCGCCGAGAGGACCCCGCGGTCGTGACCCTTGACCTCGGGCTCCCGGACATCGACGGCTTTGAGGTCCTCCGGCGGATCAGGACTTCGAGCGACGCCTATGTCGTCATGCTCACCGCGCGCGACGAGGAGCCGGACACGATCCTCGCGCTGCAGTCCGGCGCCGACGACTACCTCATCAAGCCGTTCCGGCCGCGCGAGCTGCGGGCCCGCATCGCGGCCATGATGCGACGGCCTCGGGCCGCAGTCGCAGAGGCGCCCGACGAGCGCGGCGGGGCGTCGGCGGCACCAGCGCCCGCTGGCGCGGAACGCGAGCGCACCGCGGCGGCTCCCGCGTTCGCTCGCGCCGCGGCACCCGGGGCCGTGGCCGGGCGGGCTTCCGCCGGTTCTCGGCCCGACGTGCTGCTGCGCCACAGCGGCCTCTCGCTCGATCCACGCACCCGCACCGTGACGTTCGGGGAGGCGAGCTCGAGCTCACGCGGAGCGAGTTCGACCTGCTCCACGCGCTCCTGCGCGCCGGCGGCGGCGTGCTGACGCGCGCGGAGCTCGTGCGGGTCGCACGGGGGAGCGGTACCGCGACGATTCGTACGTGAGCGAGGCGGACGAGCGTGCCATCGAGGTTCACCTGGGCAACCTCCGGCGCAAGCTCGGCGACGACCCGCGGCAGCCGCGATGGCTCGTGACCGTGCGGGGCGTCGGGTACCGGCTGGCCCCGCCGGCTTCGTGACGCCGGCTTCTCCTCCGGTCTAGTGAGGCTGTCTCCTCCGCCGGTCTCGTGAGGCCGGTACGGCGAGGCGACGCCCGGGTGGAGCTTCCTAGGTGTACCCGGCCAGGACGTTGGTAGCGGCGAGCCTGGTTGAACGAGGGAGAACCTCCGAGTGGGATGTGGCTTGTCAAGGCCCACTCCGACTCGGAGGTTCTCATGTCCCACGGTAGTGCCCGGCTGACCGTCCATGGTCGCCGGTTGATCGTCGAACGTCATCAGGCGGGCTGGGCGCAGGCCCACATCGCCGCTGCGATGGGTGTGTCCCGGAAGTGCGTGAAGACCTGGATCGACCGCTATGCCGCCGAAGGCGAGGCAGGCCTGGCCACACGCTCGTCGCGGCCGCACACGATGCCGACCAGGACCGGCGGGGAGGTCGAGCAGAGAGTGCTGGCTGCCCGCGCCGAGCACCGCGAGGGCCCCGACGTGCTCGGGCCCAAGGTCGGGTCCCGCCCGGACGGTCTCACGCATCCTGCGCCGCCACGGCGTGCCGTACCTGCGCCAGTGCGATCCGATGACCGGTGAGGTGATCCGTTCATCGAAGCAGACCGCGGTCCGCTACGAACGGCAGCGGCCCGGCGAGCTGGTGCACATGGACGTGAAGAAGATCGGCCGCATCCCCGACGGCGGGGGCTGGCGGGCGCTGGGCAGGGAGGCGACCGTGGACCACAAGCACAAGAAGGCCCCGATCGGCTACGACTACGTCCACTCGCTGGTCGATGACCACTCCCGTCTCGCCTACAGCGAGATCCTGCCGACGAGAAGGGCCCCAGCTGCGCGGGCTTCCTCGAACGCGCGATCGCTTACTTCGCCGCCCACGGGATCACCCGGATCGAGCGACTGATGACCGACAACGCGTGGGCCTACCGGTACTCCCTGCGGGCGCCGTGCGCCGAGCACGGCATCATCCAGAAGTTCATCAGGCCCCACTGCCCCTGGCAGAACGGCAAGGCCGAAAGGCTGAACCGTACCCTCGCCGCCGAGTGGGCCTACCGCCGGGCCTACACCAGCAATGACCAACGAACAGCCGCCCTTGCGCCATGGCTCGAGCACTACAACACTGAACGCTGCCACAGCGCACTCGGAGGAAAACCCCCGATCAGCCGACTGCGACCAACCTGATGGCCGGGTACACCTAGGCCGTGAACAGCCCCGGGCCTGCCGCGCTCTCGCGGAGCGCGGCCGCGGTGAGGTCGCCGCAGCGGGCGACCGGGGCCAACAGCTGTGCCGCCGCGGCGCCGTCGTTCGCTCGAAGTGCTGCTTCGACGCGCAAGGCGAGTCCCGCGAGCCGCGTGGCGCCCACCATGACGGACGAGGTGCGCAGGCTCAGGGCCGCCTCGAGCGCGGCGTCGAAGTCGCCGCATCCGAGCGCGAGATCGATGGCTGCGCGCCGGCGCGGCCACATCGCCGCGAAGTCCCGGGCGAAACCCGCCGCCGAGGCGGGGCCGACGTCCTCGGCCAGCAGGCCGAGCGCGGCTGGATCGACGAGCGGCGCGGTATGGTCCGGGCACTCCGCCGTGGATCCGCCTGCCATGACCGTCTCCTTGAGATTCATATGAACACTACCGTCCCGAGAGAGTAGCAATGGTATTAATGACCGCCGGCCCGAGGATTGCAATGAAGAGGACCGGGAAGATGAAGAAGAGCAGCGGGAACAGCACCTTGACCGGGAGCTTCATGGCCTGCTGTTCCGCGCGCTGGCGGCGGCGCACTCGCATCGCCTTCGCCTGGACCCGGAGCACGCGCGCGATCGCGATGCCATAGGCATCCGCCTGCACGATGGCCTGGACGAAGCTGCGCACCTCGGACGCCGTGGTGCGCTCGGCGAGACCCAGATAGGCCTCCCGGCGCGAACGGCCCACCTGCATGTCCTGGAGCGTGCGCACGAGCTCCTCGGCGAGGGGACCCCGTCCCGTCGAGCTGGCCCGGGCCAAGGCGGCCTCGAACCCGAGCCCGGCCTCGACCGAGATGAGCAGCTGATCGAGCGTGTTCGGGAGATCGGTCTGGATGGTCTTCTGCCTCTCCATGCCGCGGCTCAACAGCATGAGGTCCGGCAGCATGTAGCCGAGGACGATCACGAACAGGGCGACGAGGCGGATGAGAGCGTCGGAGCTCGTGGAGAGGATGAGCCCGCCGAGCGCTGCGCCGATCGCCCCGAGGGCGGGCTTCGCGGCGAGGAGCCGGCCGAGGGGGAGCGAGGCCGGACGCCCCGCGAGGGCGAGGAGCCGGTCGAGCCGGCGGACGTACGCGTCCGGCGTCAGGCGGCGTGCGAGCCGCTCGAGGAGGTCCGTGACGCCCGAGCCGGACTCGACCTCAGGCCCGGCCGCGATGCCGCGCCCGAGGTTCGTGCGAATGGCCCGCGCCGCGCGCCGGTCCACCGCGAGCAGCGACCAGCACAGGGTCGCGACGGCGACTGACACGAGGAGTGCAGCGAGCAGAGGAATGGACATGGCTCCTGCCTAGAACTTGATGGCGATGATCTTGCGCAGCCAGAGGCCGCCGATCGTCATGAGGATCGCCGAGGCGGCGATCATCGCCCAGCCGATGGGGTTCGTGAACATGACGGTCATGTACGAGGGGTTGACGAGCATGAGGAGCAGGACGATCCCGAACGGCAGCGCCATGAGGATGTAGGCGGAGAACTTGCCCTCGGCGGCGAGCGCCGCGATGTGGCCCTTGATCTCGCTGCGCTCGCGGATGGTCTCGTTGACCTGGTCGAGGACGTCGGCGAGGTTGCCGCCCACCTCGCGGTTGATCTGGATCGCCTGGGCGATCCACACGAAGTCCTGGCTGTCCATGTGCTCCGCCGTGTCCTCGAGGGACGCGAGGAGGTCGCGGCCCAGGGACGTCTCGTGCACGATCCGGCGCATCTCCTGGGCGGTCGGCTCGGGGCTCTCCGCCGCGGCCGCGTCGATGGCCCGCAGGATGCTGTGGCCAGCGCGGAGGCCGCCCGCGAGGAGATGGAGCGTGTCGGCGAGCTGGTCGTCGAACCGCTTCCGGCGCGAGGAGATCCGGAACCGCACCACGACGCGCGGGACGAACAGCATGAGCACCGCGAGGAGCAGGCCGAGGCCCAGGCTCCCCAACACGAGTCCGATCACCACGCAGACCGCCATGGCGCCGAGGACGAGCAGAAGCAGGTCCGCCTGGCGCAAGCGCAGCCCCGCGAGCTCGAGCTGCTCCGGGGAGACGAGGGCGAGGCGGCGCGTGGTGAGCCAGCCCTGGAGCCCGTCCGCGGCGCTCGTGGCGGCGCGGCCGAACGCCGAGCCCTGGCCCACCACGGCCGGACGACGGCGCGACGCCGGGAGCGTGCGCTGGCCGGGCCGCAGCGCGAGGACCGCGCCCGCCGTGCCGCCGGCCAGGATGAGGCCGCAGCCGAGCATTATTTCCATGGGTGCTCCTGAGGCATCATCGCCGCACCGAACACGTTCGGGCGGACATGGATTCCGAGGTCCTCGAAGCGCTCGAGGAAGCGTGGGCGGACCCCCGTGGGCACCGGCTTGCCGATGAAGCGGCCGGTGGCGTCCACCCCCGCGCCGAAGTCGAACACGAAAGCGTCCTGGAGCGTCACGACGTCGCCCTCCATGCCCTGCACCTCGGTGACGTGGGTGATGCGCCGCGTGCCGTCGCGCAGGCGCGAGATCTGCACGATCAGGTTCACGGCGGAGGCGATCTGCTCGCGGATGGCGCGCAGTGGCAGGTCCATGCCCGCCATGAGGACGAGGGTCTCGAGCCGCGCGACCGCGTCGCGCGGCGAGTTCGAGTGCACGGTCGAGAGCGAGCCGTCGTGGCCTGTGTTCATGGCCTGCAGCATGTCGAGCGACTCGCCGCTTCGGACCTCGCCGACCACGATCCGGTCGGGGCGCATGCGGAGGGAGTTCCGGACGAGGTCGCGGATGGTCACTTGGCCCTTGCCCTCGGTGTTCGGCGGTCGGCTCTCGAGGCGCACCACGTGGTCCTGCTGGATCTGGAGCTCCACGGCGTCCTCGATCGTGACGATGCGCTCGTCGCCCGGGATGAACGAGGAGAGCACGTTCAGGAGCGTCGTCTTGCCCGTGCCTGTACCGCCCGAGACGATGATGTTGAGCTTGGCCTTGACGCACGCCTCGAGAAGCTCGGCCATCTCCGGCGTGAGCGTTCCGAAGCTGATGAGATCGCGGACCGTGAGGGGGACCTTGCCGAACTTGCGGATGGTGAGTGACGAACCGCCGACCGCGAGCGGCGGGATGACCGCGTTGACGCGTGAGCCGTCCGCGAGGCGCGCGTCGACGAGGGGCGAGGACTCGTCGATGCGGCGGCCTACGCGGGAGACGATCCGCTCGATGACCGTACGGAGCTGTGCCTCTGAGGTGAACTGCAGGCCCGAGTGAACCAGATGGCCCTTGCGCTCGACGTAGATCTGGTCGTGGCGGTTGACCATGATTTCGGTGATCTCCTCGTCGTCGAGAAGGCGCTGGAGGGGCCCGTAGCCGAGCACGTCGTCCTCGATGTCGCGGAGCAGGCGAGAGCGCTCGGCCGCGCTCAGGGGCACGCGTTCCTCGTCGATGACCTGGGTCAGCTCCTCGCGGGCCGCCGTGCGCAGCTCCTCCTCGGTGGCGCCGGAGTCGCTGAAGCGCGAGCCCATGCGCTCGAAGAACGCCGTGGCGGCGCGCTGCTTGAGGCCCGCGAGGGCGTCCGTGGGCAGGGTGCGGGGCGCGGCGGGGCCGGACGCGGCGGCCTTCCCGGCGAGCGTCTGGGCGCTTGGCGCGGCCGCGGCCGGGGCTCAATGACGGCGACGGCGGACGGCGCAGCGGAGGGGCCGGGGCCGCGTGGGCCCCGGCCGGCCGGCCCTCTACGATGTTGACGCGCTCTGAGAGCTTCACGAGACCACTACCCTCCGGTGGAGTCGACGGCGCAGACGGGCGGCGCCTTCCGGTGTGAATCGATCGACGACCTCGCCGAGTGCCGAGCTCGCCTTGTCGCCTCGGCGAGGCGACTGGAGTACGGGCACGCCGCGATTGGTCGAGTAGGAAATCGTGTGCGAGCGGGGCACGCTCACGTCCACAGGCACACCCACGGTGGCCTCGACGTCGCGGACGCTCAGGCCAGCCTTGGGGTCGGCCATGTTGAGCACGAGGTGGCGGGCCTCGGGGAGCAGGCCCAGACGGCCGAGCACGTCGAGGCTCGACCGGAGGCCCCGGACCCCGGGCACGTCCATGCCCGTGACCCACACGCCGTCCGTGCACTCCTCGAGCGCGGCGAGCGTGCACTCGCCGAGCCCGGGCGCCGTGTCGACCACGACGTAGTCGAACTGGTCCGCGAGCTGGCGGATGAGCCGGCTCACCTGCTCGGCCTCGATGCCGTCCGCCTCGATCGGGTCCCGGGGCGCGCAGAGTGCGTAGATCCCGGCCGGGTGCAGCGTGAGGAACGCCTTGAGCACCATCGAGTCCTGGGCCGCCGCCCGGGTCACGGCGTCCGTCACTGTGTGCTCGGGCTCGAGGTCGAGCCCCGACGCGACATCTCCGAACTGGAGGTCCAGGTCGACGATGACCACGTTCATGGGCGCCGTCTTGCCGAGGCCCACAGCGATGTTCGTGGCGAGCGTCGTCTTGCCGACGCCACCCTTGGGTGAGAAGACCCCGATCACGCGGCCGCGGCGCGCGCCGCCCTCCGCGGGCTCGGTGTCGCTGCGCCGGCCCTCCGTGAGCTGGACCGAGCGCTGGAGGACGACCCTGAGCTGCTGAGGCTCGACGCCGGGGGACACGACGTCGCGCACGCCAGCCCGCATGGCCTGGAGCATGAGGTCGGCGTCGGCATCGGCCGCGAGCAGTACCGCGACGTCAGGGAAGCGGACATCGAACACGGTGGCGAGCCGGAGCGCGCCGTCGAGCGGCACGCCCGGGCCGAGAACGACGACGGCGGGGCGCATCCCGCCGAGGAGCGCGAAGATCTGCTCGGGCTGCTCGGGGAGTTCCTCGGTGGCGACGGTGTAGACGCCGCCCGGGAGGGCGCCGTCGACCGCTGCCCGCATGCGCTCGGCGAAGTCGGCGCTGGGGGAGATGAGGACGAAGCGGCTCATTGGTACACCTTCGATCGGTCGATCGTGCCCGAGTTGCCCTGCGGGGAGCTGGCCTGCTCCTTGCTCAGCCAGATGGTTCCGTACTGGGCGGAGAAGACGATTTTCGTGGCCTGCGCGTCGGTCACGGCGGCGGTGATCATGAGCGGCGCGGCGGCCGGCTTGCTCGAGGATGAGCTCGAGTTGTCGGCCGTCTGGGCGCCCTGGACGTTCGTGATGAGCACCACGTGGTAGACGAGGGCCGTGCTTTCGGGGCCGCCTGAGGACACCGCGCCGTGGTCGAAGGAGAGGAAGATCCCGACCAGGTCCCCCGCTTGGAGGCGCCCGCCCACCGCGCGGTCCGGGCTGAGCTGGAACGAGACCTCCTGCAGGCCTGCGGGGACCGGGACCGTGCCGGGAGCCGTGAGGCTGCTGGGATCCGCGAGGCGGTCCGAGAGGAGCTGCTCGCCGGGCTGGAGGGCCGTCGAGACGACCTTTCCGGACATGCCGTCGAGCGAATGGAGCGCCGTGGGGGCGATCGCC
This sequence comes from Sinomonas sp. P47F7, assembly GCF_049332655.1. Classification (GTDB taxonomy): domain Bacteria; phylum Actinomycetota; class Actinomycetes; order Actinomycetales; family Micrococcaceae; genus Sinomonas. Next base: position 3,348,121 of record NZ_CP186327.1, on the reverse strand, counting down.
TCGGCCGGCAGCGTCTTGAGCTGCACCGAGTCGCCGAGCTTGTCGATCGTGGTGCCCTGCGGCACCGCCTTGGTGACGACAAGGACGTCGGTGGGCTTCATGCCCGCCTGGGCGCGGGAATCGGCGGCATTGGCGTACGAGATCACCAGAACCACGCCGATGATGGCCGCAACGAGGGCTGCGGCGCCGGCAACGAGTCTGGACTTCACGATGCTCCTACTTTGCTGGGGAAGATCTGGGGGAGGGGCGGGTGATTACTGGGTCATGCGCACGATCGTGGCCCCGAAGGGGGTCGAGGGACCGACCTGATACGAGTTGTCCAAGGCGACGTACGTGACGAACTGGCCGATGATACCGCGGCAGTTGCCTGTGCAGCTCAGGGCGGATGAACCGTTGGGGGACTGGTTGTTGTACGAGTTGTTCGGGTTCGTTGTGCTTGTGGCGCCGAAGTTCCAGCCGATGACGCTGTACGCGGCGAATCCCGCGAGCGTGTAGATCGCGGAGCTTCCGGTACCAGTGACCGCGGTGAAGACCGGGAGGAGCACGATGGCACGCTGACCCGACTGAAGGGTCGAGACCCACTGCGCGAGGACGGCGTTGCAGTTCGACGGTGCGCTGTTTCCCGGGTTGCTCCCGCCCTCGGACTGAGCGATGTTGATGGTTGCGCCGCACTGGTTCGGGTTCTGGACGAGCCAGCCAAAGCCACCCGGGACAACCTGTCCGGAAGGGACGTAGTTGCAGCTCGGATTGGCACCGCTCCCGTGGTCTTCGAGCAGCTGGACCGCGCCATCGATTTGGCCGGTGACCTGGCAGACCGAGAACGCGAGCGGGAAGGGAGCGATGCCGGTGCTGGGGCTTCCCCACGCGGCCGCGGCCGTCGCGCCGAGGGTGGCGCTCCGGAACCCGAGCGTCTGGGCGAGGAACAGCGACACCGAACCGGGCTGCATTCCCGGCTGGAGGGGCTGCGTGGTGGCCGTGACCGTTTGCGCAGTCGTGTTGACCGTGAGCGAGGCGATGCCCGCCTGGTTGGCCTGCATGTTCGACTGCGCCAAGGACGTTGCGAGCGTAGACGTCGCAGAGCACTGGGGATCCGTGAGCGACTTGGCGCATTTCTGAGCGACCGCGATCGCCGCCGCGTCCGCCCCGCTCTGCAGCTGGGCGCGCTTCGCGTAGAGCATCCCGCCGTCGACCGCGAGCGCGCCCACGGCGAGCAGCACGGTCAGGAGGAGCGCCGTGACCACGGCGACGGCACCGCGCTCGCGGTGCAGGGCGCCGTCGTTCGTTTCAATCAGCCGCCGCACAGCATGACCCCCGTTCCTGTGAGTGGGAAGTTTCCGAAGAAGCCGGTGCCCGTCACCGTGTAGTTCACGGTGAAGGTCACCTGCGTCCCCGCCGAGCACGTTGATGGGGAGACCGCGAAGGCCGACGACGGGATCTGGGCCAGCGGCGAGGCCGCGTTCTGGGCGGCCGTGATCGCGGCGCTCTGGCTGTTCTGCAGCACCATGACGCGTGCTCCCGCCCGCGCCGCGTAGGTGAGAGTCTGCTGTGCGCTGAAGACCCGGCCGAAGTCGATGATGCCCATCACGAGGAGAAGCAGGACCGGCAGGACGAGCGCGAACTCGACTGCGGCTGCTCCGCGCTCGCGGTGCTGGGCGGTCATGGGGACTCCTGGTGGTTCAAGCGTTCTGCTCGCTGCCGTGCCCGGGCCGGCGGTATGCCGGGCCCGGGCACGAGGCGCGGATCACGGAGCGGTTGTGGGAACCGAGGTGGCGACGTTGTTGAACATCGCGTTGAGATTGCCGCCCAAGAGGGTCACCGCGACGATGATGACGACCGCGATGAGGGCCACCATGATGCCGTACTCGACGGCGGTGGCGCCCTTCTCGCCCGAGGACACCTTGCGGATCACGGGGCGGATCCTGCCGCGGATCACGGAGCGGTGGTGGGAACCTGGGTCGCGACGTTGTTGAACATCGTCTTGAGGTTGCCGCCGAGGAGGGTCACCGCGACGATGATGACGACGGCGATGAGGGCCACCATGATGCCGTACTCGACGGCGGTGGCGCCCTTCTCGCCCGAGAGGAGGCGCTCCTTGGTCTTGATGCCCAGGACGTGGAGGGAGGCGATGAGAGAAAGCATGGTGTCTGGCTCCTGTGTGGGGAATGTCGGCTGGCCCGACTGCCAGCTCCACTATCGAAGGTAGGAGCCTCCGCATGCCGCGGGTACGTTTCTGGGGCGAAGCTTGGGGAAGCCTGCTGAAGTCCGTGGCATGTGGGGAAATGCTTGGGTTGTGCTGCGGAAAACTTGGGGAAGTTGCAGGAATCTAAACTGCCGCTGGTCGGCGTCGGATCCAGTTCCGGCGCCATCGCTGCGCCGGCTGCTCGATGAGCACGCAACTCAAGTATGCGAGGGGCCACACGGCGACCAGAGCAAGCGCTGCATAGCCGAGCGCCGGGAAGGATATCGGCCCGTGCGCTGCAGCCAGGAGCTGTTGGACGGGCCATCCGTAGATGTAGACGCCGTAGGAGACGTCGAAGCGAGAGCCGATCCGAGAGAAGGCGCGGAGCGAGCCAAGGCAGAGGACGAGGTAGGCAAGCGGCAAGGGGACGAGAATCGGTGCCAGGCTTGAGGCCAATGACGCCCACGCGATGGGAACGGCGACGGCAAGCGGAAGCACGCCGACGGGTACTCGCCCTCGGAACTGCGCGAGCAAAGCGCCGGCAAGGAAGAACGCCATGAGCGGAAGGGCGAAATCCGATCTCGCGGGGCCAAACCCGCCGCGCAGGAGCGTCATTCCGACGCCCGCCGTGACGGCGGCAAACAGGAAGGCCGTTGCGGCAGCAGGATTTCCGCCTCGCAGGCGGCGCGCGGCCAAGACCACGACCGCGATCACGACATAGCTGAGGATCTCCCAGGTGAGGGTCCAGAGCGGCCCATTCCAATCAAGCGCATCGGGGTTGCCTTGGAGGGTGGTCCCGATCGGAGGTGTGGGGAGAACGCCGAGCAGCAATCCAAAGGCGGCGCCGAGGAAGCCGAGCGCGCCTCCGAGGTCCCATCGGCCGCCCGTCAGGAGTGCGCCGAGGGGGGCGGCGACGAAGGCTGTTGCCATCGCCGCTACGATCAGCCCGGGGAAAATGCGGGTTAGGCGCGCGAGGGCAAACTCACCGACCGACCGGGAGCGCTGGGCGCTGAGGGTGATGAGGTATCCAGAGATAGCAAAGAATCCCATGACCCCTGCCGTGCCGAGCTTGATCCCGTAGAGGGACGGCTCCGGGCCATACCCCCCAAGCCACCACGCGTGGGAAACGATGACCGCGCCGGCAAAGAGGAGGCGGAGGGCGTTGAGCGAGTTTCGCCCGGGATCGAGGGCCGCGCCGAGCGAAGTGTTCGGCAGGTGTCCCATCCCACGAAGGGCGAGGTCCCCTCCCGGCTCTGGGTACCAGGAGAGGACCCCAGACTGTGGAGCCTCGGGCCGGCGGGCCCTGGGCGCATGCGAGGGACGTGTCACAGCACGCGGAGGGTGGCCTGCACCCCGGCGACGAGATGGTTGTAGTAGTCGCCGAGTGCGGTCCCGAACGCAGCAACCCCGAAGACGATGACCAAGGCTATGAAGCCACACAGGACGGCGTATTCGGTGGCTGTTGCGCCGCGGTCGGAGTTCTTCCGCGACGGGTCCTCTAAGTTGTCCACGACAGTCCTCTTTCCTACGAGAACACTTTGACGATATTCATGACGGTCGGGCCAAGGATGATCACGAAGAGCGCCGGGAGGATCGAGAACACGAGCGGGAAGAGGATCTTCACCGGGATTTTCATAGCGTGTTCCTCCGCGCGTTGGCGGCGCTTGAGTCGCATCTCCCGCGCCTGTGCCCGAAGGACGTTGGCGATCGCGATGCCATATTGATCGGCCTGAACCACCGACCGAACGAACGAGCGGAGCTCCGGGAACGCCGCCCTCTGCGCAAGATCGAGATAGGCCTCGCGGCGCGGCCGCCCCACTTGGATGTCCTGGAGCGTGCGGACAAATTCGTCCGCGAGGGGTCCCGTGCTGTTCTGCGCGGCGCGGTCCATCGCGGCCTCGAACCCAACGCCAGCTTCGACCGAGATGAGCATCTGGTCGAGCATGTTGGGCAGTGAGATCTGCATCGCCGATCTGCGCTTCTGGGCGGTGCTGTGGAGAAGGGCATCGGGGATGAAGTACGCGATGAGCGACACTCCAGCAACAATCAAGAACGTTTGAGGTCCTGGGTCGCGGAAGGCGACAGCGAGGCCCACCACGAAAAACCCGAAGGCCAGCATCGGCTTGACGATCAGGACCCGATTGAGCGGCCAGCTCTTGGGTCTCCCGGCACCGGCGAGCTTCTGGTCCAGCCAGGCGGTGTATCGCTTCGAGGTCATGCGGCGCGCTGCACTCGTGACGGCGTCTGGAAGCGACGTGGATGAGGTCCTCTGCGCCGGCTGTGTAAGGCCAAGATTCTGTTCGATCGCTCTTCGAATGCCGCGGTCGGCTCCGACGAGGGACCAGGTGAAGTAGCTCAAAGGGGCGATGATTGCGGCGATCGCCCCAATCGCGATGATGGACATTGGTGACCCCTCAGAACTTTGGCTTGATGATTCGGCTGAGCCAGAAGGTGCCGACCGCAAGCATTACTGCGACTGCGGTGAGCATGATCCAGCCCGGAACGGTCGTGAAGAAGGTCGCAGCGTAGCTCGCGTTCATGAAGCAGATCACCACCAGCATGAAGATCGGCAAGGCGACGAGGACGCCCGCAGACATTCGCCCTTCTGCGCTCAGTGCTTTGACCTGACGTGAAAGCTTGGCGCGGTCGAGAATCGTCTCGTTGACGTTTTCGAGAAGCTCGGCGAGATTGCCTCCGACCTCCCGCTGCGTTTCGATGGCTTGAGCGACCCAGAGGAAATCCTGGCTCTTCATCCGGGCCGAAGCATTGAGCAGGCACTCGACAAGGTCGCGGCCAATTCGCGTCTCGTTCACTACACGGCGAAGCTCTTCCCCCATCGGCGCCTCCGACTCGTCAGCCGCGCCGTCCACGGCACGGAGCAGGCTGTGCCCTGCGCGCATGCTGCCGGCGAGCATGGTGAGCATGTCGGGGAGCTGATCAGCGAACTTCGACTGCCGTCGGGACGCCTTGAGGTTGAGCCAGATAAGGAGGATCGCGGGCGCAACCACCGCCGCGAGCAGGCCGACGACGAGACCACCGAGGACGAAGCCGATGAGGCCTGCGGCGAAGAGCGCGGCCCCGCACATGAGGAGGAAGTCAGCAGCCCGGATCCTGAGACCCGCCTGCTCGAACTTGTCTGCCGTGATGAGGCCGAGCTGGCGCCCTTGGAGGCTCTTGTTGATCGCCCCGACGGCGCCTTCGGTGATCTTTGAAAGGGCGGATGCCGAGTCTTGAGTGTCCGGCCGGCGTCGGGTCAGCGGTACCGCCCGATGGGACCTGAGAACGAGGACGACGAAGGTGCCCAGCGCCGCGTAGATGGCCCCGAGGCCTGTGACGAGCAAGAAGGCAGAGTCCATGGTGCCTACCTCCTCGCAAACTGTTGGCCGAAGATCGCGGGGTTGATCTTGATGCCAAGATCTGCAAACCGCTCAGTGAAGCGCGGGCGGACTCCGGTCGGGATGGGCTTCCCCATGAATCGACCGTTGGCATCGACTCCGGCAGAGAAGTCGAACAGGAAGGCGTCTTGCAATGTCACAATGTCGCCTTCCATGCCCTGGACCTCGGTGACGTGGGTGACGCGTCGAGTGCCATCGCGCAAGCGCGTGAGGTGGACGATCAGGTTGACTGCGGAGGCCACCTGCTCGCGAATCGCCCTCAGGGGCAGATCCATGCCTGCCATGAGGACGAGGGTCTCGAGGCGGGCGATGGCGTCGCGCGGCGAGTTGGCGTGCACCGTTGACAGCGAGCCGTCGTGGCCGGTGTTCATGGCCTGGAGCATGTCAAGGGTCTCCCCGCCACGCACCTCGCCGACCACAATGCGGTCTGGCCGCATGCGCAATGAGTTTCGGACGAGGTCTCGGATCGTGATGGCGCCGTTGCCCTCGATATTGGGCGGCCGGCTTTCGAGACGAACCACGTGATCCTGCTGCAGCTGGAGTTCGACGGCGTCTTCGATGGTCACGATACGTTCCGTCGAGGGAATGAACGAGGACAGGACGTTGAGGAGCGTTGTCTTCCCGGTGCCGGTACCCCCCGAGACGATGACGTTCATTCTTGCCTCGACACAGGCTCGGAGCAGCTCGGACATCTCGCCGCTCAGCGACCCGAGTTCGATGAGCTTCTCTGCCGTCAGTGCGTCCCGCGAGAATTTTCGGATCGTGAGTGCTGCCCCATTGACGGCAAGCGGCGGGATGATGGCGTTCACGCGCGAGCCGTCGGTCAACCTGGCATCGACTAGCGGTGATGATTCGTCGACCCGACGCCCGACCCGAGACACGATGCGCTCGATGACTCGGCGCAGCTGATCCTCGGAGGTGAACGTTGTCTCCGTTGCTTGGAGACGCCCCCCGCGCTCGATGTACACTTGGTCTGCTCGGTTCACCATGATCTCGGTGACACTCGGGTCCTCCAGATATCGCTGGAGTGGACCGAGACCCAAGACGTCGTCCATGACTTCGTTGATGAGGCGCTCCCGCTCGCTCGATGTGAGTGGGACCTGCTGGTCGGCGACAACCGCTCTGAGCTCCGTGTGCACAAAGTCCTGAAGATCGGCCTCGTTGAGTGTCGAATCGGTAATTCTGCTTCCGACGCGCTCGTAGAGCTCGACGGTCGACTTCTCCTTGAGCTCGCGGAGCGCTTGGCTTGCGCGCACGCTGCCCGTCGGTTCGTGGCCAGCGAGGCGGGATTCGTTCTCGGCAGCGACGTGAGCGTTGAGACGGACACTCAAGGTCGAAGCACTGGCCTCGGCCGTCACAGATGGGGCCCACTCGGGAGGGGCGGGAAGTGACGACGCTGTTTCCTGGGCCTGATCGCTCTCGGCGTGGCCTGGTGGAACGGCGCCGCTGCGACGACCTTGCAGGCGATCACTGAGGCTCACTGGAATACCACCCTTCGGTGCGTCTGGCGGTGGTTGCGGTCCTGCCACGTGGGCTTAAACCGCTCCACGAGGCTCAGGAGCGCCTTCACTGTGGTACTGCGAAGGCCGTCCTGCAGGGCGGGAACGCCCCTGTTCGTGGAAAGTGGAAGGGACTTGGACCGAGCCAGGATGACGTCGACCGGGATGTTGATGGTCGCCTCAATGTCCTGGACCGTGATCCCAGACTTCCGATCCGCCATGTTGACCACGACGTGCCGGTTCTCCGGGAGCATGTCAAGTTCGCTGAGAATCTCGAGACCGGACCTGAGGCCTCTGACACTCGGGAGGTCCATGGCGCAGACCCACACCACGTCGGTGGCCTGGTCTAGCGCGGCCAGGACGTGCTCGCCCAGACCGGGCGACGTGTCGATGACGACGTATTGGAACTCCGCGGCCAGCCGTGCGACCAGGTCGCTCACCTGTTCGGCCGAGACCCGATCGGCATCGGCTGGATTCAGGGGCGCGCAAAGCGCGTACAGCTTGGTCGGGTGGGGAACCAAGTAGGTCTTGAGCGACATAGAGTCCATCGGGCCGTTGACGGCTTCCACGATGGAGCTCTCGGGCTTCATCATGAGGCCGCTTGCCACGTCTCCGAACTGGAGGTCGAGATCCACGATCACAACCGAAAGCGGTGACGTCTTGGCGAGGCCGACCGCAATGTTGGTCGCGATCGTCGTCTTTCCGACCCCGCCTTTCGGCGACATGACGGTAATGACTCGCCCTCGGCCCTGATTCGGGCGGTCTGAGGATCCAACCGTCGTCGCGGGGGCAGTGCTCGACAGACGGTAGGACGCAGCCATGGCGGCCTGCTCGAGGTGGACTCGAAGAGTTTCGACGTCGGCCTCAGGGGTCACGAGGTCGCGCACACCGGAACGCATGGCTGCGAGCGCAAGCTCGGGCGACGCGTTCGCTGCGTACATGACGCTCACGTGGGGAGAACGGACGTCGACGGCGGCTGCGAAATTGAGGACGTCCGTCGAGGGCAGATCCGGTCCGAGGACGAGCACCTCGAGAGGCTCCCCGACGAGGTGGCTGAACATGTCGTCGATCGTCGACGGCAGATAGCCAGCGCGGAACGCTTGGAGGGTGCCCGGAAGGCCGGCTGCGGCAAGGCGAATCCGTTCGTCGAATTCCGGTTGCGCGGTCACGAGGACGAAGCGGCTCATCGGAGCACCTTCGTCCGATCGATCGGGGCCGAGTTGCTGTCGGTGGCCGAAGCGGGTTCCTTGGTGAGATAGATCGTGCCGTTGAGCTGCGCGTAGACGATGCGCTCGACGTCTGAAGCCGGGCGCGCGACCGTCACAAGGAAGTCGCCCGCGGCCTGAGCGCTCGGCCCACCACCGCTCAATCCTCCGCCTTGGCTTGGCTGCGGCGTCGGTGTCGAGCTCTGGGCGAGAGCTCCGCTTGGCAGCTGGACAGCGGTGACAAGTACCTTGTTGAAGGTCATCTGGACCTGGGCGGGAAGCCCGTCCTCCTTCGGGAAGGAAATGACGATCCCAACGGTGTCTCCCGCCGCGACACTTCCGCCCACGACGCGTTCGGCGGGAAGTCGGAGCGTGACCTCCTGCATGCCGGCCGGCACAGCTGCCCGGCCCGGTGACTGCAGCGCAGTCGGATCGACGAAGCGACTCGTGAGGAGTTCTTCGCCGGGCTGGAGGGCGGTCGAGGCAACCTTCCCCTGGATTGCCGACAGATCCGTGATGGGATCCGCTGGAATCGCGGACTTGGGGATCGGCTTCTTCGCCACGTAGTCACTGACGCTGGCTGCCGGGGTCCCCGTGGGGATGGTCTTTTGGACGACGTAGACGTCCTCGGTTTCGACGTTGGCGAGCGCGCGGCGATCTGCGCCGTTGACGTAGGTAAGAAGAAGGACGGTGCCGATGATTGCGACAATCAGTGCAGCCACGCCTCCCAGTAGGCGGGTCCTCACGGTGACTCCTTAGGTGATCGGATGCCGTCGCGGAAGGCGGCTATTTGATGAGCCTCACGGTCCAGAGCGTGCCCTGTGGGCCCGGGGAGATCGTGAAGCCACTGAAGGTGGAGGGATCGGTGGAGAAGCCTTCGAAGTACCCGTAGATGCCTTTCTCCGACCCGTTCCAGACGGGCGGGCCCGCCTGGTTGCTGGGGAACTTCCAGCCCAGGACATGGAAGCCCGCCCACTGCTTGATGTGGTAGTACACGTTGTTCCCGGTTCCTCTGATGTCGTCGTAGACCGGGATGGCGACTGTGTGGCCGAAGACGTTGTTGGGGTCGCTCAGGTTGAACAAATACCCGCAGCCGGCCGGGATGCTCGCGCCAGTGCTGGTCTGGATCCAGTCGCCCGTTCCCACGTCGAGCTCGCAGGGACCCGGCCCCGTGGGCGTGAGCCATGCGAAGCCACCAGGAACCGTCTGGTTGGATGAATTCAACCCGTTGCAGTCGGGACTGCCTCCGCCCTGCGTGATGATCTTCTGGGGGACGGGGGTCGCGGACGAGCTGTTGACGTTGAGCTCGCAGGCCTCGAAGGCGAGCGGTAGGATCGACCGTCCCCTCGTGGGGAATCCCCATTGGGCCGTTGCCGTTGCGCCCACCTGTGCGCTCGAGATGCCGAGGGCTTTCGCAAGGAACAGCGTCAGCGAGTTGTTGCCGCTGGGTTCCTTGACGCTCGTGGTAACAGTCACAGTGCCGGCAGTTGTGTCGATGATGGGCGGTTGGACGTTCGCCGTCGATGTCAGTGAATTGTCCTGGGCGTACAGCTGCGCTAGGACCCCGGGCGCTACACCGGTGTTGCATCCCGTTGATGTGATGTAGCGGGCGCACGTGTTGGCAATTGCCATAGCGGCCGCGTCCGCTCCATTCTGCAGTTCCGCTCGCTTGCTGTAGATGCGTCCCATGTCCACCGCGATGGCTCCGACGCCGATGAGCACCACAGCCAGGATCGCGACCATGACCGCAACCGCGCCCTTCTCCCGTTCGCGGCCGTCCCGTGGAATCAGCCGCCGCATCGCATGGCCCCCTTGCCAGTCAGAGTCACCGACTGGCCGAAGAACCCGGTCAAGGTCGTGAGCTGGTAGGTGATCGTCGCGTTCGCTTCGGCACCGTTCGTGCACGTGCCAGAAGAGGGCGTGACCGCCACATTGGACGCTGACAGCGCGGGCGATAGGCCCGGCGCCGCCACGATCGCTTGGCTCTGAGCGACTGAGGTGTCGTCAGATATGGCCATGGACCGTGAGGCTTCCCTGGCCGCCTGGTTCAGGGTGATCTGCACGTTGTAGATCCGCGAGAACTCGACGATTCCGACAATGATCAGAAGCAGGAAGGGGACGACCAACGCGAACTCGACGGCCACGGCCCCGCGCTCTCGCAGGCGCTTCATGGAACGCATCGTGACCTCCAAAGATGGGTCCAGTGCAGAGTTGGTGGTGGGGTGGGCGCCTTGTGGGCGCCCACCCCGGACGTGTCACCACGTTCCGACGGTAGATCCCAGACCGCTGAAGAACGTCTGGAGATTGGCGCCGAAGAGGGTGACGCCCGCGATGATGACGAGCGCGATAAGGCCAACGAGCAATGCATATTCTGTTGCCGTTGCGCCTCGATCGCGATCGCATTCCTGATATGCGGCGATGCGATCGAGATCGCTATTCACCAGGTGCCGACCCTCGACCCGAGGCTGCTGAAGAAGGTCTGCAGGTTGGCGCCGAAGAGGGTGACGCCGGCGATGATGACGAGCGCGATGAGGCCGACGAGCAGTGCGTATTCCGTTGCCGTTGCGCCCTTTTCACGATCGGAGCGATCGGTAATGTCGTTCCAGAAAGTCATGAGCGAGACCAGGAGAGCGTTCATGGTATTTCCTTTTCTTGAGAGGTGGGTCCGGCACCAAATCGATGACCCCCATTTGAAGTGCCTCGGGTACCGGCCACAACAAAAGTCCCATATGCGACCGAGGCCCACCATCCGTATCGGTACTCGTCTTTTACGGCCCCCATTACGGTCGCTACTTGGCTAGCAGGCCGAGTACTCATGGGCCGTACTGTGTGCTGGCGGGCGCGGACTACTTGCTACCCGCTTTGACCCCACCCGCTGGCCCGGGGTACTCTTGATAGTCGTTGTGCGTGTCCTACCTCGATGGGACGTGTCCGTCGGGTGTCCAGTTGCAGGACTCACCAGCTCGCCGGCACATTCGAGGCTCAGGGATGACTGGTCTGTAGAGCCCTCACCTCTTCTCCGGTAACGCACCGAAGTACACAGGTGCACCTCACGGCGCCTACAAAGACCGAGAACGAAGGCAATTACTGTGCGTACGTACACTCCGAAGCCCGGCGATGCCGACCGCCAGTGGCATGTCATCGACGCCACTGACGTGGTCCTTGGTCGTCTTGCCAGCCAGACCGCAACGCTGCTGCGCGGGAAGCACAAGCCGACCTACGCGCCCCACATGGACATGGGCGATTTCGTCATCATCATCAACGCCGACAAGGTGGCCCTCACGGGCGCCAAGCTCGACCAGAAGCGTGCCTACCGCCACTCCGGATTCCCGGGCGGTCTGACCAGCGTCACCTACGCCGAGCTCCTCGTGAAGAACCCGGTGCGCGCGGTCGAGAAGGCTATCAAGGGCATGCTCCCGAAGAACAAGCTGGCCGATCAGCAGATGTCCAAGCTCAAGGTCTACGCGGGTCCGAACCACCCGCACACGGCTCAGCAGCCGAAGACCTTTGAGATCACCCAGGTTGCCCAGTAGTCCTGGCCACTACCCAAGAATTCATCAAGGAGAACACTGTGGCTCAGAACGACGAGCTCAACCCGGCTGCTGAGGCCGAGGAGAACCTGACCAGCTACACCTCGGAGAGCACCCCGGCTGCCACCGAGACCGCGAAGCGCGAGCGCCCCGCTCTGACGGTGGCGGGTGCCGCTGTCGGTCGCCGCAAGCAGGCCGTGGCCCGCGTCCGCGTCATCCCGGGCTCCGGCCAGTGGACGATCAACGGCCGCACCCTCGAGAACTACTTCCCGAACAAGCTGCACCAGCAGGAAGTCAACGACCCGTTCAAGCTCCTCGACCTTGAGGGCGCCTACGACGTGATCGTTCGCATCCACGGCGGTGGCCCCTCCGGCCAGGCCGGTGCTGTGCGCCTCGGCGTGTCCCGTGCGCTCAACGGGATCGATCTCGAGAACAACCGTCCGGCCCTCAAGAAGGCCGGCTTCCTGACCCGCGACGCCCGCGTGGTCGAGCGCAAGAAGGCCGGTCTCAAGAAGGCCCGCCGCGCTCCGCAGTACTCGAAGCGCTGATCTCAGTTCTTCACGGGAGGCCCGTTCCGCATTTTGCGGGGCGGGCCTTTCCGTTGGCAATTGGTCAAGGATTCGGCCGTCGGCTAGCCGCTAAGGTGGTAAATTGTCACCCCGTCGATGGTTTCATGGGGAAAAGTGCTTCGTACCCAGGCGACTATGGATGAAATGGTTGGCTGCTTGCTGATGATGGGATCCATTTCTGGGTAATCAATCAGATAGCAGATCGATCCTCTGCCGACCGCCTCGGCGAATTGGTCGAGCGTTGGCGACGGATCGCTGGCGGAGAAGCCGCCGAGTGGCATTACCGGACGATTCATAACGAGTTGCCAATTGGCGGCCGTCTGCGCGGGGAAGGTTGCTGCAGTCCAGCGACAGGAACTGTTGGAATCTGCCAATTTTTCCGCGAGAGGCCCTGGGGGAGAAGCTCCAAGTGCCAGGTCACTCGCCCATTTCGGATCGTTATTCCTCAGGCTGGCGAGGAATCGGCTCATTGAACTAGGACTTGCAGTGAGAGAGCCTGATGCGGGGCTAGAGCCGGTTTGGCCTCGGTTGAGGGTCGCGAAGTCGGTGGCCAGAGGTCCGAGGCTGAGACCGATGACCACCAAGCAGGCGGCCGCCTTATTGATCCACCCAAGGGGCGGGGGAATGGCAGTGAGAACGGCGCCGCCGAGTCCACAAGCCAAAGCGGCTTCGGAGAGGATTTGCATCGGTCCGATCGGCACGAGCGACCCAAGTGTCAGCCATGACGCGACAGCGCAGAGTCCGACTCCGAGAGCCACGATCGCCCGCCGCCCTCTCGAACGCGGGGCGAGTGATAAAGCCTCGATCCCCAGGCCTACGGTCAGGGCGAGGGGCGGTGCGAGGCTCATCGTGTAGTACGTGTGGATGTCGTGGCCCATGAAGGACAGCAACAAGTAGACCGTGATGAGCCACACGGCGGACACGAGGGCGAGTGCCCCGGCACGCGTGCGCCGGAGACACCATGCGCTCATGATTCCGCACGCTAGCCCGAGCAGCAGGATCCAGGACGCTTCCTGGTTGTAGTTGGCGTTGAACAGCCGGAGCGGGCCGGCGTCCGATCCGCCGCCGCCGAACTGTTGCGGAATGAGGCCGGTGACGTAGTCATCAGCGCTCGTGATGCGGTTGACGCCGTTGTAACCGAGGGTTAGCTCGGTGAGGCTGTTTGTTGTGGAGCCTCCGACGAACGGTCGGGCGGAGGCCGGTGTCAGATCGACGAACGTAAGCCAGCTGCCCGCCACCGCCGCGAAGGCGAGGATGGCTGCGCCGCAATTGAGCAGCGCCTTCCGCCACGTCGACCGGGACATTGAGAGCGCCGCGCTGGCCAGCGCTGGCGCGATGAGGAGGACTTGGAACTGCTTGGCCAAGAATCCGAGGCCCAGAAAGGCACCGGCGACCAGGAACCATCGGACTCGTGGCGATTCGATCCCCCTCAGCGCGGCGGCGAGGCCGAGCATCACGAGAAAGGTCAGGAAGGGATCGGGATTGTTGTACCGCGACAGGAGCACGACGATAGGCGTCGTCGCGAAGATGAGCGCTGCCGTGAGGGCCGCCGCGGCGCCCGCGCGTCGTCGGACCACGGAGTAGACAAGAGCCGTCGTGGCAACTCCCAAGAGCGCCTGTGGGACGAGGATTCCCCAGCTGTTGAACCCGAAAATGCGGACCGAGACGCCCATGAGCCACAGGCTCAACGGCGGCTTGTCGACGGAGATCGCATTGCCCCAGTCGCTCGAGCCGAACAGGAAGGCCTCGCCGCTGTGCAGCCCCGACTGCACGGCGGCGGTGTAGAAGGCGTTGGCCCAACCGTTCGCGCTCAGGTTCCAGAAGTTGAGGCCAGCGCTGAGAGACAGGACGCCGACCACGGCGATGACCTCAAGCGGCCCAAGGCGTGCAGGCCGCCTACTTCCGGTGGGCGTCGTCGAGACGGTAGACGACAGCATCGTTCACCTTCTCGCCGCGATAGGTGGCTCGAACCCACGCCTCGATGGCTTCGGCCTGCCGCCCCAATCCGTAGGCCTTCATCGCGGGGTGATCCACAAAGAATTCGATGTCGCCCTTGAGCGTCCAGGACTTGAACTCGTCGAGGGTGGGCGCGGGGTCGAGGCCAAGCCAACCGCCGAGTGACAGGGTCGCCCGACCGGTGGTGAGCTGGGTGAGGGCCGCGTCCTGGGCAGGATACGTTGCAGCCAGCCAGCGGCCGGTGCCGCTCCCTTCCGATCTGAAGACCTGCAGCATGTCCGTTGACGGTGCGACTCCGAAGGCGACGTGGGGAGCCCAGCCGGGCTGACCGGTCGTCTTGATGTCAAGAAGATGCCGCGACATGGCGTCGGGGTCGTTGCTGATCGGTCCTGAAAGCGGTTGGGTGCCCTGAACTTGCGACGTGGCGGTGAAAGCGTCGGTCGCCACCTGACCCGCGATGAGCGATCCGAGCACGACCGTCCAGAAGAGCGGTTGAGGCGCCCGGCGGCCCTTGAGCAACCAGAGGCCCGACGCAGATGCCGCCAGGATGATCAGCGTCCCCGGTCCCCACCAACCCCACGCGTCGCTGTACTGCATGATGCGGATGCCCATGAAAGCGGTTGCGCCCATCAGGAGCACGCCGAACAGGCGGCCCACGAGCACGTCGGACCGGATCCACGCGGCCCGCAGGCCCAGCGCGACCACGAGTGCCATCGGCGCCACGACACTGTAGGCGTAATACGAGTGCACCATCGTGCCCATGAAGCTGATCAGGAGCCAAGCCGACATGAACCACACGCACGCCGCAAGAATCAGGGCGCGCTGAAGCTGGCGGCCGAGCCCACGGCCGTAGAGCGCGAGGATGAAGACCGCCGCGATGCCGGTGGCCAGAAGCCACGCGTTCTCCGGCGCGAAGTTTCCGTTGAAAAGCCTGGCGAATCCGCCGTCGTAAGGAGACAACTCAGAGTCGGAGGTGGCCGGACCGCCGCCGACCGCCATGGGGAATTGCAAGAGCCGTGCCGCACCGTTGTAGTCCAGCGTCAGCTCGACAACGCTATTTGTGAGCGAGCCGCCAACAAAGGGTCGAGCCGAAGCAGGCGTGAGCTCGACGATCGCAACCCACCACCCGCCCGCCACGATCATTGTGCCGGCAGCCGCTGCCAGTCGGGCAAGGCGCGCACGGAGGCGCCCCGTTCCGAAGACGAGGATCGCGAGACCGAGGGCGGGGACGGGAACGAGCCCTTGAAACTGCTTTGCCAGGAAAGCGAGGCCGAAGGAGGTCCCCATGAGCAGGAACCAGCGCCACCGGGAATCTTCCGCGGCCCGGACGCCGAAGTAGAGTCCCATCCCGGTCAGCAGTCCCATCATGGGCTCCGGATTGTTGTACCGGCTCATGAGGAAGAAGACGGGGGCGGTCGCACAGACGATCGCGGCGACGAAGGCGACGGTCGCGGGGAAGACACGGCGAACTGCCGCCCAGAGCAGCCAGACCGTGGCAGTCCCCATGAGGGCTTGGGGCGCGAGCACCGACCAGGAGCTGAGGCCGAAGAGGCGAATTGACAGCGCAACGGGCCACAGCGACAGCGGAGGCTTGTCAACCGTAATGACGTTGTTCCAGTCCTGTGAACCGAAGAAGAAGGCCGTCCAATCACGTGCTCCGGCCTGGGCCGTGGCCGCGTAGAAGGGGTTGCCCCAGCCGTTGTGGTCTAGGCCCACCAGGTAAGAGAGCAAGGTTGCCGTCAGCATCGCGGCGAGGAGCAGGTGTTCGCGGCGGCTGACGGCTCCGGCCGTCCCCCGAACCTCTGCGAGCCGAGGCAGTTCGGTCACCGCCACCATCACGCCGCCTCAGCAGCCCGCGCCTGGCGAGGCTTCACGCCCGCGCCCCGCGCCGCCGTCGTCCGCGCCCTGAAGACCCACGCCTTGAGGAGGGCGAACCGCAGGACGGTGGCCAGGACGTTGGCCGCGGTGAGCGTCGCGAGCTCCGCCGTGGCGCCCGGGTGCGCCACCCCAGCGTGCAGCACCGCGAGCGAAGACGAGGTGAGCGCCCACGCGAGCCCGAAGACGATGAGCCCCTGGAACTGCTGGAGCCCAAAGTTCTCCGGCCCGCGGATGCCGAACGTGAAGCGCCGGTTCGCGGCGGTGTTGAGCACCGCGGTGACGAGCAGGCACGCGAAGTTGGCCAGCTGCGCGCCCATGAGAGGCTGCGCGAGCAGGTACAGGAGCCCGAAGGCGAGGGTCGAGAACACGCCGACGGCGCCGAAGCGCAGCACCTGTCCGAAGAAGGACGGCGCCCTCCCGGGCATTAGAGGGCGCCGTCCCAGCTCGGCGTAGATCGCGGCGAGCGGAACCCTACCCCGCGCGAGCGATCCCGCCACGCGGACGATGCCGCGCATGTCATCGAGGGCAGTCCGGGTGATGTCGACGGAGCTCGTGGGGTCGTCGGTCCAGTCGACGGGGATCTCGTGGATCCGCAGTCCCGCCCGCTCGGCGAGGATGAGGAGCTCGGTGTCGAAGAACCACTTGTTGTCTTCGACGTGCGGCAGGAGAGCCCGCGCGACGTCGGCCCGTACCGCCTTGAACCCACACTGCGCGTCGGAGAAGCGGACACCGAGAGCGCCGTGCAGCATGGCGTTGTAGGTCCGCGAGATGAACTCGCGCTTGGAGCCGCGGACCACTCGCGAATCGCGCCTCAGCCGGGTGCCGATCGAGACGTCCGAATGCCCGGAGAGGAGCGGGGCGATGAGTGGGGGGAGGGCGGCCAAGTCGGTCGAGAGGTCGACGTCGAGGTACGCGAGCACCTGCGCGGGCGAGGCAGCCCACGCGTCCCGCAGGGCGTAGCCGCGGCCCTTGGCCGCGAGCCGGCGGTAGACGACGCGCTCGTGGCGCCTCGCCAGGACCTCGCCGATGCCCTGGGTGCCGTCCGTGCTCGCGTTGTCGGCGATGGTCACGCGCCACGGAACGTGGAACGCCTCGTCGAGATACGCGACCAAGGTCGTGATGCAGTGCGCAAGGCTGCGCTCCTCGTTGAAGACCGGAACGACGACGTCGATCGCGAGCTCCCCATCGCTGCTGATCATGGCGATCACCGTAGGGGCGGCAGTCGGGGCCACACCATAGCCCCCGGGAAAAACGAGTACCCCCTCGAAGGAAGTCAAGTAGTCCCCAGTAGGGCCCCCCAGTTTGAGGGCATATTACCCGGGTACAAGGCCCCGAGACCGAACCCTCGCGCGTCCACGTAGACTGTACGGCGATGACTAGGCTCTTCGGCACGGACGGCGTCCGCGGGCTGGCCAATGGCCTCCTTGACGCCCAGCTGGCACTCAGACTCTCGCAGGCTGCCGCGGTGGTGCTCGGGCACCGCCAAGTTCTCGACGGCGCGCGGCCGCGTGCCGTTGTGGCCCGCGACCCGCGGGCGAGCGGCGAATTCCTCAGCGCCGCCGTCGAGGCAGGCCTCGCGAGCGCCGGCATCGATGTGTACGACGCGGGCGTCCTGCCCACGCCGGCCGCCGCGTACCTCGTGGCTGACCTCAATGCCGACTTCGGCGTCATGATCTCGGCGTCGCACAACCCCGCCCCGGACAACGGCATCAAGTTCTTCGCGCGCGGGGGCCACAAGCTCGCGGACGAGATCGAGGACCAGATCGAGGCCGAGCTCGCCAACGAACCTCTTCGCCCCACGGGCGGCGACGTCGGCCGTGTGCGCCGCTTCGCCGACGCCGAGGACCGCTACATCGTCCACCTCCTCACCACGCTGCCGCACCGCCTCGAGGGCCTCAAGGTGGTCCTCGACTGCGCCCACGGCGCGGCGTCGGGCTGCTCGCCGCAGGTCTTCAAGGACGCGGGCGCCGAGGTCGTGGTGATCGGGGCCGAGCCGGACGGCCTCAACATCAACGAGGGCGTCGGCTCGACCCACCTGGGCGTGCTCCAGGACGCCGTGGTCGCCCACGGTGCCGACCTCGGCATCGCGCACGACGGCGACGCCGACCGCTGCCTCGCGGTGGACCACGAGGGCACGGTCGTGGACGGCGACCAGATCATGGCGATCCTCAGCCTCGCCCTCAAGGCGGACGGCCGCCTCCGCGACGACGTGCTCGTGGCGACCGTCATGAGCAATCTGGGGCTCAAGATCGCGCTCCGCGAGGCCGGGATCGCGATCCGCGAGACCGCCGTCGGCGACCGCTACGTCCTCGAGGAGATGCGCGCCAACGACTACTCGCTGGGCGGCGAGCAGAGCGGCCACGTGATCTTCCTCGACTACGCGACGACGGGCGACGGCGTCCTGACGGGACTCCAGCTCGCGGCTCAGGTCGCCAAGACGGGCAAGCCCCTCAAGGAGCTCGCCTCCGTCATGACCCGGCTTCCGCAGGTGCTCATCAACGTGAAGGGCGTGGACAAGGCTCGCGTCACCGCGGACGACGGCGTGCGGCTCGCCGTGGCGGCGGCCGAGGCCGAGTTGGGAGACACGGGGCGCGTGCTCCTCCGACCGTCGGGCACGGAACCCGTGGTCCGGGTCATGGTCGAGGCCGCCGACTTCGAGACGGCGCAGGCGATCGCGGGCCGGCTCGCGTCGGTCGTGCAGGATCAGCTCGCGCTCGCCTGACGATTCAACGCACCGCGCTCCGCGGCGCGAGGCAGAATGGTCTTGTGACTGTGGACCTTGACGAGCTCCGCCGGCTTCGGCGGGCCCGCGACCGGATGGACCGCGAGTTCGCTGAGCCGCTCGACGTTCCCGCCCTTGCCCGCACGGCGCTCATGTCAGCCGGGCATTTCAGCCGGCGTTTCCGCGAGGCGTACTCCGAGACCCCGTACTCGTACCTCATGACGCGCCGCATCGAACGCGCCACGGCCCTCCTGCGCCTCGGCGATCTGAGCGTGACCGACGTGTGCATCGCTGTCGGCTGTACGAGCCTCGGTTCGTTCTCGGCTCGGTTCACGGAGCTCGTCGGAGAGACCCCGTCGCAGTACCGCGCCCGCAGCCATGAGGAGCTGCGGGGCGTCCCCGGGTGCCAGACCATGGTCCTGACCCGCCCGCGCAAGGACGCCGGCCGGAAGCCCGTGGAAGAGAGCAGTTTCGGAGAAGCGCCGGCGGCGGCACCGGCCTAATCTCAGTCTCATGACTATCTCAATCAGCACGGTCCACATCCTCGTCGACGACCCCGACGCCGCCCTGGCCTTCTATCGCGACACCCTGGGCCTCAAGGTCCTCAACGAGGTGGCCAACGGTGGCTTCCGCTGGATCGTCCTGACCGCTGAGAGCCAGCCCGAGATCCAGATCGTGCTCTCGCAGCCCCACGCCGGCCGCTCGCAGGAGGACGGCGACGCGCTCGCGGCCCTCCTCGCGAAGGGCGAGTTCCGCACCGTCCAGTTCCGCTCCGACGATCTCGACGCGACGTTCGAGAAGGTCGCGGCCGCCCCCGGGGTCGAGGTGCTCCAGGAGCCGGCCACCCAGCCGTGGGGCGCACGTGACGCCGCCGTGCGCGACCCAGCGGGCAACATGGTCCGCATCGAGCAGGGCTAAGCCCGCCCTCCCGTGCTCGCGCGTCCCTGCTCGCCCGCCCCTGCTCGCCCGCCTCGAGGGGATCGCTCGGCGGGGGCGGCGCGTAGGCTAGCGCCATGCGCACGCCGCCACCCGCCGTCGTCCGCTTCGCCCAGCGGCTGAGCTCCGGGCTCACCCGGGCGAGCGCCCTCCTCGCACCGCCGCAGGCGCGGCTACTGGAGGTGAGCGGCGGCGTCGCGCCCGTCATGCTGCTCCGGGCGGCCGTGGACACGGGCCTGCTCGAGCCGCTCTCCGCCGGGCCGCACACGGCCGCCGAGGTGGCCGGGCGGCTCGGACTGCACGCCGACACGGTCCACCGCGTGCTGCGAGGCCTCGCCGTCTACGGGCTCACGAGCTTGGACCGCCGCGGTCGCTTCTCGCTCACGCCGACGGGGCGGCTCCTGCTCGTGGATCACCCGCATTCGATGGCGGCCTGGATCCGCTACTCGACGTCGGCGATGGTCCTCGCCGGGTGGGCCCGCCTCCCGCAGACCCTCCGCGACGGGCAGCCGGCGTTCAACGCCGCGACGGGGCAGACCATCTGGGAGTACCTTTCCGCCCATCCCGAGGAGGAGGCCGGCTTCGCGCGGACCATGCGCGAGCTGACGCTCATGGCCGCGCCGCTCATCGTCGCGGCCTATCCGTGGCCTGCGGAAGGCACCGTGTGCGATGTGGGCGGCGGCGTGGGCGCCATGCTCGCCGAGGTGCTGCGCGCCCACCCGGGCCTGCACGGCGTGCTCGTGGACCAGCCCGGCCCACTCGGGGGAGCGGGGGAGTACCTCGCGGCGCGCGGCGTGGCCGAGCGGGTCACGGCGGTCGAGGGGGACCTGTTCACGGGCTTCGCCGCGGCCGCGGACGTCTACCTGCTCAAGGACGTGCTCCACGACTGGGACGACGCCCAGTGCCGCCGGATCCTGAGCACAGTGCGCTCGGCGGCCCCGGCCGGGGCGAAGGTGCTCGTGCTCGAGTGGCTTCAGGAGCCGAACCGGGCCGAGTTCCCCGTCTCGATCTCCGACGTCATGATGCTCGCGCAGACCGAGGGGCGGCAGCGCTCGGCCCAGGAATTCTTCGCCCTCGCGGCCGATTCCGGCTTTATCCGGGGCCGGGTCATCGATTCCGGGGCCTACGGAATTGTCGAGTTGGTGGCAATATAAATTCCCCAGAAAAAGGCCCGCGTGGATTTTTCCCACGCGGGCCTTTTCTAGTTTCGCCTCTTCGGCGTGGGCTACTTCACGCCCTCCGATTTGAGCCGCTGGGAAACGCCCTGCGGCATCGTCGAGCACCCGTCGGGGCCGCTCTCGGTAGCCGCGTGGGCCGAGGCCTCGTCCTTGATGCCGATGGTCGCCACGGCCGCCCGCCACCCGCCCATGCCTTCGAGCTGGCGCGGGACCCACACGTTCGCGGCGCCGTTGATGAGGTCGACGGCCAGCGGGTCCCCCTTGGCGCTGATGTCGAGCCCGCCGCCCGGCGCCCGCCGCACGTTGTCGGGGTCCGGGAGCACGCCCATGAGCTGCGCGGATTCGTAGGGGTTGAGCTGCGACGGCGGGGTGTTGTAGTAATACCAGCTCGCCGCGCAGATGCCGAAGAGCTTCGGGCCGAACTGCGCGTAGTTGAGGTAGAGCTCCGCGATGCGCTGCTTGGGGAGCAGGAAGTCGAACTCCTCCGAGAGCCCGGCCTCGATCGCCTTGCGCAGCGGATCATGGCTTGGCCACAGGAAGATGTTCTTGACGAGCTGCTGCGGCACGGTGGATCCGCTCGGATCGGGCTGGCCGTCGACGAAGGCCTGGGCTCGGGCCTGGAAGTCCGCCTGGGTGAAGGCGCCGACGCGGGTCCCCAGCTCCTCGTCCTCGTGCGCAATGACGGCCGCGATCGTGTTCCGGCTGATGTGGTCCATGGACACGTACTGGTACACGATGGGCTCGCCGGCCTGGAACATGTAGGACGTGCGCGGCGGCGTGATCCAGTTGTACGCGATGGTCGTGAGGATGCTCGCCACGAACGCGACGACCACCACAATCCCCGTGATCTTGAGGAACCGGCGCACTCGCCCGCGGCGGCGCGGGCGCTCGACGGACCGGCGGCCGCGGTCGGTCGGCCCGCCGAACTCGGGGTACCGAGGCTCCCACTCCTCGGGCAGGCTCACCTGCGGCGGAGGGGCGGTTTCGGCAGGGCCCAGCGGCACGACCCGGCGGCCGTGAACGCGATGTGAATTTGGGGGAAAGTATTCGGCCGAGGGTTCCATGGGCGGCTCCTGGAAGTCAAGCGGAAGTAGGCCACGGGGCACAGGCGGTTCGCGTTAGTCTAGGCGTGATTGCAATGAGTGGCAAATTAGGATTGCCGCGCACGCTGCAATTTTGTTTTCTTATTCTCTTTTGCTGGGAATTCTCTGGGTGCGACGAAAAGCGGCCGCCCACCCGTGAGGGTGGACGGCCGTGTGGCGTCAGTGGGGGTCAGTTCCGACGGGCTTCCAGGGCGTCGCGGATCTCCGTCAGGAGCGCGATCTGCGGGTCGATGGGCTCCTCGTCGGCAACCTCCTTGATGCCCAGCTTGCGGTTGCGACGCTCGATGATGTGGTTCATGGGCATCACGATGACGAAGTAGATCGCCGCCGCGACGAGGACGAAGTTGACGAGGGCCGTGAGGAAGACGCCGATCTTGACCGGGCCGAAGACCAGGAAGTTGTCGAAGTTCGATTGCCCCACGATGAGGGAGATGATCGGCATGAGGACGTTGTTGACAAAGGTCGTCACGACCGCGCCGAAGGCGGCACCCATGACGACGGCGACGGCAAGGTCGACGACGTTGCCCTTCATAATGAAAGCTTTGAATCCGCTCAGCATGGCGACAACAATAGCGTGGCCATACGGACTGTTTTGTGAACTGCAGGTAACCACCCGCTCTGTGTCGGTGGGTCCCAGGCGCCCGAAACCCGCCTCAGTACGTCGGTGCCGCGGGAAGACCGAAGTACTCCTCGAGGGTTCCGATGCCCTTCTGGCGCATCTCCGTTGCGGCCTCGACGCCGATGAACCTCAGATGCCACGGCTCGTAGAAGTACCCCGTGATCCCGTGCAGCATCCACGGATAGCGGACGATGAAGCCGAACTCGTGCGCGTGGGCCGCGGCCCACTTCGCGGCGGGGGTGTCCGCGAAGCACGGCTGGAACGAGCACGTCCCGCCGGCCGCCCCGAGGTCGAACGCCCAGCCCGTCTGGTGCTCGGAATATCCCGGGCGGGCCGACGCGACGTCGGCGAGGGCCTGGCCCTGCGCCGCGACCTCGCTCGCGTACGTCGCCTGCTGGGTCGCGTAGGAGCGGTAGCCGCTCGCGAGCGTCATGCCCACGCCCGCGGTGGCCGCGGCAGCGAAGAGCGCCTCGGCCGCGTGTGCCGTCGTCGGGTTGAGCAGCGCGCCTTCGCCGCTGATGGCGAGCGGGACGTCGGGCTGGGCGAGCTCGGGGGCGAACGCGCGTGGCGCGAGCGGCCGCCGCTTGTTGACCACGACCCACTGGCTCGTCGGGTCAGTGAGGGAGTGTGCCGGAGGCGTCGGGGAGGGCGCCGGGGGCTGCGGCGACGGCGTGGCCGCCTCGCCTGTGGACGGCGCGGCCGCCTCGCCTGTGGGGGTCGCGGCGGCCGTGGAGGGCGCCGTGGGGCTCGCGGCCTGCGTCGAAGTCGCAGGCGGGGCGGTCGACGGCGCCGGCCGGCCGCCGTCGTCCGTGCCGCAGCGCTTGAGGCCGGCGCACACGCGGCGAGTCCAAGGCCGAGCGCCGCCAAGGTGACGACGCGCCGAGTCGGGGTTCCGCCCGGAAGGCGCTCGGCGCCGTCGACCATGAATCAGACCTTTCTCAGGAGCATTCGCCGGATCGAGTGGTCGGAATCCTTCGTGAGGACCAGCTGCGCCCGCCCGCGCGTGGGCAGGACGTTCTGGACGAGGTTTGGCTCGTTGATGCTCTTCCAGATGCCGCGGGCCGTCTTCACCGCCTCAGTATCGGACAGCGACGCGTAGCGGTGGAAGTAGCTCTCGGGCTGCGCGAACGCCCCCGAGCGCAGCTTGAGGAAGCGCTGGACGTACCACTCCTCGATGTAGCTCGTCTTCGCGTCCACGTAGATCGAGAAGTCGAAGAAGTCGCTCAGCGCGAGGCCCGTGGTGCCGTCGGTGCGCGGGCGGGCCGGCGCGAGGACGTTGAGGCCCTCGACGATGAGCACATCGGGCCGGCGCACCACGACCTCGCGGCCGGGCACGATGTCGTACGTGAGGTGCGAGTACCAGGGCGCCCGCACCTCTTCGGCGCCCGACTTGATCTCGGCGACGAAGCGCAGGAGGGCGCGGCGGTCGTAGGACTCCGGGAAGCCCTTGCGGTCGAGGAGGCCGCGGCGCGTGAGCTCGGCGAGCGGGTACAGGAAGCCGTCCGTTGTGACGAGCTGCACGTCCGGCGTCGACGGCCAGCGGCGCAGCATCTCGCGCAGCACGCGGGCGATCGTGGACTTGCCCACCGCGACCGAGCCGGCCACGCCGATCACGAACGGCGTGCGCTGGGTCTGCTCGCCGAGGAAGGTCGATGTCGCCGAGTGGAGCTCGCCCGAGGCCTCGACATAGAGCGCGAGCAGGCGGCTCAGCGGGAGGTAGACGTCGCGGATCTCGCGCAGGTCGAGGGGATCGCCCAGGCCGCGGAGGCGGTCGATGTCCTCCTGGTTGAGGGGCTGCTCCATGCGGTTCGCCAGCTGCGACCAGCGGACGCGGTCGAGCTCGACGAACGGGGTGGCGCCGTCGCCGTCGAACTCGCTCTTGTGCAGACTCACTCAGGTGATTCTGCCAACAGGGCTGCGCAGAGCGAAATGCGCGCCCGGTAGGATGAACCGCATGTGTGGAATCGTGGGTTATGTCGGGAGTGCGGGTTCGCGCCGCGGTGCGAACGGCGGGATCGCCGATCACAGTGCCCTTGACGTCGTGATCGAGGGCCTGCGCCGCCTTGAGTACCGGGGCTACGATTCGGCGGGAGTCGCCGTCGTGGCCGGCGGGGTCGTGGAGTCGCGCAAGAAGGCCGGCAAGCTCGGGAACCTGATCGCCGAGCTCGAGGAGCACCCGCTGCCGGCGACCCTGACGGGCATCGGGCACACGCGCTGGGCCACCCACGGCGGGCCGACGGACGCGAACGCCCACCCGCACCTGGCCGACCAGGGCCGTCTGGCCGTGATCCACAACGGCATCATCGAGAACTACGCGGAGCTCAAGGCCGAGCTCGCCGCGAAGGGCATCGCGTTCGCGTCCGAGACGGACACCGAGGTCGCCGCCGCGCTCATCGGGGACTTCTACCGGGGTTCGGCCGACGCCGACATCACCGCGGCCATGCAGCTCGCCGCCCAGCGGCTCGAGGGGGCCTTCACGCTCCTGGCCGTGCACGCCGAGCAGCCCGGCGTGGTCGTCGCGGCCCGGCGGAACTCGCCGCTCGTCGTGGGCCTCGGCGAGGGGGAGAACTTCCTGGGCTCCGACGTCTCGGGCTTCATCGACCACACGCGCCGGGCCGTCGAGCTCGGCCAGGACCAGATCGTTACGATCACGCCGGATTCGTTCGTGATCACCGACTTCTACGGCCGGCCCGCCGAGGGCAAGGAGTTCGAGGTCTCGTGGGACGCGGCCTCGGCGGAGAAGGGCGGCTTCCCCTCGTTCATGGAGAAGGAGATCCACGACCAGCCGGCCGCGGTGCACGATACGCTCCTGGGCCGCTCGGACGTGCAGGGCCGCCTGATCCTCGACGAGCTCCGCATCGACGCCGCCGAGCTCAGGCAGGTCAACAAGATCATCGTGCTCGCGTGCGGCACGGCCGCGTACGCCGGGATGGTCGCGAAGTACGCGATCGAGAACTGGTGCCGGATCCCCACCGAGGTCGAGCTCGCGCACGAGTTCCGGTACCGCGACCCGATCGTGGACAAGAACACGCTCGTGGTCTCGATCAGCCAGTCCGGCGAGACGATGGACACGCTCATGGCTGTGCGCTACGCCCGCGAGCAGGGTGCCAAGACGGTCTCGATCTGCAACACGAACGGCTCGACGATCCCGCGCGAATCCGACGCCGTGCTCTACACTCACGCCGGCCCGGAGATCGCCGTCGCCTCGACAAAGGCGTTCCTGGCCCAGATCACGGCCGCTTACCTGCTCGGGCTGTACCTCGCCCAGCTGCGCGGGAACATCTTCACGGGCCAGATCAAGGACGTCCTCGCGGACCTGAACAAGATCCCCGAGAAGATCCAGTCCGTCCTGGACAACGCCGAGCCCCTGCGCGAGCTGGCCCGGAGCATGAAGGACGAGAAGTCCGTGCTGTTCCTCGGCCGCAACGTCGGCTACCCGGTGGCGCTCGAGGGCGCGCTCAAGCTCAAGGAGATCGCGTACCTGCACGCCGAGGGCTTCGCGGCCGGCGAGCTCAAGCACGGCCCGATCGCGCTCATCGACGAGGGCCAGCCGGTCTTCGTCGTCGTCCCCTCCCCGCGCGGACGCGACTCGCTGCACTCGAAGGTCGTCTCCAACATCCAGGAGGTGCGGGCCCGCGGGGCGCGCACGCTCGTGATCGCCGAGGAGGGCGACGAGGCCGTGCGCGCCTACGCCGAGCACGTCGTGTACGTGCCGGAGACCCCGCCGCTGCTCATGCCCCTGCTCACCACGGTCCCGCTGCAGATCTTCGCCGCCGAGCTCGCCGCCGCGAAGGGCTACGACGTGGACCAGCCCCGCAACCTCGCCAAGTCCGTCACCGTCGAGTAGGTCGGGGGAGCGGTAGCCAAGGCCGTTGAGGCAGCTTGGTCAGGTTTGGCCGCCTAGTCAGTGGAACGTCAGAAGCCCCCTGACGTAGGCGGCCTGGCCGATGTGCTGCGTCGCGTCGTTGAGGATGCTCACGAGCCGGACGGCAACCGTGACGGGTGGATCCCAGCGGAAGTCGACGATCGTTCCGAAGTCACCTGGGGCGAGGCCCCGGACGATTTCGAGGGCGCGATCGTGGACCGCCGCGTGGTAGTCGGACAGCAGCGCGGGGTCGATCCGCGGGAAGGCCGCTACCTGTTCGGCGGTGTGCCCGTAGCCCGTGCTTCCCTCGGCGTACGGCGTGCCCAAGCGGGGCTGCCACTCCGGCCACAGCTGCCCCGGCGGCATGACGCGTTCCCTCCGTCGAGGCGCTTCGCCGCCGCCGAGCACGTGGGCCAGGGCGGCGAAGTGGTCGTCGGTGATCCGCGACAGATGCCACACGAGCCACCCGACCGAGTTCGCTGCAGGGGAGGGCTGGCGGACCAGCTGGTCTGGCGAGAGCCCGAGGAGGGCGTGCTCAACGCCCTCCCGGACCCGGCCGAAGCCGTCTTCGAGGATGCTGATGGCCCAATTCGTTTCGGGTTCCATGCGGCCCACCCTAGTCCGGCAAGGTGACCGCGTCCCTTCCTGCCCACTTTGTTCGACCGCGCGCCATCGCACACGCGGTGCCGTCACGCGGATTGGCGCGTTCGGGCGGCTCACTCTTGCCGCGGCGCGGGCCCCGTCGCCAAACTGAGCACGAAGGGACGCGAAACCTACGCTGCGGTCATCCCGAGGAGGGCCTGGACCTCGGACACGATTCGTCCAGGATCGTTCCAGACCACCTCCGGCGGGTACCGGAGGGTGGGGAGACCCCGAAGGGTTGCCGTGTTGTGTCGCCTGCGATCTTCAATGAATCGCTCTCTTGTGCTGTGATATGCGTGCCCGTCGATCTCAACGATGACGCGGCCTTCGATCAGAAAGTCCACGCGTCCAACGCCGGGGATCCGTGCCTGCGCCTCGACCGCCCATCCTTGGGCCTGAAACAGTAGCCTCGCCTCGACTTCCGGCTGGGACTCGGCGGTGAGGTCAACGCGGGCGAGCGCTTCACGGGCCCGCGCGCTCCGGCTTCCGCGGAGGCACGCCCGCAGCATGTCCGCATCGATCCGGCCCGACCGGAGTGCCGACTCGGCGACGCTGACCGCCTGCGGCACCTCGAGGCACCCCAACGCGTGGAGGACGGTGTCCTCGATGGACGCGACGGGGAGGAGCCCGTGCGGAGGGAATCGCCTCGTTCGATGCGCGACGAACGCCGCTGACCTGCTGTGTGCACAGGCCAGATGACGCCGCGCGGGCCTGGTCCGGATCCACAGGCCGTAGAACTCGGCCGCCGACCCGCAGGTAAGGAGCCCATTGTGCAGGAGGGCGAACATGAAGTCTGGATTGCAGCCCGGGAGGGCGATGATGCCCCGGATGGGCTTTCTGAAATCCAAGGCGATGGCGGCGATGTCTCGCTTCGTGTAGCCGGCCTCGATGAGGGTTCTCGTCCGTGCCACACCGCCGAGCGACGTGATGTACGCATGTAGGTCCATGAGCCCATCGCAGCGGTTCGTCGGGTGCGGGGGCAGGCCTACTTACGGCTATGTGGATGGGACGATAGCTTCGAGTGCTGTGGAGGGCCAATGCCGCCGTGAGGGGTGTCCGCTCCTGCCCACCTTGATCTCCGGAAGGCGCCTTCCCGGGGTGCGGCTTTGGCGGGCACAGCGCAGCCACCGGTCAGACTGGGCAGGAAGGGACGGGACCGCCGCGCCCGGACCGGCTCGCGTGAGCGCGGACGCTACAGTAGGCCTCATGGCAATCATCGGCATCGGCGTGGACGTGGTGGACATCGACCGGTTCGAGCGTCAGCTCGAGCGCACCCCGGGGCTCCGGGATCGCCTCTTCGTTCCCGCCGAGCGTGAGCTCAACGCCCGCTCGCTCGCGGCCCGCTTCGCCGCCAAGGAGGCCGTCGCGAAGGTCCTCGGCGCGCCGGCCGGCATGAACTGGCAGGACTGCTGGATCGGCCTCGACGCCTCAGGCCCCACCGTCCAGATCACGGGCACCGTGCTCGCCGTCGCGGAGAGCCTCGGCGTCCGCAAGTGGCACCTCAGCATGTCGCACGACGGCGGCATCGCCACCGCGATGGTCGTCGCCGAGAGCTGACGGGCCGCCACCCCGCGCGCCGATGATCACCGCGCTGACCGGGACGCAAATCCGCGAGGCAGAGCGCCCGCTGCTCGAGAGGGGGCGTGGCCCCGAACTCATGGCGCGAGCCGCGCACGGGCTCTACCGCGTACTCGTCGCGGAGCTGCTCCGCACGAGGGGGCGGCTGTACGGCGCGCGCGCGGCCGCCGTCGTCGGCAAGGGAAACAACGGCGGCGACGCGCTGTTCGCGCTCGCCGAGCTCGCGGGCCGCGGAGTGCGGACGACGGCGGTGCTCACCTCGGGAGTGGCCCACCCCGGAGGCCTCGCCGCGTTCACGGCGGCGGGCGGTCGCGTCGAGCGTGCGCTGCCGCCGGCCGACGTCACCATCGACGCCGTGCTCGGTACAGGCGCGAGCGGCGACTTCACGCCGCCCCTCCCGCGGCCGGACGGACTCGTGGTCGCGTGCGACCTCCCCTCGGGCCTCGACGCGGACACCGGCGTCGCGTCGGCGGGAGTCTGGCCCGTGGACGTCACGGTCACATTCGGCGCACTCAAGACCGGGCTGCTCGTGGGGCGGGGACGAGCGCTCGCCGGCCGGATCGAGGTCGTGGACATCGGCCTCAGGCCATATTTCGTGCAGCCCGACGCCTTCGTCCTCGAGGAAGCCGACGTCGCCGCGCTCCTTCCGCGCCCGCGCGACGACTGGCACAAGTACACGAGGGGCGTCCTCGGGGTCGTGGCCGGGTCGGAGCAGTATCCCGGCGCGGCGGTCCTCACCACGGCGGCGGCCCTTGCGACGGGTGTTGGGATGGTCCGCCACGTCGGGCCCCCGCACGTGCGCCGGGCGGTCCTTGCCGCCCATCCCGAAGTCGTTGCGTCGGGCTCGCCGGAGGGGCGCGTGCAGGCGTGGGCGGTCGGCCCAGGAATCGCCGACGACGCCGGCCAACAGCGCGCGTTCGACCTTGCCGTCGGCTCGGGCCTCCCCGTGGTGATCGACGCGTCAGGGCTTGAGCGCATCCCCGGTCCGCCCCTCGCGGGGCGAGCCGTCCTCACGCCGCACGCGGGGGAGCTCGCGGCGGTCCTCACGCGGCTCGGGCCCACGGTCGAGCGCGCCGATGTCGAGGCGCGGCCCGTGGCCTGGGCGAGGCTCGCCGCCGAGAGGCTCGGGGCGACGGTCCTCCTCAAGGGTCCCGCCACGGTGTGCGCGGCCTCGGACGGCACGGTGTGCGTCCAGTCGTCGGGACACCCTTACCTCGCCACCGCCGGCTCGGGGGACACTCTGACGGGCGTGCTCGGCGCGCTCCTCGCGACGGCCCCCGATGCGCGCCCCGTCCACCTCGCCGCGGCAGCCGCTGTGATCCACGGCCTCGCGGGGCGAGCGGCCTCGGAGGCAGGCCCGTTCGGCGCCACGGAGCTCGCCGAGGCCGTGCGCCGGGCTGTGGCGCGCCTCGCGTCCTAGGATGTCCCTGAGGGCGGCGAGCCGTCTTCCCCGTGCCTCGAGTCGCGGAATCAGCGGCCCCAGCGCGCGGACGTGGTTGCTTCACAGGGGGGACATTCGCATGGGACGGCGCATCATTCTCGCGGCCAGTGACGGTTCGATGGGAGGCGCCGGGGCTGTCCTGCTCACGATCGCCGCCGGGCTGCGCGAGCTCGGCGCGGAGCCGCTCGTCGTCGCCCCGGCTGAGCCTGGCGACGTGGTCCGGGCGGCTCGCGAGCGCGGCCTCGAAGCCGAGGCGATCGAGGGCCGAGCGGGCGCCGAGTACGCCCGGTCTCTGCGACGGTGGCGCGGCGAGCGTCGCGAGGGGGTCCTGTGGTGCCACGGGCTCCTCGCAGCGACCGCGACGGCGGGCCTTCCGGGGCGGATCGTGCACGTCCACAGAGTTCCCACAGGCCCGCTTCGCACGGTGGCACGGTTGGCCCGGCTGCGGGCCCTCGCCACGGTTGTGCCGTCTGAGTTCCTCGGCCAGCATTTCCGTAACGCGCGCGTCCTCGAGCCATGGGTCGCCGAGCTCGAGGTGGTCCGTGTGCCGCGCGGGAAGGGGCCCGTGCGGGTGGGCTTCGTAGGGCGCCCCTCGGAGGCCACGGGGATCCACCTCCTTGCGGATGCCCTCGTGTCCCTCAACCGCCAGGCGCCCTATCGCTTCTGGCTCCGCATCGCGGGCTCGCCGCGCTTCGTGGACGCCCGCGAGCGCGCGATCGTGGAAGGCCGCCTCGCGGCGCTCAAGGGCTCGGTCCAGCGCGTGGGGCGCATGCCGGCGGACGAGTTCCTCGGGACGATCGACCTGCTCGTGTGCCCCTCGACTGTCCCCGAGGGCTTTGGGCTCGCGGTCGCCGAGGCGATGTCGGCGCGCGTCCCGGTCATCGTCTCGGATGCGGGGGCGCTGCCCGACGTCGTCGGGCCCGATTACCCCTGGGTCGCGCGCGCCGGCGACTCACGCCATCTCGCGGACGTCATCGCCGAGGCGACGAGGACCCTTCCGGCGAGCGACGTCGTCGACCGCGCCTATGCGCGCTGGAAGGAGCGGTACGCGCCCGATCGCGGGATCGCGCGGCTCCGCGAACTGCTTGATTCCCTCGGTCTCCTTGAGGCTGACCCTACGGGCGACCGTTGACGGCGGCGATCGAGACGGCCACCCACAGCGTGAAGTCCATGACCGTCTGGGTGGCCGGGGCGTCCGTCGTGACGCCGCGGAAGAACCGCCACAGATTGCGGTGCACCCCGGAGCCGACGAGGTGGCCTCTGCCGCGGGTTCCGTCGAGTCCGCGGGCCCCGCGGTCCCAGTCGATCATGGTGTATTCGACCGCGTCGGTGCCGTCGACGGGTCGGCTCAGAATGACCATCCGCTGGTCGGGGGAGATGGCGCGCACGTTGAAGGGCTTGGGGCCAGTGTCCTCGAACGTGACCTTGTCCCCGAGTGCGAGGCTACGGAAGCTCATGGCATCCTTTGCTAACTGCCCCCACGCCGGAATTCGCATCCAGTGTAAGCGGTTACGCAAACGCGTGTCATGGGCGTTACGGAAGCTTCACTTTGTGACGAACCTCACATGGACTGTGAAGGGCGGGCCGCCCAAGGCCGGGGGGATTCCTAGCCAAAGTGTCAGTCTGGTGGGTTAGGGTCGAGCCATGGAGCAGCAGCCCTATGGGGCGCGTCTGACGGACCGGGGAACCGTCTTCGCGCTGGCGACAGCCCCGGAAGCCGAGCGCGTCGAAGTCTGCCTCATCGATTCCGCTCGGGGACAGTCGTGCGTCGATCTCGCCAAGGTCGGCGAGGCCGACGGCGCCGTCCGCTGGGAGGGCGAGGTCGCCGGCGTGGGGGAAGGCCAGCTCTACGGGTACCGCGTGCACGGACCGTGGGAACCGGACCGCGGCCTGCGCTTCAACCCGGCCAAGGTCCTTGTGGACCCGTACGCCCTCGCGATCGCAGGGACGTACACGGGTGAGCCGGCGCTGCACGCCTACGTCCAGGGCGCCCCCGCGACGAAGGATGAGACCGATTCGCTCCCGAGCGCGCTCCTCTCGGTCGTGTGCGACCACGGGCAGTACGACTGGGAAGGCGACCGGCCGCCCCGGCGTCCCTACAACGAGACGGTCGTCTACGAGGCGCACGTCAAGGGACTCACCAGGCTTCACCCCGAGGTGCCCGCCGCGCTGAGGGGAACCTACCTCGGTGCCGCGCATCCCGCCGTCGTCGGGCATCTCCGCGGCCTCGGGGTGACCGCCGTCGAACTCATGCCCATCCACCAGTCGATCGAGGATCCGATCCTCGTGGGGCGCGGCCTTTCAAACTATTGGGCCTACAACACGATCGGGTTCTTCGCGCCCACCAACGAGTATTCGTCGAGCGGCGACCACGGGCAGCAGATCGCCGAGTTCAAGGACCTCGTGAAGGCCTATCACCGTGCCGGCATCGAGGTGATCCTCGACGTCGTCTACAACCACACCGCTGAGGGCAACCATCTGGGCCCGACGCTCTCGTTCCGCGGCATCGACAATGCTGCGTACTACCACCTCGTGTCGGGGAACGAGTTCTACTACATGGACTACACGGGCACGGGCAACACCCTCAACGTGGGCCATCCGCTCGCGCTGCGGCTCGTGATCGACTCCCTGCGTTACTGGGTCACCGAGATGCACGTGGACGGATTCCGGTTCGACCTCGCGTCCTCGCTCGCGCGCGAGGACGGCAACGTGGACATGGTCTCGCCGTTCTTCGAGATGCTCGCCAAGGACCCCGTCCTGTCCCGGGTCAAGCTCATCGCCGAGCCGTGGGACGTAGGCCCCGGCGGCTATCAGGTGGGCAACTTTCCGCCTCAATGGGTCGAGTGGAACGGCAAGTTCCGCGACTGCATCCGTGACTTCTGGCGCGGAGAGCCCGGCACGCTGCGCGAGCTCGCGACGCGCCTCTCCGGCTCCGCCGACCTGTACGAGGAGGAGGGCCGGCGGCCGTCCGCGTCCGTGAACTTCGTGACCGTGCACGACGGCTTCACGCTCCGGGACCTCGTCTCGTACAACTCGAAGCACAACGAGGCGAACGGCGAGAACGGCCGCGACGGCACGGACGACAATCGCTCGTGGAACTGCGGCGTCGAGGGCCCCAGCGAGGATCCCCGCGTACTCGAGCTGAGGGGCAGGCAGCAGCGAAATCTGCTTCTCACCCTCCTGCTTGCACAGGGCGTGCCCATGCTCTCCCACGGGGACGAGCTCGGCCGGACCCAGGACGGCAACAACAACGCGTACTGCCAGGACAACGAGATCTCGTGGGTTCACTGGGACGGCGAAGACCGGGAGCTCCTGAGCTTCGCGCAGCGGCTCGTGGGTCTTCGCGCCGCGCACCCCGTGTTCCGCCGCCGGAGCTTCTTCGACGGGACGCCCGTTGCGCCGGCCGAGGGGGATCCGCTGCCGGACATCGTGTGGCTCGACGCCGACGGATCGACGATGGGCCAGGGCGACTGGGACGAATCGTGGGCGAAGTCGCTCGCGTTCTTCCTCAACGGCGACGCCGTGCCGGGGCGTAACGGCGCGCGCGGGGACTCGGACATGCTCGTGATCCTCAACGCGGCCGAGAATGACGTGGAGTACCTCATCCCAGGCGGGTATTTCCCGGCGAAGTGGAGCAAGGTGCTCACGACCTGCGCCTCGGCCCTCGTGGGGGAGCGGACCGGCGCGGGGGAGCGATTCGTGGTTCCGGCGCGCAGCGCCGTCGTGATGGAGGCCGTCCCCGAGTGACTCAATGACCGCTTCCGCGAAACGACCGCGTCACGACCCGTCGCTATGATGCGAGGCACCGGGTCCACGGCGACCCCACAGCCGCAAGGAGCTACATGGAGATCTGGCCGGGAACTCCCTACCCGTTGGGCGCAACGTTCGACGGGACGGGGACGAACTTCGCGCTCTTCAGCGAGGCCGCAACAAAGATCGAGCTCTGCCTCTTCGATGCCGAGCGAGAGGAGACCCGGATTGAGCTGGCCGAGGTCGACGGATTCGTGTGGCATTGCTACCTCCCCGACGTCCAGCCGGGTCAGCTCTACGGGTACCGCGTCCACGGTCCCTACGACCCGAGCCAGGGGCAACGCTGCAACCCCTCGAAGCTGCTCCTCGACCCGTACGCGAAGGCCGTCCACGGCCAGATCGACTGGGCGCAGCCGCTCTTCTCGTACAACTTCGGCGAGCCGGAGAGCCGGAACGACGAGGACTCGGCCCCGCACATGATGCTGGGCGTCGTGACCAATCCGTTCTTCGATTGGGGCAGCGACACGCAGCTCAAGGTGCCGTACCACGAGACAGTGATCTACGAGGCCCACGTCAAGGGCCTGACGAAGCTCCACCCCGAGATCGCGGAGAGCCAGCGCGGCACGTACGCGGGCGTCGCGCACCCAGCTGTGATCGCCCACCTCAAGAAGCTCGGTGTGACGGCGATCGAGCTCATGCCCGTGCACCAGTTCGTGGACGACAACACCCTCCAGGACAAGGGCCTGCACAACTACTGGGGCTACAACACCATCGGGTTCTTCGCTCCGCACGCGGGCTACAGCTCGTCGGGGGATCTCGGCTCGCAGGTCCAGGAGTTCAAGGCGATGGTCCGCGCCCTTCACGACGCGGACATCGAGGTGATCCTCGACGTCGTCTACAACCACACCGCGGAGGGCAACCACCTCGGGCCCACGCTGTCCATGAAGGGCATCGACAACGGCCGCTACTACCGGCTCGTGGACGACGACCCGCAGTACTACATGGACTACACGGGCACCGGGAACTCGCTCAACGCCCGGCAGCCCCACGCCCTCCAGCTCCTCATGGACTCGCTGCGCTATTGGGTGACGGAAATGCACGTGGACGGCTTCCGCTTCGATCTCGCCTCGACGCTCGCGCGCGAGTTCTACGACGTGGACCGCCTCTCGAGCTTCTTCGAGCTCATCCAGCAGGACCCTGTGGTCTCGCAGGTGAAGCTCATCGCCGAGCCGTGGGACGTGGGTCCCGGCGGCTACCAGGTGGGCAACTTCCCGCCCCAGTGGACCGAGTGGAACGGGAAGTACCGCGATACCGTGCGCGATCTCTGGCGCGGCGAACCGGCGACGCTCGGCGAGTTCGCGTCGCGGCTCACGGGCTCGGCGGATCTCTACGAACGGGACGGGCGGCGCCCCGTCGCGTCCATCAATTTCGTCACGGCCCACGACGGCTTCACCCTCCGCGACCTCGTCTCCTACAACGAGAAGCACAACGAGGCCAACGGCGAGGACAACCAGGACGGCGAATCCCACAATCGCTCGTGGAACAGCGGCGCCGAGGGGCCCACGAAGGACGAGAAGGTTCTCGAGCTGCGCGCACGCCAGCAGCGGAACTTCCTCGCGACGCTCTTCCTCTCGCAGGGCGTCCCCATGATCAGCCACGGCGACGAGCTGGGCCGCACCCAGCAGGGGAACAACAACGCGTACTGCCAGGACACCGAGCTGACCTGGATCAACTGGGAGACCGTGGACCGGCCGCTCGTCGAGTTCACGGCCGCCGTCGCTCGTCTCCGCGCGGAGCACCCCACTTTCCGGCGAAGCAAGTTCTTCGTGGGCAAGCCAGTGCGCCGCGAGGAGAACGACCGCCTGCCTGACATCGTCTGGCTCCGGCCGGACGGCAAGACCATGGTGCCCGAGGACTGGGACACGGCGTTCGGGCGCTCCGTCGGCGTGTTCCTCAACGGGAACGGGATCAACGGTGTGGACCGCCGCGGCCAGCCGATCAAGGACGCCCACTTCGTGCTCTACTTCAACGCGCACGACGACGAGGTGACGTTCCGCCTGCCTCGGCGCAAGTACGCGCCCGGCTGGGACGTTCTGCTCGACACCTCGGGGGCGCTCCCGGTCGGCAAAGAAGTCCCCGCCGGGGGCGAGCTCGGCATCGCGGCGAAGAGCCTCGCCGTCCTGCGCGCCCACGAGGCCGCCGCGGCCGAGGTTGATCACTCCGTGGCCGCCTCGCTCGCCGCGCTCGCCGAGAGCGAGGGCCGCATCCCCGAGGCACCACGGCTCGCGGCCAGGCGGGTGCCGCCGGCTCCGCCGGCCCCGCCCGGCGCGTCCCCGAAGCCTCACACCGAGGAGGCGCCGTCCGAAGGGCCACCGGAGGGCTCGCCACCCGACACCGACGCGCCGCCAGCCGGGAATCAGCCGGCCGAGAATCAGCCGGCCGAGAATCAGCCAGACAAGGATCAGCCGGCCGAGCCGCGGCGCCCATCTCGCCCGCAGTCGCACCGGACAGCGCCGCTGGGGGCGAGGCGGCAGTCACCAACCGTCAGGAGGGGCAGAACCTGAAATGCGCAGTCCGTCGTCGACGTACCGACTCCAGATCCGTCCGGGCTTCACGCTCGACGACGCCGCGCGCGCCGTTCCCTATCTCCACCGGCTCGGCGTGGGGTGGGTCTACCTCTCGCCGGTCCTGACGGCGGTCCGGGGATCCGAGCACGGCTACGACGTCGCGGACCCCACACGGGTTGACCCGGAGCGGGGCGGTCCCGAGGCCCTCGAGCGTCTGGCCGCGGCCGCGCACGGCCTCGGGATGGGCGTGATCATCGACATCGTGCCCAACCACCTGGGCGTCGCCGAACCCGAGCAGAATCCCTGGTGGTGGTCCCTCCTGCGCGAGGGCCCGGCGTCGAAGCACGCCGACGCGTTCGACGTCGACTGGCCGGCCGGGGGCGGCAGGCTGCTCCTTCCGCTCCTCGGATCCGAGGCAGACCTCGACGGCCTGCGCGTGGAGGGCGATCGCCTGTACCTCGGCGGGCTTGCCCTGCCGATCGCGCCCGGGACCGCGAATCCCGGGGACACCCCGCGGGACGTCGCCGCGAGGCAGCACTACGGGCTCATCCCGTGGCGCGAGGGCGACACGCGGCTGAATTACCGGCGGTTCTTCACGATCACGAGCCTCGCCGGCCTCCGCGTCGAGGTCCCCGAAGTGTTCGACGACGCCCACGCCGAGGTGCGCCGCTGGTTCGAGGAGGGGCTGGCCGACGGGCTGCGGATCGACCACCCCGATGGCCTCGCCGACCCCGTGGGGTACCTCCGGCGGCTCCGCGAGCTCACGGGCGGGGCGTACACGGTCATTGAGAAGATCCTCGAGCCCGGAGAGCACCTCCCCGCGGAGTTCGCGTGCGAGGGGACAACGGGCTACGACGCTCTGGGGCTCATCGACCGGCTCTTCGTCGACCCGTCCGGGCAGGCGAGCCTCGACGCGCTCGACGCCTCCCTGCGCGCGGAGGCCGAGGACGGCGGCGGCTCGCCACAGTTCGAGCGGCTCGCCCGGGCGGCGAAACACGAGATCACGGCAGGGCCCCTCGCGGCCGAGATGCTCCGGCTCGCGCGGCTCGTCCCCGAAAACCTTGGCGCGCTCGCGGACCGGAAGCGCGTCGTCGCGGCCCTCGGCGAGATTGCCGCGGCGTTCCCGGTCTACCGCACGTACCTGCCCGACGTGCCCGGCGGGGAAGCCGTGCTTGGGAGCGCATGCCGGGAGGCCGCCGTCGTGCGCCCCGATCTCGGCGAGGCGATCGCCGCGCTCGAGCCGCTCCTCGGGGCCCCCGGCACCGAGCTGTGCCGCCGCTTCCAGCAGACCACGGGCATGGTCATGGCCAAGGGTGTCGAGGACACGGCGTTCTACCGCTACAGCCGGCTCGGGACGCTCACGGAGGTCGGCACGGATCCGGGCCGGTTCTCCGTGGGGCCGGACGAGTTCCACGCGCGGGCTGGCGAGCGCGAGCGGGACTTCCCCGGCTCGCTCACGGCCCTCACGACCCACGACACGAAGCGCAGCGAGGACGCCCGCGCCCGCATCTCGGTCATCTCCGAGCTCGCGGACGAATGGGCGGAGTTGGTCCCGGCGCTTCTGGAACGTGCGCCGCTCAAGGACGGTCCGCTCGCGAACCTCGTGTGGCAGGCGATCGTCGGTGCGTGGCCGGCGGACGTGGGGCGGCTCACCGAGTATGCGCTCAAGGCCGCGCGCGAGGCCGCGCTGCACACCACGTGGATCGACCCGGATGAGGCGTTCGAGGCTCAGCTCCGGTCGCTCGTCGTGGCGGCGTTCGAGGATCCGACGGCACGCCGCCTCGTGGCCGACTTCGCGCGCCGCGTCGAGCCGTTCGGCGCCTCGAACGGCCTCTCCGCCAAGCTCGTGCAGCTCGCGGGGCCAGGCGTCCCGGACGTCTACCAGGGCACGGAGTTCTGGGATCACTCGCTCGCGGACCCGGACAATCGCCGTCCCGTTGACTTCGCGGCGCGCGAGGCCGCGCTCGCGGCGCTCGACGGCCCAGCGCCCTGGGCGAGGCGCCCGGCGGCGCGCCCCGCCCACCGACCTCGCGCGAGGCCAAGCTCCTCGTCGTCTCGCGCACGCTCCGCCTCCGCCGCGACCGGCCCGAGCTGTTCGAGGGCTACGTCCCGCTCGACGCGAGCGGGGCCGCCGCCGAGCACGCGGTGGGCTTCCGGCGCGGGGCGGGCGGCGCCGTCGTGCTGGCCACGCGCCTTCCCGTGGGCCTCGAGCGGCGCGGCGGGTGGGGCGATGCCGCCGTCGTGCTTCCGTGGCCCACGCGGGACGCGTTCACGGGCGCCGAGCACCCGGCCGGCCGCGTGCCTCTCGCCGAGGCGCTCGCCACGCTCCCCGTGGCGCTACTCGTCCCCGAGGCTGCGCGATGAGCGCGCGCGAGGCCCGCGGACCCGGCGCGGTGTGGGCGCCGCGGGCCGGCGGCGTCGAACTCGTGCTGGGGCCCGAGCGGATCCGCTTGGAGCCGAACGACGGCGGGTGGTTCGCTGTCCCTGAGGCGCACCGGGCGCGCGTCGCCGCGGCGCTCGCGGCGGGGGAGCGCTACGGCTATACAGTCGACGGCGCCGGCCCCTACCCCGATCCGCGCTCCCTCCGTCAGCCCGACGGCGTCCATGAGCTCTCCGCCGGATTCGACCTCGGCACCCACGAGTGGGCGGACGCGGCGTGGCGCGGCCGGGACCTTGACGGGTCCGTGATCTACGAGCTGCACGTGGGCACGTTCACGCCCGAGGGCACGCTCGACGCCGCCGCGGCCCGCCTCCCGTACCTCGCCGAGCTCGGCATCGGATTCGTCGAGCTCCTGCCCGTCAACGCGTTCAACGGCCCGCACAACTGGGGCTACGACGGCGTCCTCTGGTCCGCGGTCCACGAGGGCTACGGGGGCCCGGCCGCGTACCAGCGGTTCGTGGACGCGGCCCACGGGCACGGGATCGGCGTGATCCAGGATGTCGTGTACAACCACCTCGGGCCGAGCGGGAACTACCTCCCGCAGTTCGGGCCGTATCTCCTCGAGGGCGGCGCCACCGTGTGGGGCGACACGGTCAACCTCGACGGCTCCGAGTCGGACGAGGTGCGGGCCCTTATCCTCGACAACGCGCGGCTCTGGCTCGAGGACTTCCACGTCGACGGGCTCCGGCTCGACGCCGTGCACGCATTCGTGGACCGGCGCGCCGTGCATCTGCTCGAGGACCTCGCGGTGGCAGCGGCCGAAGTCGAGGAGCTGACGGGACGGCGCAAGGTGCTCGTCGCAGAGTCGGACCTCAACGATCCGCGGGTCATCGCGCCGCGGGGCCGCGGCGGCTACGGGGTGTACGGGCAGTGGAGCGACGACTTCCACCACGCGGTCCACGTGGCCCTCACGGGCGAGACGGAGGGGTACTACGCCGACTTCGCGGACCCCGAGGCCCTCGCGAAGGTGCTCCGGGGTGGCTTCTACCACGACGGCACGTTCTCGAGCTTCCGAGGGCGGCGGCACGGGCGCCCCCTCGACCCTGACCTGGTGCGGCCCGCCCAGCTCGTGGTGTGCAGCCAGAACCACGATCAGGTGGGCAACCGTGCGGCAGGCGACAGGCCGAGCGCCGCCCTCGACTACAACGGGCTCGCCGTGGCCGCGGTGCTCACGCTCGCCGGGCCGTTCACGCCCATGCTGTTCATGGGCGAGGAGTTCGGCGCGCACACGCCGTGGCAGTTCTTCACGTCCCACCCCGAGCCCGAGCTCGCCCGCGCGACGGCCGAGGGCCGCCTGCGCGAGTTCGAGCGCATGGGCTGGGATCCCTCACTCGTGCCCAACCCCCAGGACCCCGAGACGAGACTCCGCTCAATCCTGGACTGGAGCGAGGCAGAGACGGACGACGGCGCGCGCCTCCT
Source organism: Sinomonas sp. P47F7 (assembly GCF_049332655.1). Lineage (GTDB taxonomy): Bacteria > Actinomycetota > Actinomycetes > Actinomycetales > Micrococcaceae > Sinomonas. The sequence continues at coordinate 3,307,650 of NZ_CP186327.1, read as the reverse complement.
CGCGCTCTATCGGCGCCTCATCGCGTTGCGGGCCGAGGCGACGGGCCTCTGGGAGGGCCGCTTCGACGACACCGAGGTGGCCGGTGGCTCCGCCGGGGACGGCCGGTGGATCGCGTGGCGCCGGCCCGGCGTGGCGGTCGCGGCGAGCCTCGGGCCCGGGCCCGTCGAGTTCCGGCTGGACGGGGTCGCGGGGCGGCGCGTGGCCCTCGCGACCGATCCGGCGATCCGCCGCGAAGGCGACGTCATCGCGTTTCCCGGGCCGGGCGCCGTCGTCCTCGTGGAGTGAGCGCGGGGCGCGGGCCCTCTCCCCGAGGCGCCGCGCCTAGGACGCCTGGCTCGAGATGTCGGCGAGCAGAGCGCGGGTCTCGGCGACGACTCGATCGCTGAACTCGGCGTCGCGGATCTGGACTGAGCCAAGCATGGGCCTGCCGGTCTCGTCGTAGTACACACCGGTGCTGCCCGATTCATCGGTCAGGACCTTGGCGATCATGCGGCCGGCGAGCTTGGGGGTGCTCCAGTACTTGACGAACGGCGCGAGCGGTGCCGTGACGTACTTGAGCAGGAAGCGCACGGCGGCGTTGGCGTCGCGGCTCAGCCCGGTTCCGGGGTTGAAGCCCGGCTCCACGGCATTGAAGCGGAGGCGCGGAGTCTCGCGCGCGAACGCGAAGACGGTGGCCAGGTTGCACTGCTTCGACGTGGCGTACGCATCGAGGCCAGGCATGGACGCGCCGCCGGGCAGCCACTCTCCGCGCAGGCTCGCCTCGGCGGAGACGTACCGCGCGCCGCGGAAGCCGGCGGCGACCGCGGGCTTCCGCTCGGGGTCCTCGACGGCTGAGCACGTGAAGACGACGTTCGCGCCGTCGGGCAGGTGGGGGATGAGCGCCTCGGTGAAGACGAAGGGACCGAGGTGGTTGGTCGTAAACGCGAGGTCCCATCCCTGCGCCGTCTGGACGGCCTGCGCCGGGGAGATGCCGGCGTTGTTGAGGAGGCCCGCGATCGGGAGGCCCAGCGCGACGATGTGCACGGCCGCCCGCCGCACGCTCTCGAGGTCGGCGAAGTCACATACGACCGATACCGCATGGCCGCCGGGCCGCGCATTGATCTCGTTCTCAACTTCATGGAGGCGTCCCGGGTCGCGGCCCACCAGCACGAGCGTGCCGTGCGGAGCCATCTCGAGCGCGGCGCGCCGCCCGATTCCTGAGGTGGGTCCGGTGATGATCCAGGCCTTGGCCTGCGGGGAGATGCGGCTCGACGTGTTCATGATTTCTGTTCCCTTCAGCGGGTATTGGGGCGGTGTGGTGCGTTGTCAGCGCGGTGGGGTGGGGCCGTTCGACGGCGGGGTGGCCCGGGTGGGCTCGCCTGACAGCACCTGCCACACGGCCTCGAAGGCGACGCGGCTGCGCGCCTCGGCCTCTCCGGGCTCGCGGATCATTGCGTCGATGGCCGCCTCGGCCATGGCGCTGATGAGGGCCAGGACGAAGCCGAGCGGCACGGCCTCCATGGGCCCGCCGGCGCGACTCCGGTCGATGAGCTCCGCGATGCCGCCAAGGGCCGCGCTTGCCTGGCGGTGGCTCTGGGCGGTGACGCCGTCCGCGACGTCGAGTTGCGCGAGGGCCCGCCGTTTGCGCGGGTTGGCCGTGGCCCAGTGCGACCACTGCGCCCACAGGTGGCGGACCTGCTCGCGAGGCTCCTTCCCCGCGGGAAGACCGGCTATGGCGGCCGCGCCCATCTCGGTCTTGAGGGCCACATAGAGCTCGTTGAACAGCGTGGTCTTCGTATCGAAGTAGACGAAGAGGGAGCCGTTGGAGACGCCAGCTTCCTTGGCAATCGCCGCTGTTGTCGCCCCGAGGCCTTGGGCTGCGATGACTCGCGTGGCGGCGGACAGGATGGCGCCGCGGCGGTCTTCGCTGCGTGGTCTGGGCATGGCCTCAGTGTATAAGAGAGTGACTAGTCACTCAAGGTCTGGGAGCGGCGACCCTGAAGCGAATGCCGGCCGGGCGCCGTCGTCCGCCAGGTTCCGCGCGGGGAGGTGGGCAGCGAGAAGCCCCGCCCAGGGCTGTGCCGGACGGGGCTCGTGGCTTGGAGCTGCGGTGGGGCTACACCCGACGCCGCCCCCTGATGGCGCTCCAGATGAGCAGGACGACGATCGAGCCGACGATCGCGGTGATCCAGGTCCGGAACTCGAAGAAGCTTCCCAGGGTGTTGCCCCCGAAGATCAGGCCCCCCAGCAGGCCGCCAAGCCAAGCCCCGACCACGCCCAGGATGAGGGTCGCGATCCAGCCGCCGCCCTGCCTCCCGGGGAGAATGGCCTTGGCGATGGCTCCGGCGATGAGGCCGAGAATGAGGAATCCGATGAATCCCATGGCTACTCCTTACGTCGTGCGCGTTCGGTAGGAATACGGCGCTAAGAAGACTCTATGACGTGCCAGCGTCACATTCGACTGTGCTGCCGCTCACTTTGTCCGGCCTCGGGGCCCGTCCTAGGATCGAGGCCGTGACCTACACCGCGGCGGACGGCCGCTATGACGCGATGCAGTACAACCGGGTGGGACGCAGCGGGCTCAAGCTGCCAGCCATTTCGTTGGGCCTCTGGCACAACTTCGGCGACGACAAGAGGTTCGAGGACCAGCGGGCCATCCTGCGCCGCGCCTTCGATCTCGGCGTGACCCATTTCGACCTCGCCAACAACTACGGGCCTCCTCCGGGGAGCGCCGAATCCAACTTCGCGCGGCATCTGCGCGAGGACTTCCGGCCGTACCGCGACGAGCTCATCATCTCGACGAAGGCCGGCTATCTCATGTGGGACGGTCCCTACGGCGAGTGGGGCTCGCGCAAGTACCTCATCTCGAGCCTCGACCAGTCGCTCCAGCGTATGGGCCTCGAGTACGTGGACATCTTCTACAGCCACCGGCCGGACCCCGACACTCCGCTCGAGGAGACGATGGGCGCCCTCGACTACGCCGTGCGCTCGGGCCGGGCGCTCTACGCGGGCATCTCCTCCTACACGCCGCAGCAGACGCTCGAGGCCGCGCGCATCCTCCGCGAACTCGGCACGCCGCTGCTCATCCACCAGCCGCGGTACTCGATGGCCGATCGCTGGACCGAGCAGGGGAGCCCGAACCTGTACCAGGCTCTCGACGAGGTGGGCGCCGGATCGATCGTCTACTCGCCGCTCGCCCAGGGGCTCCTCACGAACCGGTACCTCCAGGGCGTGCCCGAGGATTCGCGGGCGGCGAAGGAGCACTTCCTTCGGTCCTCCTCGCTCACGGAGGACAAGCTCGCGATGGTCCGGGCGCTTGACGGCCTCGCGACCGGCCGCGGTCAGACGCTCGCCCAGATGGCCATCTCGTGGGTCCTGCGGCCTCAGCCCTCGGGGGCGGCGCCCGTGACGTCGGCGCTCGTCGGGGCGTCTTCGGTTGCCCAGCTCGAGGATTCGCTCGGCGCCCTCGCGGGGCCCGAGTTCCTCGACGACGAGCTCGCCGAGATCGATCGGATCCTCGCGGGCCGCTGACCCCGCAACGGCGGGGACGGGACCCCGCAACGGCGGGGACGGGACCCCGCAACGGCGGGGACGGGACCCCGCAACGGCGGGGACGGGACCCCGCAAAGTTGTGGGGTCCCGTCCGAGTCCTTGCAGGGTCGCGTGCCCCTACTGGTGGGTCGGCGGGATCTCCGGCCGCTTGCGGCCGAAGAGGAAGTAGCCGATCGGCCCGAACGTGTTCACGAACGTCGCGAGGAACCACACGAACTTCGGCCCGCGCACCTGCTCGGCCGGGCGGCGAGCGAGGTCGCGCCACGCGAGGATCTTGAGGGCGAGATCGAACGCCCCCATGATGACGACCCCGGCGCGCCCTCCCGCGCTCATGTCCTTCCACTGCTTTTTGGTTCGGCGTGCCATGACCCCTCCTGTGACAGTCTGTGACTCGAGTCTAGGCCGGGGCGCACGGTCGGGCGTGGTGGATACGATGGCTGTGCTCTCCGGCGCCGGATGCCCGTCCGCCGGGACTTGATGATCTGCAAGGAGAACCGTGTCTGAGAATCCGATCCGTGTGGCTATCGTCGGCGTGGGCAACTGCGCCGCTTCCCTCGTGCAGGGCGTGCAATATTATCGCGACGCGAACCCGGAGGACACGGTTCCCGGCCTCATGCATGTCGAGTTCGGCCCTTACCACGTGAACGACCTCCAGTTCGTCGCGGCGTTCGACGTCGACGGCAAGAAGGTCGGCGTGGACCTCGCCGAGGCGATCCTCGCGAGCGAGAACAACACGATCAAGATCGCGGACGTCCCGCCCACCGGCGTCACCGTCCAGCGCGGCCACACGCTCGACGGCCTCGGCAAGTACTACCGGGAGACCATCGAGGAGTCGGACGCGGAACCCGTGGACATCGTCGAGGCCCTGCGCGAGGCGCAGGTCGACGTGCTCGTGTGCTACCTGCCGGTCGGCAGCGACAAGGCCGCGAAGTTCTACGCCCAGTGCGCGATCGACGCCCACGTGGCGTTCGTCAACGCGCTCCCCGTGTTCATCGCGGGCGTTCCGGAGTGGGCGCAGAAGTTCACCGAGGCCGGGGTGCCGATCGTGGGCGACGACATCAAGAGCCAGATCGGCGCGACGATCACCCACCGCGTGCTCGCGAAGCTGTTCGAGGACCGCGGCGTGACCGTGGACCGGACGTACCAGCTCAACGTGGGCGGCAACATGGACTTCAAGAACATGCTCGAGCGCGAGCGGCTCCAGTCCAAGAAGATCTCCAAGACCCAGGCCGTGACCTCGAACGTCGAGGCCGAGCTGGCCCCTCGCGACGTGCACATCGGCCCGAGCGACTACGTCGAGTGGCTCGACGATCGCAAGTGGGCGTTCGTGCGGCTCGAGGGCCGCAACTTCGGCGACGCGCCCGTCTCGCTCGAGTACAAGCTCGAGGTGTGGGACTCGCCGAACTCGGCTGGCGTCATCATCGACGCCGTGCGGGCGGCGAAGATCGGGCTCGACCGGGGGATCGGCGGCCCGCTCACGTCCCCGAGCGCCTACTTCATGAAGTCCCCGCCCGAGCAGCGCGCCGACGATGTGGCCCGCGCCCTGGTCGAGGCCTTCATCCGCGGCGAGGTCGAGCGCTAGGAGACTGCTGAACAAGCTCCCTTCGCAGGTTGGCTGGTGGCGTGATCGGTGCCGCCTTGGCCAGTCGAACGGCGGGTTTGGTCGGCTCTGGGTGCAGCATGGGTCCGTCCCGCCTGTGCAGGGCGTCGTGGTGCCCCTGGCGTTGGGTTCGAGGCTGTCTTCTGGGGGCCTGCGGCGCGATCAGGCCAGCTGCCAGGTTCCGTTGTCGAAGCTGAGGCCGAGTGCGAGCAGTCGCCTGAGGTTCAGGGCGGCGACCCGGTGGTGGAGCCAGCTGTTGCTTCTCCACGCCCCGGTAGGGACGCGGCGGTTGCCCCGGGTCAGCCACGCGATCGATCTCTCGACCATCGGCCGCTTGGCCCGATAGGTGGTCTGGAAGCCTTCCGCGGTGGCCCGCCTGCGGTGTGCGCGCTGGAGCAGGTCGTGGGGATGCACCTCGATCTTGCGACCGTCTCTGGCCGTGGTGCACTGCGATCGCAGCGGGCAGTGGGCGCAGACGGCGCCGAACACGGCCTTGCGGGTCTTGGTGAGCCGGCGGGTGTGCCCGGCCGGGCAGGTCAGGGTCCCTGCCTCGCCGTCGTGGGCGAAGTCGTCGATGGTGAACCCGCCCTCGACCGCGGGCCGCAGCGGCCACGGCTTGATAATCGGGGTCCACTTCCGCTGGTCCAGGGCGTGCAGCATCTCCCCGGACCCGTAGGCCGAGTCGCCGAGCACCTCGACGGCCTCCTGCCCGGCGATCGTCGGGTCGGCGGCGACCAGGTCCTTGCCGACGGATGCGTCGGAGTTCTCCGGGCCGTTGGCCTTGGTCAGCTTCACCGCGGTGGTCAGCCCGGTCTCCGGCTCGACCACCACATGGGCCTTGAACCCGTCCTGCCGGCGCTCCCGGGTCTTGTGCGCGTGCCGGGTCTCCGGGTCGACGGTGGAGATCATCCGGTCCGGTGCGACGCTGCGGGCGATCCGCCACCGCCCGTCGCTGCCGTCGGAGTCCTCCGCGGGCTCGACGTCCTGCCCGGCCACCAGCGCCAGCAGCGCCACCGCCTCCGCAGGCCTCCCGCCCGCGGCCTGGGCGGCATCGACGTCCAGCGCCGCGAGCAGCGCGAGCGCGTCGTTGACCAGGGCTGTGACCAGGCCGTCGCGCGCGGCCGCATCGTCCCACACGATCCGCGGCTTCCCGGCCGAGGCGTAGTCCTGCCCGGTCAGCCCGGCCAGCCGGGTGCACTCGGCGGCGATCACCGCCTCCGCGCCGGAGACCTCCCGGCCGACCCGCCGGATCGAGGCGACCAGCTGGGTGACCGTGTCCTGCCGGGCAACCGCGTCGTCCAGCACCGTGGAGTCAAGCGCCCGCCGCGTCCCCGCCCACCGCGCCGGTCGCGGCCACCACGTCCCGGACCGCCTCGAAGATCCGCTGCGGCCGGGCGCTGGCCGCGAGCCGGCGCCGCCAGTAGGTCAGGGTGGTCGGATGGAACGCCCGGTCCGCGACCGCGAAGCCGCAGGCGGCCTTCCACCGCAGGTCGAAGGTCACCGCCTCGGCAGCCTCGCGATCCGAAAGCCCGTTCAACGCCTGCAGCACCAGGACCGTGGCGACCACCTCGGGCGGGACCGAGGGCCGGCCCCGGCCGAGGGAAAGAGATCCTCGAACATCTCCGCCGGGAACAGCTTCAGCCGATGCCCGGCCAGGAAGGCGAAGACGCTGCCCGGAACCAGCAGATGCCCGGCCAGCGCCTCAACGTCAAGGAACTCACGCTGTCCATCGTCGCGACCCTGCATGAAGCCAGTCTAACCCTCCCCGGCCCGAAGCAGGGAGGCGCGCCCGCCCGCCCGACTTCTTCAGCAGTCTCCTAGGCGCACCTTCCCTCGCGAGGCGAGCGCCGCCGTCGTCCGGTCACAGGACGACGGCGGCGCTCGCCTTTCGCGAGCAGGGTCCCGCCCTGGGGAGCGGAGACGGACCCAGCCTGAACGGGATCCCGAATTGGGATCCCAAATCTCTTGACTGTGGCTCGAGTCACCATCTATCGTTCTTTGGGATCCCAAGCCGGGATCCCAAAATTAACGTTGCGCACCTCCCATGGCCTGTCCGCTCCCGGACCGGTCAGGCTCTTCCCAATGTCGTGAAGGAGGACACGTGTCCCTTCAAGAGGAAACCTCGCCGCAGCGCTCCGCTGGAACCGCGGAGGCAACCGCGGCCGCTTCGGCCAAGCGCACCGGCGTGCGCTGGAAGCTCTTCATCCTGCTGCTCGTCCTCGTCACCGTGAACTACGTGGACCGCGGGTCCATCTCGGTGGCGCTTCCCATCATCCAGAAGGAGTTCAACCTCACCCGGAGCTCGTGGGGCTCCTGCTCTCGGCATTCTTCTGGACCTACGCGTTCATGCAGGTCCCGGTCGGCTGGCTCATCGACCGGTTCGGGCCGCGCAAGGTGGTCACGGTCTCCTGCATCGGCTGGGCGCCGCGACCGCGGCCTCCGGACTCACGGGCGGCTTCCTCAGCATGTTCATCGCCCGCATGGGCATCGGCGTCACCGAGGCGGGCGTCATGCCCGCGGGCGGCAAGCTCAACGCCCTCTGGATGCACTCGAAGGAGCGCGGCCGCGGCGCGACCATCCTCGACGCGGGCGCCCCGCTCGGGCCGGCGTAGGCGGCATCCTCATCACGGGGCTCATCGCGGCGTTCGGCGGCTGGCGCATGGCGTTCATCATCGCGGGCATCGCGACCGTGGTGCTCGGCGCCCTCATCTGGTGGTACGTGCGGACAACCCCCGTCAGCACCGCGCCGTCAACGACGCCGAGGCGGACTACATCGAGGCCTCCCATCGCGCCGAGGACGAGGCCGCCCAGGCCGCGGGCAGCACCTCGCGCCGCGGCCTCCTGCCGTACCTCAAGTTCCGCTCGTTCTGGGCCATGTGCTTCGGCTGGCTTGGCTTCAACGGGGTGTTCTACGGCCTGCTCACGTGGGGCCCGCTGTACCTCGCCAGGCCAAGGGCTTCAACCTGAACACGATCGGCTGGTCGACGTTCGTGATCTTCGGGGCAGGCTTCGTGGGCGAGATCCTCGGCGGCACGCTCGCCGACCGGCTCCGCGCGAAGGGCTACGGCACGAACGTCGTCATGCGCTCGCTCCTGGGCGCGTCGAGCGTCATCGTCACGGCGGGCCTCGTCGGGGTGACGATCGTCGGGGACCCGATCGCCGCCGTCGTGCTTCTCTCGGTGGTGCTCTTCTTCCTGCGCTGGGTGGGCCTCTTCTGGGCCGTTCCGGCGACGCTCGGCGGCCGGACCAACGCCGGGGTGCTCGGCGGGGCCATGAACCTCAGCGGCAACATCGCGGGCTTCGTCACGCCGATTGCGGTCGGCTTCATCGTCGGGGCGACCGGCGGGTACACGGGGGCTCTCCTGTACTTCGTCGGCTCGGCGATCATCATGGGCGCCGCGGTCCTCGCCCTCGACTACAGCCGGCGGCTGCCGGTGTGATTGGGGCCGTCCGGTGGGCCCGCATCCAAGGGCCCACCGGCCGGCCCGTGATCGAATGGAACTGAATCGCGTCCGCTGCGCCTCCAGCGTGCAGCCCGAACCGAGGGGAAACCCGCATGGCCCAGTCCGCCGAAGAACCGCAGCGCGATCGACCGCTGCGCGAGGTGATCCGCGACACCCTGCGGGCGCGCGTCTTCGAAGGCCACTACGCCCCGGGGACCCGGCTCATCGAGCGAGACCTCGCGGCCGAGTTCAACGTCTCGCGCCTCCCCGTTCGGGAGGCGCTGCGGATGCTGGTCCAGGAGGGGATCCTCGCCGAGCGCGCCTCGCGGGGTTCGGTCGTGGCGTCGCTCAGCGAGAAGGACGTCGAGGACCTCTTCGACGTGCGGCTTTCGCTCGAAGTCCTTGCGTGCCGGCTTGCTGCGCAGCGAGCCCCCCCGCGGACATCGAGCGGCTCGAAGATCTCCTCTCGAGGGCTGCCGACGCCCTGGCGCGCGGCAGCGTTAACGAGGCGCACCGGCTCAACAGCGAGTTCCACGACGACGTCACCCGCATCGCGGACAACGGCTTCCTCCGGACGGCGCTCGAGCCGCTTCAGGGCCGCATGCACTGGCTTTTCCGGCACGTCACCGACCTGCCGGAGCTCGTCCAGGAACACCGCGACCTCCTTGCGGCGATCGCGAGCGGAGACCCCGATCGCGCCGCGGCCCAGTCGGCGCTACACATTGGCAAGTACAGAGAGCAGTACCCAGACACGGTCTGACCTGCGTGGGCCAGCCAGAAACATCGTCAAGCACGGGCCGGCGCAATACCCAGACACACGGTCTGACCTCTTCAAGTTCAAGGAACCACCATGAGACTTCTCGTCGTCAATCCGAACATCAGCGAGGACGTGACCGAGCTGATCCGCGCCGAGGCGGCACGTTCCGCCGCCCCCACCACCGAGCTCGTGGTGCGCACGGCACCGCGCGGCGTCGAATACATCGAGACCCGCTTCGAGTCGCTGCTCGCGGCCGGCGCCGTCGCGGAGCTCATCGCCGAGCATCGCGACGAGGTCGACGGCGTTGTCGTCGCCGCGTTCGGCGATCCCGGCATGCCCGCACTCAAGGAACTCGTCGACGTCCCTGTCATCGGCATCACGGAGGCGGCGCTGTGCGCCGCGGCGCTCCAAGGGCATCGCTTCTCCATCATCGCCATCTCGGACCGGATCACTGCGTGGTACGCGACTGCGTGGAGCACTTCGGCTTCGGCGGGCGGCTCGCGTCGATTCGCTCGATCAGGGAAGCGCTGCGGGGCATCGGCACGGTCCAGGCCGACTTCCGGCCCACGCTCGTCGAGCTCGCACGGCTCGCGGTCGCGGAGGACGGCGCCGACGTGGTCATCTTGGCCGGCGCACCGCTCGCGGGCCTCGCCCGGGACGTCGCGTCGGAGATCCCTGTACCCGTTGTCGATGGGATCGGCGCCGGGATCAGGCTCGCGGAGGCGGTCGTCGCGCTCGACTGGGGCCTCATCGCGCCGGGTCCTTCGCCGCGCCGCCGCTCAAGCGGCGCACGGGCCTCGCTCCGGCCCTCGACGCGGCGCTCGGCGCGGCACGGCTCGAGACCGGGGCCCTCGCATGAACGACCTCGTGATCGCCCACGGACTCGTGGTCAACTCGTTCGGCTCGCAAGCCGCGCACGTCGTGGTCAACGGCGGTCGCGTGACGGCCCTCGTCGACGCATCCGAGCCCGTCCCGCCGACCGAGCGGCTCGTGGACGCCGCCGGCCGGGTGGTCATCCCGGGGGGCGTGGACGCCCACTGCCACGTGGCCCAGGTGACGGGCCGCTTCCGCACCCTCGACGACTACGCCGTGACGACCGCGGCCGCCCTCTGGGCGGCACCACGACGATCCTCGATTTCGGCATCCCCCGCGACGCGAGCGAGACCCCGCTCGAGGCCGCCAAGAACAAGCTCGCGCTCGCCCGCGAGGCGCGCTGCGACGTCGCCCTCCACGGCTCCGTGGTCGCGTGGACGAGACGGTCCCGCGCAGCTCGAGGAGCTCGCCCGCCTCGGGATCCGGTCCGTCAAGCTGTACATGACGAACCGCGGCACCACCATGGCGGACGACGACACGGTGCTCAAAGTCATGCGCGAGATGGCCCGCCTGGACGGCCTCACCTACATCCACGCGGAGCATGACGCGATGATCGCGGACTGCACGCAGGAGCACGCCGACGCGGGCGAGATCGGCATCGAACACCTGCACGAGACGCGCCGAGCTTGCCGAGGAGGCCTCCGTGCGCGAGGTCCTCGCGATGGCCGAGTACACGGGAGCCCCAGCGTATTTGTGCACCAATCCACGCCCGGCGCCGTCGACCTCGTTGCCGAGGCCCGCGCCGCGGCCTCGCGGTCCATTCCGAGACATGCCGCACTACCTCGTGCTGACGACGGCGTCTATGCCTCGCGCTTTCCCAGTGGTTCGCGTGCTGCCCGCCCATGCGGTCGCGGGAGACCGTCGCGGCCCTGCGCGAGCGCTTCGCGGAGGGCTCGGTGCACACCGTCTCGAGCGACCATTCGTGCTACGACCTGACGCAGAAGCGCGAGCGGACTGACGACGTCCGGTACATGCCGCACGGGCTTCCCGGCGTCGAGACCCGCATGCCCGTCGCGTTCACGGCGCTGGCCGAGGCGTTGGGGGGTGCCGTGGCCTTCGGCTCGCCGGGCGCGGACGACGGCGGGTCCCGGCCGCCGCGGCAGGCTCCGCCGGGGCTGGGCTGCTCGAGCGCTTCGTGGAGCTGTTCTCCGCGGCGCCCGCCGGATCAATGGGCTGCCCGGCAAGGGCGTCATCGCCCCGGGCCACGACGCGGACCTCGTGGTCTTCGACCCTGCCGAGTCCCGGACCGTGGACGGCCGCGCGCTCCACATGGGAACGGACTTCTCGCCGTTCGACGGCCGGGAGCTTCGGGGCTGGCCGCAGGCCGTCGTCGCGGGGGGCCGCGTGGTGCTCGACGAGCACGGCTTCCACGATCCCGGCCCCGCGGGCCGGTTTGTGCCGCGCCTCGGCTACCGGGAGGCGGCGCAGCAGGCCGCCGCCCAGGATCCTGGTGGCCGAGTTCGCAGCGGTCGGCGTGCGCGCCGGCGGAGAGGGGGAGTGACCATGGTCCAGCCAGCCCGGCCCGTACGGATCGGCATGATCGTGCCGTCGTCCAACACGTGCCTCGAGCCCATGACGTATCGGATCCTCGGGACCGCGAGGACGTGACGGTCCATTCGACGCGGATCCCGTGACCCGGATCGCGCTCGATTCGGGCTCAGACCGGCAGTTCGACGTCGAGGGCATGCGCCGCGCCGCGGAGCTGCTTGCGACCGCGAACGTCGACGTCATCGCGTGGAACGGCACGTCCGGCTCGTGGCTCGGTCCCCAGCACGACCGCGAGATCGTCGCGGAGATCACCGCTGCCACGGGCATTCCGGCCACGACGTCGACCCTCGCCTACCTCGACGCGTTCCGAGAGTTCGGCACGGAGACCGTGGGGCTCGTGACCCCGTACACCGCGGACGTGAACCTCGAGGTCGTGGCACGGTATGCCGCGGAGGGCGTCCGGGTGTGTGGCCACCGCGCCCTCGGCCTGAGCGACAACGAATCGTTCGCACGGGTCGGCCGGGAGGAACTGCTCCCGGGATCGCTCGAGCTCGCCGCCGAACGGCCCGACGCGCTCGTGTACCTGTGCACGAATCTGTACGGCGCGCCGCTCGTGGCCGACGTCGAGGAGCGGACCGGGGTCGCCGCCCTCGATTCCGTCGCCGTGACGCTGTGGCGGTGCCTCCAGCTCGCGGGGGCACCCCTGCTCGATCCGCGCTGGGGGAAGCTGCTCGCGTGAGGCCTCCCTGGTGACGCCGCCGCGCGAGGCGAGCGCCGCCGTCGTCCGCGCAGCCTGGCCACCCCTCCGGTTGCGCCGTCACCTCCGCAGGGTGCGCACCCGCGGAGGTGACGGCGCAACCGAGGGCGACCCCGAAATCCGCCGCGTCGCGCATTGACGCGGCGCCGGGCGCGGCGTACACCGTTCGTGTCACGACGCGTCGTCTGGCTGGGGTCCTTCGCGGGCGCGCGTTCACTCGGTCTCATGAGCGGTGGGAGATGCCATGGGCACCGAGCGTTTTGATGCCTTGCGCGAGCGGGTGCGCGGTCAGGTCATCGAGGGGTGGACCCCGAATACGACGCCGCGAGGGCCGTCTTCAACGGCATGGTAGATCGCCGCCCGGCGGCCGTCCTGCGGGTCACGCAGCCAGCGGACGTCATGGCGGCAGTGCGCTTCGCACGCGACGCCGGCCTCGACGTCGCGCTGCGCGGCGGCGGCCACAGCGCGCCCGGCTTCGGAACGGTCGACGGCGGCCTGGTCCTCGACTTCTCGGCCCGCCGCGGCGTGCGGGTCGACCCCGTGGCCCGCACGGCCCGCGTCGACGCGGGCGCCACGTGGGCCGACTTCAACCACGCGACGCACGCGTTCGGACTTGCGAGCACGGGCGGCATCATTGGGTCCACCGGTGTCGCGGGCCTCACCCTCGGCGGCGGTATCGGGTACCTCGCGCGGAAGTACGGCCTCGCGTGCGACAACCTCATCTCCGCCGATGTGGTCCTCGCCGACGGCAGCTTCGTGACGGCGAGCGAGGCAGAGAACGCCGACCTGTTCTGGGCCCTGCGCGGCGGGAGCGGCAATTTCGGCGCCGTGACGTCCTTCGAATTCCAGCTGCACCCGCTCGACATGGTCCACGTGGGGATCATCTTCTACGACGCCGCGATCGGCGCCGAGGTCGGGGCCGTCTACCGCGAGTGGATAGCGTCCCAGCCCGAGGAGATGGGCGCCTTCTACGGGTTCCATCAGGGCCCGCCGGTTCCCTTCCTCCCGGAGGAATGGCACGGTCGGCCGGTCGCGGTCGTCGGAGGCATGTGGACCGGGGATGTCGCGCAGGGGCCCGCGCACTGGCAGCCCATGCTGGACGCCGGTCCCGTGCTGGGTCGATGTTCGCTCCGATGCCGTACCCCGCGCTCAACGTCATGTTCGATGGCCTCAACGGCGTCCCGGGCCTCCAGGGCTACTGGAAGGCGGACTTCCTGCGCACCCTGAGCGACGAAGCGCTGCGCGTCGCGGTCGAGTACGCCCGGGGATCCCCACGCCGCATCGGCCAACCACTTCTACCCCATCGACGGGGCGGTGCACCGGGTCGCCCGGACGCGACGGCGTTCGCGCACCGCGACGTCGCGTTCTCCCCGGCCATTGCGGGCCAATGGCCGGACGCCTCGGAGAACGAGACGAACATCGCGTGGTCCGCAACTACTGGAGCGCGCTGCACGAGTACTCGGAGCCCGGCGGCTACCTCAACTTCAGGACGCGGACGACCAGTCCCGCATCGAAGCCACCCTCGGCTCCAACTACGCGCGGCTCGCGGAGGTCAAGGGGAAGTACGATCCGGACAACTTCTTCCACGTGAACCAGAACATCAAGCCGGCGTGACCGGCTCGCGAGGCGCGACCGGCTCAGGGAGTGCGACGGGCTCAGGGAGTGCGACGGGCTCCGGGGCAGTCCCTGGGGCCCAGAGCCCGTCCGTACAGCGCGATCGAGCGGCTCGCCTGGGCCAGAGCGAGCAGCTTGAGCACGAGCTGCGAATGCATGTGCATGCCGACCGCGGTGCGCGTCACGAGCGTGTCGAGGTCCTCGGCCGACGCGGCGTCGTTGATGTCGACCTTCGCGATGAGATCCACGGCCTGGCTGTAGGTATCGAGCGCGTCGTGCGGGATTGAGAGGCCCAGCGCGTTCATCTGCTCGAGGTGCGAATCGAGCGCGCCGCGGGCGGCGGTCGGGACGTCGGGCCAGCCCCGAAGGCGCACCACCGCGTTGCCGGCCTCGGTCCGCCCGGGGCGGGTTCGCCGAGCCGTTGGAGCTCGCGCTGGAGGCCCTTGAGGATTTCAATGCGGCTCGCCCACGGTCAACGAGGGCTACGACCTCGCGGATTTGGGCGACGCTGAGCCCGTTGACGTTCCGCAGCGTCTGGATCGTCTTGATCCGCCTCACATGGGACTCGTCGTAGTCGGAGCGCGTGGCGGTCACGCGGCTTCCGGCCGGAGGATTCCCTCCCGAAGGTAGTACTTGATGCTTGCGATCGGCATACCAGTGAGGCCGCTGAGCTCACGCAGCTGCATAGTCCGTCGGTGTCCTCCGTGCTGGCCCCCATATGGTCAGCGTTGTCAAGTCAAACTCTACAAGTTTTCGGGCATCGACGGGGCGCGAGGCGATCGTGGCACGCGCGTGGATAGTCCGTGTATCTTCATGCTCAGGTCCCGCACGGGACCGCTCTGGCCGAGGGAGCGCCGGCATATGGGGGGCGTTCCCTCGGCCCCGCCCGCCGGCTCAGAACAGGCCGACGGCTCTCCCGTGCTCGTCGAGCCCCATCCGCAGCGCGGCGGGCTCCTTCGGGAGGCCCGGCATCGTCATGAGCGCCCGTCACGGCCACGATGAAGCCCGCGCCCGTGCGGGGCCACAGCTCGCGGACGTGCACGGTGAAGCCCTCGGGGGCCCCGAGCCGCGAGGCGTCGTCCGTGAACGAATACTGTGTCTTCGCCATGCAGACGGGGAGTCGGTCCCAGCCGTTGTCGCGGATCTGCGCGAGCTGTCGGCAGGCTCGCTCCGAGAACTCGACGCCGGCGCCCCGTAGACCTCGCGAACGATCGTCAGGATCTTCTCCTCGATCGTCGCCTCGAGGGGGTAGAGCGGCCGGCACGTCCCGGGCGACTCGAGCGCGGCGAGGACCTCGCGCGCGAGCTCGTCACCGCCGTCGCCCCCTCCGCCCCGGCCCCAGACATCGGCGACCGCCGCTCGCAGCCCCGCCCCGCGGCACCGATCAAGGATCGCGTCGAGCTCGCCGGGCGTGTCAGCCGTGAAGCGATTGACCGCGACGATCGGCTCGAGGCCGAGCTTGCGCACCGTCGCGACGTGCCGGGCGAGGTTCGCGGTGCCGCGGGCCACCGCGGCGGCGTCGGGCTCGCCGAGCCGGTCCTTGGGCGCGCCGCCGTGCATCTTGAGCGCGCGGACGGTCGCGACGAGGACCGCGGCGGAGGGAGCCACGTCCGCGTACCTCGCCTTGATGTCCACGAACTTCTCGGCGCCGAGGTCGGCGCCGAACCCGGCCTCCGTGACGACGACCTCGGCGAGCCGCCGCGCCGTCGTGGTCGCGAGCACGGAGTTGCACCGTGCGCGATATTCGCGAACGGCCCGCCGTGCACGAGGGCGGGTGTTCCGGCGATCGTCTGGACGAGGTTCGGCTTGATCGCGTCCTTGAGGAGCATGGCCATGACGCCCTCCGCCCGAGGTCCGCGACCGTGACGGGCTTGCGCGCGTACGTGTAGCCGACCGTGATGCGGGCGAGGCGCTCCGTGAGGTCTGCCGCGGAGGAGGCAAGGCAGAACACGGCCATGACCTCGGACGCGACCGTGATGTCGAAGCCGTCCTGCCGTGGGACGCCCTGCGCCGGCCCGCCGAGCCCCACGACGATCTCGCGCAGCGCCCGATCGTTCATGTCCATGACCCGGCGGAAGGACACACGCCGAGGGTCGATCCCGAGCTCGTTGCCCTGGAAGATGTGGTTGTCGATGAGCGCGCACAGGGCGTTGTTCGCACTCGTGACCGCGTGGAAATCGCCCGTGAAGTGCAGGTTGATGTCCTCCATGGGGAGCACCTGCGAGCGTCCGCCGCCCGTGGCCCCGCCCTTCATGCCGAGGATCGGCCCGAGGCTCGGCTCCCGCAGGGCGACCATCGTGCGCTTCCCGGCCCGCGCGAGCGAGTCCGCGAGCCCCACGGTGAGTGTGGACTTGCCCTCGCCCGCCGGCGTCGGGGAGACCCCCGAGACGAGCACCACGTGGCCGAGCCGGCCCGCGGGCGGCAGGCCGTCGACGTCGATCTTGGCCTTGTACCGCCCGTACAGTTCGAGGGCGTCGAGGGGGATGCCCACGCTCGCGGCGACGTCCTCGATGGGGCGGAGGGTCGCGGACTGGGCAATCTCGAGGTCGCTAGGCGTCGCTGCCGGGGCGCTCATGGGCTCACCCTACCGCGCTGTCAGGTAGCGCGCTGCGGGGTCGCGTGCCGCGCGCCGTGCGGTGCCAGAAGGAACGGTGCGCGGTTCGAACGAACGTCCCGTGGCCACCGGGTGCGCCCGGGTGTAGTGGCGGACCGCCGTCCGGTACGCCGCGCGCGTGCCCTCGGCGGTCTGCTCCCAGCCGAAGCGCTGTGCGTACATCGAGGCGGCCCGGCCCAGGTCCACGCGCGTCGCGGGGTCGTCGTAGAGCTGCTCGAGCACGGCGGCCCAGTCCGCCGCCTCGTGGCCCTGGACCAGGAAGCCCGTGCGGCCGTCGCACACGGCCTTCGGGAGGCCGCCCACGCGCGCCGCGACCACGGGCGTCCCGCACGCCTGCGCCTCGAGGGCCACGAGCCCGAAGGATTCGGAGAAGCTCGGCATCGCGAGCACATCTGCGGAACGGAACCACTCGGCGAGCACCGCCGCGGGCACGGGCGGCAGGCGGTGCACGACGCCGTCGAGCCCCTCCTCGCGCGCGAGCTCGTCAAGATCGAGGCCCAGCGAGCCGCTCGGCGCGCCGATGACGCTCACCACGAGCGGAATGTCCGGACGACGGCGGTGCAGCTCGCCGGCCGCCGCGACGAGCACCTGCGGCCCTTGAGCCGCTGGAGGCGGCCCGCGAACAGCACGTGGAACGAGGCCGCGGGCACGCCGGACGCGACCCGGGCGCGGGATCGGAACGCGGGCCGGAAGATGTCGAGGTCCACTCCCGGGCTCACGACGTCGATCCGGTCCTCGTCCACGCCATAGTGCCGCACGAGCTCGTCCCGCTCGGCGGCCGTGTTGGCCGTGAATCGGGCCGCGGCGTCCGCGATGCGCTGCTCGCCGCGCTCGCGCCACGTGGGCTCGGGACGTCCCCCGCCGCGAGATGGCGGTTCTTGACGCGCGCCATCGTGTGCATCGTGTGCACGAGCGGAACGTCCCACTCGGTGGCCGCTCGCAGCCCCGCGAGCCCGGAGACCCAGTAATGGCTGTGCACGGCCCGCGGGGGAGCGGAGCCGCGGGTGCGCCTCAGGATGCCCTCGGCGAACTCGTCCGCGAGCGGCGGCATCTGTTCTTTCGCGAGCTTCCGGGCCGGGCCCGCGGGGATGTGATGGACCGTGACGCCGGGCGAGATCGCGATGGCGTCCGGCTGGGACGGATCGGTGGCGCGCGTGAAGATGTCCACCCCGAGGCCGTCCGCCGCGAGGGCGCGCGCGAGGTGGCTGATGTAGACGTTCATGCCTCCCGCGTCGCCCGCGCCCGGTTGCTCGAGCGGCGATGTGTGGAGGCTGATCATCGCCACGCGGTCCTGATGCTGCACCATCCAAGGCTACGGTTTCCGCGCGCTGGAATAGACTCGTGGGCGTGACCTCCACGCCTCACCCGCTAGCCGAACGCCTCCCGAGAGGGCCGCCGTCGTCGACCTTGAGGCGATTCGCCACAACGTCCGCGTCCTGCGGACCGTCGCCGATCCGCCCGCGTCATGGCGGTCGTGAAGGCGGATGCGTACGGCCACGGGGCCATCCCGGTGGCGCGCGCGGCGCTCGAGGCGGGCGCGTCGTGGCTCGGCGTCGCCCACATCGGCGAGGCCCTCGCGCTGCGCGCCGCGGGCATCGACGCCCCGACGCTCGCGTGGCTGCACACCGCGGAAAGCAACTTCTCCGCGGCGGTGGGCGCCGGCGTCGACCTCGGGTGCTCGGGCTGGGAGCTGGGCCAGATCGTCCAGGCGGCGCGCGAGCAGGAGCGTCCGGCCCGCGTGCACCTCAAGATCGACACGGGCCTGGGCCGCAACGGCGTGACCCCGGACCGCTGGGAGGCCGTCCTCGACGAGGCCACGGACTATCAGGATCAGGGGCTCCTGCGCGTGGTCGGCGTGTTCAGCCACCTTGCCGTCGCGGACGAGCCCGACCGCCCCGAGACGGATGTCCAGCTGGACGTCTTCCGCGACGCCGTCGCGCTTGCCGAGGACGCGGGGTGCGACCTCGAGGTCCGCCACATCGCCAACTCGCCCGCGATCTTCTCCCGGCCGGACACCCACTTCGACCTCGTGCGCGCCGGGATCTCGATCTACGGCCTGTCCCCGTTCGCCGAGCAGTCCGCGCGCGACCTCGGCCTGCGCCCGGCCATGACGGTGCGCACGGTCGTCTCGCAGTGCAAGCGCGTCCCGGCTGGGCAGGGCGTGAGCTACGGGCTCGCCTATCGGACGCCGGGAGAGCACGCTGGGCCTCATCCCGCTCGGCTACGCGGACGGCGTCCGCGCACGTCCGACGGCGGCCCCGTCCAGATCGGCGGCCGCACCTACCGCGTCGTGGGGCGCGTCGCCATGGACCAGATGGTCGTGGACCTGGGCCCGAGGCGGATCTCGACGCGATCGCGGGTTCCGAGGCCGTCCTCTTCGGGTCGGGCGAGGACGGCGGTCCCACCGCGGATGACTGGGCCCGCGCCGCGGGCACCATCAACTACGAGATCGTCACGCGGATCAGTCCGCGCGTGCCCAGGATCCATGTCGACTCCGCCGAGCCTGCCGGGGCCGCCGCTCCCGTGGCGGTTGCGGCTGGGGTACCGCGTGAGCGGTGGCGGCCCAGCGTCTGGCGGCCCATGGCACGCGGGGGCAGCGCCATCGTGGGAGCTTCGGGCGCAGCCGACGACGGCGGCGGAGACGCAGGCGCTCGGCGCCGCCCTCGGCCGGGCCCTCGAGGCGGGCGACGTCGTGGTGCTCACGGGCGGCCTCGGCGCCGGCAAGACGACGTTCACGCAGGGCCTGGGCGCGGGCCTCGGAGTCCGCGGCGGCATCATCTCGCCCACGTTCGTCTTGGTCCGCATCCACCCGAACCTCGCGGACGGGCAGCGGCCGGGGGCCCGACCTCGTCCACGTCGACGCGTACCGGCTTGAGGGCGAGGGGGAGATTGACGATCTTGACCTCGAGAACTGGGCCGACGCGTCCGTCACGGTCGTCGAGTGGGGGCGCGGGCGCGTCGAGCACCTCGCGGAGTCGTGGCTCGACATCGAGCTCGTCCGCGGCCCCGCGGGTGCCGGCCCGTGGGCTGGCGCGGTCGACGTCGACCCGACGTGGACTTCGACCCGAGCTCGACGACGCCGCCGTCGACGAGGAGTACGACGACGACGAGCCTCGCCTCATGATCGTGCGCGGCTACGGGCCGCGCTGGGCCGAGCCGCCCACCCTTCCCGGGGCCGAGCGTGCCGCGGCGCACACCGGGGGCAAGCGATGATCCTGCTCGCCATCGATACGTCCGCGATTGCGTCCGCCGCGATCCTGCGGTGGCACGAGGACGAGCCCGAGGCCGCCGTCCTCGCCGAGTTCGCCACGGAAGACACCAGATCCCACGCCGAGGTCCTCGCCCCGCGATTCGGGCGCTCCTCGCAGAACAGGAGCTCACGGGGGCCCGCGTGGACCGCATCGTCGTGGGCGTCGGCCCCGGGCCGTTCACGGGCCTCCGCTCCGGCATAGCGACGGCCCGCGCGCTCGCGTTCGCGTGGGGCACGCCGCTCGACGGCCTCATGAGCCTCGACGCGATCGCCTGGGACGTGCTGGCCGGCAGCCCCGCCCAGGCCGTCCCGGCCCGATCCGCCGCTCGGCCGCCCCACGCCTCCGGCAGGTCGGACGCGGCGACCGCCGTGCCGCCGTCGTCCGATTTCCTCGTCGCGACCGACGCGCGCCGGCGCGAGGTGTACTGGGCTCGATACACCGCCGCGGGGGCGCTCGCGGACGGCCCCCACGTCGCCTACCCAGACGCGCTCCCGGCGCTGCCCGTCTACGGCGCCGGAGCCGGATCTACGGCGAGAAGCTCGCTGAGGCGGGGGCCGCCGTCGCCCGCGGCTTCGAGCGCGCCCAGCCGACCGCGGCCTCGCTCGGGCACGCCGCCGTGGAGCGGCTTGTTCGCGGGGAGGCCCTCCTCGACACGGCGCCGCGGTATCTGCGCGAATCGGACGCCCAGGTGCCGGGGCCGCGGAAGCGGGCCCTGTGAGCGCGGCGACCGGCGCGGGCCGAATGCCGACGGCGTGACGCTCCGGGACATGACGGAGGCGGACGTCCCTGCGGTCCACGAGCTCGAGAAGGCGCTCTTCCCCTTCGACGCGTGGCCCGAGCGCATGTTCCGGGACGAGCTCGCCCAGCCGTCGACCCGGCGGTACTACGTGGCGGAGGAGGCCGCGGCGGGTGGGGCCCGCCGGATCGTGGCGTACGCGGGCGTCATGTGCGTGCCGCCCATTGCGGACGTTCAGACCATCGCGGTCGTGCCTGAGCGCGAGGGTCGGGGATCGGCTCAGCCGTGCTGGCCGAGCTCCTCGCGGAGGCCCGGCGGCGGGGCGCGCGGGACGTGCTGCTCGAGGTCCGCGCCGACAACCCGCGAGCGCAGGCGCTGTACCGGCGCTTCGGCTTCGCGCAGATCCACACGCGCCGGCGCTACTACCGTGACGGCGTCGACGCGCTCATCATGCAGCTGCCGCTCGAGGCCTCGCCCTCGGGCGAGGGGGGAGTCCAGTGAACCAGCCGCTTGTGCTCGGCATCGAGTCCTCGTGCGACGAGACCGGGGTCGGGATCGTGCGCGGCGCGACGCTCCTGGCCAACACTGTCTCCTCTTCAATGGACGAGCACGTGCGCTTCGGCGGGGTCATCCCCGAGATCGCGTCCCGCGCACACCTCGACGCCATGGTGCCAACGCTCCGCGAGGCCCTCGACACCGCGGGCGTGACGCTCGAGGACGTCGATGCGCTCGCCGTGACGTCCGGGCCCGGGCTCGCGGGCGCGCTCATGGTCGGGGTGTGCGCCGCGAAGGCGCTCGCCGTGGCCACGGGCAAGCCCCTGTTCGCGATCAACCACCTCGTCGCCCACGTGGGCGTCGGGCTGCTCGACGGCGGGGTCTATGGCGGCGAGCTCCCGAGGACCTCGGCGCGCTGCTCGTCTCGGGCGGGCACACGGAGATCCTGCGTGTGCGCAACATCGCCTCCGACGTCGAGCTGCTCGGGTCAACGATCGACGATGCCGCGGGCGAGGCCTACGACAAGGTCGCGCGGCTCCTCGGCCTCGGCTACCCAGGCGGCCCGCCATCGACCGCATCGCGAAGGAGGGCGATCCCCGGGCGTTCCGCTTCCCTCGCGGCCTCACGCAGCCCAAGTACATGGGATCCGCCGAGGCTCCGGACCGCACCGCTACGACTGGTCCTTCTGGGCCTCAAGACCGCCGTGGCGCGGTGCGTCGAGCAGCACGAGGCCGCGGGGAGGCCCGTGCCCGTCGCGGACATCGCCGCGTCGTTCCAGGAGGCGGTCGTGGACGTCGTGACGTCGAAGGCGGTCCTCGCGTGCCGCGAGCAGGGGATCCGGAACCTGCTCCTCGGCGGGGGAGTCGCCGCGAATTCGCGGCTCCGCGAGCTCACCGCGTCCCGGTGTGCCGAGGCGGGGATCTCGCTCGCCGCCCCGCCGTTCTCGCTGTGCACGGACAACGGCGCGATGGTCGCGGCGCTCGCCGCCCGCGTCATCATGGACGGCGGCTCGCCGAGCGACCTCGCGTTCGCGCCGGACTCGTCCCTGCCCGTCACGACCGTCTCGGTCTGATCTTGCGCCGTCACGTTCGCGGGGTGTGTCCGGTTGCGCCGTCACGTTGACCGTGTAGAGCTGACGGCGCAACCGACTAGGGGCTGGTGTCTCGGCGCCGCCGCCACGCGATGACCGCCTCGACCAGGCCGTAGACGGCGCCGAGGGCCGCGACGATGAGCGCGGCCTGGAAGTGCGAGGTCACCGCGAGGACCACGGCGACCACCGCGACGACGAACACGAGCCGCGCGGGTGAGCGGCGCCGTCGTCCGTCTTGCGGGCTCACGCGGGGTGGCCTTGGCGCATGAGGCGCGCCTCCTCGAGGACGACGGCGCGCAGGTCGCCGCCGTGCCGCTCGGCGGTGCGGCGCTGCCGCTGGTAGCCCGCGCCCCGGCGGAGAATCCCCTCGATGTCGCGGAGCTCGGACTCGCAGCGGAGGTCCCGCGCGATGGGCTCGAGCCGGTCGAGGGTCTCGGCCAAGTGCTCGGTGACGAGCTGCTCGTGCCCCGCGGCGTCGAGGATGATGATCGCGTCAAGCCCGTAGCGGGCCGCGCGCCACTTGTTCTCCTGGACGTGCCACGGGGCATGGTCGGATCGTGCCGCCCGCGTCGAGGGTGCGGAGGCCTCCTCGACGAGGCACTGCGTGAGGGCGCCGATGGCGCCGACCTCCTCGAGGGTCGAGAGGCCATCGCACACGCGCATCTCAATCGTCCAAGCCGCGGCACAGGGCGAATATCCCAGCGGATCTCATTGATCATGTCGATGACGCCAGTGGTGAGCATGTCGTCGACGTAGTGCTCGAAGTCTTCCACCGGGGAACTGGAACGGGAGGCCCGCGGTCGGGAGCTGCTGGAACATGAGGGCCCGCTGCGATGCGTAGCCCGTGTCCTCCCCGCTCCAATACGGGCTCGAGGCCGAGAGCGCCTGGAAGTGCGGAAGTAGTTGACCAGTGCGTCGAGCACGGGCATGGCCTTGTCCCGGCGATCGAGCCCGATGTGAACGTGGACGCCGTAGATGACCATCTGGCGGCCCCGCCACTGCGTGCGGTCGATGAGCTTCGCGTAGCGCTCCTTGTCCGTGACCGGCTGGAGGCGCGGCGGGCTGAACGGGTGGCTGCCCGCGGAGAAGAGCTCGACGCCGATGCGGTCCGTGACGCTGCGGACGGCCGCCATGGTGGTGGCGAGGTCCGCCTTGGCCTCGGCCACGGTGGTGTGGACGTCCGTGACGAGTTCGACCGTGTTGAGGAGCAGCTCCTGGTGGACGCGGGGACAGTCTCCACTGAGCTCGGGTGCTCGTCGAAGACGCGGCGCATCACCTCGGGCGCGACCGACACGAGCTCCCCGCCATGGCGGTCCACGAGGGCGAGTTCCCACTCCATGCCGATCGTGGACTGCTTCGACGCAGCGAAGTCGATGTCCATGGCAGCCCCCGCCTTCGAGCTCCGGTCCGGCCGCAGCACTCCTACAGAATGTGCCCAGTCTAGGGCAGGGCGGTGGCTCTCCCAGCGGCGGTGTCCGAGCGTGACGAGCGGCGTCGGTCACGCCGCGTCGGGTCCGGATCGGGGCGGCTTCCTCGCAGCGGGGCGGCTAGCCGCACTGGGGTGGCGGGCCCGCGGCCCCGGTGCGGCGAAGGGCGCCCAATGCGAGGGAGGGCGCCCAATGCGAGGGAGGGCGCCCAATGCGAGGGAGGGTGTGTGTGCGGTCGCGACGTACGACGGCGGCATCCGGCTCATGCGTCCACCTCGCCGGTTGTCCACATACGGGTGATGGCGGGCGCGAACTCGCCCGGATTGAGCACGATGGCAGCATGGAGACTCGAATTGCGCTGACTGCGGCCGTCGAGCGGTGGCCCGGAGGGATGATCGCCTCGACGAGCCAGCTGGTCGAGGCGGGCATCGACGACCGAGTCATCAGCGCGTGCGTTCGCGCCGGTGTCTTCGACCGGATCCGGCGTGGGCGTACACGCAGTCGGAGCGGTGGCGGGACCTGAGCCTCTGGGAACAGGACGACTACAGGATCGATGCG
Organism: Sinomonas sp. P47F7; assembly: GCF_049332655.1. Classification (GTDB taxonomy): domain Bacteria; phylum Actinomycetota; class Actinomycetes; order Actinomycetales; family Micrococcaceae; genus Sinomonas. The sequence goes on along the minus strand of NZ_CP186327.1, from coordinate 3,283,415 downwards.
CACGCGGCGGGCGCTCAGAGCGGCGCCGTCTACAGCCACACGTCGGCGGCCCGGCTCCACGGCTTTGCGGTGTGGAACGCTGGCTTGGCCGTGCATATCGTGCGCGGGGCCAGTTCGGGGCGAGCCATGGCCCGGATACCGCGGCCCACCGCATGTCGTTCGGGCCTAGGGATCCCGTCGCTGCGCGGACGCGCGACGGGAGGCGCGTGCTGGCGACGGCGCCCGAGCGCACCGTGCTCGACTGCGCGCGGATCCTTGCGCCGGAACAAGCGGCCGTGATCGGCGACAGCGCGCTGCGGCTCGGCGTCACGCTCGACGGGCTCGGGGCCGAGCTGGAAACCGCGGAGTTCACACGGGGGCGGGCGCGAGCGGCGCGGCTCCTCGGCCTTCTCGACGGCCGCGCAGAATCGGCCGGGAAGCAGGACGCGATTCCTTCTGGCCCGGCTCGGCATCGAACCGCCGGAGATCCAGTTCTGCATCGGAGGCCGCTCGGGACCTATCGGGCCGACTGCGCGTGGCCGCGGCTCCGCCTCATTCTCAGTTCGACGGCGGCGCCAAGTACTTCGACTACCGCCCGACCGCCGAGGCCCTCTTGCTTGAGCGGCGGCGTGAGTCGGCGCTGATCGAGCTCGGTTGGCGGGTCGTCCGCCTGACGTGGGCCGACCTCGACAGGCCCGAGCTCGTGGCCGCCCGCCTCGCGGCCGCGTTTGCCGCCGCTGCGTGAGATGGGACTGTCGGTGCCGGCCCGCAATGGGTCGGCTTCCCCGCAGTGGGGCGGCTCAGCCGCACTGGGGTGGCGGGGCCGCGGCCCAATGCGGGGAAGGGCGCCCAATGCGGGAAGGGCGCCCGGTGCGGGGAAGGGCGCAAGGCGCAAACGGGACAGCGCTACACCCGGGCGAGGATCTCCGCCGTCCGCGCAGTGTCCGGGAGGCACCCGTAGCCGAGCGTCCGCTTCTCGCCGAGCCGCGCGCCGAGGAACGCCTCCGCGACGGACGACGGCGCGTGCCCACAAGGAGTGCCCCCTGAAGGGCCAGCGCGAGCTCCTCCGCGAGCCGACGGGCCCACGCCTGCGCCTCCTCCGGCTCCCGCGCCGCGTCGGAGAGGAGCGAGAGCGCGCGTCCGAGCTGGGCGTCGAGCACGGGGTCAACGCCGCGCTGAGCCTCGAGCTCGTCCGCAAGCGCCTCGGCCGCGTCGGGCTCCCGCGCGAGCGCGCGCAGGACGTCGAGCGCCACGACGTTCCCCGATCCCTCCCAGATGGCCATGACCGGCTGTTCGCGATACCGCATCGCGAGGGGGAAGTCCTCCGTATAGCCGTTCCCGCCGAGGCACTCGAGCGCCTCGGCGGCGTGGCCGGGCCCGCGCTTGCACACCCAGTACTTCGCGACGGCGGTCGCGATCCGCGCGAACGCCCGCTCGCGGTCGCCGTCGACCCCGCCGCCATCAAGGCCGCCCGCGTCGGTCCCGGCGCCTTCCCCGCGAGCGGGCCGGCCGCCGTCGTCGGCCGCTGCGAGCCGCAGGCCGAGCGCCGTCGCCGCCTCGGACTCGAGCGCAAGGTCGGCGAGGACCGCCGCCATGGCGGGCTGGTCGGCGAGGAGCCGCCCGAAGGCCCTCCGGTGCCGCGCGTGCCATACGGCCTCGGCGACCGCTTGGCGCATGCCGGCCGCGGTGCCGAGCACACAGTCGAGCCGCGTCTCGTGCACCATCCCGATGATCGCCCGCACGCCGCGCCCGGCTTCGCCGATCCGCCAGCCGAGCGCGCCCTCGAACTCGACCTCCGCCGAGGCGTTCGCTCGGTTTCCGAGCTTGGACTTGAGCCGGACGAGCCGGAACGGGTTCCGCGTGCCGTCGTCGAGCACGCGCGGCACGAGGAAGCAGGAGAGCCCTGCCGGCTCCTGCGCGAGCACGAGGAACGCGTCGCTCATCGGGGCGGAGCAGAACCACTTCTGCCCGGTGATGCGTGCCGTCCCGCCGCCGGCGTCGGTCGCGGTCGTCGTGTTGGCGCGCACGTCGGAGCCGCCCTGGCGCTCGGTCATGGCCATCCCGACGAGTGCCCCGGGTTTCTCCGCAGCCGGGATGAGGCGCGGCTCGTAACCCGTCCCGTACAGGCGGGGAAGCCACACATCCGCGAGACCCGGCTCGGCCGCGAGCGCCGGGACCGCGGCGTGGGTCATCGACACGGGGCACGCGTGGCCCGGCTCGACCTGCGCGAACAGCATGAATGCCGCCGCCCTCGCCACGTGCGCGCCGGGCCTCGGGTCCGCCCACGCCGACGTGTGCGCCCCGTGCGCCACGGCGTCGCCGAGCACGCGGTGATAGGCGGGGTGGTACTCGACCTCGTCGAGCCGCTCGCCGTAGCGGTCCAGCGCGCGCAGGGCCGGCGGGTGGAGGTTCGCGAGCCGCGCGTTCTCCTGGAACTCGGCCGAGCCGACGAGCCGGCCGGCCGCCGCGAGCGCGCCCGAGGCCCACCCCGCGCCGTAGCGGCGGATACCGTCCACGAGCGCGGCGTTGGTCGAGAATTCGTCGAGGCCTACGCGGGGCGGTGGCTGGTTCGCGGCGGTGTCCGGCATGGCTCCATTGCACACCGGCGGCATGCGGCGGGCCAGAGGCGGCGCGCCGCGGCGCGCCGACCGCTAGCCTTGTGCCGTGCCGATCCTCAACAAAGACATGACGCTGTGCATCTCGCTCTCCGCCCGCCCGAGCAACAACGGGACGCGGTTCCACAACTTCCTCTATGAGGCCCTCGGCCTCAACTGGATCTACAAGGCGTTCGCGCCCACGAACCTCGAGCAGGCCATTGCGGGCGTCCGGGGGCTCGGCATCCGCGGGTGCGCGGTCTCGATGCCCTACAAAGAAGACGTCATTGCGCTCGTTGACCGCATGGATGCCTCCGCGGCGGCGATTGACTCGGTCAACACGATCGTGAACGATTCCGGCGTCCTCACCGCGCACAACACGGACTACACGGCGATCGCCCAGCTCATCGAGCGCAACGGCCTCGATCCGGCGCAGTCCGTGCTGCTGCGCGGCTCGGGCGGCATGGCGAAGGCGACGGCGGCGGCGTTCCGGGACGCAGGCTTCCGCGACGTCACGATCGTCGCGCGCAACGAGGCCGCGGGCCGCGCGCTCGCGGATCTGTATGGCTTCGGCTGGCAGGGCGAGCTCGGGGGCTCGACGGCGGACGTCATCGTCAACATCACGCCGATCGGCATGGCGGGCGGCCCCGAGGCGGACGCGCTGTCCTTCCCCGAGGCGACCATCGAGGCCGCACGTGTGGTGTTCGACGTCGTCGCCCTCCCCGCGGAGACGCCGCTCGTCCGCGCGGGCCGCGCGGCCGGCAAGACCGTGATCAGCGGCGCCGAGGTGGCGACGATCCAGGCGCTCGAGCAGTTCGTCCTGTACACGGGGATGCGCCCGAGGGACGAGCAGGTGCGCGCCGCCGAGGAGTTCATGCGCGCCCAGTAGGCGCTCTCCGGCTGCGCCGTCACCTCCGCTGGGTGCACACCCAGCGGAGGTGACGGCGCAGCGAGAAGCGCATTACGCAGGTTCGACGACGGCGGCCACGCGGTCCTCGCCGATGCGTGTGAGCACGAGCGTCGCGCGCTTGTGCGGGGCCTTCCGCGGGGCCCTCCCTTGGCCCGCGAGCAGGAGCTTCCGGAGCTCGTCCGGCGTGACGGCCATGCCGCGCTTCTTGATGTCGAGCGTGCTGATCCCCTCGTCGCGGACCCATTGGCGCAGCGCCCGCACGTTGTAGTGCCGCACCTCAAGCACGCGATAGGCCCGTGCGAACGGGGTCTGGACGAGGTTCGGGGCGCAGATGTACGCGATGTGCGGGTCCACGAGATGGCCCCCGAGCCGGTCCGCGAGCTCCGCGACGAGCCCCGCACGGATCACGGCCCCGTCCGGCTCGTACAGGAAGCCCTCGAGCGGCCCGACGTCCGCGACGGTCCCGCCGTCGAAGTCCGTCTCGGCCACGAGCTCGGACGCCGAGCTGCCCCCGATGACGAGCGCGGCGCGGCGCACGCTCGGCCGCTTGAGCCCGTTGAAGTACAGCCCGACCTCCGCGACGTCGCCGTCGACCGAGACCCATTGGGCCTCGCACGCTGCGGGCACGGAGTCGTGGGGGAGGCCCGGGCCGAGCTTGACCCCCACGGGCAGGCCTTGGTCCGCGAGGCCCGAGGCGAAGCTGAGCGGCGGAGAGAAGTCCTCAGGGTCCCACAAGCGCGTGGTGCCGGACGTCGTTGTCGTGCGCCGCGCGGGGTCCAGCCACACGCCGTCGATCCCCTCCAAGGGCACCGACTGCGCGTCCGCGTGAACCACGCGGACCAGGGGGAACGGCATGAGGTTGACGGTCGCGCACGCGGCGGTCGTCTCGTCGATCTCGACGGCGGTGACCTCCAGATCGAGCGACGCCATGGCCATCGCATCGGAACCGAGCCCGCAGCCCAGATCGGCCACGCGCTGGACGCCGGCGTCGACGAAGCGCCGCGCGTGCCGGGCCGCGACGTTGAGCCGCGTGGCCTGCTCGAGGCCCGCGCGGGTGAACAGCATGTGCCGTGAGAATTCGCCGAACTTGGCCTCGGCCTTGAGCCGCAGCCTCGCCTGGCTCAGGACGGCGGAGACGAGCTCCGGCGCGTGCCCTGCCTTCCGCAGGCGGGCCGAGATGGCGAGCGCGTCTTCCTCGCGGTACGGGCCGAGCGAGTTGAGCAGGGCCCACCCTTCCGTGGTGAGCAACGGGGCGAGCTGCTCGGGGGCTGGGTGGTCTGGGGCCATACTTCAAGCCTAGTTCACATGGGGTAGCCGTCCCTGCCCGGCCCCTCGGATCCCGATAAGGTGGAGGCATGGAGACGACGCCCGCTGCCTCGCCGACCGCCCACAACGGGGGTTCCTCCCGCGCTATCCGGACGGTGCTCATAGTCGGCATCGTCCTGGCAGTCGTCTGCGCGATCCTCCTTGCTGTCGTGTTGGGCCTCGAGGCCTTCACTTCCGCCGTGTACTCGGTGGGCGGGAAGAGCATCGACGATCCCACCCCGGAGGCGGCGGCTCTGCGTGACCAGTACCTCGGCGCGAAGATCGCGGCGATTGTGGGCCTCGTGGTGGGCGGCGTGTTCCTCATCGGCCCGCTCGTCGTCATGTACCTCAATCGCGGCCGCTCGGGCGAGGACGGGGACGGCCTGAGCTTCGACGAGCTCGCAGGGGAGTAGCGGCCCGCGGCCAGCCCGCGACGCGCTGATTGGCACTCGCCTTGACCGAGTGCCAGCCCATCAATAGAGTCGGGGGTAGCACTCGCCTTATGTGAGTGCTAATTGTCCAGGCACGCTCCCGGCACCCGCGACGACGGTTGCATGCCCGGTTCCGTTTTCCGTGATCCGTTCATGAAAAGGAGAGATCCGTGTCGGTCTCCATCAAGCCCCTCGAGGACCGTATTGTTGTCAAGCCGCTCGAAGCGGAGCAGACCACCGCTTCGGGCCTCGTGATTCCGGACACCGCCAAGGAGAAGCCCCAGGAGGGCGAGGTCGTGGCCGTCGGCCCCGGCCGCGTTGACGACAACGGCAACCGCGTGCCCGTCGACGTCGCCGTCGGCGACGTTGTCCTTTACTCGAAGTACGGCGGCACCGAGGTCAAGACGGGTGGCGCCGAGTACCTCGTGCTCTCCGCCCGCGATGTCCTCGCGATCGTCGTCAAGTAGTCAGCGCCGAGCAGGACTCGAGTGCGGCAGCACCCCGGCCCGCAGCGGCCGGGGTGCTGCCTTTGAGGCAAGGAGAAGCGAATGGCAAAGCAGCTCGCATTCAATGATGACGCCCGGAAGGCCCTCGAGGCCGGCGTCGACAAGCTCGCCGACACCGTCAAGGTCACGCTCGGCCCCCGCGGCCGCAACGTGGTCCTCGACAAGAAGTGGGGCGCGCCGACCATTACGAACGACGGCGTGACGATCGCCCGCGAGGTCGAGCTCGAGGACCCGTACGAGAACCTTGGCGCGCAGCTCGCCAAGGAGGTCGCGACCAAGACCAACGACGTGGCCGGCGACGGCACGACGACGGCGACCGTGCTCGCCCAGGCGCTCGTCAAGGAGGGCCTCCGCAACGTGGCCGCCGGCGCGGCCCCGGGCCAGATCAAGCTCGGCATCGAGGCGGCCGTCGAGGCCGTCGCCGCGCGGCTCGGCGAGAACGCTCGCGAAGTCTCGGGCGGTCAGGTGGCCAACGTGGCCGCGATCTCGGCGCAGTCGGACGAGATCGGCGACCTGCTCGCCGAGGCGTTCGCGAAGGTGGGCCAGGACGGCGTCATCACCATCGAGGAGTCCTCGACGACGCAGACCGAGCTCGTGCTCACCGAGGGCATGCAGTTCGACAAGGGCTACCTGTCCCCGTACTTCGTGACGGACGCCGAGCGTCAGGAGGCCGTCCTCGAGGACGCGTTCATCCTCATCCACCAGGGCAAGATCTCGTCGCTCCAGGACTTCCTTCCGCTCCTCGAGCAGACGCTCCAGGCCTCGAAGCCGCTCTTCGTCATCGCCGAGGACGTGGAGGGCGAGGCGCTCTCGACGCTCATCGTCAACAAGATCCGCGGCACGCTCAACGTCGTCGCCGTCAAGGCGCCCGGCTTCGGCGACCGCCGCAAGGCCATGCTCCAGGACATCGCGACGCTCACGGGCGCGCAGGTCGTCTCGCCCGAGGTCGGCCTGAGCCTCGACCAGGTGGGCCTCGAGCAGCTCGGCACGGCGCGCCGCATCACGGTGACGAAGGACGCGACCACGATCGTCGACGGCGCCGGCTCGTCCGAGGATGTCGCGGCGCGCGTTGCGCAGCTCCGTGCTGAGCTCACGCGCACCGACTCCGACTGGGATCGCGAGAAGCTCCAGGAGCGCCTCGCGAAGCTCGCGGGCGGCATCGGCGTCATCAAGGTCGGCGCGGCCACCGAGGTCGAGCTCAAGGAGAAGAAGCACCGCATCGAGGACGCCGTCTCGGCGACCCGCGCGGCGCTCGAGGAGGGCATCGTGGCCGGCGGCGGTTCCGCCCTCGTCCACGCGGTCCGCGTCCTCGACGAGAACGAGGCCATCACGTCGCTTGAGGGCGACGTGGCCGTCGGCGCGAACATCGTGCGCCGCGCGCTCGTTCAGCCGCTCCGCTGGATCGCGCACAACGCGGGCTTCGACGGCTACGTCGTCGCGGCGCGCGTGGCCGAGGCCGAGGTCAACCACGGCTTCAACGCGAAGACGGGCCAGTACGAGGACCTCATCGCGGCGGGCGTCATCGACCCCGTCAAGGTGACCCGCTCGGCCCTGCGGAACGCGGCGTCGATCGCGGCGCTCGTGCTCACCACGGAGACCCTTGTCGCTGACAAGCCGTCCGAGGACGAGTCCGCGGGCCACAGCCACTAGGCCGCGTAGCCCCACAGCACGCCGCGCGGCAGGATCGCGCGGTGCGCACAACTAGAGCACCCCCAACGGGGGCCGTCCCAGCTCGCTGGGACGGCCCCCGTTGCTTTGGCGCGCGGTGCGGCGGCCCGGGGCCGGCGCGCCCACCACGGGGGTTCACACCCGGAAGCTATGGCCTTCACAAGATCTGCACAGGCTCTCGCGGGGGAATGGTGGGGCAGAACGAAACGAGGAGATGCGCGCGTGACGACCGAGACGACCGACTGGCCAACGCCTACTGAACGGACGACGGCGGCACGTCACCCTGGGCGCGGCACCGAGCCGTCCCCCGCGGCGCCGCGGGCGTTTCGGCCGGAGATCCAGGGCCTCCGGGCCGTCGCGGTGCTTCTCGTGGTCCTCTACCACGTGTGGCTCGGGCGTGTCTCGGGCGGCGTGGACGTTTTCCTCATGATCTCGGCGTTCCTCATGACCGGCCAGTTCGTGGCCCGGCATCGCCGCGGCGAGCGGACCAAGCTCGTCAAGCACTGGCTCCACGTCTTCCGCCGGCTCATGCCCGCCGCCGTCGTGACGATTGCGGGCACGGTTGCCGCGACCGTCCTGTTCCTGCCCGCGACCCGGTGGTCGGCCGTCCTCCAGCAGGGCCTCGCCTCACTCGCGTACGCCGAGAACTGGCTCCTGCAGAGCGACGCCGTGAACTACTACGCGCAGAACCACGAGCTCGCGAGCCCGTTCCAGCACTTCTGGTCGCTCTCGATCCAGGGCCAGATCTTCATCCTCTTCCCGCTCCTTTTTGTCGCGCTGGGCGCGATCGCGCGGCGGTTCCGGCTCCGCTACGAGCGGTTGCTCGCGTACGCGTTCGGGGCGGTGTTCGCGGCGTCGTTCATCTACTCGGTGATCGACACGCTCGTGAACCAGGTCCAGGCCTACTTCTCCCTGCCGGCCCGCGTGTGGGAGTTTGCGCTCGGGAGCCTCCTCGCCCTCGTGATCGATCGCGTGCGGATTCGCCCATGGATCGCGGTCCTCATCGGCTGGCTGGGCGTCGCCTCGATCGTCGCGTGCGGCATCGTGCTGAACGTCGAGACCGCGTTCCCGGGCGCGATCGCGCTGTGGCCCACGCTGTCCGGCGCCGCCGTCATCCTCGCCGCCCAGCACGGCGGCCGGTTCGGCGCGCATCGCTTCCTCGCGTCCCGGCCGCTCCGCAAGCTCGGTGACATCTCCTACGGGCTCTACCTGTGGCACTGGCCCGTGCTCGTGATCGCGCTCACGTGGCGCGACGAGGAGCGCGCCGGCTGGCTTCTCGGGACTTGCGCGATCCTGCTCTCGCTCGTGCTCGCGTGGGCCACGATCCGGTTCGTGGACCGTCCGTGGCGCGCGTGGAAGTGGCCCGAGGTCCGGCTCCGGAACGGAGTGGTCGGGGTGGTCGCGTGCGCGCTCGTCGCGATCGTCCCCATCGCCGGGGTGCAGGCGACCATCCAGACGAAGTCGAACGCGGCCGAGGCGAAGGCGGACGTCAACAACCCCGGGGCCGCCGTGCTTGTCCCGGGCTACACGAGCCAGGCGTCCCCGACCGCGCAGCTGCTCCCGCTCGCCCAGAACCTCCCGAACGACTGGTATGCGCCGCCGTCGAAGTGCTCGGCTGATCTCAAGGTTCCCGCGAGCATCCAAGGCGATTGCCTCATGACCAACGCGGGGTCGAGCGCCTCGAAGACGATCGTCGTCGTCGGCGATTCCCACGCGGAGCAGTGGACGGCCGCGCTCGCGCCGGTCGCCGCGCAGCACGGCTGGCGCGTCGTGACGCTCCTGTTGGGCGGATGCATCTACACGCCGAGCGTCACGACGCCGAATACCGCGTGCAACAAGTTCAACGCGGACGTGTCCGCGTACCTCGCCGCCAACCCGCCGAGCGCGGTGTTCATGGTCGGGACCGTGGCGTCCGCGTCGTCGTCGGCGGAGACGCTCACCCCGGGGCTCGACCAGACGGTCGCCGCGCTCACGGCGAAGGGCACCGAGGTCGTCGCGATCCGCGACAACCCGCGCTACACGTTTGACATGGCGGACTGCGTGGTGCGGAACGGCGCGTCGAGCGCGGAGTGCAACCCGTCGCTCTCGAGCGTGCTCGCGCAGCAGGATCCGCTCGAGGCGTTCGCCGCGGAGCATACGGACCACTTCGCGGCCATCGACATGACGGACCTCGTATGCCCCAACGGCACGTGCACCGGCGTGATCGGGAACATGTACGTCTACATGGACGACAATCACCTCACGCGGACCTATGCGGCGTCGATGTCGTCCCAGCTCGGCGAGCGGCTCCTCGCCGCCACGGGGTGGTCGTGACGCGCCGCTGACTGTGGCTTTCGTCACCGCGGGGTCCTACGGAATACCAGCGCGGTGCAGGGAAGTTTAGGATAGAAAGCACCGCAGCAGACCAGTCCCGTAACTACTGGCTGGTCATCAGCACTTCTGTCAGTTCGCGCCGCACCCTACCGGCGCACGGCCAAGGAGCACTCATGACCACCGCCCCTGAGCACGACCCGTTCGGCTTCCTGGGACTCACCTACGATGACGTCCTCCTGCTGCCCGGCCCCACCGACGTCATCCCGTCCGAAGCGGACACGTCGACCCGCCTCTCGCGCCGCATCCGCCTCGGCATCCCGGTCCTTTCCGCCGCGATGGACACCGTGACCGAGGCCCGCATGGCGATCAGCCTCGCGCGTCAGGGCGGCATCGGCATCCTGCACCGCAACCTTTCCATTCAGGATCAGGCGGAGCAGGTCGATCAGGTCAAGCGCAGCGAGTCCGGCATGATCACGAAGCCCGTCACGGTCTCGCCGGACGCGACCCTCCGCGAGCTCGACGACCTGTGCGCGCACTATCGAGTCTCGGGTCTCCCCGTGGTGGACGAGAACCGGCGCCTGCTCGGCATCATCACCAATCGCGACACGCGCTTCATCGCGCACGAGGAGTTCGCGACCCGCAAGGTCTACGAGGTCATGACGCCCATGCCGCTCGTGACGGCGAAGGTCGGCGTGGGCCGCGACGAGGTCATCGGCCTCCTCGGCAAGCACCGCATCGAGAAGCTTCCGCTCGTGGACGACGAGGGCATCCTCCAGGGCCTCATCACGGTCAAGGACTTCGAGAAGGCTGATCTGTACCCGAACGCGACGAAGGACGAGGCGGGCCGGCTCCGCGTCGGCGCCGCGGTCGGCTTCTTCGGCGAGGGCTACGAGCGCGCCATGACGATGGTCGAGGCTGGTGTGGACGTCCTCGTCGTCGACACGGCGAACGGTTACAGCCAAGGCGTGCTCGACATGATCGCGCGCCTCAAGAGGGACCCCGCCGCGGCGCATGTCGACGTCATCGGCGGCCAGGCCGCGACCCGCGAGGGCGCGCAGGCGCTCGTCGACGCGGGCGCGGACGCGATCAAGGTCGGCGTCGGGCCCGGCTCGATCTGCACGACCCGCGTCGTCGCGGGCGTCGGGGTCCCGCAGATCACGGCGATCTACGAGTCGTCGAAGGCTGCGATTCCGGCGGGCGTCCCGCTCATTGCCGACGGCGGCCTCCAGTACTCGGGCGACATCGGCAAGGCGATCGTCGCCGGCGCCGACTCGGTCATGCTCGGCTCGCTTCTCGCGGGCACCGCCGAGGCCCCCGGCGACCTCGTCTTCATGAACGGCAAGCAGTTCAAGTCCTATCGCGGCATGGGCTCGCTCGGCGCGATGCAGACGCGGGGCAAGAACACCTCGTACTCGAAGGACCGCTACTTCCAGGCCGACGTCCCGAACGACGAGAAGCTCATCCCCGAGGGCATCGAGGGCCAGGTCCCGTACCGCGGTCCCCTCGCCGCGGTGGCCCACCAGCTCGTCGGCGGCCTGCGCCAGACCATGTTCTACGTGGGCGCGCACACCATCGACGAGCTCAAGGCCAAGGGCAAGTTCGTCCGCATCACGTCCGCGGGGCTCAAGGAGAGCCACCCGCACGACATCATGATGACGGCCGAGGCCCCGAACTACCGCAAGTAGCGTTCCTCTCGCGCCCCTTGTGCGAGCAAGCGAGGCGCGGCGCAGCACAGCCTGCTCGTATGCGGTTGCAGTTCCAGCAGCGAAGGCCCCTCGCCCCTGTCCCGGGCGGGGGGCCTTCGCTGTCGGAGCCTCCCGCTGCCGGGTCGACTGGGCGCACGGTCGACTAATACGGGAGTAGGTGGCGGGTTCAGGCGGGCGCTGGAGTGATGGTGACGTTGTAGCCGAGGTTCTGGAGCTGGCGGATGGCCCTGTTGGTGGCTTTCTGTGGGTTGAGCCGGGTGCAGTAGTCGGCGCCGGGGTCGGTGTAGACCTCGCCGTTTCGAAGCATGTGCCAGGCCGCGGTCAGGATGGCGTGCTCGATTGCTACGACGGCCAAGACGGGGCCACGCCGGGCGGCGATGCGTCGGTACTTGGCGGCGAGGTAGGTCCCCTGGGCGCGCGAGACCGACATCGCGGCGACTCCGAGCGCGGCTTTGAGGTACTTGTCCCCGGGGCGGGTGTGCGACGACTTGACCCGCCCGGCCGACTCGTTCGAGCCGGGGCACACCCCGGCCCAGGACGCCAGATGCCCCGGGGTTTCGAACACGGCCATGTCCGCTCCGGTCTCGGCGATGATCACCTCCGCGACGGCGGTCGAGATGCCGGGGATCGTCGTCAGCGCCTGGCGGGCGAGGCGAAAGGGGGCGATCGCGTCCTCGATCCGTGCTGTGAGCCGGTCGATCATCCCGGTTGCCGTGTCGATCTGGGTCAGGTACTCCGTGACCATGAACGCGTGGTGGTCGGTGAACCTGCCCTGCAGCGCCTCGACCAGCTGCGGGATCTTGTTCCGCAGCGTCCCTCTGGCCAGCTGCGCCAGCTGCTGCGGATCCCGCTCTCCTGCGACCAGCGCGTCCAGGATCGCCCGGGACGAGGCCCCGGTCAGCTCGGAGGCGACCGCGGAGAGCTTGATCCCGGAGGACTCGAGGAACTTCTCCAGCCGCTGGACCTGCCGGGTCCGGTCCCGCACCGCCACCGCCCTGGCGCGGGTGAGGTCGCGCAGCTGCCGGATGGGCTCGGGCGGGACGAACGAGGGCCGCAGCAGCCCGTGCGCGGCCAGCTGAGCCAGCCACGCCGAGTCCGACACGTCGGTTTTTCGCCCCGGGATGTTCCTGGCCTGCTTCGCGTTGACCAGCATCACCGGAAGGCGGTCCTCCATCAGGAAGCAGAACGGCTTCCAGTAGTCGCTTGTCGCCTCCATCACCACCGTGGTGACCTGCTGGGCCTCGAGGAACTCGATCAGCTCCAGGATCTGCCCCACGGTGGAGCCCCACGTCGTCACGTCCGTCGTGAACGTGCCTGCGCGCTTGCCCGGGACCCGGACGGCGACCTTCGCGTCGCGTTTGGAGATGTCCATCCCCGCCGCACGCTCGTGCACCACGTCCATCGCCTGCTCCTCCCTCATCAGGTCGGCCGCGGGAAGGACAGGGATGAAGGTAAGGAATCTAACACTCCTGCTCGGGGCAACAATCCACGGTTCCCGTGGAAGTCCTTCCGCGCCAGGCTAAGGTACAGGCTCGCACGCACCATAGTCCGACCGGCGTCGCGCGGCCGACCTCACGAGGATCCGCCCCGAGGACGTAAGCCGACAAGAGGCGACCACACGCTACTCCCGACCCCCATAGCGCGGCAGCGCCCCTGAATCGCTAAGGTAGAGGCCGTGACCTACGAGATCGAAATCGGCCGCGGCAAGCGTGGGCGGCGCGCGTACTCCCTCGACGACATCGCGATTGTGCCGAACCGGCGCACCAGGGATCCCGAGGATGTCTCGGTCTCGTGGCAGATCGATGCGTACCGCTTCGAGATGCCGGTCATCGCCGCCCCGATGGACTCGGTCATGTCGCCCGCCACGGCGGTCGAGCTCGGCCGCCTCGGCGGCCTCGGCGTCCTCGACCTCGAGGGCCTGTGGACGCGGTACGAAAACCCCGAGCCGGTTCTCGCCGAGATCGCCGCGCTCGACGGCGAGCCGTCGAGCCCCGCGGTCACGCGCCGCCTCCAGGAGCTCTACACCGCGCCCGTCGACCCCGAGCTCATCACGTCGCGCCTCGCCGAGATCCGCGAGGCGGGCGTGACCGTCGCGGGCGCCCTCACGCCGTCGGGCACGGTGAGCCACTACAAGACGGTGCTCGCGGCCGGCGTCGATCTCTTCGTCATCCGGGGCACGACGGTCTCCGCCGAGCACGTCTCGAAGAACCAGGAGCCGCTCAACCTCAAGAAGTTCATCTACGAGCTCGACGTCCCGGTGATCGTCGGCGGGGCGGCGGGCTATACCCCCGCGCTTCACCTCATGCGCACGGGCGCGGCGGGCGTGCTCGTGGGCTTCGGCGGGGGAGCGACGACGACCACGCGGCGCGCGCTCGGCATCCACTCTCCGCTCGCGTCGGCCATCAGCGACGTCGCGGCGGCGCGGCGCGACTACATGGACGAGTCCGGCGGCCGGTACGTCCACGTCATTGCCGACGGCGGCATGGGCACCTCTGGCGATATCGTCAAGGCGATCGCGATGGGCGCCGACGCGGTCATGCTCGGCTCGGCGCTCGCGCGGGCCGCCGAGGCCCCCGGGCGCGGCTGGCATTGGGGCGCCGAGGCGCACCACCCCGAGACCCCCCGCGGCGAGCGCGTCAACATCGGGACGGTCGGGCCGATGCGCGAGGTGCTGTTCGGCCCGGGCCACCACCCGGACGGAACCTCGAACCTCGTGGGCATGCTGCGGCGGTCGATGGCGACGAGCGGCTACTTGGAGCTCAAGGAGTTCCAGCGGGTCGACGTCGTCGTCTCGCCGTACGCCGGGCGGTAGCGCCGGCCCGTGCCGTAGGGCGGGCTCGAAGAGGGGCGGGTTCTTGACGCTCTGCCTAAACTCCAAGCAGGAATTCTCTTCCGGACGAGGGGGCACGGACCGATGCCAGGACACTTGGGCCCGGAGGGCCGGACGGGCGCGATCGAGCGGCTCAAGGCCACGGCGCAGCCGGGCAAGGAGCTCGACGTCCTCATCGTGGGCGGCGGGATCGTCGGCGCCGGGGCGGCGCTTGATGCGGCCACGCGCGGGCTCGAGGTCGGAATCGTCGAGCAGCGCGATTGGGCCTCGGGCACGTCGTCGCGATCGTCGAAGCTCATCCACGGCGGGCTCCGCTATCTCGAGATGCTCGACTTCCGGCTCGTCCAGGAGGCACTCAAGGAGCGCGGCCTCCTCCTGCAGAGGATCGCGCCGCATCTCGTCAGACCGGTCCCGTTCCTGTACCCGCTCACACGGCGGTGGTGGGAGCGCCCGTACGTGGGGATGGGCATGGTCATGTACGACACCCTCGGCCTCACGAGCGGCCACGGCAACGGCGTCCCGCTGCACAAGCACATGTTCCGCCGCGGCACGCTGCGGGCTGCGCCGAGCCTCAAGGACGACGCGATGATCGGCGCCATCCGCTACTACGACGCGCAAGTCGACGACGCGCGGATGGTGACGACCATTGTCCGGACGGCAGCGTTCCATGGCGCCCACGCCGTGAACCGCCTGCGCGTCGAGAGCTTCCTGCGCGAGGGGGAGCGCGTGGTCGGCGCGCACGTGCGGGATCTCGAGACCGGCGACGCTTTCGACATCCGCGCCCAACAGGTCATCAACGCGACCGGCGTGTGGACGGACGAGACGCAAGGCATGATCACGGACCGCGGGCAGCTCAAGGTCCGCGCGTCGAAGGGCGTGCACCTCGTGGTGCCGCGTGACCGCTTCCAGTCGACCGTGGGCCTCATCCTGCGCACGGAGAAGTCGGTGCTCTTCGTGATTCCGTGGGGGCGGCACTGGATCATCGGCACGACCGACACCGAGTGGAAGCTCGACAAGGCTCATCCGGCGGCGTCGAGCAAGGACATCGACTACATCCTCGAGCATGTCAACCGGGTGCTCCGCCGCCCGCTCACGCGCGAGGACGTCGAGGGCGTGTACGCGGGCCTGCGGCCGCTGCTCGCGGGCGAGAACGAGTCGACGGCGAAGCTCAGCCGCGAGCACATCGTGGCGCATCCCGTGCCTGGGATGGTCGTCGTGGCCGGTGGCAAGTTCACGACGTACCGGATCATGGCCCGCGACGCCGTCGACGAGGCGGTCCGGAGCATGGACGAGCGAGTTCCCGCGAGCGTCACGGATCGGATCCCGCTCTTGGGCGCGGACGGCTTCAAGGCCGTGTGGAACCGGCGCCAGCGGCTCGCCGACTCGGCCGGGGTGCACGTCGCCCGGGTCGAGCACCTCCTCAACCGCTACGGCTCGCTGGCGCCCGAGGTCCTCGACCTCATCGCCGAGGACCCCACGCTCGCGCAACCGCTTCCAGGCGCCGACGACTATCTCCGCGCCGAAGTCGTGTACGCCGTGACGCATGAGGCGGCGCGGCACGTCGAGGACGTCCTCACGCGGCGCACCCGGATCTCGATCGAGGCGTGGGACCGCGGCGTCTCGGCGGCTCCCCTTGTCGCGGAGCTCATGGCCCCGCTCCTTGACTGGAGCGACGTCCAGCGCGAGAACGAGACGAGGCACTACCTCAAGCGCGTCGAGGCGGAGCGGCTGAGCCAAGAGCAGCCCGACGACGCGACGGCCGACGGCGTGCGGCTCGGCGCCGCGGACATCATCCCCGTCAAGTGACGCGGAGCGTCAAATGACCTCTTCGACCGGCGGGACGGGCGTCGGCTCGCACGTAAAATAGCGGCATGCCCCAACCTTTCGATCGCTATGACGCCCAGCTGACCACCCCAGGGCTCGTCATCCTCGAGATGGAGGCCACAGACAGGCACGACGCCGCGCGGCAGCTGGCCTCGCGGCTCGCCGCCGAGGGGCGCGTCGACGATCTCGATGCCTTCCTCGCCGATGTGGGCGCTCGCGAGCATCAGCTCGCCACCGGCCTCCCCGGGGGCATCGGGCTGCCGCACGCGCGCAGCGAGCACGTCACCGAGCCGTCGATCGCCGTGGGCGTCGCGCGCTACGGGCACGCTGTGGACTTCGGCGCAGTCGACGGGCCGGCGTACGTCGTCCTGCTCATCGCCACTCCGGCCTCGAGCTTCTCCGAGCATCTCGAGGTGCTCGCAACGATCGCGCGCTCGCTCTCGAAGGACGGCTTCCGCGAATCGCTGCGCCGCGCGAACGACGCCGACATCATCTCCGAGCTCGTCAACTCGGCCCTCGTCTTCGGCGACTGAGGGGCTCGGGGCCGGGGTCCCGTTTCGGTTTTCTACAGCTTGTCGGAGTACCGTTGAGGGGTGCTCCGAACCGCCCTCAAGCCCCGCTGGCTCTTGGCGCTCGTCGCCGCGCTCGCGGTCTCGGGCGTCTTCGTCCTCTTGAGCCAATGGCAGTTCTCGCGGTCGACTTCCGACGCCCCGCCCGTCGTGACGACCACCGAAGATCTGCGGCCCCTCACCTCGACGCTCACGCCCGGACGAGCCTTCCCCGCAGCGGCCGCGGATCAGATGGTGACGGCGACCGGGCACTTCGACGCGAGCCGCCAGCTCGTGGTTCCCCACCGCCTGCGCGACGGCCAGTCCGGCTGGTGGGTCGTCACGGCGTTCGTGGTCGACGGCGCCCCCGCCGTGGGCGACGACCGCACCATCGTGATCCCCGTGGCGCGCGGATGGATCGCGGACCGCTCTCAGGCCAGCCCGCCGCCGTCGGGCGCTGTCCAGCTCACGGGCCGCTTGCTGCCTTCGGAGGCGCCGCAGCAGGACAAGAGCCCGGCGGCCGGGCAGGCCTCGATGGTCTCCGTCGCTGAGCTCATCAACGCGTGGGACGTGCAGAGCTACCCGGGCTTCGTGAGCTCGACCCACGAGGTCACGTCGGCCGGCGACCAGGCTGCCGCGGCGGTGAACGGCTCGCTCAAGCCGCTCGACATCGCGGCCCAGCCGGCCTCCGCTCCCGTGAACTGGCTCAATATCTTCTACGCGGTCGAGTGGGTCGTGTTCGCGGGCTTCGCCGTCTTCCTGTGGTGGCGGCTCGTCCGCGACGACTACGAACGGCAGCTCGAGGCGGAGGCCGACGCGGCGGCCGCATCAACATCCACCACCGGAGGAACACCGTGATCGACCCCAAGCCCGCCACCGGGCGCACGCCCCAGCGCCGCTTCGGCGGCACCGTCGCGCAGATCCGATCGGCGCTCGGCTTCTACAAGGTCATGGCGTACGCGACCGGATCGATGCTCCTGCTCCTGTGCGTCGAGATGGTCCTGCGCTACGGCTTCGGCAAGTTCATCTTCGCCGGCGGCTCCGACGCGTTCACCGGGAAGCCGTTCGCATTCGGCTTCGCCGACGCCGATCCAGCGGGAGTCGTGGGCGGTTTCAACGTCTCGATCACGATCCTCATCGTGCACGGGTGGATGTACGTCCTGTACCTCATCTCGAACTTCCGGCTGTGGTCGCTCATGCGCTGGCCGTTCCTGCGGTTCATCCTCATGGCACTCGGCGGCGTGGTGCCGTTCCTCTCCTTCATCGTCGAGCGCCGCATGCACGCCGAAGTGGAGCGCGAGCTCGTCGCGCACCCCGACGCCGGCCAGCGGTACTGAGCCGGGCTTCCGGTAGGCTTGACGGGTGACAACAGCATCCCAGAGCGCAGGCTCGCAGACAGCCCACAGGCCGGTGCTGGTGGTCGATTACGGAGCCCAGTACGCGCAGCTCATCGCGCGGCGGGTCCGTGAGGCGAACGTCTATTCCGAGATCGTTCCGCATACGCTGACCACCGAGCAGATCCTCGCCAAGAACCCGGCCGCCATCATCCTTTCGGGCGGACCGTCGAGCGTCTACGCGGAGGGTGCCCCGAACGTCGGCCCGGACCTGTTCGAGGCGGGCGTGCCCGTCTTCGGCATCTGCTACGGCTTCCAGGCGATGGCCAACGCCCTCGGCGGGACCGTGGCCCGCACGGGCCTCCGCGAGTACGGCGCGACGCAGGTCTCGGCCGTGGGCGAGCCGCACTCGATCCTCGCGGGCGTTCCCGTGCTTCAGAGCGCGTGGATGAGCCACGGCGACTCGGTGCAGGCGGCCCCGGCGGGGTTCGAGGTCCTCGCGACGACTCCGGGCGCACCTGTCGCTGCGTTCGTCAATCGTGACCGCGCCCTCGGCGGCGTGCAGTGGCACCCGGAGGTCAAGCACTCCGAATACGGCCAGACGGTCCTCGAGAACTTCCTCTTCGGCGTCGCGGGCCTTGAGCGCAACTGGACCACGGGCAACATTGTCGACGAGCAGGTGGGCCGGATCCGCGAGCAGGTGGGCGAGGCCCGCGTGATCTGCGGACTCTCTGGCGGTGTCGACTCGGCCGTCGCGGCGGCGCTTGTGCAGCGCGCCGTGGGGGAGCAGCTGACGTGTGTGTTCGTCGACCACGGACTCCTGCGCGAGGGCGAGGCCGAGCAGGTCGAGCGTGACTTCGTCGCTGCGACGGGCGTCAACCTCTACGTCGCGAACGAGCAGGAGCGCTTCCTCTCGGCGCTCTCCGGCGTGACCGATCCTGAGCAGAAGCGCAAGATCATCGGCCGCGAGTTCATTCGGGCCTTTGAGGAGGCCGAGCGCGCGATCGTCGAGAAGGCCAAGGCCGAGGGCGAGCAGATCCGCTTCCTGGTTCAGGGCACGCTCTACCCGGATGTGGTGGAGTCGGGCGGTGGCGAAGGTGCCGCGAACATCAAGAGCCACCACAACGTGGGCGGCCTTCCGGAGGACATGCGCTTCGAGCTCGTCGAGCCTCTGCGTGCGCTCTTCAAGGACGAGGTGCGCGCCGTGGGGCGCCAGCTCGGCCTTCCGCCGGAGATCGTGGGCCGCCAGCCGTTCCCGGGACCGGGCCTCGGCATCCGGATCGTCGGCGAGGTGACGGGCGAGCGTCTCGACCTTCTCCGCAAGGCCGACGCCATCGCGCGCCACGAGCTCACCGCCGCGGGGCTTGACGACGAGGTGTGGCAGATGCCGGTCGTGCTCCTCGGCGACGTTCGAAGCGTCGGTGTCCAGGGCGACGGCCGCACCTACGGCCATCCGATCGTCCTGCGCCCGGTCTCGAGCGAGGACGCCATGACGGCGGACTGGTCCCGGCTCCCGTTCGACCTCGTGGCCCGGATCTCGAATCGGATCACGAACGAGGTCGAGGGGGTCAACCGAGTGGTGCTCGACGTCACGAGCAAGCCGCCGGGAACCATCGAATGGGAATGATCTCGCGCTGATTTGGCCCCCGGCTGCGTTGCGGCCGGGGGCCTCGGCGTGTAAGCGGCTACTCTCGAAGCTATGCCGATTAGGTCCACAGGCAAACGACGCAGCGCCCCGGACGGCGCGGAGGAGAGCACCGACGTGCCCCAGCAGCCGACCACGCACGAAGATGGAGCCCGCCTCGAGGCATGGCTTTCGTCGCTGCCCGCTGTCATGGGCCCCGACACGATGCTGGGTTTCCTGACGAAGCCGGAAGGCGTCATCGACCTCACCGGGGCGCACGCCTCCGGGCTTGCCCAGCTTCTCGCGGGGCGCCGCACCAGACTCTCGACCCTGATCCGCGAGCGGCAGGATTACACGACCGCGGCGCGCGCTGCCCGGAACCTTCGGGCCAAGATCTACGAACTGGCGAACGACAGGGGCATCGACGCCGGCTATCTCGCGGCCGGCGTGGCCTCGTGGACCTCGGCAGTCGGGGGCAAGCCGCGCCGCGTGAGCGCACCGGTGCTGCTCGCGGGCGTCGCCCTGACGGTGCGATCCGAGCAGGACGACTTCGAGATCAAGCTCAATGAGCAGGCACACCTGAATCCCGCCCTCGTGCGGCACCTGCAGGCCGTTCATCGCATCGACATCGACGCGGGCGCGATCGAGCGCTTGGCCTACAGTACGGCACGGCTCGATCCCCATCCTGTCCTCGAACGGGTCCGCTCGCTGCTGAGCCCGATCCCTGGAGCGACCGTCGACTCGCGTCTGCTCGTCTCGACGTTCGCCGACCTCGAGAACTCGCTCGACGATCCTGCGATCACCCCCGACGTCCCCGTGATCGCGGCGCTGGCCGCCGCGTCCAAGGGCGCGGTTCACGTGGCCCCCGAGCCGCTGGACGCCTCCCGCTTCGCCCCGATCGACGATCGCGCCCCGGCCGAGGAGCTGCTCGTGCTCGACGCCGACCGGGACCAGCAGCTGGCTGTCGACAGCGCGCGCGCCGGCGATTCCTTCGTGGTCGAGACCCCGCCCGGCACGGGCCAGACCCAGACCGCCGTGAACGTCATCGCGAACCTCGTCGATGCCGGCCGTACGGTGCTCGTCGTCGCGGAGCGGCGCGCGAGCCTCGTCGAGCTCACCCGGACGTGCGATCAGCTCGGCTTGGGCTCGATGCTTCTCCAACTCGGCTCCGGGCTCTCGGCCGGGCAGCTCAAGCAGCAGCTCGTCCGCGCGATCGTCCGCAACGAGAAGGCCGAGCAGCCGCGCCTCGAGGGCGTGCACCGAGTGCTGAGCCAGCGCCGCCACCAGCTCATCGAACATGTTGAATCGCTCCATAACGTTCGCGAGCGCTGGGGCTGCTCTCCCTATGAGGCGATGCAATCCCTTGCGCGGCTCACTTCGATCCAGCCCTCCCCGGCGACGACGGTTCGGCTCAAGCGGAGCGTCCTCGACAGCATTCGGGAGCGTCGCGAGCTCGCCGAGCGCCTGCAGCGCGCGGCGGAGCTCGGCAGCTTCAGCCGCGAGGCCACGAAGAGCCCCTGGTACGGCGCCCGCATGCTCACGCGCCGTGAAACAGAGGACGCCCAAGAGCTCGTGCACGAGCTCGTCTCCGACCTCCCCGCGTTGCGGGAGCGCATGGCCGCGGTCGCGTCGTATTCCGAGATCCGCCTCGGCGCGTCGGTCGAGGAGTGGGGCCAGCAGATCGAGCTGCTCGTCGCGGTCCGCGAAAGCCTCGACAAGTTCACGCCGGACATCTTCGATCGGCCCGTCAACGATCTCATCGCGGCGACGGCCTCGTCGGCGTGGCGTCGCGAGCGGGGCGTCGAGATTCCCGCGATGCAGCGTTCCCGCCTGCGTCGCGTCGCGAAGGAATACGTGCGCCCCGGCGTGCATCTGGCCGACCTGCACAACTCGCTCATCCTGGTCCAGGAGCAACGGGCTCTGTGGGCCGACTACGCGGTGTCGCAGCGTCACCCGGCCGTTCCGTCGGGCCTTGCTGATTTGGCGGAGGACTATCGAGTGGTCCACAAGGGCCTCGGGCGGCTCGGCACGATCCTGGCCCGCACCCGCGCCGGAGGTTCGCTCGTGGACGAGGCCGTGGTCGCGGTTCAAGGGCGTCTCCAAGACCTTGCCGAAAGCGCCGATGCTCTGCGTTCGCTCCCCGAGCGGACGCTGCTCGAGGACGAGCTGCGCGAGCGTGGCCTCGGGGAGCTGCTTTCCGACCTGGCCGAGCGCGAGGCCGTTCCCGAGGTGGTCGCCTCGGAGCTCGAGCTCGCGTGGTGGCAATCGGTCCTCGAGGCAATGATCAGCGGGGACGACTACCTTGCGATGTCTGACGGCGGCCAGCTCCGTCAGGCCGAGGTCGAGTTCCGCCGCGCCGACCGCGCCCACATCCAAGCCGGCCCCGCGCGGGTCCGCTGGAAGCTGTCCCGCGAATGGGAGCGTGCAGTCAATGAGCGACCGCGAGAGGCCGAGTCGCTCCGGAACCTCCTGCGCGACGGGCGGATCAGCCTCGCGAACCTCGAGTCCCACGCCGGCGGGCTCGTGCGCCCCCTCGCGCCAGTGTGGACCGCGAGCCCCTATACGCTCGCCTCCGCGGCCCCGGCGCGACGGCGGTTCGACGCGGTCGTGATCCTCGATGCGGACACCCTCCCGGTACGCGCCGCACTCCCGGCGATCGCCCGGGCGCGGCAGGTCGTCGCTTTCGGCGACGCGCACGTGGGCAATCCGAAGTCCTTCACCGTGGGGGTGGGCACGGGTCAGCCGTCCCACGACGACTCGGCAGAGAGCGCCCTGACCGCCCTCTCGAAGGTGCTTCCGACCATGCATCTCAACACCGTCTACCGGGGTGTGGACGAGGACTTGGGGCTCCAGCTGAGCCAGCGCTTCTACCACGGCGCGCTCAACCGCCTCCCTGACGGCCAGTCCGTGACGGGACTCGATCGCGCCCTCGTCGTCGAATACCTCCCGGAAGGCACGGGCCTGCCGGCGGGCCAGGACGGCAACGTCGAGTCGACCGCGGCCGAGGTCAACCGCGTGGTGGACCTCGTGTTCGAGCACGCGGCCCAGCGCCCCGGCTCGTCCCTCGCCGTCGTCACCGCGAGTGCGCAGCACGCGGCCCGAGTGGGCGAGGCGATTCGGCTCCAGATGGCCAACCACACCGAGACCAAGGAGTTCTTCGGCGGCGTCGAGGAGCCCTTCCGTGTGGTTCCCGTAGATCGGGCCGGGGGGCTCGTGCGGGACCACATCATCTTCTCGCTCGGCTTCGGCCGGACGCCTCACGGCAGGGCGATGCATCACTTCGGGCCGCTCAGCGAGCAGGGAGGGCGCCGTCGCTTTGCCCTCGCGATGAGCCGCGCGCGGTACTCGATGCACGTTCTGAGCTGCTTCCAGCCCGGCGAACTCGACCTGACCCGCCTCGGCGAGGGCGCGTCGGACTTCTACGAGCTCCTCGAGCGCGAGCTCGCGGGACGCACTGGCCTTGGAACCCGCGCGACGCGCGCCGCTGCCAGCACCGAGGCGCTCGGCGCGGATCCCCTCGTGACCGATCTCGGCGACAGGCTTGCTTCGCGCGGCGCTCGCGTGTGGCACCACTACGACGGCGCGATCGACATGGCGGCGGCCGTCGATCCGCTCCTGACCATGTCCCGCGACGAGCCGGAGCTGAGCATACCGGTCGCCGTCGAATCGGACGGGACGAAGCGGTATCGCGAGCTGAGCGTGCGCGAGCGGACCCGCCAGCGGCCGGAGCTCCTCGAGCGCATGGGCTGGCGCTACGTCACGCTCTGGACGATCGAGGTCTTCACGGATCCGGGCACGTCCGCCGACATGATCGCGGACGTCCTCGGCCTCGACGGGCACGCCGAAGACGGTGGGGGCGCGGGCTTTCTGAAAGGTGCCCGCGAGGGACTTGAGCCCGCGGCCACTGCCCCCCGCAACACCGGGGGAGCAAGCCTGCAGCCCCCGGAGCAGGCACGATCGAATCGCGCCCCGGCCCCTCGCGGCGGCAATCCAGTCGGCGGGGGCGCCCGCGAGCCCGAACCCACCCGTCGACCGGAAGACCAGCAGGCAGCACCCGAGCAGTACCAGGAGGCGTCCCCCGTGGCCGCACGTGATCATCTGAGCTCTCATCGCCGCGTCACGAGCCCGGCGACCGGCGTGGACCCCGAGGAGGCCCCGCAACCGGTCGCGCCGATTCGCCCCGCGCCGGAAGGCGGGCGCGGCGTGGGCACCCGAGCGACCGCGAGCAACGGGGAGGCCCCCGACCGGGGCAGGCGCGCCCTTCGCTCCGCGGACAGCCCTGATGGTTCGGACGTTGCCCCGCTCATCCCGCGGCGCGCGGCCGAGGACGACCCCCGGTCGTGGGGCGACGCGGACTCGGTCGGCGGGCACGACGATTGGCTGCGCGAACAGAGGCCGCCGCACTGGGGCTGATTCGCCGTCGGTTCTCATCGGGGCTTCCCGTCGACGAGCACGAAGAACACCTTCCCGCGCGTTGACGCCCCGGCGAGCTGTTGGGCCTCGGCCGGACGCGCGGCCACGACGAGGAGCCCCTCCGTGTCCTTTGCCGTGCCGAGCCAGCCGTTGGCCGTCCCGGAGGCCTGACCGGTCCACAGGACCGTCACGGCCTGAGCCACGGTCGTGGACCGCGGCCCATCACGGCTTGCCTCCTCGCTCACCACGATGTCGACGTCCTGGCCGGTTCGGACGAGCTGGAGCGAACCGGGATCCGCGACACGCACCGGCACCGCAACGGTGCCTGCCGGAGTGCCCGTCAGGAGCCCCGGCCCCACGAGCGCGGCGTCCGTGACCACTTCTCCGCGCCGCATCGGGCCCGTGAGTTTGTGCCCCACGGCCGTCTCGATGGTCTTCACCGCGCCGTCCGGCACCGTCTCGGCGGCCAGGCGCGCAACGCGGAGCTGCCCTGATTGGACGGTCGCCCCCGCCGGGAGATCGACATCGGCAACCACCGCGGGGGACGACGCCGACGAGGGCGGCGTGAGCTGGTAGACCGCTGCGGCGGCCGCGGCGCACAGGAGCGCAGCGGCGAGCGAGCGGCGCCTGCGTTCAGCGAATCGTGCGAGCCAGGGGCGGGGTCGGCTGCCCCAGGGCCGGAGGCCTCCGGAGGCCGGGGCTCGCGAGGGCTGGGGGGCTTGCCTGCGGCGCGGACGGAACGGGGTCATGCCCCGACGCTAGGCGGCACGAACCGTCACGAGCCTGCGTCCCATTCCCGATGTGGACGGGGGCCCAGAAAGAATTCTGTGGAGGAGAAGAGCCGCTACTTCGCGGCCGGCACGGAGGCGGCAGGAGCCGGGGTGGAGGCCGGGGCCGGGCTCGAGGACCCGCCGTCGCTCGACGAGCCGCCCGTGGAGCCGCCGTTCGAGGTCGCCGAGCCTGCGGGGACGGTGCTCGAGCTGCGGGAATCCGTGCGGTAGAAGCCGCTCCCCTTGAACACGACGCCCACGCTGTTGAACTTCTTCCTCAGGCTCCCACCGCACTCGGGGCAGACCGTGAGGGAGTCGTCGCTGAAGGACTGGACGACGTCGAAGGCATGTCCGCAGTCTTTGCAGGCGTAGGCGTAGGTCGGCACGGGCGCTCCTTGCAGTACGAGGGGACTTAGCAGTCGTTGACCCCGAGTGCCAATTCTAACAGGTAGTGCCTTCCCGCTATTCCGCAGGGGACCCGAGCCGGTGCAGGCCGTTCGGCGTAATCGCCGCGTCGACGTGCCGATCGAAGGCCTCCTCGGGCACGCCCCCCGAGGCGAGGACTTCGTCGTCGTACACGATCGCGGCAGTGGCGACCGGCGCGCCACCGTCGTCGAGCAGCGCGAGGAAGCGGTCGTAGTAGCCGCCCCCTTGGCCCAGCCGGCGCCCCTCGGCGTCGACCGCCGTCGCCGGGAGGAGGATCGCGGCCAAGGGCGGCCGGCCCGGTGCTCCCGCCCGCACGGCTGGGGCGTCGAGGCGCGGCCCCACTGGCTCCTGAAGAGGCGCGAACCGGCTGCGGGCGTACTCGATATCGGGCCGCCACTCGACCCACGAAAGTTGACGTTCGGGCTCGCATACGGGGAGGAGGACGTGGAAGCCGTCCTCGACGAGCAGTCCGAGCAGGCCGAGCGTCGGCGGCTCGGCGCCGACGCCAAGGTACGCCGTGAGGGTCCCGCCCGCGGGCACCGTCTCGGCCGCCCACGCGAGCCCGTGGCTCGCGAGGAGCGCGCCGGCCACCGCGCGCTCCTCGGGGCTCATCGCACGACGACGGCGCCACACCTCGGTGCGCAGGCGTTCCTTGCGTTCGGCTGCACTTTCCACGCTCCGAGCCTAGTCGCGGAGCCGCGAGAGCCCGCTTGGGCGGCAAACCTCGCATCAGGAACGTCGTATAGAGTGAGCAACGTGTCGACCACGAAGCCAGTCAGGAAAGCTGTCATCCCTGTAGCCGGGCTGGGCACCCGGTTTTTGCCGGTGACGAAGGCCATGCCCAAGGAAATGCTCCCCGTCGTGGACAAGCCCGCCATCCAATATGTGGTCGAGGAAGCCGTCAGCGTGGGCCTCGTTGACATCCTCATGATCACGGGGCGCAACAAGCGCGCGCTCGAGGACCACTTCGACCGGGTTCCGTCGCTTGAGGCTGCATTGGAGCAGAAGGGCGACGAGAAGAAGCTCGCCGCGATCCAGGAGTCGAGCAACCTCGGCGATATCCACTACGTCCGCCAGGGCGACCCCAAGGGCCTCGGGCACGCGGTGCTGTGCGCGCAGCGGCACGTGGGCCAAGAGCCGTTCGCGGTGCTCCTCGGCGACGACCTCATCGACGAGCGGGACGAGCTCCTCGCCGAGATGATCCGCGTCCAGCAGGCCACGGGTGGTTCCGTCGTGGCGCTCATGGAGGTCCCGCGCGAGGCGATCTCGGCCTACGGATGCGCGGATGTGACGGCCGTGGACGGCGAGTCGTTCGTGCAGGTGCACGGCCTCGTCGAGAAGCCGGCGCCGGAGGACGCGCCGTCGAACCTCGCGATCATCGGCAGGTACGTCCTTCACCCCGCGGTGTTCGACGTGCTCAAGGAGACCGCGCCCGGCCGGGGCGGGGAGATCCAGCTGACCGACGCGCTCCAGACACTCGCGGCCCGCGACGGCGAGGGCGGCGGAGTGTACGGGGTCGTGTTCCGCGGCCGCCGCTACGACACCGGCGACAAGCTCAGCTACCTCAAGGCCGTGGTAACGCTCGCCTGCGGGCGCGAGGAATTCGGCGAAGATCTTCGCTCGTGGCTGCGTGAGTTCGTGGTCGACGGGGCGGGCGTGCCCACCGCCGGCGTCTGACGACCACAGGCGTCTGACGACCATGTGGGGGCCGGGCATCTGGCCGGTCTCGCTCGAGTCCGGTGACGTCGGCCTGCGTCCGATCCGGCAGTCCGATCGCCTCGAATGGATGGGGCTGCGGGCCCGGAACGCCGAATGGCTCGCCCCCTGGGAGGCCTCCAACCCTCAGCCGGGCGGGAGCCTTCCGACGTTCCGGCAAATGGTCCGCTCGCTCACGCAGCAGGCCCACGAAGGCTCGGCCCTCCCGTTCGTCATCACCCTCGCCGGCCCCGACGCGCGCAAGCCGCCGATCGTGGGTCAGCTCACCGTTTCCTCGATCGTGTGGGGCTCCGCGCTCATGGCCACGCTCGGCTACTGGGTGGACCACGAGCACGCGGGCCACGGTATCGCCCCGACGGCGGTGGCCCTCGCGACGGACCACTGCTTCTTCTCGCTCGGCTTGCACCGGATGGAGATCAACATCCGTCCCGAGAACAGCCCGAGCCTCCGCGTCGTCGAGAAGCTCGGCTTCCGCTACGAGGGGCTCCGGCCGCGCTACCTGCACATCGCGGGGGAGTGGGCCGACCACGAATCGTTCGCGCTCACCGCGGAGGAGGTTCCCGAGGGGCTCACGGCGCGCTGGCTCGCCTCGCGGGCGTAGTCTGGCGACACACCGGCCGTAATCCGGCTGGCTGAGCGGCTCGCCTCCTACGGTTTTGGTATGGACTTCACTCTCAGCAGCTCGGCGGTGCTCGGCGCGGCCGTGCTGCTGTGGCTCCTGTGGGTGGCTCCCTTCATGCTCCGTCGCCTGCGTCCGGCCGCCGAGGCGGGGGTTCTCCTCGCCGAGGCCGACGGCGGTGCCGAGCCTTCCGTCGCCTGGTCACCCGCACCTCGGGTCGATTCGGGCGGCGAGAGACCCGGGTCGCTTCGACCCCTCGCCCCGCCGCCCGCCAGCGAATCCCCCGAGGAGGGGAAGCCCGTGACCAACCGGACCGAAGCTCCAGCCGCCTTCCGTATTCGTTGGGGCCGCTGCGCCCTCGCGGGGATCGGACTCGGCGGGCTGCTCGTCGCGGTCGTCGGCGGGGTGTTTGCCGGAATCGGCCTCGTGCTCGCGTGGCTGCCGCTCGGTGGGCTCGCGCTCACGGCGTCGAGCGTCGTCGTCCTTCGTCGGCTTGCCGTCGGTGATCGCCGCCGCCGGGCCGCCGCGGCCCGCCTCGCGGCGCGGCCGGCGCCCGAGGCTCAGGTTGAGGCGCCAGCGCCCTTTCGCAGGACGGCCACCGAGGTCTTCGACCACCGCCCCGAGCCCGAGCCGGCCCCAGCGCCCCTGAGCCGGGAGGAGCTGCGCGCGGCCGCCCTTGAGGTCGCCCGCGCGGCGCAAGAGGCCGCCTCGGAGGCTGCGGGCACGGACGGCGCGGAGCACGGTCCCGAGTGGAAGCCCGTCGATCTCCCGAAGCCCTCTTACGTCGAATCCGCGAAGGCCGAGCGAAACGCCCCAGAGCCCCTCGCCGCTCCGGAGCAGCCCAAGCCGGCCACCAAGGTCACGCTCAAGCCCAAGCCGGACGCCACCCCGGCCCCAGGAGTCCCGACGGTTCCGCGCCCCGCCGCCCGCGGTGCCCTCGGCAACCTGGACGCCGTCCTCCAGCGCCGCCGGGCCTAGCCGCCGAGCGGGTTTCCGGGCGCCACGAGGCGCGGGCTAGGCTCGAGCCATGACGGTTCTCCTGGTCGCAGGCGGTACAGGTCAAGCAGGATCCGCTGTGGTCCGCGAAGCGCTCGCGCGGGGCTTCTCGGTCCGCTCCCTCAGCCGCAAGGCACCGCCGCCCAGCGTGGCGCTCGACGGCGTCGAGTATGTGTCAGCGGACGCGGCCACGGGCGAGGGTCTCGCGGCCGCGCTCGATGGGGTGGACGTCGTCGTGGACACCCTCGAGGGCCGCGGGGGCGCCGCCCAGAAACGCTTCGCCGAGGCGGGCCGGAGACTCCTCGCGGCCTCCCACGGCTCAGGGGTCCGGCGCGCGGTCATGGTCTCCGTTGCCCAGTGCGACGAGCTCCCCATCGGGTACTACCGCTCGAAGGCCGCGAAAGAGCTCGTATACCGGGAGGCGAAGCTGCCTACAGCGATTGTCCGCGCCTCCCAGTTCCACTCGCTTCTGGACTCGATCTTCCGCTCCACCGAGCGCCTGCGGATCGTGCCGTCGGTGCGTGCGGCCCGGCTTCAGCCGATCGACGTGCGGGACGTCGCGCGGGCGCTCGTGGACACGGCGTCCGAGGAGTTCTCGGGACACTCGATGCGCACTGTCAGCGGCCCCGAGACGCGGCCGTTGCGGGACTTCGCCGACGAGTGGCGCGAGGCGACGGGATCGCGGGCACGAGTTCTCGAGCTCCCGCTGCCCGGAACGTTCGGTCGATACTTCTCCGAGGAGCGCAATCTTGCGCCCGGAACAGAGTTCGGAACGATCACTTTCAGCGAGTGGCTCGCGGGCCGCGGGGAGGGCCCCGCGAATTTGTTTTGAGGCCCGCACCCCAGTAAGGTTGAACCCGCACCAAGCACCACGGGGTCTTAGCTCAGTTGGTAGAGCGCTTCGTTCGCATCGAAGAGGTCAGGGGTTCAAATCCCCTAGGCTCCACGTTTTTTGCCTGGTTTGAAGGCAAGCAGCGCCCCCGGTCCGAGGACCGGGGGCGCTCTGTTTTCTCCCTTCAGGTTCCCAGATTGCTGGGCGGCATTCCGCTGTCCTCGGCAGTTTCGACTGGGAGAGGCCGCGGGAGCGGGCCAGGGTCGGCGCGGGCGACGACGAGGAGCGGCACGTCCGAGGCGCGCAGAGTCTCGGCGAGGGCGGCGAACGCATCGGCGGCCTCGCGTGGCGCGTCTGCAAGCACCGGCACGCCGCTCACGACCCACAGCGCATGGTGGGGCGCCAGGCCAGCCCAGTCGGCGCCGTCGGCCCCCGCCCGCGCGACGTCGGAGAACGTGAGCCACAGCAGCTCGCCGTCCGCGGCGAGCGCGCGCAGCTCGCCCTTGCCGGCGGGAAGAACGACGGCGGCTCCCGCCGACGGCGCGAAGAGCCCGAACGCCCCGAGCTGAGACGGGGTGCCGGGGACGAGGACCCGGCTCGCGGACCAGCCCGCGTGGGCGACGCTCATAGCCACTGCTTCCGTTTGAAGATGAGCCACATGACGAACGCCAGCACGAACATGATGCCGAAGGCATAGGGGTAGCCGAAGTCCCAGTCGAGTTCCGGCATGGCCCTGAAGTTCATCCCGTAGATGCCCGTCACGAGGGCAGGCGCGAAGAAGATGGCCGCCCACGAGGAGATCCGCTTGACCTGTTCGTTCTGCGCGAGGCCCGTCTCGTTGAGGCGGTTCGACGTGAGCGTGCCGTCGCGGACGAGCGCGTTCTGGAGAAGGTCGCGATAGGCATCGATGCGCGAGATCACCTGCTCGACGTGGTCGCGAACGTCCCGCAGGCTGCGCTGGAGCTCGAGGTCCACGCGTTCCTTCTCGTAGCCGCGCTCGAGCCCCTCGATGAGGTGTCGCAGCGGATGGACGGCCCGCTGGAACTGGATGACCTCGCGGGTGAGCTCGTAGATCCTGCGCGATACTTCGGGGTCTCCCTCGAAGAGCTCGTCCTCGATTTCGTCGACGTCGTGCTCGAGGCCCGTCACGACGGGCGCATAGTCGTCCACGACGCGGTCGAGGAGCGCGTACAGGACCGCATGGGGCCCGCGGGCCAGGAGCGTGGGGTCGGACTCGAGGCGCTTGCGCACTTCGCCGACGCCCGCGGTCTCCGCGTGGCGGATCGTGACCACGAAGTTTGGCCCGGTGAAGATGTGGAGCTCGCCGAACTCGACCGTATCGGTCTCGTCGAGGTAGCGGGCGGGCCGCAGCACGGTGAACAGCACCTCCCCGTACCGCTCGGCCTTGGGCCGCTGGTGGGCGGTGATCGCGTCCTCTACGGCGAGGTCGTGGAGCCGGAACTCGTGCGCGACCTGGGCCATCTCCTCGGGGGTCGGGCGGTAGAGGCCGATCCACGCCATGCTGCCGCCGGTCGCCTCCAGCGTCGCGAACGTCTGCTCGAGACTCTCCGGGTGAGCGGCGCGTTGGCCGTTCAGGTAGACAGCATTGTCGATGATCGTCACGTGGCCATTATGTCTCCGCCGGCCCCGACGCGGTGGTTAGCCGGCGGACTCGATCGATCGCCGCAGGATCGCATCCGCCCGGTAGGCGATGTGCGTGTGGAGGGCCAAGACGGTCTCGGAGCGGATCACCCCGCGGATGCGGAGAACGCTCCGGAGGGCGGCCTGAAGCTCGTGCGTGTCCGACGCCGCGAGGCGGCACCAGATGTCCCCGCGCCCGGAGATCTCGTGGGCCTCGAGGATCGCGGGCACGCGCCGGAGCCCGGCCACGACCGCGTCGAGGTCCCGGTGGACCACCTCGAGGGTCATGAACGCCACGACGTCGTAGCCGATCGCTTCGAGGTTGACCTCGCGGCCTCCGCCGCGCAGGATCTCGGCCCGTTGGAGACGCTTGAGCCGCGACTGAACGGTGTTCCGGGCCACTCCGAGCCGCTCAGCGAGCTCCGCGATCTGGGCGCGCGGGTCCTCGACGAGGGCCAGGACAAGCTTGGTGTCCAACGTATCGAGAACGCTCAATAGTCACTCCCCGGCAACTCTCAGAATCAAATCTGATCATAGCGCTCAGATTCTGGAGAGAAAACTGATCGGAAAGATCACCACGCCTCAGACTGGCGGCATGTCCCTCTTCGCCGAGCTCCGCATGCGCCCCGCCGCCGAGCCCGCCATGTCTGGCCGGGTCGACGCCACAGGCTGGGACGCCTCGCGGACCATGCGCCTCGCCCTGAGCGGTGGCACCCTCTTCGTGCTTCTCATCGGGGCCAACCTCGCGACGCCGCTCTACCCGGCGTTGGCGCAGCGCCTCGGCCTCGGAAGCCTGGGGATCTCGGTTGCGTTCGCGAGTTACGTCGTGAGCCTCGTCGCGGCCCTGCTCGTCGCCGGGCACTGGTCGGATCACATCGGACGACGCGCGGCGCTCACCCTCGCGGTCGTCCTCGGCATCGCGGGCCTCGCCGTCTTCGCGACGGCGAACAGCCTCCTCGCGCTGTGCGTCGGGCGCGCGCTGCATGGTGCCGCCGTCGCGCTCGCCACCGGTGCGAGCTCCGCGGCCCTTCGCGAGCTTCTTCCGCATCGCGTGGGCTGGGCCTCGCGCTTCACGCTGCTCTCGAGCTCGGGCGGCGTGGCCCTCGGCCCGATCGTTGGCGGCGCGCTCGCCGTCGGCCCGGCCCCCACGGAGGTCCCGTTCCTCGCGTGCGGCGTGGCGCTGGCCCTGCTGCTCGTGCCGCTCGTGTTCGTCATGGCGCGCCCGGCGATCCGCCCCGCCGTCGGCACCGCTCGCTCGCGCCTCCTCGCTCCGCGCGGCTTCGGCGTGGGCCAGCGCTCGGCGCGCGGGCCCTTCTGGCGGGCGGCCGCCGTCGGCTTCCTCAGCTACGCCGTCTTCGGCTACTTCCTCTCGCTCGCCCCGGGCTACTTCGCTGCGGTGCTCGGGATCACGTCGCTTCCCGCCGTCGGCGCCCTCGCGGGCCTGGTTCTCGCGGCCTCGGCCGCCGTCCAGCTCGCGGGGCGCGGGTCGGCGCAGCGTGCGCCGGAGGCCGCGGGGCGGACCGTCCGGACAGGCCTCGCGCTGCTCGGGGCGGGCATCCTCGGCGCGGGCTGGGCCGCCTCCGCCGCCAACGCCCCGGTGCTCGTCGCCGCGATCGCGGCGGCCGGCGTGGGTCAGGGGATGGCGTTCCGCGAGCTGTTCCACGGTCTCGCGTCCGCGGTCGCGCCCGAGCGCCACGCGCAGGCCGTGAGCGGCCTCTACGTCGTGACGTATCTGGGCAGCGCCGTCCCGGTAATCGGCATGGGCGTTCTCGCGAGCGCCGTCGGGCTCCCCACGGCGTCGGCCGTCTTCACCACCGCGTGCGCCGTGGCGGCCGCGATCCTCGCGGTGTTCTGCGGCCGCGGTCGCGGCCGGGCGAACCGCTAGGCCCACCTTCCTCGGCCCGCGGCGCCGGTCACTCCGGCAATTGCGCCGGTTACTCGGGCAGCGGCACGAGTTACTCCGGCAGCGGCCCCCGCCCCGGAATCTGCTCGAACACGAGTGTCGTCTCGGTGTGGCCGACCACGGGATCCGTCGTGAGGTTGTCGAGCACCCAGTCACGCAGTTCTTCCGTGCTGCCGACAGCGATGTGCAGGAGATAGTCGATCGCGCCCGAGGTATGGAACGTCGCGAGGACGCCCGGGAGCTGCGGGACGCGGGACGTGAACGAATCGATTTGGTCCCTGTCGTGCGCGCGGAGCCGCACCGAGATGAGCGCCTGCACGCTCCGGCCCACGGCGTTGAGATTCACCTTGGCCTCGTAGCCCGTGATGATGCCACGCTCCGTGAGGGCCCGCGTCCGCATGAGCGCCGTCGACGGGGCGATGCCCACGAGCTCCGCGAGCTGCTTGTTGGTGATGCGGGCGTCCTCGACGAGAGCGGCGAGGATGCGGCGGTCAACGTCGTCGAGCGGTTCGGCCATGGCCACGGCGACTCCCTCCTACGGGTCTGACGGGCGGCCTGCCCATCCTACCGGGCGGAGGAGGCGGCCCCGGTCGCCCGGGCGGGGTCCGACGCAGGATGGACGACGGCGGCGACGGCCGCCGTGGCGAGGGCAAGCGCCGCGACCCCGGCCGCGAGCCATCCCCAGCCGAAGGACTGGAAGACCATCCCGCCGAGCCAGCCGACGAGGCTCGAGCCGGCGTAGTAGCCAAGGTTGTAGAGCGCGGCGGCCTGGGCGCGGCCCGTGGTCGCGAGCGCGCCGGTCCAGCCCGAGCCGAGGCCGTGCGCGGCGAAGAACCCTGCGGTGAGCGCCACGAGCCCCACGAGGATCGCGGGCAGCCAGTCGACGACCGTGAGCAGCGCTCCCGCCGCCATGAGCGCCATGCTCGCCACCACGACACGTCCGCGACCGAATCGCTGGCTGAGCCGTGCGGCGAAGCCCGAGGAGAACGTCCCCGAAAGGTACGCGAGGAAGAGCAGGCTCGTGACGGCCGCGGGGAGCGCAAACGGCGGCAGTTCGAGCCGGAAGCCCAAGAAGTTGTAGATCGCCACGAAGCCGCCCATGAGCGTGAACGCCTGGAAATACAGCGCGAGGAGGCGGCGGTTGCGGAGCTGGGCACCGAGCAGTCGCGCCGCGTCGGTGACGCTAAGACGCAGACCGAGCCGGGCGCCGTCGTCCGTGGCCCGCAGCGGCACGAAACCGTGCTGCCTCGGGGCGAGCGCCACGAACGCCGCGGCCGCGATGGCCCCGAGCACCGAGACGGCAAGGATGGCGGCTCGCCAGCCCCACACATCGGAAAGCGGACCCGCGACGAGGCGGCCGAGGAGCCCCCCGAGCGTGGTCCCCGCCACGTACGTTCCGGCGGCGAGGGCCGCGTGCGGTGTGCTGACCTCCTCCGTGAGGTACGCGACGGCGAGCGCGGGGACCGCGCCGAGCGCCACGCCCTCGAGGCAGCGCAGGGCGAGCAGCGCGCCGATGCCGGGCGCGAACGGCGCGAGGAGGCCGAGGACCGTCGCGCCAGCCACGCCCACCGTCATGGCCGGGACACGGCCGATGCGATCCGCGACGAACGACCACGGGAGGACCGCGAGGGCGAGGCCCAGCGTCGCGAGCGAGACCGTGAGGGCCGCCTGGGCTGCGTCGACGCGGAGGTCCGCGGCGAGGCCGGGGAGGAGCGCCTGAGTCGAGTACAGCTGCGCGAACGTCGCGACCCCGGCGAACGCGAGCGCCGCAAGGAGCCGGCGGTAGCCGGCGCTCCCCTTGGCATGGCCCGTCCACGGTTCGGTGACGGTGGGGGAGGGAACGGGTGCTGCGGCGGTGGTCACGAAACCACGGTAGGAGCCGGAAATCTATGCGTCCAATACATTATGATTCGAAACATATAGCGAATCTGTATGAGAGGGTGTCGTGGACGGAGCCGCGGGGATGGACCAGGGTCGCGTCCAGGCGCTGCACGGGGAGCTCGGGCGGCTCCTGCCCCTCCTGCCCGTGCTCGACGCCGTGGGGCGGACCCGACACGTGACCGCCGCGGCCGATCTCCTCGGGGTGCCGCAGCCCACGGTGAGCCGCGCGCTCGCGCGGGCCGCCGCGATCGTCGGTACCGAGCTCGTGCGGAAGGAGGGGCGCGGCATCCGCCTGACACCGGCCGCGGAGCAGCTCCTGCCCGCGGTTCGGGGCGCGCTCCAGGACCTCCAGCTCGCCCTCGATGAGCTGCACGAGCGGCGGCAGGAGGCGCGCGGCGTCGTGCGCCTGAGCTTCCAGATGACGTTCGGCGAGGCCGCCGTCCCAGCCCTCATTCGCGGGTTCCGTCGCGCGCACCCCGAGGTGCGTTTCGATCTCATCCAGGGGTCCAGGCAGCGGTGCCTCGACGTCCTCACGGCGGGGGACGTGGACCTCAGCATCGTCTCGCCAGTGCCCCAGCCCGGCCGCCAGCTGGACTCCGCGACTCTTTCGGTCTAGCCTCTCCGCCTCGCCGTGCCAGCGGGGCATCGGCTCGCTGGCCACCGCTCCGTGCGCTTCGCAGACGCGGCCGAGGAGCCGTTCGTGGTCCTTGAGCGCGGCTACGGCATGCGCAGCATCATGGACCGGCTGTTCCGCGAGGCGGGTGTGCGGCCCGACATCGCGTTCCAGGGGCAGGACTCGCGCACGCTGCTCGGGCTCGTGAGCGCGGGCCTCGGGGTCGCGCTCGTTCCGCCCTCGCGGGCCACGCATTCGGCCGTGCACGCGCGCGAGCTCGGGTGGGTCGAGGTCGTGCTCGAGGACACGGACGCCGTGCGCGAAATCGGGCTTGTGTGGCCCAAGATCGTCGGCGAACCCCAGCAGGTGCGCCTCTTCCGCGAGTACGTCCTGGCTGAGCCGCCCGACGCCCTCCTCGACGCCTTCGGCATCTGATGGGGCACGGGACCCCTCAAGCGGTGGGACGGGACCCCTCAACGTTGTGGGGTCCCGTCCGGTGGGTTGTGGGGTCCCGTCCGGTGGGTTGTGGGGTCCCGTCCGGTGGGTTGTGGGGTCCCGTCCGGTGGGTTGTGGGGTCCCGTCCGGTGGGTTGCGGGGTCCCGTCCGGTGGGTTGTGGGGTCCCGTCCGGTGGGTTGTGGGGTCCCGTCCGGTGGGTTGCGGGGTCCCGTCCGGTGGGTTGCGGGGTCTCAGGTCACCCCGCGAAGCGGGCGACGACGGCGGCCGCCGGCTCCTCGCGCGCGTCCCGCCAGCCTGTCCCAGCCCAGAGGTTGGTCCCGTGCGGATCCCCGGCCTTGACGGCCGCCGCGCGAAGCGGTGCCGTGAGGTAGTGCACCGCCGGGTAGCCCTCCGGCGCGTCGGCGAACTCGCGCATGAACGCGTTCTCGAGGCCCCGGGCGACCTTCCCGGAGAAGGCGCGCGTCCGGGCGGTCCGGTCAAACATGGAGTCTCCCAGCGCCGCCCGGTGCGTCGCGTTCGTGCCGGCCTCGGGGGTGCGCAGGAACGCAGTGCCGAGCTGGATCGCCGCGGCCCCCGCCGCCCGCGCGGCGTCAGCGCCCGCCGGAGTGCCGATGCCGCCCGCCGCGATGAGGGGAAGGCCGACGGCGTGGCGCACCACCGCGA
This sequence comes from Sinomonas sp. P47F7, assembly GCF_049332655.1. Lineage (GTDB taxonomy): Bacteria > Actinomycetota > Actinomycetes > Actinomycetales > Micrococcaceae > Sinomonas. The sequence goes on along the minus strand of NZ_CP186327.1, from coordinate 3,246,913 downwards.
CGAGCTCGCCGAGCGTCCACCCGGCGCGCGCGGGCTCCGGGAGGAACGCCCCAGAGTGCCCTCCGGCGTCGGGGTGCTGCACCACAAGCCCATTGACGCCGAGCTCGGCGGCCGCGCGCGCCTCGCGCGGCCCGGTCACGGTCTGCACGACGAAGGCGCCTGCGGCCCGGAGGCGCGCGACATCGTCCGCCGGGGGAAGCGCGAACGTGAAGGAGACCACGGGCGGCGTGTGGGCGAGGAGGAAATCGAGCTTGGCGGGGTACCCGTCGTCGTCCGCCCAGCGCGGCTCGGGGAGGTCGGCACGGAGCCGCTCGGCGACCGGCCGCAGCCGCTCGCGATACGCGAGGACGGCCGCGCGATCCGCGGGTTCGCCGCCGGGCACGAACAGGTTCACGCCGAAAGGCAGCGCCGTCCCGAGGACCGAGAGCACCTCCGCCGAAAACGCGTCAGGCGACTTGTAGCCCCCGGCGAGGAAGCCGAGGCCCCCGGCCCCGCTCGCCGCAAGCGCCAACTGCGCACGGCTCGGCCCGCCCGCCATGGGCGCCGCGACGACGCCGTTGCCGAACAGTTCCCGAGGCAGGCCAGTGTCCATGCCCAGTACTCTAGGCCGCCAGCCGCGGGGCCAGCACTCAAGGCGGCCAGCCGCGGGGTCCGGCCAGTAGGCTGTGCGGGTGAACACAGCGAGCGCCCCGGTCGGGGCCATGATCGGCCTCGACATCGGGGGCACCAAGACGCGGGGCATCAAGGTCGTCGACGGCGAGGTGGTGGCCGATCGCGAAGCTGGAAGCGCCAACGTTCAGAACGTCACGCCCGAGCAGGCGGCGGCGCATCTCGCCGAGCTCTTCGGCGCGCTCGACGGCGGGGACGCGACCCGCGTGTTCGTGGGCTCGGGCGGGATCGACACCGAGGCCGACGCCGACGCCCTCGCCGCGCTCATTCGCCCGCACGCGCCGAGCGCTGAGATCACCGTGGTCCACGACTCGCGGCTTCTCCTCGCGGCGGGCCACGCCCAGACGGGCGTCGCGGTCATCGCCGGGACGGGTTCCGCTGCGTGGGGAACGAACGACGACGGCGAGGAGGCTCGGGCGGGCGGCTGGGGCTATCTGCTCGGAGACGAGGGGAGCGGCTATTGGCTCGCGCGCGAGGCCGTCCGGTACAGCCTCCACCGCATGAACCTCGGCCTCGAGCCGGACGCGCTCACCGAAGCGCTCCTGACGAGCACGGGGCTCTCGGCTCCCAACGAGCTCATCGCGCACTTCCACGCTCCCGCGACGGGCCGCCGCTACTGGGCGCAGCAGGCGCGCGTCGTCGTCGAGGCGGCGGACGCTGGCCACGCGGGCGCCGGCTTCATGCTCGAATCCGCGGCGCACGACCTTGCGAAAATGGCCGCCCAAGTCGCCCGGCAGCTCGGGATCGACGGTCCGGTGATCCTTGGCAGCGGACTCGGCATGAATGTGGGCAGGCTCCAGGACGGGTTCCGCGCCGCGCTCGCCGAGCTCGGCATCGAAGACGTTCGCGTGCTGGACCGCGATCCGGTGTTCGGCACGATCGATCTCGCCGCGCGGGGTCGATGACGTCTTCGCAGGTGGGGCCCGGAAAAGCAGAGAGCATCCATCCCGTTCCGGTGTCAGGCATCGCTGGTAGGCTCGGCAGAGCCAGAGCAGTACAGGCCTGCCCCCAGCGAGGTTCAGCGTGACCGAAGCGATGATCGAGTTTCGCGAAGTGAGCAAGGTCTACGGTGGGACGACCGCCGTCGACCGTCTGAGCCTGAGCGTGCCGAAGGGTCAGATCACGGTCTTCGTGGGGCCTTCGGGCTGTGGGAAGACGACGTCGCTGCGCATGGTCAACCGGATGGTCGAGCCGACGTCCGGGACCATCACGGTGGACGGCCAGGACGCCGCGGCGCTTCCGGCCGCGAAGCTGCGGCGCTCGATGGGCTACGTCATGCAGGCCGCGGGGCTCATGCCGCACCGCACGGTCGTGGACAACATCGCTACGGTCCCGCGCCTGAACGGGGTGCCGCGCGGCCGGGCGAGGGCCCGCGCGCGGGAGCTGCTCGACGTCGTCGGCCTTCCGCAGGCGCTCGCCTCGCGGTTTCCCGCCCAGCTCTCGGGCGGCCAGCAGCAGCGTGTCGGTGTGGCGCGCGCGCTCGCCGCGGACCCACCGGTGCTCCTCATGGACGAGCCGTTCAGCGCCGTCGACCCCGTGGTGCGGCACGAACTCCAGCAAGAGCTCCTGCGGCTCCAGCGGGACCTCGGCAAGACGATCGTGTTCGTCACGCACGATATCGACGAGGCTGTGCTGCTCGGGGACCGCATCGCGGTGTTCGCCGTGGGCGGCCGCCTCGCGCAGGTGGCCGGGCCGGAGGAGCTACTGCGGGCTCCGGCCGATGACTTCGTGGCGGGCTTCGTGGGCCGCGATCGCGGCTTCCGGCATCTGGGCTTCTTCGACGACGCTGGGCTCGCAGTCGACGGCGCGGCGAGCGTCGGGCGCGCGGAGCTGGGTTCGGTGCGGCTCGAGGAGTGGGCCGTGGTGGTCGACGGCGACCAGCGCCCCGCGGGGTGGGCCTCCCCGAACGCCCCTGGCTCGCTCATGAGCGGCGGATCCCTCCACCGGGCGGGCGGCTCCTTGCGCACGGCGCTCGACGCGGCGCTGTCCTCGCCTTCCGGGCGGGGCGTGGTCGTGGACGACGACGGCCGTTACCTCGGTACGGTCGGCGCCACCGCGGTCATCGCCCAGGCGGACCGACGCCGCGCCCAGGCCCAGCGCGAGCGAGCCTCGCGCGGCGCCGCGGCCGAGGCGGAGGAAGAGGCCGGCTGATGGAGTGGGCGATCGAGAACCTCGGCCGGATCCTCTCGCTGGGTGGCCAGCACCTCATCCTCGCCGTGGTTCCGCTGGCGCTCGGGCTCGTCATCAGCCTCCCGCTCGCGCAGCTCGTGCGGCGCCACCCTGCGTGGCGCACCGTGCTCCTGACCGGGAGCTCGATCCTGTACACGGTGCCCTCGCTCGCGCTCTTCATCATCCTTCCCGTGGTCCTCGGAACGAGGATCCTCGACCCGATCAACGTCATCGTGGCCCTGACCGTGTACGCGGTCGCGCTCCTGGTCCGCTCGGCCCTCGACGCCCTCGACTCAGTGGACGGAGAGCTGAGCCTGGCCGCGCAGGCGCTCGGGCACACGCCCGTCACCCGGTACTTCCAGGTCGATCTGCCCCTCTCGCTTCCGGTCCTCATTGCGGGCCTGCGGGCGATCTCGGTGAGCAACATCTCGCTCGTGAGCGTCGCGGCGCTCGTGGGCATGCCCAACCTCGGGATCTTGTTCACCGAGGGGCTCCAGCGGGACTTCGTGACGGAGATCGTCGTGGGGCTCGTCGCGATCCTCGTCCTCGCGCTCGTCATGGACCTCGCGCTCGTGCTCGTGGGCCGATTCCTCTCGCCGTGGGCCCGCCTCGCGGCGGGCGCCGGGCCCCGGAAGGCGGCGCGCGCATGAGCCTCATCGAACTCACGTGGGCGTGGCTCACGGACCCCGCCAACTGGTCGGGTTACGCCGGGATCCCGACGCGGCTCGGCGAGCACATCTTCTACACGCTCCTCACGGTGGTCATCGCCGCCGCCATCGCCCTGCCGATCGGCGCCTACGTGGGCCACACGGGCCGCGGCCGGGTCGTCGTCGTCGCGCTCGCCGGGGCGCTCCGCGCGGTGCCGACGCTCGGGCTGCTCGTCCTGTTCGTGCTGCTCGCCGGGATCGGCCTCATGCCGCCGATCTGGGCGCTCGTGATCCTCACGGTCCCGCCCATCCTCGCCGGGACCTACGCAGGCATCGCCGCCGTGGACCCCGTGGTCGTCGACGCGGCCCGCGCCCAGGGGATGCGCGAGCACCAGGTGCTCTTCGCCGTCGAACTCCCCAACGCCGTGCCCGTCATCTTCGGCGGCGTCCGCGCCGCCGTGCTGCAGGTCATCGCGACCGCGACCGTCGTCGCGTACACGAACCTCGGCGGGCTCGGCCGCTACATCTTCGACGGGCTCTCCCTCTCCGATTACCCCCAGATGCTCGGGGGCTCCGTGCTCGTCGCGGCGCTCGCGGTCGTCACGGACCTGGTTCTGGGCGCGCTCCTGCGCCTGTTCGGTCCCCGCTCGTCCTCCGCTCGGAAGCTCCCCGCTCCCGAGGCGGTCGCACAGGAAGGAATGTCATGACCAGTCACTTCCCCTCGATTCCGCGTCGACGGGCGGTTACCGCGCTCGTCGCCGGGCTCGGACTCAGTCTCGCTCTGAGCGCGTGCGGAGGCTCGTCCAATCCGCTCAGCACGGGCGGGGGCTCGGCGAGCTCCGGATCCAACAAGGCCCTCGTGATCGGCTCGGCCGACTTCACGGAGAGCCAGATCGTCGCCGAGCTCTACGCCGGGGCGCTCAACGCGGCCGGCGTCCAAGCCACTACGAAGCCCAATATCGGCGCCCGCGAGGTCTACTACAAGGCGGTTCAGGACGGCTCGGTCGACGTCGTCCCCGACTACACGGGCAACCTCCTCCTGTTCCTCGACCAGAAGGCCACCCAGGTTTCTGCCTCGGACATCGCGGGCGCCCTGCCGAACAAGCTCCCGAAGGGCCTCGCGATTCTCGACCCGGCCAAGGCCGAGGACAAGGACGCGATGGTCGTCACGAAGGCCACCGCGACGAAGTACTCGCTCTCGAGCATCGCGGACATGTCCAAGGTCTGCGGTGACCTCGTGATCGGCGCCCCGGCCACGTTCCAGCAGCGCGCCTACGGCCTGCCGGGGCTCAAGGACAAGTACAACTGTGTCCCCAAGCAGTTCCAGTCGTTCAGCGACGGCGGCGGGCCCGTGACGCTCAAGGCCCTCCTGCAGAACGAGATCCAGGTGGCCGACATCTACACCACGACCCCCTCGATCCCGGACAACGACCTCGTGGTGCTCGATGACCCGAAGAACAACTTCATCGCGCAGCAGGTCGTCCCGCTCGCGAACACGGCGAACCTTTCCGACGCCGCGAAGAAGGCTCTCAACGCCGTCTCCGCGAAGCTCACCACGACCGATCTCATCAACCTCAACCGGGCCGTGAGCGGCAACCAGAAGCAGAGCCCGGCCGATGCCGCGAAGGCTTGGCTCAAGGACAAGGGCCTCGCCTCGTAGCGGACCCGCACGGCACGGATGCGTCACACAGGGTGTGAGCGGGATCTCAGGATGACCCGCCCACACCCTGTGGCATTCTTGGTTAATGGCCGAATTCAAGCAGTCTTCCAAGCTTCATAACGTCCTCTACGACATCCGGGGACCGATCTTGGAGGCTGCACAGCAGATGGAGGCCGAGGGCCACAAGATCCTCAAGCTCAACATCGGCAACCCGGCCCCGTTCGGCTTCGAGGCGCCGGACGCGATCCTCGTCGACATGATCCGTCACCTGCCGCACGCCCAGGGCTACAGCGACTCCCGCGGCATCTTCTCCGCGCGCACCGCGGTTTCGCAGTACTACCAGACGCGCGGCATCCAGAACATCGGCGTTGACGACGTCTACCTCGGCAACGGCGTGAGCGAGCTCATCACGATGTCGCTCATGGCTCTCCTCGAGCAGGGCGACGAGATCCTCGTGCCCACCCCCGATTACCCCCTGTGGACGGCGTCCGTCTCGCTCGCGGGCGGCCGGGCCGTGCACTACACGTGCGTCGAGGAGGCGGACTGGGAGCCGGACCTCGAAGACCTCGAAGCGAAGATCACGCCGCGCACCAAGGGCATCGTGGTCATCAACCCGAACAACCCGACGGGTGCGGTGTACTCCGACTCGACGCTGCGCCGGATCGTCGCGCTCGCTGAGCAGCACGGCCTCATCATCTTCGCGGACGAGATCTACGAGAAGATCCTGTACGACGGGCTGACTCACACGAACATGGCGTCGCTCACGGACGAGGACGTCCTGTGCCTCACGTTCAGCGGGCTCTCGAAGGCTTACCGCGTGTGCGGCTACCGCGCCGGCTGGATGGCGATCTCGGGCCCGAAGAAGGCCGCGGCCGACTATCTCGAGGGCATCAATCTGCTCGCGAACATGCGCCTGTGCGCGAACGTCCCCGCGCAGCACGCCATCCAGACCGCGCTCGGTGGCTATCAGAGCATCAAGGACCTCATCCTCCCGGGCGGGCGGTTGCTCGAGCAGCGCAACAAGGCCTACGAGATGCTCAACGCGATGCCCGGCGTCTCGACGCGCCAGGCCAAGGGAGCCCTGTACCTCTTCCCGCGCCTCGATCCCGAGGTCTACCGCATCCGGGACGACGAGCGCTTCGTCCTGGATCTCCTGCGCGACCAGAAGATCCTCCTCTCGCACGGCCGCGCGTTCAACTGGATCGCCCCGGACCACTTCCGCATGGTCACGCTCCCTGCCGTGGCCGACATCGAGGAAGCGCTCGGGCGTATGGGCGAGTTCCTGTCGCGCTACGCCGGGAACTGATTCCGGGACCTGACTCGGAGAGAGGCGATGTCCAAGCGCAAGGCTGGCCACGGCTTCACGGACGCGCCCGAGGACTTCCTCGTCGTCGGGCCCGGATTCTCCCTCGCCGCCGTCGACCCCGGGTCGACGCCCGGATTCTCCGGCGACAAGGCGCTTGGCGAGGAGATCCTCGCCAAGCGGGATCCCCACCTCGCCGATCTGCAGGAGCGGCTCTTCGCCGAAGGCCGCTCCGGGGGCCATCGCTCGCTGCTCCTCGTGCTCCAAGGGATGGACACGGCTGGCAAGGGCGGGATGGTGAGCCACGTCGTCGGAGCGGTGGACGTCCAGGGCGTGCAGCTCGCGGCGTTCCGCGCGCCGACCGAGGAGGAAAAGGGCCACGACTTCCTGTGGCGCATCGAGAAGGAGCTTCCTCGCCCGGGAATGCTCGGCTGCTTCGACCGCTCGCACTACGAGGACGTCCTCATCCACCGGGTGCACGGGTGGGCTGACGAGGCCGAGCTCGAGAGGCGGTATTCCGCGATCCAGGACTTCGAGCGACGGCTCCACGAGGGCGGGACCCGCATCCTCAAGGTCATGCTGCACATCGGCAGGGACGAGCAGAAGCGGCGGCTCGCCTCGCGGCTCGACGACCCCACGAAGTACTGGAAGTACACACCGGGCGACCTCGCGGAGCGGAAGTACTGGGACGACTACATGGACGCGTACCAGATGGCGATCGAGCGGACGAGTGCCGCCTCTGCGCCGTGGTACGTCGTGCCCGCTGACAACAAGTGGTATTCCCGCATGGTCGTCCAGGAGCTGCTCGTCGCGGCACTCGAGCGCATGGACCCGCAGTGGCCCGACGCCGCGTTCGACATCGAGGAGGAGAAGCGGCGGCTCGCCGCGACCTGACCCCCGTGCGACGGCTAGGCGTTGGCCCCGGCCGCGTCCCCTCCCGCGGCGGGTTCGCGGCGCGCGGCGTCGAGCCGTCGGCGAGCGCCGTCGAGCCATTCCTCGCAGCGCTGGGCGAGGGCCTCTCCGCGCTCCCACAGAGCGAGCGACTCTTCGAGGCTCACCCCGCCGGCCTCGAGCTTCGCGACGACCGCGACGAGCTGTTCGCGCGCCTCTTCGTAGCTCAGCTCGGCGAACTCGTCTTTCTGGGTGTCAGCCATGGGCCGTTCCTTCCTGTGCGGATAGCGTCTCAGTCGAGGCCGGATGGTTCCCGGGCAGGGGGAGTGGGCCCTCCGAGCGCGCGGCGAGGGCGCCGCGCGCGAGCCGGACCCTGAGCGGTGTGCCGTGCGGCGCGTCGTCGGGGGAGCGGACGACGGCGGCGGCTGGCCCGTCGAGCAGCTGCACCACCGAGTAGCCCCGGTCGAGCGTCTGCTGGGGCGAGAGGGCGCGGACCTGGGCGCGCAGGTGGCGGACCGCGTCGTGACCCCGCATGATCGCGCCGCTGACGGCGTGGTGGGCGCGCGCGAGGAGCCGCTCGAGGTCCTCGTGCCGCACCTCGAGCATGCGCTCGGGGCGCGCGAGTACGGGGCGGCTGCGCAAGAGCGCGAGCTGCTGCAGCTCGCGGGACACGTGCAGCTCGATCTGGCGTTCGAGCCGCTCGCGGGCCTGCCGCACGCGGGCAAGCTCCTCGGACACCTCTGGAACGATGCGTTTCGCTGCGTCGGTTGGCGTCGACGCCCTCAGGTCTGCGACGTCATCGAGGATCGGGCGGTCGGCCTCGTGCCCGATCGCGCTCACGATCGGCGTCTGGGCTTCGGATACCGCCCGGACAAGGCGCTCGTCGCTGAACGGAAGCAGATCCTCGAGCGAGCCGCCGCCACGGGCGATCACGATGACGTCGACCTCGGCCATCGCGTCGAGCTCCCGCAGCGCGCGGACGACCTCGGCCACCGCGCTCGCGCCCTGAACCGTGACCTCGCGGATCTCGAAGTGGACAGCGGGCCATCGCAGCGCGGCGTTCCGCAGGACGTCCTTCTTCGCGTCCGAGTCGCGGCCCGTCACAAGACCGATGCGATGAGGCAGCAGCGGAAGGCGTTTCTTGCGCGACTCGGCGAACAGACCCTCGGCGCCGAGGGCCTGCCTCAGACGCTCGATGCGGGCCAGCAGGTCGCCGAGCCCGACCGGCCGGATGTCCCGGACCTGCATGTTGAGGCGCCCGGTCTTGAGCCACATCTCCGGCTTGACGAGTGCAACGACGCGGGAACCACGCTCGAGGGGATCCTTGAGCCGGGCCATGACCTGGCTCCACGCGGACCCAGAGAGCGAGATCTCGGCCTCCACGTCCCGAAGGGTGAGGAAAGCGTTGGAGCCGCGGCGATTGAGCTCGATCACCTGGCCCTCGATCCAGACCTGGGGCGACTTGTCGATGTGCTCCTTGAGCTTGCGCGAGAGCAGGGCGAGCGGCCACGGATTGTCCGGCGTCGTGTCTGCAGCGCGCTCGGGGAGCGAGCGGCGCTCCTCGGACCCGCCGGAGGTATCGTCGGTGGCCGCGTCGAGCTGCCCGCTCCCCATCCCGCCGACGTCGACTCGCTCGGCTGATTCGGGCATCGCGTCCCCCTCCCCGGCATCCTGGCTCATGTCCCACATGTATCACGGCCCGCCGACACTCTGAGGGGCGGCGGGCTCGGCGCACTACGATAGGTGCGTTGCCGCCGACCCCGGGAAGCCATGCGTACTTTTGTCTCCGCACTCTCCGTGCTGCTCGCCGTCGTCCTCGCCGCCGTCGCGGCCCCCGCGCTCTGGCTCCAGCAGAACGTGGCCGACGAGGCCGGATTCGTCCGGCTGCTCGATCCGATGGCGCGCGACGCCGATCTCCAGTCGGCGCTCGTGTCGAATCTCGACACGGCCGTGCTCGCGAACTCCGGGATCCCGGCCGTCGCGCGTCCGGTCGCGCAGAAGGCCATTGAGGGCCTTGCCCAAGGGCTCGTCTCCGATCCGGGCTTCCCGCAGGCGTGGACGGACACCCTCCGTGCAAGCCATCAGCTCAACTTCACGCCGGGCACGGCCTCCGCGAACGCGTTCGAGCTCCAGCTTCGGCCGGTGGCGGCGCTCCTCGTGTCGAAGCTCGGCGGGGCCATCGGTGTGACGCTCCCCGTGCCCTCCTCGCTTGTTGTGCAGGTCGGCACGGCGCAGCAGAGATCGTGGGTCACGGGGGCCCAAGACCTCTCCGGGCTTGCGCAGCCGCTCTCGCTCGGCGCGGTCCTCGCCCTCGCACTCGGATTGCTCGCTGCGCGCCACCGAGGCGTTGCCCTCGCGTGGGCGGGTCTGGGGCTCCTCGTCGTTGCCGCCGCGGACGAGTTGACCACCGGGCTCGTCCCCGCAGTCGGCTCGGCCCTCGGGAGCAGCGGCTCGATGTCATCGACGTTCGGCGCGCGCGCCGCCGAGCTGGCAGCCGCGAGCTTCCAACCCTGGATTGGCGGCGTGGCGGTCGCCGGTGCGGCGTTCCTTGTGGTCGGGGCGGTGGTCGGCGCAGCGGGCCGCATCCGACGGCGCCGGACGGACTCGCGAGACCTAGTCGCTAGCATGGAATCATGACGTCCGCTTCCGTGTCCCTGTCTATGCCCGCGGTTCCGCGCCGCCGCCGGTCTCCCGAGGACGTGGCCGGTGCGGCTCCCGTGGCCGGCGGCAAGCGCGTGCTTCTCGCCGCGCCACGCGGCTACTGTGCCGGGGTGGACCGCGCCGTCATCGCGGTCGAGAAGGCGCTCGAGCACTACGGCCCGCCGGTCTATGTCCGCAAGCAGATCGTGCACAACCGCCACGTGGTCGAGACGCTCGAGGAGCGCGGCGCGATCTTCGTGGACGAGACCGATGAGGTTCCCGAGGGAGCCCTTGTGGTGTTCTCCGCCCACGGCGTGAGCCCCGCGGTGGTGCGCTCGGCGGAGGATCGCGGGCTCCGCACGATCGACGCGACGTGCCCGCTCGTCACGAAGGTGCACCGCGAGGCCGTGCGCTTCGCGAAGGACGACTTCGAGATCCTCCTCATCGGACACGTGGGCCACGAGGAGGTCGAGGGCACGTACGGCGAGGCGCCTGAGCACACCCAGGTGGTGAACTCGCCCGAGGAAGCGGACACGATTGAGGTGCGCGACCCCGACAAGCTCATTTGGCTCTCGCAGACCACGCTCTCGGTGGACGAGACGATGGAGACCGTTCGGCGGCTGCGCGAGCGGTTCCCCAACCTGCAGGATCCGCCGAGCGACGACATCTGCTACGCCACTTCGAACCGGCAGGCGGCGATCAAGAAGATCGCGCCGCAGGCCGACCTCGTGATCGTGGTGGGCTCGGCAAACTCATCCAACTCCGTTCGCCTCGTTGAGGTGGCCCTCGAATACGGCGCCAAGAAGGCGTACCGGGTGGACTTCGCGAACGAGGTCGACGAATCGTGGTTCGAGGGCGTCGCGACGATCGGCGTGACGTCCGGTGCCTCCGTGCCGGAGGTCCTCGTGCAGGACGTGCTCCGCCTCGCGTCAGACTACGGCTACGCCGAGGTCGACGAGGTGGTCACGGCCGAGGAGGATATCCTCTTCTCGCTTCCCAAGGAGCTGCGCGCCACGCTCAAAGAGGCGGGCGACGGAAGCCGCGGCCTCGGTGGCCGCGGCCAGCGTCCCAAGGGCTAGCCGACCCTCCGAATCTCCGCGTCGGAGGCGCCGATCGCGAGGCCGTTGTCGCGTAGCTGCTGCTCGTCGAGGAGCTCGCTCGCGCTTAGCACGCGCGGCGTGCTCGACACAGGGGGAGTCTCGGGCAGCGTCTCGGGTGCGCCAGGGTCGAGGGCGCTGATCCGGCGAGCAGTCGGAAGCACCCGCGATTCGAGGGCACCCACGAACGCGTTGTAGCGCTCGACCGAGGCCTTGAGCGAGGACCCGAGCTTCGAGACGTGGCCGCCCATGGTGCCGAGGCGCCCGTAAAGCTGCTGCGAGAGCTCAAAGAGCTCCCGCGCGTTATCCGTAAGCAGCTCTTGCCGCCAGCCGAACGCGACACCCTTGAGCAGTGCGATGAGCGTCGCGGGCGATGCGAGCGCGACGTTCCGAGTGAACGCGTAGTCGAGGAGCCCCGCGTCCTCCGTGAGGGCGGCCGCGAGGAAGGACTCCGCGGGGAGGAAGCACACGACGAGCTCGGGGCTTGCGCCCATCGACTCCCAGTAGCGCTTCGAGCCCAGGGCGTCGATATGGGCGCGAAGCGCCCTCGCGTGGTCCGCGAGGTGCCGAGCGCGCGCCTCGGCCGCGTGAGTGCTCAGGTCCTGGGCCAGCTCCTGGGCCCTGAGGTAGGCCCCGAGGGGGACCTTCGCGTCGACCACGAGCTGCTTGCCCCCGGGCAGGTGCACCACGAGGTCGGGACGGACGCCGCCGCCCTCGCCCACCGCCGAGACCTGCTCGCTGAAGTCCACGCGGTTGAGCATGCCCGCCGCCTCGACGACCCGCCGCAGCTGGACCTCGCCCCACGTTCCCCGCGACGAGTTGTTCGCGAGGGCAGCCGTGAGCGCGTGCGCGCTGCGGAGCAGGGCCGCGTCGGACTCCTGGGCGGTCTGCAGCTGTTGCGCGAGCTGGCCGTACTGCTCGACGCGATCCCGCTCGAGCATCGTGACCTGGCGCTGGACGGCGTTGAGCTTCTCCGCGACCGGGGCGAGCGCCTGGAGGACCGTGTTCTCCTGCTCGTCGAGGCTCGTCAGCGCGAGATTCTGGCGCGCGAGCAGCTCGCGCTCGGCCGTCGCGGCAGCGAGCTGAGCCTCGGTCTGGGCGAGGCGTGCCTGCAGCGCGGGGTGGGCGGCGCCGTCGTTCGCCGCGCGGCGACGGGCCAACGCGTAGCCGGCCACGGCGCCGATGAGGAGGGCGAGGAGGGCGACGAGCACCGTCACGAGAGTCTGTGTTCCGTCCATGCGACCACCTTGGCACGGGGGTCCGACATTTTCGGCGATGGGCCCCCGGTATGATGGATGACCGTGGCTCTCACTATCGGCATCGTCGGCCTTCCCAACGTCGGAAAGTCGACGCTCTTCAATGCGCTGACGCGCAACCAGGTCCTTGCGGCGAACTATCCGTTCGCCACGATCGAGCCGAACGTCGGCGTCGTGAGCCTTCCCGATCCGCGCCTTGCGCAGCTCGCCAAGATCTTCGGCTCCGAGCGCATCCTGCCGGCGACCGTCTCCTTCGTGGACATTGCCGGCATCGTCAAGGGGGCGTCCGAGGGCGAGGGCCTCGGCAACCAGTTCCTTGCCAACATCCGCGAGGCCCAGGCCATCGCCCAGGTGGTCCGCGTCTTCGACGATCCGGACGTCGTGCACGTCGACGGTCGCGTCGATCCGCGCTCGGACATCGAGACGATCCACACCGAGCTCATCCTCGCCGACCTCCAGACCATCGAGAAGGCGCTTCCGCGCGTCGAAAAAGAGGTCAAGAACAAGAAGCGGGACGCCGCCGAGCTCGCTGCCATGCAGGCCGCACAGAAGGTCCTCGAGCGCGGCGTGACGATCATTGCGGCCGCCGAGAAGCTCGACATGGCGGCCCTCAAGGAGCTCAACCTCCTCACGTCCAAGCCGTTCATCTACGTGTTCAACGCCGACGAGGGCGTGCTCGGCGACCCCGCGAAGCAGGACGAGCTGCGTGCCCTCGTGGCCCCCGCCGACTGCATCTTCCTCGACGCCAAGCTCGAGGCCGATCTCGTGGAGCTCTCCGAGGAGGAGGCCCGCGAGATGCTCGAGATGAACGGCCAGGACGAGTCAGGCCTCGACCAGTTGGCGCGCGTCGGCTTCCACACCCTGGGGCTCCAGACCTACCTGACGGCGGGCCCGAAGGAGACCCGGGCGTGGACGATCCATCGCGGCGACACCGCGCCTCAGGCCGCCGGCGTGATCCACACCGACTTCCAGCGAGGCTTCATCAAGGCCGAGGTGGTCCACTTCGGGGACCTCGTCGACGCGGGCTCGATGAGCGAGGCGAAGTCCCGCGGCAAGGTCCGGATCGAGGGCAAGGACTACGTGATGGCTGACGGCGACGTGGTGGAGTTCCGCTTCAACGTCTAGGTCAGGGGAAGAAGTGAGCGCCCCAAGGGTTCTCGGAGGGCTCGCGGCAAGTGGGTTCGCCGAGTCACCCTTGACGTCGGAAAGGCTGTCAGACCGCTCAACGTCATGCAGGTGAGCTTGCCTCAGAGCCGCTGGTCGCGCACGGCGTTCACCATGCCGTGCAGGGAGGCCTCAAGGAACCGCACGACGTCGTCGGCGCTCGTCTCCCGCTCGATCACCAGGCTGATCAGGGTCTCCTCGGCGAACGCGACCCAGGACCGCAGGGCGATGCGCAGGAGCGTGGTGTCTGCCAGGCCAAGCTCGATGAAGGAATCGGACAGGCGTTCGGCGTTCAGCTCCCGTGACTCGTCCACGATCCTCCGCACCGCGGGGTCGCCGCTGGCAGTGCCCCTGACCAACGAGTAGAAAGTTCCGCGGTGCTCCTGCACGAACACGGCGATCCTCAGCAGCGTGTCCCGGATCCGCTCGCGCGGCGCGAGGTCTTGGCGGGGAACGCTGGCGACGAGCAGGCTGTCCCGCGCCGTCGTGACCACCGCGCGGTGCATGCCCTGCCGGGTCTCAAAGTAGTGGAACACCAGCGGGCGCGAGACGCCTGCCCGGCGGGCGAGCTCGTCCATGGTCAGCTCGTCCAGCGCGTGGTCGGTCAGGAAGTTCACTCCGACCGCGATGAGCTGCGCCCTCCGGTCCTGGGGGCTGAGGCGGGCGCGCTGCGGTTCGGACACAGCAAAAAGTCTACTGATCGCCGGGACGCCACACCGGACCCCTATTGACTAACAGTCAACAGGCTCGGTATCTTCGACCGAGTCCCCGCCGCTCGGGGCGGGCCCTGTTTCAGGAGGATCAATGAAGTTCCCCGTCTCGCAGCGCGTCCGCAGGATGCGCGCGTCCCACGCAGGCCGCATCATGCTCGTCGCCGTGCCCTCGGCCCTCGCCGCCTCACTCCTGATGGGCGGCGTCGCCGAGGGAGCGGTGCCCGTCTCCTTCGCCGTGTCCGGCAGCCAGTTCCAGATCGGCGCCTCCCAGCTCAACGGAACCGGGTTCTCCCAGTACGCCGGCGTCGCCAAGGACACCGAAGGCAAGGAGCATCCCGTGGCGATCGCCAACATCAAGAGCGCCACCCTCGCCGACCTGTGCCAGGCCGTGGTCACGGAGACTCCGCTGGGCAAGGTGGGCGTGCTCATCAAGGCCGGCGGCGGCGGCAACCCCGCCTCGGCCTCTGACCTGCAGATCGGGATGACCGGGCTGAAGGGGGATGCGGCCTTCGGCAACATCCGCATCGGTGTGGACGCCTCGACGGTCAACACCGCGGCGAAGGGCTCCGCCGGCGACTTCGCGCAGGACTCCGGCAGCATCTCGATCACGAATCTGCAGCAGACAGCCTGGAGCACGCAGGCCTCGGTGTTCACCCTGACCGGGATGAGCATGCAGCTGACGGACGGGTCCCAGGGATGCTTCTGAGCAGCCGCGCGTCGACGACCACGGGGGACGGCATGCCTGTGCAGTCCCGGAGCGCCGCGGCGCCCGGACGGGCCGCCGGGTTCCGCAGCTGGCGCCGCGGGCGGCCGTTCGTCGGCGGCCTGCTGGCCGGCCTCGGCGGGGTGGAGATGTTCTTCTCCGGGCAGCTCGACCTCGGCCACCTGCACATCCAGCTCGGGATCGAAGGGCTCCAGGCCACCGTCATCCCGATCGCGCTGGTGCTGCTGGGAGTCCTGTCGGTCACCATGCCGGCCCACCACGTGTTCTACGGAATCCTCACGCTCGTGGTGGCCATCTACTCCCTCGTCGGCGTGAACATGGGCGGCTTCATCATCGGCATGCTCCTCTCCGGGGCCGGCGGAGTCCTGGTCGTCGCGTGGATGGGCCCGCCGGGGGCCAAGCGAGGAAAGAGGGCGGAGTGAACGTGCGCCGCATCCGCGCCGTGGCCGCCGTCCTGACCGCCTCGGTCCTCGCGCTGCCCTTCACCCTCGGAGCCGCTCGAGCCCCCGAGAGCGCCCCGACTGCGCTGTGCGTGCCGCTCCTGGACTCCTGCCCCACCTCGACGCCGAGCCCCTCGGCGCCGGGGCCGGGCACGTCGACCCCGGGACCGGGCGCCCCCGGGCCGCTCCCCATCGTCCCCGGCACCCTGCTGCCGGGCCTCGGGACCAGCCCCGCCGCCCCGGCGGTCCCGGGCGTGGGGTCGACGACCCCCGAGCCGACATCCAGCGCCCCGGTGGCGGCGCCCCGGGACAGCGGGACACCGGTCTTCACCAAGACGCCGGCCTCGATGGGATCCCAGAGCCTGTCCTTCACGGGCCTCAGCTCGGTCAGCATCGTGACCGTGCCGACCGCCGACGGCAGCGGCCAACGCGCCCTGAAGATCACCGCCGACTCGATCACCATCACCGGGTTCACCCTTACCGTGCGGCACGCCAACGGCCCCGGCCTCGTCACGTCGGCGGACAAGATGGTGCTCAGCGGGCACGTCAGCGTCTACCTGGGGTCGGTCACCGGCACGACCTCCAACGGGCGCAGTCTGGCGCTCGGCACCGACACGCCTCCACCGCTCGACGATGTCGCGCCCGGCCTCCTCAGGGTCACCATGGGCCTCGTCGGGGCCACGGCAGATTTGATCAGCTACACGAACACCGACCAGCGGATGGTGCAGCCTTAGCCTTCGTGCCAGGACCGGCCGCGCCGCTCCGACTAGCGGGTGAACCGACGCTCGTGTTAGTCGACGACGAGTCGGCGGGTGGCAGGGTCGACCCGGACTCGTCCCGTGGCGAGCAGTTCGGTCGGCTCTACTGGCGTAAAGCTCAGCTCCTCCCGAGCGTTCGAGGAGCCGCGGAGGACGCGCTCGACCTCGTCACGCGGGAGGGGGTCGGCGCCTTCGTATCGGACGAGGGAGTGGACCCCGGCGATGACACCGTTGGAGTTGTAGCCGACCCAGCTGGACTGTTCCGCGGGAAAGGGATCGGGGCCGAGGTCGGAGTAATGCTTCGCGGGCGCGTCGATCTCGCTGAGGCGCGAGCTGTACGGAGATGAGAGGAACAGCGTGCCGACCGCCGCTGCCTTGACATCCTCGTCCGCCCAGACCTGAAGCACCACAAGATCGGTGGTTGCCCGAAGGACGGATTCTCCGCCGAACGGGGCCTCGCCATACCAGGCCGAGCTCCGTCCGTCGGCGATCCGCACCCAAGCAGGTGAACCCCACACCGCGGTGAGGGCGGCCTGTCCGAGTACCCTGCTGCGCGGCACTGAGATCAGCTGTGTGGACGCGCGTTGCTGGCCTAGCCAGTACTTGTAGACGGCGCTGATGACCACGTCCATGTTCGGACTCCTCACAGGTGTTCTGACTACTAGAGCGGATGGTGCCGTGAGTAAACGCTGTGGTGCGACGGAGGGTCAAGTCCTCGAAGAGACCAGATGACAAGGGCCCCCGGGAAGGCGAGGTAGACCGGGCGTTCTCCTATGTCACCTTGAATATGCAGAGATATTCTGAGCCCTGAGCGGCTTGCACCGGGGTACGCCGTTGAGTGAACAGGGGCGCAGATGACGACTATTCCGACGGGTTATCGTCCGCTTCCGTGTCCACTGTGCAGGTCTCAGGTCGCCGTGAGCTGGGAACACGAGGCGTCACTCGCGGACGAAGGTCCCCGGTGGATCCCGACGAATCCCCAGTGCACGAACTATTCGTGCACCCTCTCCTCCTCCGACCTCGACGGCCACGAAAAGGCCCTCCTCGCGAGGTCGATCGCAAACTGGTTCGGGTGACGCGCGCGGCCAGGCGGGCGTGGCGGAGCGATTGACGACGGCGGCGTACCGCTGGGTAGGGCGCATGATCTCAGGCGCCTAGCGATTGGGGTATCCCAATCGCTGATGTCCAACGAGTGTTCGATCGTGGTTAATCTGAAAGATATGTTGCAGCTCGATAACAACCTTAATCTGAAACGGAGCTTTCGTAGCCACCGACGCCGGACTGTGCGTAGGCTGTGTGCCATGTGAGGCGCGCCACGTCCCTGTGTCTCGGGGGAGGGCCGTCCCGCCGGATATCACCGGCACTTCATTCATGGAACAAGGAGGCGGAATGCGTTTCGGGCGTATTTCCAAGGTGGTGGGGATTGCGGCAGCTGCTGCGCTTGCCCTCAGCGCCTGCGCAACCCAGGGCGGATCGACGTCACCCTCGTCGAGCGGCTCGGCTGCCAAGCAGGGCGGCAGCGCCACTGTTGTCGAGGTGAACGCGGTCAACACGTTCAACCCCAACACCGCAGACGGCAACACGGACATCAACTCCAAGATCAGCCTCGCGACCCACTGGGGCTTCTACTACGTGGACAACTCGCTCAAGATTGTCCACAACGAGAAGTTCGGGCACTACGAGAAGACCTCGGACAGCCCGCTGACCGTTAAGTACACGATGAATGACGGCGTGAAGTGGTCCGACGGGACGCCCGTCACCGCCTACGACATCGCGCTCAACTGGGCGGCCAACTCGGGTTGGTTCGATGACGAGAACTCCAAGGCCAAGACCGGCACGGCGTACTTCTCGACCGCAGCCGACACCACGGGTACGAACGCCACCAAGTTCCCTGACGTTTCCTCGGACGGCAAGACGTTCACCCTGACGTACACCACGCCGTACGCCGACTGGGAGACCGCGATCGGCCCGAGCAACGGCACGATCGACATCCCGGCCCACGTGGTGGCCAAGAAGGCCGGCCTCGCGGACGCCAAGGCGCTCTTCGACCTCATGAAGGGTATGAAGAAGGGCGACCCGGCCAGCCCGCAGCCGGCGAACGAGACGCTCAAGAAGGCCTCCGACTTCTACAACACGGGCTTCGATTCGAAGACGCTCCCCACAGACACGAGCCTCTTCCTCTCGAACGGCCCGTACGTGGTCAAGGACATGGTCGCTGACCAGTCCATGACGCTCGTCCGGAACAAGGACTTCAACTGGGGCCCGACCCCGAACCTCGACCAGATCACGATCCGGTACATCGGTTCGGCCCCTGCGCAGATCCAGGCGCTCAAGAACGGCGAGGCAGACATCATCGCCCCGCAGGCGTCTTCGGACACGCTCCAGCAGCTCAAGGCGATTCAGGGCGTGACGGTCAATCAGGGCAACCAGCTCTCCTACGACCACCTCGACCTGAACTTCAGCGGCCCGTTGGCCGACAAGGACGTCCGCACGGCGTTCATGCTCACGGTTCCGCGCCAGGACATCGTGGACAAGATCATCAAGCAGATGGATCCGAACGCGAAGCCGCTCGACTCGCAGCTCTTCGTTCCGCAGCAGGCTGCGTACGCCGACTCGGCCAAGAACAACGGCTCCTCGGCCTACGATTCGGTCAACATCGACAAGGCCAAGCAGCTCCTGGCCGGCAAGACGCCCACGATCAAGATCATGTACAACAAGGACAACCCGAACCGTGTTGACGCCTACACCCTCATCACGGCGAGCGCGACGAAGGCAGGCTTCAACATTGTCGACGGCGGCCTTGGCAAGTCTGACTGGGGCAAGGCGCTCGGCAAGGGCGGCTACGACGCGACGATCTTCGGTTGGATCAACCCGGGTGTGGGTGTCTCCGGCGTTCCGCAGATCTTCAAGTCGGGCAACGGCAACAACTTCAACAAGTTCTCGGATTCCGGGGCTGACGCGCTCATGACTCAGCTCGTCCAGACCACGGACCAGAGCAAGCAGACCGACCTCGAGAAGCAGATCGACCAGAAGATCTGGGCAGCCTCCTACGGCGTCCCGCTCTTCCAGGCGGTCGGCGTGCAGGCCTTCAGCGACCGCGTGACGGGCGTAAAGTACATGCCGAACAGCAGCGGCGTGTGGTGGAACTTCTGGGAGTGGGCTGCTAAGTAGCCCCCGTTCTCCAGAGTTCTGATGCTGAGAAGCGCCGGGACCGAGCTCGTGGGTCCCGGCGCTTTGCAGCGCCTCCGGCATAAACCCGCCACCCCGCCGTCGGGCCCCCGCCGACCGCGGGATCAGCCCTAGGCCCCCTACAAGCTGTCCGACCACCTTTCGGAGAGCTGACTTTCGAGGTACAACGAAACATGGTGACATACGTCGTCCGGCGCCTCATCACCGCAGCCCTGATCCTCCTTGGCGCGTCCTATCTGGTCTATAACCTGACCGCGCTCTCTGGGGATCCATTGGCCGACTTGAGGACAAATCCCAACTCCGCCCAGCTCATGCAGGCGCGCTCCCAGCTTCTCGATCTGGACACCCCGGCGCCGATCAGATACTTCAAATGGCTCGGCGGCGCCGCGAGCTGCCTCGCGGGCAACTGCGATCTCGGCAAGAACATCGCCGGGCAGCCCGTGACCCAGGCCCTCGGTCAGGCGCTCGTCCAGACTCTGACTCTCGTTACGGGCGCTGCGATTCTGGCCATCCTCGTGGGCGTCGCCCTCGGCATCATCACCGCCCTGCGTCAGTACAGCGCGCTGGACTACGGCGTGACGTTCTTGGCCTTCCTCTTCTTCTCGCTGCCGATCTTCTGGGTCGCTGTCCTCCTCAAGGAGTATGGCGCCATCGGCTTCAACAACTTCCTGGCCCATCCGGACATCCCGCTGACGGTCGCCTTGGGAATCGGACTCGTGTTCGGCATCATCGCCGGCGTGGTCACCGGCGGTGGCCTGCGGCGCAAGGCCATCGTCGGCGCCATCGCGTTCGCGTTCGTGACCCTCGTGCTCGTGGTTGCGAGCCTCACACAGTGGTTCCGGTACCCGGGCCTGGGCCTTGGCGTCATCCTCGTCGCCGGCGTCGGCATCGCGTTCGCCATCACGGTCCTCGCAGCCGGCCTGCAGAACCGCCGCGCTCTCTACGCGGGCCTCACGACCGTCGTCATTGGAGCCGCGGTCTACTTCCCGATCCAGTCGCTGCTCGACCTCGCAACGCCGCTCATGGTCCTCATCCTCGCGGTCGTGACCGTGGCGGTCGGCATCGCGGTGGGCTACTTCTGGGGCGGCTACGATCGCGGCCAGGGCATGCGCGTGGGCGGCATCACCGCGTTCATCGTCGGTGGCCTGATCATGCTCGACCGCTTCGCGCAGGCGTGGCCCGCGTACTTCGGGAACGGCCTCGTCCGCGGCCGCCCCATCGCGACCATTGGCGGCGCGACGCCAAACTTCCAGGGCGACTTCTGGACCACGGGGATCGACTCGTTCACCCACCTGGTCCTGCCGACGGTCGCCCTCGTGCTCATCTCCCTCGCGAGCTACACGCGGTACACCCGCTCGTCGATGCTCGAGGTCATGAACATGGACTACATCCGCACGGCCCGCGCGAAGGGCGCGAGCGAGCGGTCCGTCGTGATGCGCCATGCCTTCCGCAACGCGCTCATCCCGATCTCGACCGTCGTCGCCCTCGACATCGGCCAGCTGATCGGCGGCGCCGTCATCACCGAGACGGTCTTCTCCGTCCACGGGATGGGCTTCATGTTCCTCGACGGCATCTCGCGCGTTGACCCTAACCCGGTCATGGGCGTCTTCGTGTGTGTCGCGATCACGGCCCTGGCCTTCAATCTCATCGCGGACCTCGTCTACTCCGCTCTCGATCCACGCGTAAGGGTGAAGTGACATGAGCCATCAGCCACAGCAGGAAGACGTGCTGGCTGGGCCCACTGGTTCAGCGGCGAAGGAGGCCAAGGCACCCGCGGCCGGCATCGAGCCCGTCAGCGAGACCAAGGGCCTGAGCCTCGGCCAGATCGTCCGGAAACGCTTCTTCGGGCACTCGGGTGCCCTCGCGGGCCTCGTGGTCTTCGGCATCATCTTCATCCTCGCGTTCTCGTCCGAGGGATGGGGCCCGATCCCCGGCTGGTGGAAGTACCAGCACGATCAGGTCACCCCGCTCGTGAACGAGGGCGTCCCGACGTGGACGCTCGCGCCATTCAGCTTCGGCGACCACCCGTTCGGCCAGGACCGGATCGGCCGCGACCTCTTCGCCATGACGATGCGCGGCGCCCAGCAGTCCATCATCGTCATGATCATCATCGGCCTCGTGGCCGGGATCATCGGCGTCGTCGTCGGCTCGCTCGCGGGCTATTTTCGCGGTTGGGTCGAGACGATCCTCATGCGGCTGACCGACATCATCATCATCATTCCCGTGCTGCTCCTCGCCGCGGTCATGTCGCAGACGGCCGGCCGCCGCGACGCGGGAACGTGGTTCGCGCAATTCGCAGCGAACAACGGCGTCGTCGTGCTCGGCATCTTCCTCGGCTTGGTCGTGTGGGTCTCCCTTGCTCGCCTCGTTCGAGGCGAGTTCCTCTCGCTCCGAGAGCGCGAGTTCGTCGACGCGGCCCGGATCTCGGGCGCCTCCAACTTCCGGATCATCTTCAAGCACATCCTGCCGAACGCGATCGGCGTCGTGATCGTCAACGGGACGCTCATCATGTCCTCGGCGATCCTGCTCGAGACGGCGCTGAGCTACCTCGGCGTCGGCGTCAAGTCTCCGGATACGTCGCTTGGTCTCCTCATCTCGCAGAACCAGGAGGCGTTCTCAACGCGTCCGTGGCTCTTCTGGTGGCCGGGCCTCTTCATCGTGCTCATCTGCCTCAGCATCAACTTCATCGGCGACGGCCTGCGCGACGCGTTCGACCCGCGCCAGAAGAAGTTCAACGCGAAGCGGGCCAAGGACCGCAAGGTCCGCGGCGGCGCCATCCCCGCGGGCGCAACGGCCGGGACGTCTCTTGACGTGGGCGGGACCGTGAGCTCGGTAACGGCTGCAGTGCCCGACTCCGAGGCGTTCGGCGGTGCGCCGGACCGCGCCGAGGATGGTCCGGGCGGGAAGCCCTGACGTGAGCCCCTGCGCGGCCCCGGCCCGCCGGTCAGGCGGTGAGAGTCACGACAGTCGCGGCGGCGAGCACAAGGGTCGCCGCGAGGATGCCCCACGCTGCGCCGCGCAGAACGGGCGTCTCGCCCGCCCGGCCGCCCGTGACGGAGCCGCGCTCCACCTGCTCCGCCCACCGGCGGCGCACGAGGAGCGCGGCTTGGCCGGAGACGGTCTGCGGGAGGTCGCCCGGACGGACGGATTGGGAAGGTCCATAGGCGCTCGCGGGGAGACCCTTGAGGTTCTCGGGGCGCGCGTGGCGCGCTCCGAGGACTCCCGGAGCTGGGGCGGCCCACGCCGAGAACTTGCCCGACTCGGTCCCGAGGGTGAGTGCGAACTTCGTGTCCACGTAGGCCAGCGCCTCCCACGGCACGCCGATGCGGCGCAGCGGGTTGACGAGTTCGACGCCGGCATCGCTCACCACGACGGCGGGTCGCCAGAAAAGCGCCCAGCCGGCGAACGCCATGAGGGCCAGCGGCGCCGCAAAGCGCAGCCCCACGAGGCCGGACTGGGCCACCGTGACCACGGCCCCGAACACCGCGAGCGCCCACAGCACGATGGCCAGGGCCTTGTTGCTGCGGGCCTTGAAGACGTCGACTGGACCGGCATGCTGCAGAGCGCTCATGCCCCCATAATTCAGGATTCCGTCCTTCGGGCCAAAGCAGCCCGGCGGGGACGGTGCACGGAAGGAAAAGCACACGATGACTGAGAACCTCGGCATGGCAGGAAAGTCGCGCCGCTCCGCGAAGGGCGGTGGCATCGGGGGCGATCTGGTGAAAGGCCAGATGGTGCTCGAGGTCAAGGACCTGAGCGTCGATTTCGGCGTCGAGAAGGAATGGGTTCCGGCGGCGATCAACCTCAATTACGAGGTGCGCGCGGGCGAGGTCCTCGCGATCGTGGGCGAGTCGGGTTCGGGCAAGTCCGCGAGCTCGATGGCGCTCCTCGGTCTCCTGCCGTCGAACAGCCGCGTGGCCGGGAGCGTCAAGCTCGCGGGCCAGGAGCTGCTCGGCAAGGACCGCTCGGCGACCCGAAAGGTCCGCGGCAACGACGTCGCCGTCATCTTCCAGGAGCCCATGACGGCCCTCAACCCCGTGTACACGATCGGGAACCAGATTGTGGAGACCATCCGCCTCCACAACCCGGTCTCCCCTGACGAGGCGAGGGCCCGTGCCATCAAGATGCTCGAGCTCGTCGAGCTTCCGGACCCCGAGAAGGCCTTCAAGTCCTACCCGCACCAGCTCTCGGGCGGCCAGCGCCAGCGCGCCATGATTGCGCAGTCCCTCTCGTGCGATCCCAAGCTCCTCATCGCCGATGAGCCCACGACCGCCCTCGACGTGACCGTCCAGGCCGAGATCCTCGACCTCATGCGGCACCTCAAGGACAAGCTCAACAGCGCGGTCATCCTCATCACGCACGACATGGGCGTCGTCGCCGACCTCGCGGACCGCATTGCGGTCATGCGCCGCGGCGTGATCGTCGAGGCGGGCAGCGCGGAGCAGATCTTCCACAGCCCGCAGCATGAGTACACGCAGGCGCTCCTCGCCGCCGTGCCGCACCTCGGGCAGGGCTCCGAGTCGGAGTCCGAGGTCGACATCACGGCCGCGCTTGCCGCTGCGACCCACACCGAGCTCGAGGCCGTCGACGCCGCCGAGCTCGCCGAGCGCGAGAAGGAGAACCGCGCGGCCCTCGCCGAGGCCGAGGCCGCTGTCGAGCGGCGCGGCGCCCCCATCCTCGAGCTCAAGGGCGTGGCCATCGAGTACCCGAAGCAGGGCCGTGTCCCCGCGTTCCGGGCCGTCGAGGGCGCCGACCTCATCGTGTACCCGGGCCAGGTCGTGGGCCTCGTGGGCGAGTCCGGCTCGGGCAAGACGACGATCGGCCGCGCCGCCGTCGGCCTCCTCCCGGTCGCCGAGGGCTCGCTCAAGGTCGTGGGGCGGGAGATCTCGAGCCTCAAGAAGAACTCAAAGGAGCTCCACGACATCCGCCGCTCGGTCGGCATGGTGTTCCAGGACCCCTCGTCCTCGCTCAACCCGCGCCTCCCGATCGGCGAGTCGATCGGCGAGCCGATGTTCCTCGCTGGCGTCGCGAAGGGCGCGGACCTGCAGAAGCGCGTCGAGACGCTCCTCGACCAGGTCGAGCTGCCCCGCTCGTACCGCAACCGCTACCCGCACGAGCTCTCCGGCGGCCAGAAGCAGCGCGTCGGGATCGCCCGCGCGCTCTCGCTCAAGCCGAAGCTCATGGTCGCGGATGAGCCCACGTCCGCGCTCGACGTCTCGGTCCAGGCCAAGGTCCTCGAGCTCTTCCAGGCGCTCCAGAAGGAGCTCGGCTTCGCGGCGCTCTTCGTGACCCACGACCTCGCGGTGATCGACGTGCTCGCGGATCACATCTGCGTCATGCAGCGCGGCAGGATCGTCGAGCAGGGCTCGCGCGACCAGATCCTGCGCAACCCGCAGGAGGCCTACACGCAGCGTCTCCTCGCGGCGGTCCCGCTACCGGATCCGGAGAAGCAGCGCGAGCGCCGCGAGCTCCGAGAGCTGCTCCTCGCGAGCGGCATCGAGTAGGCGGCATCGAGTAGGCGGCATCGAGTTAAGCGTGTCGGCACGGGAAGTCACCTTCTCGCGACGAAGTCACCCTCAAGGGGACTTACTGAGCGATTGGGTGACTTCCTCCCGGCGCCACGGGCCGGCTGCAGACCCGTCCGGCTAGTGGGCCCGGTCAGTCGTGAGGCCCGGTAAGTCGTCGGGCCCCCGGTCAGCCGATGCCGAATCCCTTGGCCTTGATTGCCTCCGCGAGCACGGGCGCGAGCCGCGCCTTGCCCGCGGGCTTGAGGTGGACGCCGTCGGCAAGCTGGTTCGCGAGATCGTAGCGGGAAATCCAGTCGCCGCACGCGATGAACGGGACCCCGAGTTCCGCCGTGGTGCGCCCCACGAGCGCGTCGACCTCGCTGCGCCGCCCCCCGCCGTCTGCCGTTGACTTTGCGAGGGTGCCGATCACGAGCTTCTTCGCGGACGGATACGTGCGCGCGAGCTCCGCAAGGAGCGACGACTCGCCGTGCGCGATGGCGGCGTCCGTCGAGCGCTGCGAGGCGTCGTTCCCGCCGCCCTGCACCACCACCAGCGCGGGGTCCCCATAGGGCAGGAGCCAATCGCCGAGGCGCAGCGCGGTGACGTAATCGTGCACGGGCGGGTTGGATACCGTGTAGCCGGTGCCGCCGCGCCCCGCGAAGTAGACCGTGTAGCCAGCCTGCTCGAGTCCCCACCGCACCCAACTGTCCTGCGGTGCAGACTGGGAGTCGCCGATGAGCACGGCGGTCTTCGCGAGGCTCCCGAGCACGACCTCCCGGCGCCCGTCGGCGGGGTTGAAGTAGATCGAGCCGAGCGGGAGCTGATCCGGCGCGGCGCTGCTGAAGCCCTTGGGCAGGCTCGTGCTCAGCGTGAGCGGCACGAATCCGGCGGCCGCGACGCGTGCCCCGAGGGCGGACGACGGCGCGTTGTCGGCTACCGAGGTGCTGGCCGCGGGTGCCGCGCACCCGCTCGCGGCGAGGGCTGCGAGGAGGACGACGACGCCGGCCCAGGCAGCGCGCCGGGCGCGACGCAGGCTCAGATCGGCCCGCGCAATTCCCGGGTCGAGTGGGCTAATTAGGTCCATCCGGCCCTCCGCGGGAATCGGCACTCGTAGATCCATCGTAAGATAGAATCGCTGGCCCTGAAGAGGGTCCGTTCCGTTGTGCCTCAGCCGTTCGAGCTTTGTCAGGCGCCGGACTGCCGCGACCCACCGAATCGAGCCCGAAGCGAATGACTGAAACTGTGTCCACCGCGTCCCGTACCGACCTCCGCAACGTTGCCATCGTGGCGCACGTCGACCATGGCAAGACGACCCTCGTCGACGCGATGCTCAAGCAGACCAACTCGTTCGCCTCGCACGGCGAGGTCGAGGAACGGGTCATGGATTCCGGCGACCTCGAACGCGAGAAGGGCATCACGATCCTCGCCAAGAACACGACCGTCCAGTACGGCGGTCCTGCGGCGGCTGAGGTCGGCGAGCCGAATGGCATCCTCATCAACGTCATCGACACCCCGGGCCACGCCGACTTCGGCGGCGAGGTCGAGCGCGGACTCTCGATGGTCGACGGCGTCGTGCTCCTCGTCGACGCCTCCGAAGGTCCGCTCCCGCAGACCCGCTTCGTGCTCCGCAAGGCCCTCGCCTCGCACAAGCCCGTGATCCTCGTGGTCAACAAGACCGACCGCCCGGACGCGCGCATCGACGAGGTGGTCCACGAGACCATGGACCTCCTCCTGGGCCTCGCCTCGGACCTCGCGGACGAGGTTCCCGACCTCGACCTCGACAAGGTCCTCGACGTCCCGGTCGTGTACGCCGCGGCCCGCGCCGGCGCGTCCTCGCTCGAGCAGCCCGCGGACGGCACCGTCCCCGCGAACGAGAACCTCGAGCCGCTCTTCGAGACGATCATCAAGCACATCCCCGCGCCGACGTACGATCCCGAGGGCGTCCTGCAGGCGCACGTGACGAACCTTGACGCGTCGCCGTTCCTCGGCCGCCTCGCGCTCCTGCGCATCTACAACGGCACGCTGCGCAAGGGCCAGCAGGTCGCGTGGGCCCGCCACGACGGGACGCTCAAGACCGTCAAGATCACCGAGCTCCTCGCCACGAAGGCGCTCGAGCGCGTGCCCGCCGAGTCGGCAGGCCCGGGCGAGATCGTCGCCGTCGCCGGCATCGAGGACATCACGATCGGCGAGACGCTCACGGACCTCGAGAACCCGCAGCCGCTCCCGCTCATCACGGTCGACGATCCGGCCATCTCCATGACCATCGGCATCAACACGTCCCCGCTCGCCGGCCGGGTCAAGGGCGCCAAGGTCACGGCCCGCCAGGTCAAGGACCGCCTCGACAAGGAGCTCATCGGCAACGTCTCGATCCGCGTCCTGCCGACCGAGCGCCCCGACGCGTGGGAGGTCCAGGGCCGTGGCGAGCTCGCGCTGGCCATCCTCGTCGAGCAGATGCGCCGCGAGGGCTTCGAGCTCACGGTCGGCAAGCCCCAGGTGGTCACGAAGCGGGTCGACGGACACGTGCACGAGCCCATGGAGCACATGACGATCGACGTCCCCGAGGAGTACCTCGGCGCCGTGACGCAGCTCCTCGCGGCGCGCAAGGGCCGCATGACCAACATGGCGAACCACGGCACGGGCTGGGTCCGCATGGAGTTCATCGTCCCGTCCCGCGGCCTGATCGGCTTCCGCACGAAGTTCCTCACGGACACGCGCGGCGCCGGCATCGCGTCGTCGATCTCCGAGGGCTACGAGCCCTGGGCCGGCGAGATTGAGTACCGCACGAACGGCTCGCTCGTGGCCGACCGCGCGGGCGTCGCGACCCCGTTCGCGATGATCAACCTCCAGGAGCGCGGCACGTTCTTCGTCCAGCCCACGGCCGAGGTGTACGAGGGCATGATCGTCGGCGAGAACTCGCGTGCGGATGACATGGATGTGAACATCACCAAGGAGAAGAAGCTCACCAACATGCGCTCCTCCACGGCGGACAACTTCGAGGGCCTCACGCCGCCGCGCACGCTCACGCTCGAGGAGTCCCTCGAGTTCGCGCGCGAGGACGAGTGCGTCGAGATCACGCCCGAGGACATCCGCATCCGCAAGGTGATCCTCGACGCCAACGAGCGCCTCAAGGCGAGCCGGTCGCGCGCCCGCTCCTGAGTCTCTAGGCCGTCCTTGCGCCGGCGAGCCCAAGCGGACGACGGCGGGTGCCCACCCGCCGTCGTCCGCTGTTCGTTGCGCCGTCAGATCCGCAGGGTCCGGCCGTTGCGCCGTCACTTCCGCGGGGTGCGCACCCAGCGTAGGTGACGGCGCAAGCTCAAGGCGCGGCGGAGCACCCAGCGTAGGTGACGGCGCAAGCTCAGTCCGCGGTCGGATCCGCGTGGTGGGCGATCATGAGCGAGGTCGCGCGCCCGTCCGGATCGCTCGGCAGCTCGGCATACTCGTCGACGATCGCGCGCAGCTTCGCGAGCATCGCCTGACGGTGCTCCTGATTGAGCTTGAGGCCGAGGCGCCAGACCTCGATGTCCTCGGGCGGGAGTGCCGCCGTCTCCTGGACGAACGTCTCGATGAGGATGGGACCCACGTCGTCGACGTGCTGCCCCCACGAGCGGCGGGTTGCCAGGTAGGGGACCTCGCGCGCCCCCCGCCGGCCTCGCCGTTCGGCCTGTGGCTCGAGGAAGCCGGTCGCGACGAGCGTCCTCACGTGGTGGAGCGTGGACGCCGGGTTGAGCCCGAGGAGGTCCGCGATCTCCTTGTTGGTGCGTGCGTTGTGAAGGCACAGGCGCAGGATGCGCAGCCGCAGGGGAGAGCTGAGCGCGCGGCCCTTCGCGGCGTCGTCGGACGTGGACATGGATCCACTCTACCCGCCAGTGATTGACACTTCTCAATCACTGTCTCAGACTGGCCGGGTGGCACTTCCTTCCGTCGAGCGCGGCGCGGCGACCCCGCTTGTGCGGCGCCCCTCGTTCCTCGCGTTCTGGGCAGGGCAGGGCGTGAGCCAGATGGGCGTGCAGCTTGGCCAGCTCGCGCTCCCCGTCCTCGCGGTGAACCTGCTCGGCGCGGGGGAGATGGACCTCGGGGTGCTGAATGCAGCGTCCATGGCGGCGTTCCTCGTCGTCGGGCTGCCTGCAGGAGCGTGGGTGGACCGCTGGCTCAAGCGGCGTACGATGATCCGCGCTGACCTCGTGCGCATGGCGGCCATGTTTGCTGTCCCGCTCCTGTGGTGGTTGGGCGAGCTTCGGATGTGGCACCTCTTCGCCGTCGCGGCGGTGGTCGGCGTGGCCACGGTGTTCTTCGACGTCGCGTACCAGAGCTACATCCCGCTGCTCGTGGAGCGCGAGCTCGTCGCGGACGCGAACGGCAAGCTCGAAGCCACGGCACAGGTCTCGCGGCTCGGTGGGCCGGCGCTCGGCGGATTCCTGCTCACGCTCGTGAGCGCGCCGGTGCTCTTCGCGGGCGAGGCGGGCGGCTACCTGGTCTCGGCGCTGTGCCTCACGCGGGTCCGCGACACCGAGACGAAGCCCGAGCGGGTCGAGGGAAGCAACCTGCTGCATGAAATCCGCGACGGCGCCGGCTTCGTGGTGCGGCATCCGCTCATCCGCCGCGTCGTGGCGAGCACCGCGGTCGCGAACCTCTTCTCGTCCATCACGTACGTGCTCATGCCGCTCGTGATCCTGCGCGAGCTCGGCTTCGGGCCCGCGGGGCTCGGCACGATGCTCTCGATCGGCTCCGTGGGCGGCATCATCGGCGCGCTCGTGACTCCGCGCCTCGCCGCGCGCATCGGCGAAGGCCCGCTCCTCCCGCTCGGGCTCACCGTGGGCGCGCTCTCCGTGGTCCTCTTCCCGCTCGCGCTCGCGGCCGGGCAGGGGCCGCCCGCCCTCGTGCTGCTCAGCGCGGGCGAATTCTTCATGAGCTTCGGCGTCATCGTCTACAACGTCATGCAGGTGAGCATGCGGCAGCGCGTGTGCCCGCCCCGACTTCTCGGGCGGATGAACGCCTCGATCCGGTGCGTCGTGTGGGGGGTCATGCCGATCGGGAGCCTCCTGGGCGGCTGGCTCGGCGAACGGATCGGGCTGGCCCCGACGCTCTGGGTCGGTGTGGCGGGTGCGGCGCTCTCCTGCGTGCCGGTGGCAACCGGCCCGTTCCTCCGCCTCCGGAGGCTCCCCGACGCGGAGGGTGAGTGAGGCTTACCCGGCTGCGGCCGGCTGCTCGCGCGACGTCCCGTCGAAGACGGTCCACGAGCCGGGGACGCGGTTCGTGACGCCGTGCTCGACGTCGCTCACGAGCAGCTCGGACCACGAAGCCCGAACCAGACGGATCTCGGTTCCTGGATCCGCCGGGATGAGTCCGAGGATGAGCGAGAGCGAGGGGGCGCCGAGCGTCAGACTCGCGGCGGCCCGGCCCGTGCGGTCAGCGCTCAACTGGCATTCGGCGGTCTGCACGGTCCAGAGCGTCTGACGGCCGCGCTGGAGGACGCCGTCGGCGGTGCGGGCCACGAGCTCGAGGACCGCGCCGAACCGGGCCCCGGCGTGGATGGCCGTCGCGCCGGCCCGCCCGAGGAAGTCTTCAGTGGCCTCGACGAGCAGTCCGCGCTCCACGACCGATGCGGCGAGGGCGGAGAAGCGGGGGACACGGTGGCGATGATCCTGAGGGAAGATCTCGCGGACCGTGTAAGAGGGGGTGTGGGTGGGGGCTGGGCTCCAGGCTGCGAGCCGATCTCGGATGGACATGGCTGTGCTCTGCTTCTGACGTTGGGGTCGTTGCCTGCCTCCCAGCAGCAGCACGCGGGGCGCCCGAAGGCTTCCGCTGCCCGGCACGCGGGGCACAGCGGCCCCAGGTGCCAATAAATCATCTTGATGGATAAATCTTAGATCGCGTGATGTTCGTCACACAAGGGGAGTGGACTACGAGTTCTCTGACGGCGTGTGACGACGGGCGGGCGGCGGTGGGACCGGCTTGGCCGCGACGACGGCGTCGAGGCGGACTGTCGCGTCTCCGCGCCGCGTGCGAATGGTCGCCTCGGAATCAGTGAGCCGAACGAGCTCCCCGAGGGCGTCCGAGAGCCCGCCCTCGATGCGGTAACGCACGACGACGCGCGTCCCCACCGCGAGCGAGGCGAGGATGTCCGCGGGGTTGGCTCCGCGAACGGGCCGGGCTGGGCGGTCTGGTGTCGGCACGCGTCCATCGTAGGGGAGCGAAGGGCGGGGTGAGCGGGCGGGCGAGCGGTGGGATGCTACGCCGTGTGACGGAATGGCCTGCTATGCGACGCGCCCAGCCAGGCCGTGTGGATTGGCGTGTGCGCTCGGAGCGATAATAGGCTCGTCCGGCCGGGAAGACTGACCGGCGGACGGGTCCATCAGCGAAAGTTCGTCAGAAGGTGCAGCAGTGACATACGTGATCGCGCAGCCATGCGTGGATGTGAAGGACAAGGCCTGCGTCGAGGAGTGCCCGGTCGACTGCATCTACGAAGGCGAGCGATCCCTCTACATCCACCCGGACGAATGCGTCGACTGCGGCGCGTGCGAGCCGGTGTGCCCCGTCGAGGCCATCTACTACGAGGATGACGTCCCGGACGAGTGGGCCGACTACTACAAGGCCAACGTCGAGTTCTTCGACGACCTCGGCTCGCCTGGCGGTGCGGCCAAGCTGGGCAACACGGGCAAGGACCACCCGCTCGTGTCCGCCCTGCCGCCGCAGAACCAAGACTGAGCGTGCAGAGCGGCAGCGGCGCGGCTGATTCCCGCGAGTCCTGGGCCGGCCTCGACACCGAGCGCGCGTTCGGACTGGATCTTCCGGACTACCCGTGGGAGTCCATGGCTCCGTACGTTGAGACGGCGCGGCGCCACCGCGACGGGGCCGTCAACCTCTCGATCGGGACCCCCGTCGACCCGACGCCCGAGCTGGTCCAGGACGCGCTCCGCGCTGCCGCCGACGCCCCGGGCTATCCGACCGTCCACGGCACCCCCGGAGTCCGGCAGGCCGTCGTCGACTGGTTCTCCCGCCGGCGCGGCGTCGAGGGCCTCGATGAGCAGGCCGTCATGCCGACCATCGGCTCGAAGGAACTCGTGGCCTGGCTGCCGTTCCTCCTCGGCCTCGGGCCGGGCGACGTCGTGGTCCGCCCGCGCGTCGCCTACCCCACCTACGACATCGGCGCGCGCCTCGCGGGCGCTTCTGCGGTCGCCGCGGACAGCCTCGAGGAGCTCGACGGGGCGACCCGCGCGCGCGTCCGCCTCGTGTGGCTCAACTCGCCCGCGAACCCGACAGGGGCCGTGCGGGACGCGGACCAGCTGCGCGCCGTCGTCGACGACGCCCGCGGCCTTGGCGCCGTCGTCGCCTCCGACGAGTGCTACGCCGAGCTCGGCTGGGGGGAATGGGATGTCCAGCGCGGCGGCGAGCCCGTGCCCTCGGTGCTCGATCCCCGCGTGAGCGGGGGCGACTTCACGCGGCTTCTGAGCGTCTACTCGCTCAGCAAGCAGTCCAACCTCGCCGGCTACCGCGCAGCCTTCGTGGCGGGCGCGCCAGAGCTCATGCCCAATCTCGTCAACAGCCGCAAGCATGCGGGCATGATCATGCCGTACCCCGTGCAGGAGGCCATGCGCGTGGCCCTCGGCGACGACGCGCACGTCGAGGCGCAGAAGGACCGCTACCGGGGGCGCCGAGAGCGGCTCGTGCCGGCGCTCGAGGCGTTCGGCCTCCGCATCAGCCACTCCGAGGCCGGGCTCTACCTGTGGTGCACCGCGGGCGAGGACACGTGGGCAACGATCGGTCGTCTCGCGGAGCGTGGGATCGTCGCGGGGCCTGGCGTGTTCTACGGCGACGACGGCGAGGGCTTCGTCCGCGTGGCGCTCACCGGCACCGACGAGCGGGTGGACGCCGCCGTCGAGCGTCTCACGCAGTCCTAGCGCGCCCGCCCCGCCGCGCGCTTTCATGTCGTGCGCGATCGGCGGGACGGGGAGCACCGATTCGTCGGGCGTGCGCCCTCGGGAGTAGTTTTGGACTGTTGCGAGCATACCCATGTAAGGGGAACCATGACTGAGAAGAACGGTGCCACCCTGCGCCATGAAGGCGGGGAGTTGACCCTCCCCCGTATCGCCGCGGTCGAAGGCAACGACGGCTACGACGTGTCGAAGCTTCTGAAGGAGACGGGGGCGGTCACGTTCGACCCCGGCTTCATGAACACGGCGGCGACCACCTCATCCATCACCTTTATCGACGGCGACGAGGGCATCCTCCGCTACCGTGGCTACCCCATCGAGCAGTTGGCACAGCACTCGAGCTTCCTCGAGGTTTCCTACCTCCTCATCTACGGCAACCTGCCGACGCCCACGCAGCTTGAGGAGTTCGACCAGAAGATCCGTCGCCACACGCTGCTGCACGAGGAGCTCAAGAGCTTCTTCGCGGGCTTCCCGCGGGACGCCCACCCCATGCCGGTCCTGTCCTCGGCGGTGTCGGCGCTGTCGACGTTCTACCAGGATTCGCTGGACCCGTTCAACGAAGAGCAGGTGGAGCTGTCCACGATCCGCCTCATGGCGAAGCTCCCGGTCATTGCGGCCTACGCGCACAAGAAGTCGATCGGCCAGGCGCTCCTGTACCCGGACAACTCCATGAACCTCGTGGAGAACTTCCTGCGGCTGTGCTTCGGACTTCCGGCCGAGCCGTACGAGCTCGACCCGCTCGTCGTGAAGGCGCTCGACCTGCTCCTCGTGCTCCACGCGGACCACGAGCAGAACTGTTCGACCTCTACCGTGCGCCTCGTGGGCTCGGCCAACGCGAACATGTTCGCGTCCGTGTCCGCGGGCATCAACGCGCTGTTCGGGCCGCTCCACGGCGGCGCGAACGAGGCCGTCCTCAACATGCTCCGTCGGATCCAGGCCGATGGCATCAAGCCCGAGGACTACATGGAGAAGGTCAAGAACAAGGAGGACGGCGTCCGACTCATGGGCTTCGGGCACCGCGTCTACAAGAACTACGACCCACGCGCCAAGATCATCAAGGCCACCGCGCACGAGATCCTCGGCAAGCTCGGCGGCAACGACGAGCTCCTCGACATCGCTATGCGGCTCGAGGAGAAGGCCCTCGCGGACGACTACTTCATCCAGCGCAGGCTCTATCCGAACGTGGACTTCTACACGGGCCTCATCTACAAGGCGATGGGCTTCCCCGAGAAGATGTTCACGGTGCTCTTCGCGATCGGCCGCCTTCCCGGTTGGATCGCCCAGTGGCGCGAGATGATCAAGGATCCGCAGACCAAGATCGGCCGCCCGCGGCAGCTCTACATCGGCGAGCCGGAGCGAGACTACCCGGTCCGCTAGCCCACCGCAGAGAGTCAGACGGCCGGCGCCTTCCGCATGGAAGGCGCCGGCCGTCGTCGTCGGGGAGACGGTTAGGCGGTCGCGTAGCCCATGGGGTTGTTCTTCTGCCAGCGCCAGTGGTCCTCGCACATCTGTGCTACGGTCCTGGTCGTCGACCAGCCGAGATCCGCCAGCGCAGACGAGGGGTCGGCCCAGAAGGCGGGCAGATCGCCGGCGCGTCGGGCAACGATCTCAAACGGGATGGGCGAGCCGACGGCGGCTTCGAACGCGCGGAGCATTTCGAGCACGGACGTGCCCCGGCCCGAGCCGAGGTTCCACCGGTACACGCCAGCGTGGCCCTCGAGGTAGCGCAGCGCGGCGGCGTGGCCCTCGGCGAGGTCGACGACGTGAATGAAGTCGCGCTGGCAGGTACCGTCAGGCGTCTCGTAGTCGCCGCCGAAGACCATGAGCTTTTCGCGCCGGCCCACCGCGACCTGGGCGATGAACGGCACGAGGTTGTTCGGGATGCCCTGCGGGTCCTCGCCGATGCGGCCCGACGGGTGCGCCCCGACAGGGTTGAAGTAGCGCAGCAGTGCGATATGCCAGCGTTCGTCCGAGGCGCCGAGGTCGGCCAGGATGTCCTCGATCTGCTCCTTGGTGCGCCCGTAGGGGTTCATGGCGCCGATCTCCATCTTCTCGACGTACGGGTACGGGTTGTGCTCCCCGTAGACCGTCGCGGAGGAGGAGAAGACGATCGTGCGGACGTCGTGGCGGTTCATCGAGCGCAGGAGCGCGATCGTCCCCGCCACGTTGTTGTAGTAGTAGTCCAGCGGGATGCTCACGGACTCGCCTACGGCCTTGAGGCCAGCGAAGTGGATCACGGCCTCGGGGGAGTGCGCGTCGAAGACGGCGTCGAGGGCGGCCTCGTCGGTGATGTCCGCCTGGACGAACGCGGCCTCCCGGCCGGCGAGTTCGGCCACGCGACGCAACGCCTCCTCGCTCGAATTCGCCAGGTTGTCCACGACCACGACGTCATGCCCCGCCTCGAGGAGCGTCAGGACAGTGTGGGAGCCGATGTAGCCGGTGCCGCCGGTCACAAGGATACGCATGGGTCCATCCTACGGGCGGGGCCCGGTTGGTCTGTGCTCTCCAGGGCGCCGCGACACCTGAACGCGACGCAGCACGGCCGTGCTGTCAAAGCGATACCGCAATGCTGTGCTAGACAGGGTAGGTGCCCAGATTCGTCGACGCGGCCGAGCGCCGTCGTGAGATCGTCGAGGCCGTCAAGCGGATCGTGGCCGCGGACGGCCTTGCGCGAGTGTCCCTGCGCGAGGTGGCGGCGGAGGCCGGACTCGTTGTCGGCTCCGTGCGCCACTACTTCGAGACCGCGGAGGAGCTCAGGGTCTACGCGTTCACTGCGGTTGCCGAAGCCGTAGCCGAGCGCGTCGAGGCTGCGGATGGCGTCGTAGCGCAACTGTGCCAACTCCTCCCGCTCGACGAGGAGCGCGCCGTCGACCTCTGCGTCTTCATGGCCTTCCGCCTCGCCGCACGCACCGACCCGGCCCTCGTCCCCGTCGCGGACGCCACGCACGGGCGCATCGCGTCCGCCGTCGGGCGCTCGGTGCTGGAGGCGATGCCGGACGCGGACAGGGACCAGCTGGTCGCCGAGGCGGAGCGGCTGCTCGCGACCGCGGACGGTCTCTCGCTGCACGCCCTCGTGCACGGACGGTGGCTCGACGCGGAGCTGTGCGTCGCCGTCGTCCGCGCGCAGGCCGCGACGCTCGGGCGGGGCTCGATTCTGTAAGCCGGAATACACTGGGAATGCGGACTGGCGCCACACGCGAACGTACGCGAGGAGTCAAACCATGCACCAGACAGATGGGCCCGGGTGGCGCATCACTGTGGACACCTCTGGCCCGATGCTGCTTGCGCTCTATCTCAAGGACAATGCCGGACTGGTCGGGGCCGGGCTTCCGCCGCTCGCACCAGCGCACCCCAAGATCAGAGAATCGGACCATCACCAGCTCACGCAGCACGTGGGCGGCCTCGGCGCCCTACGCCGCGAGTGGGAGGTCTGGTGGTCTCGGCTCATCGAGAACCATCCCGAGATGGTCCCGGAGGCGTCACCGCCCGATTTTGAGGGGTTCAGCGAGGCCCCCGCGCTCCAGCGCTCACTCCAGGCACATTTCGGCGCCGCGATCACGTGGGCGCGTGAGCGGCGTGCGGACTACGAGCGGCTCGAGGCCCAGCGCGAGGCCCGCGGAGACACGCGCGTGTTCCAGGAGATCGTCGCCGAGCGCCAGCTCGAGGTCGGGCCGGCCGCGAAGGATTTCACCCTCACCATCATCGAGCTGCCGCTCGCCGAGGAGCGCGCGTGGCTCGTCAACGCGGACAAGGTCATCATGAGCCAATCGCTCATGGACGATCCGGAGGTGCTCCGGAGCTACCTCACCCCAGTGCTGGAGATGATCATCTAGAGGCGCCGGGCGCCGAGCCTACGGCGCGGGCGCGAGCGTGATGACGACGACGCCGGGCTGGGTCTGCGCGTCCGTCCAGCCCTTGTTGCCCTCCCGCACCCACGCCTGACCATCGACGTCGACGCGCGCCACGGCGAGCCCCTTCGCGTTCGCGACGGCCCACTGTGCGACCGACCACGCGAGTGCGCTGTCCGCGCGCACGGTGACGGTCTGGCCCGCGGCGACGCTCGCGGGCGTGGCGCCGTAGGACTGGGTGAGGGCGGCCCGAAACGCGATGGGGTCGCCAGCCGAGTCCGGCTTGCGCAGCGCGCAGTCGAGGGACGCGTGCGAGTTCCCCGTGAGCGCGGACGCATAGGCCCGGCCCAGGTCCTCGTGCTGCGAGTAGGCCTCGGGGTACGCGGAGCGCTGCACCTTCTGCGCGGCCTCGGTGACGGTGAGGGTCTCGTAGCCGGGGATCTTGACGAGTGCGTCGTAGAAAGCGTTCGTCGCGTAGACCGGGTCCATGAGCTGATCCTCGGTGCCCCAGCCCTGCGACGGCCGCTGCTGGAAGAGGCCGCGCGAATCCGGCCCCGCGTGGTCGCCGTAGTTGATGTTGCGGAGCTTGGCCTCCTGCATCGACGTCGCGATCGCGATCGTCGCGGCACGGGCCGGGAGCCCGCGGCGTACCGCGACCGCCGTGATGAGCGACGCGTTCGCCGCCTGATCCGTCGCGAGACTCTGCTTGTTCCCGTTGGCGATCGCCGTGCATCCCTCGACCACCGGCGCATCGGTCCGGTTGAGCACCGCCGAGGCGATGTACACCCCGACGCCCGCGAGCACGAGGGCCACGAGGACGGTGAGCGTGCGCCGCACGGTGCGGGCCTTGGCCATCCGGGAGCTCCTAGCTGCTCGCGCCGGGGTCCGGGACAGGCCCGGCGCGGCGTCGGGGATCGTTGAGTCGGGTCCGAAGGGTCAGTTGGCGTGGAGCGCCTCGTTGAGGGCCACGGTCTGGCCGTTGCGCGGGAGCGCCTCGACCTGGCCGGTCGTCGAGTTGCGGCGGAACAGGAGATTCGGCTGGCCCGAGAGCTCGGAGGCCTTGACGACCTTCTCGGCGTTCTCGCCGAACGCGTCCTTGAAGCCGCTGATGCGCACGCGGGTGCCGGCCGTCACGTAGAGGCCCGCCTCGACCACGGAATCGTCGCCGATCGAGATGCCGACGCCGGAGTTCGCGCCGAGGAGCACGCGCTCCCCGAGCGTGATGCGCTCCTTGCCGCCGCCGGAGAGCGTGCCCATGATCGAGGCCCCGCCGCCCACGTCCGAGCCGTCGCCCACGACGACGCCAGCCGAGATGCGGCCCTCGACCATCGACGTGCCGAGCGTGCCGGCGTTGTAGTTCACGAAGCCCTCGTGCATCACGGTCGTGCCCTCCGCGAGGTGCGCGCCGAGGCGCACCCGGTCGGCGTCGGCGATGCGCACGCCCGACGGGATGACGTAATCCACCATGCGGGGGAACTTGTCGACGCCGTACACGGTCACAGGCCCGCGGGGGCGCAGCCGCGCGCGGGTGGACTCGAAGCCGTCAGGGAGGCACGGGCCGAAGTTCGTCCACACGACGTTCGGGAGCTTGCCGAAGATCCCGTCGAGGTTGATCGTGTTCGGCTTCACAAGGCGGTGCGAGAGCAGGTGGAGGCGCAGGTACACATCCGCGGTGTCCGCGGGCGGCTGGTCGAGGTCGATCTGGACGAACACGACCTTGAGCTGCGTGCCGCGCTCCGCGTCGTCGCCCGCCTGGGCCGCCGCGACGAGCTCGGCCGGGGCCGCGTCCACGACGGCGTCGTCGCTGAGGTGCTCGGCCGCCGTGCCGAGCGCGGGCGCGGGGTACCAGACGTCGAGCACCGTCGCGTTCCCGGCTCCGTCGGCACCGGACGCGACAGCGATCGTGGCGAGGCCGAAGCCGTGGGCAGAGCGGGGTGCGGCGGGCGATTCAGTCATGGGGCAAGTCTATCGAGCGGCCCCGCCCCGAGCCGAAACGCCGGTCACTCCCGGGACTATGCTTGCTGGGGTGACTTCCGTGACCCTCGAACTGACCCAGGACGTGGCCCTTCTCACCGCCGAGCTCCTCGACATCCCGAGCGTCTCGGGCACGGAGAACGCCATCGCGAACGCCGTCGAGTCTTCCCTCCGGGCCCTGCCGGGTCTCGCGGTCTTCCGCGACGGCGACTCCGTCGTGGCCCGCTCGGAGCTGGGCCTCGCCGAACGCGTGATCCTCGCCGGCCACCTCGACACGGTCCCGCTGCCCGCTGCGGAGGGCGCGCGCGGCACGGTGCCGTCGTCGTGGGATGGCGCGCCGGGCGAGGGCACGCTGTGGGGTCGCGGCGCCACCGATATGAAGGGCGGCGTCGCCGTCCAGCTTGTGCTCGCCGCCGCGCTGTTCGCCCCCACGGACGACGGCGCCCCGCGCCCCACGCGGGACGTCACCTTCGTGTTCTATGACCACGAGGAGGTCGAGGCCGCCAAGAGCGGCCTGGGCCGACTCGCGCTCACGAGCCCCGAACTCCTTGCGGGCGACTTCGCGATCCTGCTCGAGCCGACGCACGGCACGGTCGAGGGCGGCTGCAACGGCACGCTCCGCGTCGAGGCGACGACGGCGGGGGAGGCGGCGCACTCCGCGCGCGCCTGGATGGGGAAGAACGCGATCCACGCCGCCGCCCCGATCCTGTCCCGACTCGCGGCCTACGAGCCGGCCACGGTCGAGGTGGACGGGCTCGCGTACCGCGAGAGCCTCAACGCCGTGAAGATCCAGGGCGGCACGGCTGGCAACGTCATCCCGGATCGCTGCACGGTCGAGATCAACTATCGCTTTGCTCCCGACAAGACCCTCGACGAGGCCGAGGCCCACGTCCGCGCCCTGCTGAGGGGATTCGACGTCGTGCGCACGGATGGTGCGCAGGGAGCGCGCCCCGGTCTCAACCACCCCGCCGCGGCGGCCTTCGTCGCCGTCGTCGGCCAGGAGCCCAAGCCCAAGTACGGCTGGACCGACGTGGCCCGCTTCAGCGCTCTCGGGGTGCCGGCCGTGAACTTCGGTCCCGGCGATCCGCTCCTCGCCCACAAGGACGACGAGCGCGTGGCCGCCGAGGACGTCCGCGCGTGCTTCCGCGCGCTGCACGCCTGGCTCACTGCTTAAGTGCTAGGGGTCACGTCCCGCGGGTAACCCACGGGACGTGACCCCTGAACGTTTTCCCGGTCAGTCTCAGATGGTATTTGCCGCGCCTTGCGCCGCGCTGAGCGCCGGCGCTCCCCGCTTGGGGCCGGCCACACGCTGGCTTCTCCGAAGCTGGCGCTCCGCGAGCTTCGCGAGGCCGGACAGGATGAGGCACATCCCGACGTACAGCACGCCCGCGACAATCGCGGACGGCACGATCGGCGTCCCGTACTGGACCTGCGAGCCGAAGAACTTGGCCTGGAACAGGATCTCGTTGTACGTCACGATGAACCCGAGCGCGGTGTCCTTGAGCGTCACGACGAGCTGCGAGATGATCACGGGCAGCATCGAGCGGACCGCCTGCGGGAGCAGGATGCTGGCCATGACCTGCGATTTCCGCAGGCCGATCGCCATGCCGGCCTCGCGCTGACCCTTCGGGAGCGCCTCGATCCCGGCGCGGAAGACCTCGGCGAGCACCGAGCCGTTGTAGAGGACCAGTGCGATCACCACTGCCGTGTACGGCGGCCACTTGACGCCGAGCGCCGGCGGGAGACCGTAGTACAGCAGCATCATGAGGATCAGCACCGGGACCGCCCGGAAGAGCTCAGTGAACCAGTGGAACGGGGTCGAGACCCACGGCCGGTCCGAGAGGCGCCCGACAGCCAGGAACAGGCCGAGCGCGAGGCTGCCCACGGCCGCGACGCCGAAGGCCGAGAGCGTGGCGCCGGTCGCATCGAGGAGCGTCTGCTGGACGCGCGCGAAGGTGAAGATCTGCCACTTCGCGGCGCTGAACTGGCCCGTCTCGGCGAAGCGCCACAGGACGAACCCGATGATCGCCGCGATGACGACGAAGGAGACCAGGCCGAAGAGGCGGTGCCGCGCGCGGGCCTTCGCGCCTGGTGCGTCATAGAGGACCGAGCTCATCGGGCCACCTTCCACTTCTTCTCGAAGTAGCGCTGGAGCTGCGCGAGGATGAGGACGAGGACCACGAAGAAGAACGCGACCCACAGCAGGACGATAAGCGCAGGTTCGCCGCGCTCGGCGAGGTAGGCACGGATCGCGCCGGCCTCGGTGACCGAGAAGCCCGCCGCGACCGTCGTGTTCTTCAGGAGCGCGATGAGCACGCTGAAGAGCGGCGGGAGCACGGAGCGGAATGCCTGGGGGAGGACGATGAGCGTGAGGGTCTGGGTGAACGGTAGCCCGATCGCGCGCGCGGCCTCGGCCTGCCCCACGGGGACCGTGTTGATGCCCGCCCGCAGGACCTCGGCGACGTAGGTGGCGGTGTAGATGCTGAGGGCCACGATGGCGGAGACGGTGAAGTCGATCTCCGGGAGCCCGAGCTTGGGGTAGCCGAACGCGAAGAAGAACATCACGAGGGTCAGTGGCGTGTTGCGGACCACGTTCACGTAGACAGTCCCTGACGCGCGAAGTGCCGGAATCGGCGAGACTCGCATGGCGCCAACGACGGTGCCGAGGATGAGTGCAAAAAACCCGGAGACAAGGAACAGGATGATGGTGTTCTTGAACCCAAGGGTGAAGATGTCCAGATTGTTGAGGAGCGTGCTCACTTCAGCCTTCTCTTTCGAGGTGAAAGCACGGTGGGCGGGGCGCCGCGCGCCCCGCCCACCGTCCGCCTGTCAGTAGTTGTCGACGGCGGGCTGCTGGACCTTCGTGCCCGACTTGCCGAGCGTCGAGTCGTAGATCTTCTGCCAGGTGTCCTTGCCGTTCGTGAACATGTCGTTGATGAACTTGCGGAGCGCGGTGTCGCCCTTGGTGAGGCCCACACCGTACTTCTCGGTGGTGAACGGCTGGCCGACGACCTTGAGGTTGTCCGGGTCCTGCGCGGCGTAGCCGAGGAGGATCGCCTGGTCGGTCGTCACGGCGTCGACTTGCCCGTTCTTGAGCGCGTCAACGCACTGCGAGTACGTGTCGAACGGCCGGGTCTGCGTCTGCGGGAAGTTCTTCTGGATGTTCTGCAGCGGGGTCGAACCGGTCGCGGAGCACACGGTCTTGCCCGCGAGGTCCTTCTCGCTGTTGATCGTCGTGTTGCTCTTCTTCACGAGCAGGCTCTGGCCCGTGATGAAGTAGGGCCCGGCGAAGTCGATCTGCTTCTTGCGGGCGTCCGTGATCGAGTACGTGCCAACGTAGAAGTCGATGTCGCCGTTCTGGATCGCCGATTCACGGTTGGCGGACGGGATCGGCTTGAACTCGATCTTGTCCTTGCCGTAGCCGAGCGAGGCGGCAACCCACTTGGCGATCTCGATGTCGAAGCCGGAGTATTCGCCGGTCGCGGCGTCCAGGAAGCCGAGGCCCGGCTGGTCCTGCTTGACGCCGATGCGGACCTTGCCCGCGGACTTGATCTTGTCGAACGTCGGGCTGCCCGTGAGCGAGACGTTGCTTGCGACGGTATACGGCGCCGAGGCCCCCGATCCCTCGGACGACGAAGTGCCACCACCAGAACCCCCGCACGCGCTGAGCGCGAGGGCTAGTACCGCGGTTGCGGCGGTGATGGCGGCCTTCTTGGTGCGGAAGAGTGCCATGGTCAGCATTCCTTTCTCGTAGGGCGCAGGGCCCTGCCTGGGAGTCTGTGCTGGGGTCAGTGAGTGAGCAGCTTGGACAGGAAGTCCTTGGCTCGGCTGCTCTGCGGGTTCGTGAAGAACTCCTCAGGCGCTGCCTGCTCGACGATCTGGCCGTCGGCCATGAAGACCACGCGGTCCGCGGCCTTCCGGGCGAAGCCCATCTCGTGCGTCACGACGATCATCGTCATGCCCTCGCGCGCGAGCTCGACCATGACGTCGAGAACCTCGTTGATCATTTCGGGGTCGAGCGCCGAGGTGGGCTCGTCGAAGAGCATGACCTTGGGCTTCATGGCGAGCGCGCGGGCGATCGCGACGCGCTGCTGCTGGCCGCCCGAAAGCTGGGCGGGCAGCTTGGGCGCCTGATGGCCGACGCCGACGCGCTCGAGGAGTGCCATGGCCTCCTTCTCGGCGGTCTTCTTGTCGACGCCCTTGACCTTGATCGGACCGAGGGTGACGTTTTCGAGGATGGTCTTGTGCGCGAAGAGATTGAAGGACTGGAAGACCATACCGACGTCCGCGCGGAGCCGTGCGAGCCCGGCGCCTTCGTCGGGCAGCTTCTTGCCGTCGATGAAGATCTCGCCGGACTCGATCGTCTCGAGGCGGTTGATCGCACGGCATAGCGTCGACTTGCCGGACCCGGACGGCCCGATGACGACGACGACCTCGCCCTTCCGCACGTCGAGATTGATGTCCTGCAGCACGTGCAGCTGGCCGTAGTGCTTGTTCACGCTCTGGACAGAGACGAGTGAACCCGAGGGTGCTTCGGATGTCATGCCCACCAATGTAACGGAGATTACCTTTCAGGGTCCGGAAACTGGAGCCCGCTCCCGCCAATCGTGATTCAAGCGAGACCGCTAGCCTAAGAGCATGACCACGGAATCACCGCGCCGCGACGGCCCCGTCCCCTCCCGGCGCAAGGGCCCGCTCGAGCTGCGCCGACGCCAGGCTCTCCAGGGCACGTCGGACCAGCACCTCCTCGACACCCACGGGGCTGGCCGGTTCGTCCATACCGATCCGTGGCGCGTCATGAGAATCCAGAGCGAGTTCGTCGAGGGTTTCGGCGCGCTCGCCGAGCTCGGCCCGGCGATCAGCATCTTCGGCTCGGCCCGCACCAAGCAGGGCAGTGACTACTACGACATGGGCCTCGCCATCGGGCGGCTCCTGGCCCAAGAAGGCGTCGCGGTCATCACGGGCGGCGGTCCTGGCTCGATGGAGGCGGCCAACCGTGGCGCGGTCGACGGCGCGGGGACGTCAGTCGGGCTCGGCATCGAGCTTCCGTTCGAGACCGGCTTCAACCCCTGGGTCGATCTGGGCATCAACTTCCGCTACTTCTTTGCGCGCAAGACGATGTTCGTTAAATACGCCCACGGCTTCGTGGTGCTGCCCGGCGGCCTCGGGACGCTCGACGAGCTCTTCGAGGCCATGGTGCTCGTTCAGACCGGCAA
The DNA here is from genome assembly GCF_049332655.1 of Sinomonas sp. P47F7. Lineage (GTDB taxonomy): Bacteria > Actinomycetota > Actinomycetes > Actinomycetales > Micrococcaceae > Sinomonas. The sequence continues at coordinate 3,203,117 of NZ_CP186327.1, read as the reverse complement.
GGTGACGTCCTTCCCGATCGTGCTCGTCGGGACCCGATTCTGGGGACCCCTGATCGACTGGCTCCGCGAGACTCTCGTGAGAGAGGGCATGATCTCGCCCGAGGACATGGACCTCATTCAGGTGACAGACACGGCCGAGGACGCCGTGGATCTGGTGCTGGCCGGGCTTCGCGCCAACACCCAGGGTCGGCGTGGGGGGATGTTCGGTTCGGCCGAGGAGGAAGAAGAGGCAGCGGTCGAGGAGGCCGAAGCGGTGTGGTCGCCTGAGAAGGCTGACGGCGAGTGAGCTTCTTCCTCGTCTTCCTCGCCATCATCGTCGCGGCCGGCCTCGTGTGGGTGGGTCTCGCCGCGTTCCGCGGCCGCTCGCTGCCCGAGGCGCTCGACGGCGGCCTTGAGGAGCCCGAGCCCGGGCTCCCGCCTGTCTTCCTCCCCGAGCACCCCACCGCCCAGGACGTCGATCGGGTCCGCTTCTCGCTCGGTTTCCGCGGCTACCGAATGGACCAGGTCGACGAGGTGCTCGCGCTCCTGCGGGACAGGATTGCGGCGCAGGACGCCGAGATTGCTCGGCTTCGCACGGTCTCGCGCGCCGAGGCCGAGGTCGAGGCGCCTGAGTGAGCGGCAGGCTCGACGGGCGCGCGGTGACCGGAGCGCCTGGGCGGGCGACGCCGTCGGCCGTTCACGCCGCTCTCGGTGCCTGGCTGTTGCGGGCCGTGCGCTGGTTCCTGCGGCGGCCGTGGTGGGTCCAGGTGCTGCTGATCTTCGCGGCCTCGCGCGTCGCCTCGTTCGCGATCTTCGCCGCCGCAGCCCTCCAGCAGGGCACCAATCCGTGGTTCGAGCCCGAGCCCGACTACTTCCGCTTCCTCCAGATCTGGGACTCGGAGTGGTACGGCCGGATCGTCGTGAACGGCTACCCTCACGTCCTGCCGCGCTCGTCCTCGGGCACAGTCAGCGAGAACGCGTGGGCGTTCTACCCCGTCTTCCCGTATGTGGTCCGCACCCTCTGGATCGTCACGAGCATCCCCTGGCAGGTCGTGGCCCAGATCGTTGCGATGGCGGCCGGCTTCGCCGCGGCCCTCGTGGTCTACCGCCTTTTCCGGCATTTTGCGGGGCACGAAACCTCGATATGGGGCGTCGCGTTCTTTGCGTTCTTCCCGGTCTCCGCCATCCTCCAGGTCCCGTACGCGGAGTCGCTCGGGACGGTGTTCCTCGCGTGGGCGCTTCTGTGGATCGTCGAGCGCCGCTACCTCCTCGCGATCCCCGTGGTCGCCGTCGCGTGCCTCACCCGCCCCGTGGGGGTTCCGCTCGCGGCGATGCTCGCGATCCTCTTCCTCGTGCGCTGGGTGGGGCGGCGCCGTCGTCCGCTCGCGCCCGGCGAGGTGCTGCGCCTCGCGGTCCTGACGGTCGCCACAGCCGCGTCCGCCCTCGCGTGGCCGGCCATCGCGTGGGCCGCGACCGGCGTCATGACGGCCTATACCGACACCGAGGCCGTGTGGCGGGGGAGCGACCTCGTGCCGTTCATGCCGTGGCTCGACACCGGCCGGTACCTCTTCGGGCCGGTCATCGGAGCGATCGCGCCGTTCGTCCTCGTCGCCGCCGCGGCGCTCTACCTCACGAGCTCCCACGTCAGGCTCATCGGACTCGAGCTCAGGCTCTGGTGCGCCACCTACGCGCTGTACCTTCTGGCCTTCCTGTATCCGCAGACGAGCACCTTCCGCATGATGCTGCCGTTCTTCCCGCTGGCGCTCGCGGGCGCGGCACTCTCCAGATCACGCGCCTACCGGGGTGCGGTGCTCGTGATGTTCGTGCTCCTGCAGATCGTCTGGGTCCAGTGGCTCTGGGGTTGGACGCAGCTCCCCGGCGGCGGAGATTGGCCGCCGTGACCGGGAGGGCTTAGCTACCCCGCGGTATCCCGACTGATAATGTAAAGGCAAGGACAAGGTGGCGGGTCTGCGTATCACTCCGGTGAGCGAAGGTGCGCCCGACGGCTCGCAGACACGTGCGGGCAAATAACTAGAGGGGATGTTCACATGGCAGCCATGAAACCGCGTACCGGCGACGGCCCGATGGAGGTCACCAAGGAGGGTCGCAGCCTGATCATGCGGGTTCCCCTCGAGGGTGGCGGTCGGCTCGTGGTCGAGCTCAACGCCGAAGAGGCTGCCCAGCTCAAGGAGTGCCTCGTCGGCGTGACCGAATAGCTCCTGTCGGCGCCCCGAGCGCACGCGGACTCACCAGAAGGCCGGCCCGAATGGGCCGGCCTTCTTGTGGTTTTGGGGCTGGACGCGGCCATTCGTCGACTGGCCAGATGCCGACCGTCGACCGGCCAGTCTCAGAGCCGCGACGCGAGGAACAGCCCCTCGCCCGTGGGCAGGAGCGCGGTCGCGAGTCGCTCATCCTCGCGAAGCGCCCGGTGCAGCTCGCGCAGCCGCACGGCCGTCGGCTCGCGATGGGCCGGGTTGGCCGCGCGGTCGCGGTCGAGGGCGTCGTTGATCACGAGCAGGCCGCCGGGGCGCAGAAGGCGCACGGCCTCGTCGGCGTAGGCGGGCGTGCCGGGCTTGTCCGCGTCGACGAAGACAAGATCGTAAGCGCCGTCGTTGAGGCGGGGGAGCACCGCGCTCGCGCGGCCCGGGATGGCGCGCACACGGCTCGCCGGGACGCCGGCCTCGGAGAACGCCTGTCGCGCGGCCTTGAGGTGTTCGATGTCCGTGTCGATCGTGGTGAACGTGCACGCGGCGGGCAGGCCGCGCAGGAGGCAGACCCCCGAGACGCCGGCGCCCGTGCCGATCTCGACGACGGCCTGGGCCTTCGAGGTGGCGGCGAGCACCGCGAGAACCGCGCCGACCCCTGGACTCACGGGGGAGACGCCAAGCTCGAGGGAGCGCTCGCGCGCACGGGCCACGATCGGGTCCTCGACGGCAAGCCCCTCGGCATAAGCCCAGCTCGTGGACTTGTCGGTCATGTTGTGAAACGCTTTCGGCTCGGGGTGCGTCTCCAGCCTATCGCCTTGGGGGTTACGCACCGCGCTACGCTCTGGGCGGAATGATCAGCCAACGTTCAGAATCCCCTGTCAGACTGGGGTTCCGCAGCGGTTGCCTGGTGAGCAAGAGGCCCACAGCACAGTGCGGCCGCCGATGCTGTGAAGGTGAGGTGCGTGGACGTGCTACCGCAACGTGCTGCGACCACCCAGACACCCTCCGAGCCGAGTCCCGCCGACTGGGTGCCCCCGACGTGGGAAGACGTCGTCGCCCAGCACTCCGCCAAGGTCTACCGGCTCGCGTACCGCCTGACGGGCAACCAGCACGACGCCGAGGACCTGACCCAAGAGGTCTTCGTCCGCGTCTTCCGCTCGCTCGACAACTTCAAGCCCGGAACGCTCGACGGCTGGCTTCACCGCATCACCACGAACCTCTTCCTCGACCAGGCGCGCCGCAAGAACCGCATCCGCTTCGATGCGTTCGCCGAGGACGCCGAGTCCCGCATTCCCGGGCGTGAGCCGGGCCCCGAGCGCAGCTACGAGATGAACAACCTCGATCTCGACGTCCAGGCCGCCCTCGAGGAGCTCCCGCCGGACTTCCGTGCCGCGGTCGTGCTCTGTGATCTTGAGGGGCTCTCCTATGACGAGGTCGCTGCGGCCCTCGGAGTGAAGCTCGGCACCGTCCGCTCGCGGATTCACCGCGGCCGGACCCTCTTGCGCGAAAAGCTCGCCCACCGTGATCCTCGGCGGGGTGCGGGCAAGCCGCGGCTGTCCATGCCTCGCGTCGCCGGCCTGCGCTGAGACGCCCCATGCACGAACGACGGCGGCCGGGCGCGTTCGGGGGCGCCGGGACCCATACGCGCGACGCGGCGCACCTCGAAGGCTGCCCCGATTGTCGCGGCGCGCTCGAATCGGAGCGCCGCTATCTCGCCGCGCTCCGCGGCGCGCCCGTCCCCATGGCCAGCTCCTCGTTGACGCAGCGGCTCGTCGAGCAGACGCGCCAGCTCGCGCTAGAGGCCGAGCTTTCCGAGGCCGAGTCGCCCCGCGCGCGGATGCTCCGCGCCGCCGGCGTCGCCGTGGCGGGGGCCGCCGCCGCGCTCGCAGCCCTCGCCGTGACGGCGTATGCGGTGGCCGGCGATCCGCTCCCGGCCGCGCCGACCGCCGCGTGGCCCGCGGCCGTCGGGATCGACGGAACCGGCCAGACGCTCAGCGCGGCCGACCTCCAGGCGCTCTCGGCGGCGGGCTGGAACTGCCCCGAGCTCCGCCGGAACGGACTGCAGGTCGAGTCCGCCCGCGGTTACCTCGTCAACGGCGTCCCGACGCTCGTGATCCGCATCGGCGACGGCTCCCACACGATCTCGCTCATGGAGCAGCTGCCTCGGAACGCGGGCGGCGCGGCGCCGCAGACCACCGTCCTCGCGTCCGATTTCCCGAACGCCGAGACCGCGGACCTCGTGCGGGGCGCACCCCCGGCCGGCACGATGCAGGCCGCGGAGAGCCCCGTCGACAGGCTCGCCCGCGGACTGCATCTGGTGCTGAACGCGTCGGGCCGCCCCTGACCACTGAGTCCGCGCGGGACGAATCGTCCTCGCCAGTCCGCAGAAGGTAGTCTTCGAACGTGCCCGGAATGAACGAGCTCTTCATCCTGCTGGTCATCGCGCTTCTGGTGATCGGCCCCAAGCGGCTGCCCGAATACACGCAGAAGCTCACGAACATCGTCCGGGAACTCCGTCGCATGGCCTCGGGCGCGAGGGATCAGCTCAAGGAGGAGACCGGCGTCGATCTCAATGAGGTCGATTGGCGGAAGTACGATCCGCGCCAGTACGACCCTCGGAAGATCATTCGCGACGCGCTCCTCGAGGACTCTCCGGCGCAGGCCACAGCGGGCGCCGACACAGCCGCCGCGTCAACGGTCGCCGCCGCGGCTGTTGCACCCACCGCGACCCCGGAGCCGGCGCCGCAGCGGGTCATCGAACGCCTCGCGCCGGGCCAGCCCGCGCCGTTCGACGCCGACGCGACCTGAGCGGGCGAAGCAAGGGAGCGCCCGCGGCGAAGGCACAGAGCGGCGCGCTAGCTTCTCTGAACATGGAGCCCTAGGCTCCGGCCGGCCAGCCCGCGGGGAGACGAAGCGAGCCGGCTCGCCACGTCCTTGAGCGCCGCGGACGACGGCGACGCCGGGTCACGCAGGACGATCGGCACCCCGGCGTCCCCTCCCTCGCGCAACGCGACGTCGAGGGGAATCCGGCCGAGCAGCGGCACGGGCGTGCCGAGCGCCTCGGTGAGCCGCTCCGCGACTCGCTCGCCCCCGCCGCTTCCGAAGACCTCGAGCACCGTCCCGTCGGGGAGAGTCATGCCAGCCATGTTCTCGATGACTCCTGCCACCCGCTGTCCGGTCTGCGCCGAGACGGAACCGGCGCGCTCGGCCACGTCCGCCGCCGCGGCCTGCGGCGTCGTGACGATGAGGAGCTGGGCGCCGGGCAGGAGCTGCGAGACCGAGATCGCGACGTCCCCCGTGCCCGGCGGGAGGTCGAGGAACAGGACGTCGAGGTCGCCGAAGTACACGTCGGAGAGGAACTGCTCGAGGGCACGGTGGAGCATGGGACCGCGCCACGCGACGGCCTGGTTTCCGGTGACGAACATGCCGATCGAGATGGCCTTCACGCCGTGCGCCACAGGTGGCAGGATCATGTCCTCGACGCGGGTTGGGCCCTGCGTGATGCCGAGCAACCCGGGAACCGAGAAGCCGTGCACGTCCGCGTCGACGATCCCCACGCGGAGCCCGCGGGCCGCGAGCTCGCACGCGAGGTTCACCGTGACGGAGGATTTCCCCACGCCGCCCTTGCCGCTCGCCACGGCGTAGACCTTCGTGAGGGAGTCCGGCCTGCTGAACGGGATGCCGCGCTCGGGGCGCAGCCGGTCGCGGAGCGCCTGGCGCTGCTCAGGGCTCATGACCTCGAGCTCGACCGCGACGTCCTCGACGCCGGGAACCGTGGCGAGCGCCGCCCGGACGTCGGCGTCGATCGTCCCGCGCAGGGGGCATCCGGCGATGGTGAGGAGCACGCGCACGGTGACCTGGCCGCCGTCGACCGTTACCCCGGCGAGCATGCCGAGCTCGTCGATGGGCCGCCGGAGCTCGGGGTCGATCACGGTCGAGAGGGCAGCGCGGACCGCCGCCTCATCGGGGCTTGTCACTGCTCGCGGGCCCCTTCGGGGGCGCTCGAGCTCGGTTCGGCCGCGCCGAGCACCGGTTCCTGGGGCTCCGAGGCTTCCTGGGCCTCTTGGCTCCGCCCGTTCCGGTCCTTCTTGTCCTTGCGACGCTTGGACGAATTCCCCGCAGCGTTCTGCTCCGAGAGCTCGTCGATGATCGACCTGAGCTCGGCGCGCACCTCTGCCCGGATGAAGTCGCGCGTCGCGACGTCGCGCATTGCGAGGCGGAGGGAGGCGAGTTCGCGCGTGAGGTACTCGGTGTCGGCGAGGTTGCGCTCGTTGCGCGAGCGATCCTGCTCGATCTGCACGCGGTCACGGTCGTCCTGGCGGTTCTGCGCAAGCAGGATGAGCGGCGCGGCGTAGGAGGCCTGGAGCGAAAGGAGGAGCGTCAGGAGTGTGAAGTTGAGGGACTTCGGGTCGAACTGGAACTCCGCGGGCCCGAGGGTGTTCCACCCGAGCCACAGAATACAGAAGACCGTCATGTAGACGAGGAACTGCGGCGTGCCCATATAGCGCGCGAAGCGCTCGGCGAAGCGCCCGAATGCGTCCCGGTCCGGGTTGAACGTGGGCAGGAGCTTGAGGCGATTCTCGAGCGGCGTGTCGAGACCTGGCAGCAGCTTGCGCGGTTCAGCCAAAGCTTCCTCCGACCTTCTTGAGTGGGGCGCCGTCGTCATGCGCACGCCAGTCGTCGGGCAGGAGATGGTCGAGGAGATCGTCCACCGTCACGGCTCCGACGAGCCGACCGTCCGCGTTGACCACGGCGAGCGAATTGAGGTTGTACTGCGCCATCGAGTGGGCCACCTCGCCGAGCTGGGCCAGGTCCGAGACGGGCTCGAGACCCTTGTCCACGATCGAGCCGAGCTGCTCGGGCGGGGCGCTGCGCAGAAGCTGCTGGATGTGCACCGTGCCGAGGAAGCGACCCGTTGGTGTTTCGAGCGGCGGGCGGCAGATGAAGACGGCGGAGGCGAGCGCGGGGCTCAATTCCTCGCGGCGCACGTGGGCGAGCGCTTCAGCAACGGTTGCCTCGGGCGGGAGGATCACGGGGACGGGCGTCATGATCGAGCCGGCCGTTCCCTCGTCGTACTGGAGGAGGCGCCGCACGTCGTCGGCCTCCTCGGGCTCCATGAGCTGGAGAAGTTCCTCGGCGCGGTCCGCCGGGAGATCGGCGAGGAGGTCCGCGGCGTCGTCGGGATCCATCTCTTCGAGGATGTCCGCCGCGCGCTCGTTGTCGAGTGAGGAGAGGATCTCGACCTGATCGTCCTCGGGCAGTTCCTGGAGCACGTCGGCGAGCCGCTCGTCCTGGAGCTCGGACACGACCTCGAGGCGGCGCTGATCGCTCATCTCCTGGATCGCGTCGGCGAAGTCCGCCGCCTTGAGGTCTTCGTGGCTCGCGAGGAAGTGGGTTGCTGCGCGCGTCCCGCCCCGCGCGTCGAGCCGAACCTCGTCCCAATCCACGAGGGTCGTCGCGCCGCGACGGAGGCCCCGGAGCCCGCGGCCGGGCGTCTCGCGGCGGACGAAGAGCTTGCTCACGAGCCAGTCGCCGTTGCGCTGTTCGTCCATCGCGACATCCTCGACGGTGCCCTTCGCGCCATCGTCGAGGAGGGTCGCTCCGAGGTCGAAGAGGTCGCCCAGCACGAGCATCTCGGCGCCGCGCTGCTCAAAGCGGCGCAGATTGACGAGGCCGGTTGTGATGACCTGGAACTGGTCCATCGAGGTCAGCCGGGTCATCGGAACGAACACGCGGCGCTTGCCGGGAACCTCGACGACGATGCCGACGGCCTGGGGGGCTCTCTGCCCCCGCGCGATCACGACGACGTCGCGGAGGCGCCCCACTCGGTCGCCGAGCGGGTCGAACACATCGAGGCCAAGAAGCCTCTTCACGAACACGCGCGTGGGATTGGGGCTCACGTGCCTAGGCTACTCCAGAGGCAAGTCCGTGCTCACTCTGAGCGGAAACACAGTCCGAGGCGGTCATCTCGGGTAAGAATGAAGTCATGTCAAACATGTTCGGTTCTCGCGGCCCCATCGATCAGGCGCGATCCCTCCCTCAGGGGGAGGTCGTGGGATCGTACACGTCCTATCTCGACGCCCAGAAGGCCGTCGACTATCTTGCCGACCAGCAGTTCCCCGTCGAGCTCGTGGCGATCGTGGGAAACGACCTCAAGCTCGTTGAGCGCGTCACGGGCCGCCTGAGCTACCCGCGCGTTGCCCTCAACGGCGCGCTGAGCGGCATGTGGTTCGGCCTCTTCGTCGGCGTCCTGCTCTCGTTCTTCTCCTCGGGCGCCGGCTACTTCTCGATCATCACGTCGGTGCTCATGGGCGCGGCGTTCTTCATGCTCTTCGGCATCGTGACCTACGCGATGCAGCGAGGCAAGCGCGACTTCACGTCGACGAGCCAAGTCGTGCCGACGAGCTACGACGTGGTCGTCGCGTTCGAGGCCTCCGCCGAGGCGCGCCGCCTCCTCCACCAGCTCCCCATGGGGCAGAGCCAGCAGGGCTGGGGTGCCCAGCAGCCGTGGCAGCAAGGCCAGGGCCAGCCGGGGCAGCATCAGCCAGGGCACCAACCGGGTCAGAACGAGCCTGCGCAGCACGGTTGGGACCAGGGCCAGGGCCCCCGGGACCAGCCGCAGGAACCGCAGCGGCCCACGGGCTGGACGGATCCATACGGCGTCAACGCGGGCCAGGGCCAGCCGCAGCCCCAGCCTCCGGCCCAGCCGGAGCAGCCCGCCCAGCCGCCGCGCAGCGGCTCGGGCTACCACGACCTCCCCGACGGCCGCCCGCAGTACGGCATCCGGATCGACCAGGACCGTCCGCAGGGCGGGGAAGCCGGTGAGGAAGGCCAGGAGGGCCGCGGCGAAGGCGAAGGCCACGAGGGCGGCGCCGCCCACAAGAACGACGGCGCCACCCCCGAACGCTGAGAGGGAACCTCCCGCGCGTCAGCCTTAGAGCCGAACGTCAGCCTTCGAGCAGGCGGCCCATCCAGGCCTCGACCTCGTCCGGCGTGCGCGGGAGGGCCGCGCTGAGGTTGACGGGGCCGCCGGCCGTCATGACGATGTCGTCCTCGATCCGGACGCCGATGCCGCGGTACTCCTCGGGCACCGCAAGGTCCTCTGACTTGAAGTAGAGGCCCGGCTCGATCGTGAACACCATGCCGGGCGTGAGCTCGCCGTCGAGGTACAGCTCGGCGCGGGCCTGCGCGCAGTCGTGAACGTCGAGCCCGAGGTGGTGGCTCGTGCCGTGGGGCATCCACCTGCGGTGCTGCTGGCCCTCGATCGTGAGGGCCTCGGCGGCGCTCACCGTGAGGAGGCCCCACTCCTCGAGCCGGGTCGCGAGGACCTCCATCGCGGCCGTGTGGACGCTCCGGAACTTGGCCCCGGGCTTGGCCGCGGCGAAGGCGGCGTCCGCGGCGTCGAGCACGGCCTGATACACACGGCGCTGCACTTCGCTGAAGCGGCCGGTGATCGGGACCGTCCGGGTCACGTCCGCGGTGTACAGCGACTCGGCCTCGACGCCCGCGTCCACGAGCAGGAGCTCGCCCTCGCGGATGGGGCCGTTGTTCGTGGTCCAGTGCAGCGTCGTCGCGTTGTTGCCGCCCGCGGCGATCGTGTCGTAGCCGAGGTCGTTGCCCTCTTCGCGGGCCTTCGCGTAGAACGCGGTCTCGATAACGCGCTCGCCACGGCGATGCGTCACGGCGCGCGGGATCGCCCGGACGATCGCCTCGAATCCCTCCGCCGTCGCGTCGACCGCGGCCTGGAGCTGCCCGATCTCCCACTCGTCCTTGATGAGCCGCAGCTCCGAGAGGGCTTCCTTGAGCTGGTCATCGAGGGCGTCGAGCTCGCTCAGGTCCAGGTTCTCGGGGTCCTGGGCCGTGTTGAATCGGGCCGTGTCGACGAGGGCGTCGAGGTTCTCATCCACCTTGCGGACCAACCGGATGGAGATGCCGCCGATCTCGGTGGCGCCCACGCCCTTCGTCAGCGCGAGCTCAAGCTCCTCGAGGTGCGCGGTCGCGAGGCCGAGGCGCGCGTTGAGCTCCGTGAGCGTGGGACGCCGTCCCACCCAGAACTCGCCCGTGTGGGCGTTCGCGTAGAACTGCTCGGTGTCGCGGCCGGCGAGCGGGCGGAAGTACAGCGTCGCGCTGTGGTGCCCGCCGCCGTCGCCCTTGCCGTCCTCGACCGGCTCGAGGACCAGGACGGCGTCCGGCTCGTGGTCGACGCCGAGGCCCGTGAGGTGGGCGAACGCCGAGTGAGGGCGGAAGCGGTAGTTCGTGTCGTTCGAACGGACCTTGGGCGGGCCCGCGGGGATGACGAGGCGCTCGCCGGGGAAGCGATCCGAGATGGCCCGGCGGCGGCGCGCCGCGTGCTCGGCGACGGCGTCGAGCGGCGGGAGCGTCTGGTCGGCGGGGGACCACTGCGAAGCCATGAAGGCCTTGAAAGCGTCAGAGCTGGGCCGCTGCGATCGGTTGTCGACGCGGTCCTCGAGCGGTTGGGTGGACTGCTGCGCGGAATGCTGGCCGGGCTCGTGGCCGGGCATGGAGTCTGTTGCGTTCACCGTGCCATTCTTGCATCGGGCCGCGCGAAGTCCAGCCCTCCCACCGAGCGCCGAGGCGGTTATCGTGGTCGCGTGAGGATTGATCTGCACGCTCACTCGAGCGTCTCCGACGGCACCGACTCCCCGGCTGGCCTCGTCGAGGCCGCGCTCGAGGCGGGGCTCGACGCCGTCGCCATCACCGACCACGACTCGACGGGCGGCTGGGACCAAGCGGCGGCCGCGGCGCGCGAGCTCGGGATGGTGCTCGTGCCCGGCATGGAGGTCTCGTGCCGCACGCCCGAGGGGATCAGCGTCCACGTGCTGAGCTACTTGCATGACCCGCAGCACCACGGCCTCCTCGAGGAGATCTCGAAGTCGAAGGATGCTCGCCTGAGCCGCGCGGAGCATATGGTCTCGCTGCTCGCCGAGGACTACCCGCTTTCGTGGGACGACGTCACGCAGCACCTTGCGCCGGGCGCCACCGTGGGCCGCCCGCACATCGCCGACGCGCTCGTCGCGGCCGGGATCGTGGGCGACCGCTCGGAGGCGTTCGCGACGATCCTCTCCTCGCGTTCGCGCTACTTCGTCCAGCACTATGCGCCCGAGCCCGCGGTCGCCGTCGAACTCGTGCGAGCGGCCGGCGGGGTGCCTGTCTTCGCGCATCCGGTCGCCGAGTCGCGGGGGCGCACCGTGGGCGAGGCGACGTACCACGACATGATCGACGCGGGCCTGGCCGGGCTCGAGGTGTTCCACCGTGACAACCCCGAGGCGAGGCGGCCGTTCCTCCTCGCGCTCGCCGAGCGGCGCGGCCTGTTCCTCACGGGTGCGTCCGACTATCACGGGTCCGGCAAGCCCAACCGCCTCGGGGAGAACACGACCGCGCCCGAGGTGTTCGCGGAGATCGAGCGGCAGGCGAGCGGCACCGCCGTCGTCCGCCCTTAGCGCTCGGCCGGAGGGCTCAGGCGCCGGGTTCGGCGCGCACGACCGCCGCCGTGGGGAGCCGGTGGGCCATGACCTCGACCGCCTGCGGGTTCGTGTCCACGCACACGAAGCGGCGGCCGAGCGCGTGCGCGGCCGCCCCGAGAGTCCCCGAGCCCGCGAAGAAGTCCAGGACCCAGTCGCCGCGCCGCGAGCTCGCGGCGACCATGCGGCGCACGAGGCCGAGCGGCTTCTGGGTCGGGTAGCCGGTCTTCTCGCGCCCCGTGGGAGAAACGATGGTGTGCCACCACACGTCCGTGGGCAGCTTGCCGAGCTCGCGCTTCTCCGGCGTCACGAGCCCGGGCGCCATGTACGGCTCGCGGTCCACCTCGGCGCTGTCGAAGTGGTACTTCGCGGGGTCCTTGACGTAGACGAGGATCGTGTCGTGCTTCGTGGGCCAACGCCGGCGCGTGCGCGCGCCGTAGTCGTACGCCCACACGATCTCGTTGAGGAAGCACTCGCGGCCGAAGATCATGTCCAGCATGACCTTCGCGTAGTGGACCTCGCGGTAGTCGAGGTGCAGGTAGAGCGTCCCGTCGTCCGCGAGGACGCGCCACGCCTCGAGCAGCCGAGGCTCGAGGAACGACCAGTAGTCGCCGAACGCGTCGTCGTAGCGGTGCAGCGCGCCCTTGATCGTCTCGTAGCGCTGCCCGCCGAAGCCCACCCGGTCCCCGACGTCGCTCCGGACCATCGTCGTGGACTGGCGGCGCTGCGCCCGCCCCGTGTTGAACGGCGGATCGATGTACACCATCGTGAACGCGCCGTCCGGGAGGGACGGCAGGAAATCGGCGTTGTCCGCTTCGACGACGAGGTCCGGACCGTCCGGACGCCACACGCCGTGAGCCTCCACGTGCGTTCCGCGCCTAGTCGGCCTGCGTGCGGCTCACGACCTCGCCTTCGACGCGGCGCGTCCGCGAACGACGACGGCGCGCGGCCAGTACGCCACGATCCACACCTTCCTCGGCGCTCCCCTGGAGGAACACGGCTGCGGCCTGGGCGGCCGGCCCCTGCTCGGCCGAGCCCTGCTCGGCCTCTGCGGCGGGGGCAGCCTTCTTCGACGAGCCCCGACGCCGGCGGCCCTCGCTGGCCGTCTCCGAGCGTGCCTGGCGGTCCGAGCGGCCGTGGCCGTGGCCGTGCTTGCCCTCGCCCTCGGCGCGCTCGGCCTTCGCGGCCTCATCGCCCCCAGTAGGCTCGGCCTTGGGCGCCCTCCGCTCGCGGGGCTGCTCGCCGCCGCGAGCGTGCTCGCGACCCTTGCCGCCGCGCCGCCGGGGCTTCTTCTCGGGACCGCCGAGGTCCTCGAGCGCCTCACCCTCGACGCCCTCGAGCACGCGCTTGTGGCGGGGCAGGCGACCCTTCGTGCCCTCGGGGATGTCCAGATCCGCGAAGAGGTGCGCGGACGAGGAGTACGTTTCGACCGGATCCGGGACGTCGAGCCCCAGCGCCTTGTTGATGAGCGTCCAGCGGGGGACGTCCTCCCAGTCCACGAACGTCACGGCCGTGCCCTTGTTGCCGGCGCGGCCCGTGCGGCCCACGCGGTGCAGGTAAGCCTTCTCGTCCTCCGGGCACTGGAAGTTGATGACGTGGGTGACGTCCTCGACGTCGATGCCGCGTGCCGCGACATCCGTCGCGACGAGGACGTCCACCTTGTTGTTCCGGAACGCGCGGAGTGCCTGCTCGCGCGCGCCCTGGCCGAGGTCGCCGTGCAGGGCCGCCGCCGCGAAGCCGCGGTCCACGAGCTCTTCCGCCAGCTTCGCGGCGGTGCGCTTCGTCTTCGTGAAGATGATCGTCCGGCCACGGCCCTCGGCCTGAAGGATGCGGGCCACGACCTCGTCTTTGTCGAGGTGGTGAGCCCGGTAGATGACCTGGCGGATGTCCTTCTTCGTGATCGAGTCGTCGTCCGGCTCGGACGCGCGGATGTGCGTGGGCCGGCTCATGTAGCGGCGGGCCATCGCGACGACCGGGCCCGGCATGGTCGCTGAGAAGAGCATCGTCTGGCGGATCGCGGGGACGGCGCCGAGCAGCGTCTCGACGTCGGGCAGGAAGCCGAGGTCGAGCATCTCGTCCGCCTCGTCAAGCACCACGATGCGAACGTTCTTGAGGTTCAGGTGCCGCTGCCGGTGGAGGTCGATGAGACGGCCAGGGGTGCCGACGATCACGTCGACGCCGCGCTGAAGGGCCTCGATCTGCGGTTCGTACGCGCGGCCACCGTAGATGACCTCCGTGCGCAGGTTCGTGCGCTTGCTCGCCGTCTGGAGATCCTTCGAGACCTGGAGTGCAAGCTCGCGGGTCGGCACCACGATGAGCGCCTGCGGCGCGCCGGGCGCGGGGAGCTTCGCGTAGTCCGCGTGGTCCTGCGGGATCGCGCGCTGGAGCGTCGGGATGCCGAAGCCGAGCGTCTTGCCCGTTCCGGTCTTGGCCTGGCCGATGATGTCGTGCCCGCCGAGGGCCACGCCGAGCGTCATCGACTGGATGGGGAACGGGTGGAGGATCCCTGCGTCCGCGAGCGATTGGGCGATCTCCGGGATCACGCCGTAGTCGCCGAAGGTCTTCTGGGCCTCCTGGCGCACGGGCGCATCGTTCGTAATGGTCTCTTCGGTCTCGAGCGTTTCCTCGCCCGAATCGTCCAAGAGCAGTTCCTGCGTGTGAACTTCGTTCAAAGGGTTTGTGTCCCTCCATCTGGGCCGAGAGGCCGCTCGACAGACGTCCGCGAGCGAGGATCAAGGCCTCGCGACGCGCGGAGCATCCGGAGCAGCCGCATAGTGGCCGTCCAGTGGAAGCCGATCGCGGGCTATCAGGGCGCCAGCGTGAGGCTGGCAGATGAAGAAGAAGATCGCGTGAGATACGACCGGGCATCCAATAACGAGACAAGAATATCGCGCGGGCCCGGAATACCGGGAATCGAGGCCTGCGACACACGGTGGCGGTCCGCAGGCCAAGGGCCTCCCGACTGCCGTCTGGCGGCCGGGAGGCCCCTGGGTTGAGTGCGAAGCACGCTGAGGCGTCAGCCGTCGCTGTCGATCTGCGTCGCTCCGGACGGGGTGTGCTGGGACGCGGGCGGCTCGCTGTCCTGGCCCTTGACAGCCTTCCAGATCTCCCGGTTGAGGCTGTTCTCGTCTGCCTGGTCGGGGGTGCCGGAGAGCTGCGAGTCCGTCAGCACGAGAGAGCGGCTCACGGATGGGGTCAGGCTCGGGCTCGTCACGGACGGGGCTGCCGCGGCCTGGGGCGCGGGTGCCGGGGTCACCGTCGGGCTCGTTGCGGGAGCCGCAGTCGTGCTGGCGGCCCCGGCCGACGCGCCGACGGGGGCCGCGAACGCGGCCGAGATCGGATACTGGCCCACCGCGATGGGCGTCCCGGCCGCGCCGGTCGCCGTAGTCATCGGGATGAGCTGTCCCGTCCCCGCCGACGTCGCATAGACGGTCGCGTCGTCGGCCCCGAGCGCGACGGACGTGACGTTCTGCCCGGCGGTCCACGGTGACTTCGCGGTCTCCGTCGCCACGTCGATCGGCGTGACCGTGTTGGCGACTGTGTCCGCGACGTACAGCGTGGATCCGCTGTGTGAGAGGACGAGGTTGAACGGCGTCTGGCCGGCCGGGATGGGCTTGCGGGCGGTCGCCGCCCCGAGGTCGATCGGCGTGACGTCGTTGGATCCCATGTTCGAGACGAACGCCGTCTTGCCGTCTCCGGTCACAGCCACGCCGAACGGCTGCTGGCCCGCGGCGACGGTGGCTTTGACGGCCTTCGACGCCGTGTCCACGAGCGTGACGCTGTTCGCGTTCTTGTTCGCGACGACGAGGGTCGCGCCGTCGGGCGTGACGGCGAGGTTCTCGGGGCCCGCCCCGACGTGGATCTCCGCTCCCGCGGCTCCGCTCGCGATGTCCACCGGCTGCACCGCGCTGTCGCCGTAGTCGGCGACCCACAGCGTCTTGCTGTCGGGGCTGACCGCGAGGCCCGCCGGGACCTTGCCGGTGGGAACCGTCGCGGTGACGGCGTCGGATGCCACGTCGATGACGCTCACGCTGTCCGAGTTCTGGTTTGCGACGAAGGCCTTGGTCCGGTCGGGGCTCGTCATGACGGTTCCAGGCGAGGACCCCACGGGGATGGACGCGAGCGCCTTGCCCGTCGAGAGATCGACGGCGGAGACCGTGCCGCTCGTGAAGTTCGCGACGAACGCCTGCGGGATCGTTGCGACGCGGGGGTCGGGGATGACTCCCGCGATCGTGGCCTTCTGGGTGCCTGTGAGCCGGCCGTCGATCGGGTACGTCGCGCTCACGGTGAAGAGCTGTTGGCCGGGCGCCGCGTTCGCGGGAACGTCGACGGTCCAGGACACGTCGGCGCTCGCCCCCGGGGCGAGCAGCCCGAGCCCCTGTGCGCCGGACGGTGTGGCCGTCCAGCCGGCGGGACTGGTCAGCTGGGCCTGCGCGCCGCCGAGCGGGCTTGTGCCCGGGTTGGTGATCTTGCCCTTCACCGTGGCCTTTGTGCCTGGTGCGAGGACCGTGCTTGGCATCGACACCGTCACGGACGGCGCGGCCGCCGCGGTATACGGGGTCAGGTTCGCTGTGGTGCCGAACGAGTAGATCATCGGCAAGGCCGCTGAATCGTATTGCGACATCGGGTTGACGCCCAGGAACAGCTCCATGGTGCGGAGCATCGAGACCTGGCTGTAGAAGTGGGAGTCCACCGCACCGGTCTGCGTGTAGGGGCTGATGACAAGGCCCGTGGTCCGGTGCGCGTCGACGTGGTCGGCGCCGCCCTGCGAGTCGTCTTCGACGACAAAGATCGCGGTGTCCTTCCAGAACTTCGAGTGCGACACCTCGTCGACGATCTTGCCGAGGGCCAGATCGTTGTCCGCCACGAGCTGGGCGGCCGTGCTGCCGCCGGCCGTGTGGTCACGGGGCAGGTCGATGAACTGCATCGCGGGGAGGCTGCCGCTTGCCTTGGACTGCTGGAACTCCTTGTTCCAGAGGTCGAAGCGGTGCTGATCGCTCACGCCCATGTCGAACCACGGGTACTCGTGGTCGGTGTTGGCGTCCAGGAGCGGATCGTGGGCGCAGAACGAGCCTGCGGCGCATTTCACGGGCTCCTGCGCGCCCACCCAGGAGGACGGCACCACGAACTGCCCATAGTTGCGGAACGGGATCTTGTTCTGGGCGAGCTCGTCCCACAGATAGGCGTGCGCGGGATCCGGGCCGGCAGCGGCGACGTCGGGGTGGTACCCCTCGGAGTCGTACTCCGAGCCGTTGCCCGCGTAGCCTTGGGCGGTGGCCGTCTCGTTGTACGGGTTCGAGCTCGCCTGAGTGGCCCACTGCCACCCGTTCTGGCTCACCTCGCCGTCGGAATACAGGTTGTCCAGCGTGACGAACTGATCCGCGAGCTTGTGGTGGTTGGGCGTGACGTCCTTGCCGAACAGGGCGAGCGAGGGATCGCCGTTGCCCTTCCCCAGATCGCCGAAGACCTGATCGTAGGTGCGGTTCTCCTTGACCACGTAGATGACGTGCTTGATGGGCGAATCATCGCCCGGATGGCGCGGGACAATGGTCGCGGCGTCGCGGTCCTGCTGGTCTCCGCCGTCGCCCGCCTTGTCGAAGCCGTTGTTCGTGCGGACCTGCTTCGTGTACTTGGCCAGCTCGTCGGACGACGGCGTCTTCACGAGCGAGACGTAGCCCTTGAGCTGGCGTTCGATGTACGGGTTGTTGCCCGGCGTCGTGCCCTTGTTCGGGCCCGTGCCCAGCCCCTTCGCGCTCGTGATGAGCAGCGACGAGCCGTCCTTCGTGGGCTGCACGCCCGTCGGGTACCACCCCGTGGGGATGAGCCCCTGACCCGGCCGAAGCCGTCAGGGCTGGACAAGTCCAGGACAGCGACGTCGTTGTTGCCGCCGCCCGTGACGTACAGCGTCCCCGCGTCCGGCGAGAGCGCGAGGTTGGTGGGCTGCGTCCCGCCGGGAGCTCCCTCGTACGGCGCGAGGGAGAGCGTGGCCGTCACGGCGTTCGTGGCCGGATCGACCACCGAGACGCTGTCGCTGTCGCCGTTCGAGACGAAGATCCGGTGCTTGGCCCGGTCCACGAGGAGCGCGTTCGGATGCGATCCGACCGTGATGCTGGCCCCCGGCGTCACGGCGAGGCCGCTCACGGCGAACGTCGAGACGGTGTTCCCGCCCTGGTTGCTCACGTACGCCGTGTGCCCGTCCTCGGAGAGGGCCACACCGTACGGGTAGTCGCCGGTCGGCGCCTGCGCCGTCTTGCCCGACGCGACATCGACCGCGACGAGCTGGCGCGAGAGCTGGCCGGTCGCGTAGACGGTCGCGCCGTCCGGCGAGACGGCCACCATCTGGGGGTAGCTTCCGGACGGCAGCGCGATCGAGCGCTCGACTGCGAGCCTCTTCGCGCCCGCGTCCCAGCTGAGGACGAGGATGGCGTTCTTGTTCGCCGTGGCGAGGTAGACGTGCTTGCCGTCCGGGCTGAAGGCGAGGCCCGGCGCCACGCCCTGAGGGACGTCTTTCTTCGAGGTGTCGAGCTCGAGCTCCTGCACGATATCGCCGTCCGCCGCTTCGAGGACCTGGACGGTCTGCTTGCCGTTCGCGTTGCGGACGATGTTGGGCACGAGCAGCGCCGCGCCGTCAGGGGAGAGGACGGCGTTGGCGGGGAAGAAACCTGCGCCGATCTGCTTGCCTGCCGGCGTCACTGCCCAGCCGGCGGGCGTCACGGCCGTCCCGTCGCCTTGGGGCCCGGCGTGCTGAAGGAAGGCGACGCCGGCCACCGCCGAGGCGGCGCCGACGGCGATGCAGGCGGCGGTGGCGATGGCCGTTGCCGGCCGTCTCCACCACGCGGATCTGGGTTTTCTGGGGCTGTCCACTGTTGGGTCCTCACACTCGGCTGGGCGGCCCGGGGCATTCTGCCCCGTGGGCCTGAATGGCTGCGCCGCGACGGTCCCCCCAACGGCCGGCTGACGGCCGGGCCCGCGTGCGCACCTCGACTCTGCCCCGCTCGGGTGCCTCCGCTCAACGCGAGGACCCTAGTTGTATATACAGTTCACTTAATCTTTGCCGCAGAAAATCGGCGTTCACCTCACGTTCTCCGAAGCCCGGGGCGCGGTGGAGGCGTCTTGCGAAAAGTTGTATAGTCAGCAAAATGAGCGCGCTGCGCTGCGCGGAACGTGAGGCGCTCAGGCCTTTTCGAACAGCACGAGGCGCTTCTGGATGTCCGCCTTCACGAGTCGCACGCGCACGGCTGTCCCGGACTCTATTTCGCCCTCGCACCGGGCCGTGACCGGCGGGTCGGCGATCTGCACCGTGCCGAACGGGCGCCCCGGTGCGGCAAGCCGACCGCCGTTCTGCGAGCTCGCGATCCGATCGAGGGGCTGTGCCGGCCGGCCGTTGCCGTTCGCGGAGGGGTCTCCCGCGGCGGGCCTCGACCCGGACACGACGACCGCGTCGAACTCCTGCCCGATCCTGTTCACGAGCAGCGCGGCCTCGACGAGATCGAGCGACGCGCGCTCGACCTGCGCCGCGATGCGGTCCGAGGCCGCCATAAGCCCGGGCAGCGCGGGCAGGGCCGTCCGCACCCAAGCCGGGACGTCGCCGTCGTTCGCCAGCGCCTCGCACAGCACGAGGACAAAGCGGTCCACGAGCCGCCGGAGCGGTGCCGTCGTGTGCGCGTAGGGCGCCGCGATGGCGGCCTGGACCGGGTTTCCGGGGAGCTCGCCGTCGAACGGGGTGTAGGCGGCGCCCCGGAACAGCGCGGCCGCCGCATGGAGGATCGCGAGTTGGCGCGGCTCGGAGGCGTCGAGCGTGCGGAGGTAGTTGCCGTAGGGGACTGTCCCGTCCCACGGGCGGCCCAGAGCATGGGTCTGGCGGCGGAAATGCCGCAGCGACTTCTCGTCCGGGGGCGGCATGGTCCGGAGGATCCCCACCCCGCCGTCCATCATGAGCTTCGCCGCCGCCATCCCCGTCATGAGGGAGATCTGTGCGTTCCAGTCCTCGACGGGCCGCTGCGCGGCCGCCTCGATGCGATAGCCGCCGTCATCCGCGGGAACGATCTCCTGCTCCGGCAGATTGAGGCTCGCCCCGCCGCGCGCCTGCTCGAGCGCGACCCGCTTGAGGCCCACCTCCTTGAGGAGCATGAGCGGCTCGACGGCGGTGCCCGCGTCGATCTGCGTCTGCACCTCGGCGTAGTTCAGCTTCGCGCGGCTGCGGATCCGCGCGCGTTCAAGGGCGACGGCGGTGACCTCGCCGCCCGCGTCCAGCCGGAAGTCCCACACGAAGGCGCCGCGCACGGAGTCGGCGAGGAGGCTCCCGGCGCGGTCCGTGATGTCGCTCGGGTGCAGCGGAACCTTCTCATCGGCGGCGTAGATGGTCTGGCCCCGGCGGCGCGTCTCGGCGTCGAGCTCACCGTCCGGGCGGACGAACGCCGGGACGTCCGCGATCGCGTAGCGGACCCGGTAGCCGTCCCCGGAGCGCTCAAGGTGCAGGGCCTGGTCGAGGTCCGTTGAGGCTGGCGGATCGATCGTGACGAACGCGACATGGGTCTGGTCGGCCTCGGGGAGCCGGTGCGCGGCGATCGCGGCCTCGGCGTCGGCCACCGCGGCCGCGGGGTATTCGGACGCGAGCTGGAACTGCTCGCGCAGCGCGGCGAACGCCGCCTCGAGCGCCGCGCCGCTCGCCTCCGCCCGGGCCGTCGCGGCCCGGGGAGGCTTCGCTGAGAAGTGAGTATGGCCCACGAGCGCCAGCCTAGACCTGACCGCCGACATCGCACAGCAGCCCTCGTTCGGAGGCCACGTCCCGCGGGTGAGCAGCCGCGGGAGCTGGGCCTCCCCACCGGCTCCCAGCCTTCGCAGGCTCAGGCCGGGCCCCTCGCCGGCGTGGGCCCCGGACGGTGGGGCTACTCGTCCTGGCCCAGCCGGCGCGGGTGCGCGGGGAAGACCCCGAGGATGCGGAGCTCGGTCGAGAAGAACGCGAGCTCCTCGAGCGCCCGCGCGAGCGGCGGCTCGTCGGGATGCCCCTCGACGTCGACCATGAACATCGTCGCGGCGAACTTGCCGTCCACCATGTAGCTCTCGAGCCGCGTCATGTTGACGCCGTTCGTCGCGAAGCCGCCGAGCGCCTTGTACAGCGCGGCGGGGATGTTCCGCACGCGGAACACGAAGCTCGTGACGAACGGCTCGCCGCCCGCCTCGGGGAACGGCCGCGGCGGGGCGAGGATCACGAAGCGCGTCGTGTTGTGCTTGTGGTCCTCGATGTCGGAGGCGAGGACCTCGAGCCCGTAGCGCCCGGCGGCCAGCGGCGGTGCGATCGAGAGCTTCGCGGGGTCGCCCCATTCGGCGACCTCGCGCGCCGAGCCCGCCGTGTCGCCCGCGACCACCGGCGTGAGCCCGTGGGCGCGGATGAACCCGCGGCACTGCGCGAGGGCGTGCACGTGGCTGTGGACTTCGCGCGCGCCCTCGATCGTCGCGCCCGGGACGCCCATGAGGCTGAAGCGGATGCGCAGGAAGTGCTCGCCGATGATCTGCAGCGACGTGGTCGGCAGGAGCAGGTGGATGTCCGCGACCCGACCAGCGACCGTGTTGTCGATCGGGATCATCGCGTAGTCGGCCTCGCCGCCGTCCACGGCCGCGAAGGCGTCCTCGAACGTCGCGCACGGGAGCGCGTCGGCGCCCGGGAACGCCTCGAGTGCGGCCATGTGTGAGTTGGCGCCGGGCTCGCCCTGGTACGCGACGACGGTCATGCGCGCGCGGCGCCCGCGGGCGCGAGTTCGGGGAGCTGGGCGCGGAGACGCGCGGCGGCGTCCGCGGGATCGTCGGCTTCCGTGATCGCGCGGACGACGACGACGCGGCTCGCCCCAGCGTCGACCACCTGGGCCACATTGCTGTGGTCGATCCCGCCGATCGCGAACCACGGGGGCGTGGGCTGGCCCGCGGCGAGGCCCTCCGCCGTACGCCGGGCCGCGTACTCGACGAGGGCGAGGCCCACCGGGGTACGCCCCGGCTTCGTCGGGGTGGCCCACAGCGGGCCGGTGCAGAAGTACGAAAGTCCGGCGCCGCCGTCGTCCGTGGCGCTCGGGGCCGCCGCGGCGAGCGCGGCGTCCACCTGCTCGGGGGCGTGTGTCGAGAGCCCGACCGCTACGGTGTCGCCGAGAACGCGGCGCGTGGCCGCGAGCGAGAGGTCCTTCTGGCCCACGTGGAACACGGGCGCGCCGGAGAGCAGCGCGATGTCCGCGCGGTCGTTGACGGCCCACAGCCTCCCGTGGCGCTCGGCGGCCTCGCGCAGCACGCCGAGGAGCTCAAGCTCCTCGGCCGCCTCGAGCTGCTTGTCACGGAGCTGAATGATGTCGACGCCGCCCGCGAACGCCGCGTCGATGAAGGACGCGAAGTCGCCGCGGCCGTGCCGGGCGTCGGTGCACACGTAAAGCTGGGCGTCGAGCAGTTGCATGGGAACTAGACTAGACCTCACGAACTGCGGGAGCCCGCGTGTGACAGCCCTGCTCAGGGCGGGGCGCACGGACGGGCTGAGAGGGCCAGAGCCGACCGTAATCACCTGATCCGGGTTGTGCCGGCGTAGGGAAGGACGACGATTTCATGGACGGACATGACGCTGCGATACGCGTCGACGTCGCGGTGATCGGAGCGGGAGTTGTGGGCCTCGGAATCGCGTGGGAAGCCGCGCGCTCGGGCCGCACCGTCGCCGTGGTCGATCCCGCGCCGGGCACGGGGGCGAGCTTCGCGGCCGCCGGAATGCTCGCCGCGGTGAGCGAGTACCACTACCAAGAAGAGGACCTCCTCGGGCTCATGCTGGCCTCGGCGCGGCAATGGCCCGAGTTCGCCGAGCCGCTCGGCGCTGGGGCCGGGTATCTCCGCACGCCCACGCTGTGCGTCGCCGCGGACGCCGCGGACCGCCACGCGCTCGCGGACCTGCGCGCCGTCCAGGAGGCCCACGGCCTCGATGTTCGGCCGCTCGGCGTGCGCGAGGCCCGCACGCTTGAACCCCTGCTCGCCCCGGCGATCGCGGGAGCCTTCGAGATCACGGCCGATCACCAGGTCGACCCGCGCCGGCTCGTCGCGGCGCTGCTTGCCGCGCTCGGGCCGGACGCCGTGATTCGCGAGCGGGCGGAAGCGCTCGTCTGGGCGGGAGGGGCGGGTGAGGACCCGCGCGTCGTGGGCGTGCGCCTCGCAAGCGGCCGCGAGCTGCTCGCGGGGGAGACGATCGTGGCCAACGGCATGGGCGCGCGCGGGCTCGCGGGGCTGCCCGTTCCGCTCCCGCTGCGGCCGGTGTACGGAGACATCTTGCGGCTGCGCGTGCCCGAGCGGCTGCGCCCCCTCGTCACGGCGACCGTCCGCGGCCTCGTGCGCGGCAGGCCCGTGTACCTCGTGCCGCGCGAGGACGGCACGGTCGTCATCGGCGCGACGCAGCGAGAGGACGGCTCCGACGCCGTCTCGGCGGGCGGGGTCTACGAGTTGCTGCGCGACGCCCAGGCGCTCGTCCCCGCAGTGGCCGAGCTAGAGCTCTACGAGACGACCGCCCGGGCGCGCCCCGGGACCCCGGACAACGCCCCGCTGCTGGGCCGTGTCGCCGCGCGCTTTGCCGCCGGCGGGGCGGACGACGGCGGCGGCTCGCCGGGTGCCCGAGGGCCGCGCGACATCCCGGGGCTGATTGTTGCCACGGGCTTCTTCCGCCACGGCGTCCTGCTCACGCCGGCGGCCGCGCGGGTCTGCGTCGAGCTGCTCGACGGCGGCACCGAGGAGCGCTGGGACGCCTTCAGGCCAGACCGATTTGCCCACGAGCGCAGCCGCCTCGACCAGGCGGCCGCCCCGAGGAGGACAGCATGAACACCACGACCACGTTCGCCGTGACCGTCAACGGCGAGAGCCGGCAGCTCGACGCCGGTTCGACCGTCCTCGGCCTCGTCGCGGCGACCACGGGCCGCGAACTCGGCCCCGACGGCCGCCCGACCGACGGCGGGCGGCTCGGCGTCGCCGTCGCCCTTAATTCCGAGGTGGTGCCCCGCGCCCGCTGGGCTGCCACCTCGCTCGCGGCGGGGGACGCCGTGGAGCTCGTCACGGCCATGCAAGGAGGCTGACATGGTGATCCAGCCAGAAACTCGCGCCCAAGGCGCCACCCGCGAGCCGTTGCTCGTCGCGGACCCATTCGTGGTCGACG
The DNA here is from genome assembly GCF_049332655.1 of Sinomonas sp. P47F7. GTDB lineage: Bacteria > Actinomycetota > Actinomycetes > Actinomycetales > Micrococcaceae > Sinomonas. The sequence goes on along the minus strand of NZ_CP186327.1, from coordinate 3,179,289 downwards.
GCGTCGCGTTCGGTTCGCGGCTCATCATGGGCACGGGCGGCGCGCCGAGCCTCGACGGCCTCGGGGACGCCCTCGAGGCGTCCGGCACGGAGCTCACGACCGTGGCGATGCGGCGCTTCTCGCCGGCCGAGCAGGGCTCGCTGTTCGAGCTGCTCGTCGAGAAGGGGATCCGAGTGCTCCCGAACACGGCGGGATGCTTCACGGCCCGGGACGCCGTGCTGACCGCCGAGCTCGCGCGCGAGGCGCTCGAGACGGACTGGGTCAAGCTCGAGGTCATCGCGGACGAGACGACGCTCCTTCCCGATGCGATCGAGCTCGCTGACGCGACGGAGCAGCTCGTGAACCGCGGCTTCAAGGTGTTCGCGTACACGAATGACGATCCCGTCCTGGCCCGCAGGCTCGAGCAGCTCGGCGCGGTGGCCGTCATGCCGCTCGGCGCGCCCATCGGGACGGGGCTCGGGATCCTCAATCCGCACAACATCGAGCTCATCGTCGCGCGCGCCGGGGTGCCCGTGGTGCTCGACGCGGGGATCGGGACCGCTTCCGACGCGGCGCTCGCGATGGAGCTCGGCTGCGACGCGGTGTTGCTTGCGACCGCCGTAACCCGCGCCCAGGACCCCGTCCGGATGGCCGCTGCCTTCCGGCACGCCGTCGCCGCGGGCCGCCTCGCCGCCCAGGCTGGCCGCATTCCGCGGCGCGAGCACGCCCTCGCGTCGAGCCCCATGGAGGGGCGGGCGCAGTTCCTCTGAGGGTACCCTCGAAGCATGAGCGAACTCGACGTGCTCGACGACGCGCGGCTCGCGGCGGAGCTCGAAAGGCTGCCCGACTGGCGGCACCGCGCGGGCGGGCTCGTGACGGTCTACAAGCTTCCCTCGTCGGCGGCCGCGCTCGCGTTCATTGCCGCCGTGGGGGAGATCGCGGAGGACCTCGTACACCACCCGGACCTCGACTGGCGCTACCGCCGCGTCTACGTGCGCTTCAGCACCCACGACGCCGGGGGAGCGGTCACAGCGAAGGACGTCGTCGCCGCACACCGCACGACGCTCAGGGCCGCGGCGCTCGACGCCGTGGCCGAGCCCGAGCGGTATCCCGAGCCGCTCAGCCCTTGAGCACCCGGGTGAGATCGACGAGGTCCCGCTTCTCCCGGCGCCGTTCGACGAGCTTCGTGATGAGGACGGAGACGACGACGCCGAGGACCATGGGGACCACCCACGGCATCCACGTGAGCCCGGTCAGGTAGCCGGTCCCCGCGGCGATGAGCACGATCCACGCGAAGCACCCGACCACGACGCCGAGCGCCACGGGGAGCATGATCCCGTACTTCCCGTGCCGCCGATCCGCCGCCCAGAGGGCGAAGCCGCATCCGGCCGTCACGATGACGTCGATGACGAGCGACCAGACTGTGTCCATCCTTGCTCCGTCAGAGGGCGCCGAAGCCCACGCGGCGCTGTTCCTGGGCCCCGAGCTCGACGTACCCGATCACGCCGGCGGGAACAATCACCTGGCGGCCCTTCTCGTCCTCGAGGCGGAGCTCCTTCTTGCCAGAGATGGCCTCGGCCACGAGCTTCGCGACGGCGTCCGCGTCCTGCGAGGACTCGAGCACGATCTCGCGGCCGACGTTCTGGATGCCGATCTTGATTTCCACGTGGGTCTCCCTTTGCTGCGTCGAACGAAGAATGCCGTGGCTCGCCGCGCCCAAGGCGGCGAGCCCTCTCTATGTGTACCTTAGGCCTCTTTGGGGAATCGAGAGATTCCGCGCCAAGCCAAACGCGACACGAGATCGCTCGCGGCGTCGATCGGCAGATCGCCCGAGGTTTCGAGCCAGTACCGCGCACTCACCTGGGCCATGCCGGCAAGCCCGCGGCCCAGGAGCTGCGCCTCGACCATGGGCAGCTTCGTGTCCGCGGCGATGACGCGCGCGATGGCCTCGGCGAACCCCTTGTTGAACGTTTCGAGCCGGGACGCGACGTCGGGATCGTTCACGAGGTCGGATTCGAACACGAGGCGATGGGCCTTGTCGTCCTTCGCGATGAACTCGTAGTACGCGCGCATGACGGCGCGCACGCGCTCGCGGTTGTCCGTCGTCGAGCCGAGGGCGGCCTTCATGAGACCGGAAAGCGTGGCGAGATGGCTGTCGAGGAGCGCGAGGTACAGGTCACGCTTCGAGGGGAAGTGCTGATAGAGCACGGGCTTCGAGACCTGCGCCGTCTCGGCGATATCGTCCATCGCGGCGCCGTGATAGCCGTTGGCCGCGAAGACCTCGAGGGCGGCGTTGAGAAGCTGCGCCCTGCGTTCGTCCCTCGGAAGGCGCGGAGACCTCACTGCCCCCGCGCGAGGTTCGGTGCCCACAGCTCCACCTTTCTCTGACCGTTCGCCCCACGCGGGCGAGCGGTACTTTTTACTTTACCCGCGAGTCATATCGCGGGCGCATTCACAACGCGCCGGGCATAGGCTGGATTCATGTCCCCCACCATTGCGCAGACCACGCTCCCGCCGCTTGTCGAGCCGGGCGAACCGCTGACGCCGGACGAAGTGCAGCGCTACTCGCGGCACGTGATCATCCCCGAGATCGGCGATCTCGGCCAGCGGCGGCTCAAGAACGCGAAGGTCCTCGTGATCGGTGCCGGCGGCCTCGGCTCGCCCGCCCTCCTGTACCTCGCCGCGGCGGGCGTCGGGACCCTGGGCATCGTCGACGACGACGCCGTCGAGCTGAGCAATCTCCAGCGCCAGGTCATCCACGGCGTGTCCGACGTGGGGCGCCCGAAGGCCCACTCCGCGCGGGACGCGGTCCGCGAGCTCAATCCGCTCGTCGACGTGCGGCTCCACGAGGTCTACCTCGACGCAGGCAACGCCCTCGAGATCTTCGCCGACTACGACCTCATCCTCGATGGGACCGACAACTTCGCGACGCGGTATCTCGTGAACGACGCCGCCGCGATCCTCGGCAAACCCTATGTGTGGGGGTCGATCTTCCGCTTCGACGGCCAAGTGAGCGTCTTCTGGGAGAAGCACGGGCCCACGTACCGCGACCTGTATCCCGAGGCGCCGCCCGCCGGGTCCGTGCCCTCTTGCGGCGAGGGCGGTGTCTACGGCATGCTGTGCGCGACGATCGGCGCGTCGATGGTGACGGAGGCAGTCAAGCTCATCACCGGCGTCGGCCGCACCCTGCTGGGGCGCGTGCAGCTGTACGACGCGCTCAGCGCGACCTGGCGCGAGCTCAAGGTGTCCAAGGATCCCGACGCCGAGCCCATCACGGAGCTCATGGACTATGAGGCGTTCTGCGGCGTCGCGCCGGCGCCGGTCCCCACAGGGGGGCGGACCGTCACCGCGGTCCAGCTCGCCCAGATGCTGCGCGAACGGGATGCGGGGCTCGCGGACTTCGAGCTCATCGACGTCCGCGAGCCGGGCGAGTACGCGATGGTGAGCATCCCCGGCGCGCGCCTCATCCCGCAGGGGCGACTGCTCTCGGGGGAGGCGTGGGATGAGGTGCCGCGGGACAAGGACGTCGTGTTCCACTGCAAGGTCGGCGGGCGCTCGGCGAACGTGCTCGCCGCCGCGGAGGCCGCGGGCTTCACGGCCGTGCGACACCTCGAGGGCGGCGTCCTCGCGTGGGTGCGGGACGTCGAGCCGGACAAGCCGACGTACTGACGACGGCGCTGGGTCGGCTTCGGGGGGCCCGTGGCCTCAGCCGGCGCGCGAGTGGTCGACCGGGCAGTCCTCGGCGCTCGCGGGGCCCGGATACGCGGGGCTTCGCGGGGCCGCCTCGGGGGACTCGCCGTCGCCGAGCGTCTCGGCCACGACGGACGGGAGCTCGATGCTGATGCCGTACAGGGCGTCGAGCGCTGCAAGGTATTCGGCCTCGCGCCCCTGTGCCGCGAGCTCGCGGGCGCGGACCGTCGGGGTGTGGAGGAGCTGCTTGACCATGCGCCGCATCGCGAACTCGACCTCTTCGGCCGCCGCGGTGCAGCCGTGCCGAGCGCGCACCTTCTCGATCTCGGCGTCGAGCACCGCCATCGTGTGCCGGCGCAGCGCGACGATCGCGGCGTCTGCCTGGCGTGCCTGCCGCTGGGTCTCGAAGTCGAACGCGGCCGCGCTCACGATCCGGCTCGCCTCGGCGAGGGCCTCCGCCTGCTCCTGGGGTGCCGCGAGGCGCACGGACTCGAGCGTGACGAGCTCCACACCGTCGAGCGAGCCGACGGCGGGGTCGAAGTCGTGGGTGAGCGCGAGGTCGATCACGATGAGCTGCTGGGGAGAGTCGGTGCGGATGGCCTCGAGCTCCACGGCCTCCATCGCGTTCGTCGAGCCGCTGCAGCCGATCAGGACGTCCGCCCGCGCGATCGCGCCGGGGAGCTCCTCGGGCGTGAGGGCCGCCCCGCCGCGGGCCGCCGCGAACTCCTCCGCCCGGCCCGAGGACGAGTAGACCTCGACGTGGGTGCAGCCACGCTCGCGGAGCAGGGCCATGGTCGCGCCCGCGTAGGCGCCTGTGCCGAACAGCACGGCGCGCTTGGCGGACCAGTCGGGGATTTCCGCGAGGTCGGTCGCGAGGTCCAGCGCGACCGAGACGATCGAGAGGCCGCGGCTGCCGAGCGCTGTCTGCGTCCCGACGTCCTTCGCGGTGCGGGACGCGGCCTGGAACAGCCGCACGAGGGAGGGGCTCGCGGTGCCGTCCTCCTGGGCCGAGATGAGCGCCCGGCGCACCTGCCCGGCGATCTCGCGCTCGCCGACGACCGCGGAGTCGAGGCCCGAGCTCACGGCGAAGAGGTGGCGCGCCACGTCCGCGCCCTCGTGGGTCCGGAACGCGTCCGAGACGGTGTGCTCGGGCAGGCCGCTTCGGTGGCTGATCTCCGCGACGACCGTGGAGCGCGCCGCTTCGAAGTCTTCGGGGGCGGGGGCCTCGGCGTAGATCTCGTATCGGTTGCACGTCGAGAGCACGACGGCGCCGCTCAGGGCGGGCGAATGCGAGGCCGAAGAGGCCACGGCGGCAGCGCCGTTGCTCAGAAGGGCAACGGTTTCCAGATTCAGATCGGCGTGTGTCGCCACCATCGAGAAAACAACCACAGCGCGACCATCATAGCTTTTCGATCCGCTGTAGAACACGAAGACTTGCGCGGCCCCCGGTTCTTGGCTATGTGACAGCCTGTCAGCATCGACCCTTGCCCCCTCTGAGAGAATCGCCGTATGACTCTCAGCCCTGACCACCCCCTCAAGGACGGCCGGACGGCACAGTCTCCGCTCATTGCGGCGTACCGCGGCGCGCGACCGAGCCAGCATCCGATCTGGTTCATGCGCCAGGCCGGCCGCTCGCTCCCCGAATACCGCAAGGCGCGCGAGGGTGTGGGCATGCTCGAGGCCTGCCTCAAGCCCGAACTCGCGGCCGAGATCACGGTTCAGCCCGTTCGCCGGCACGGGGTGGACGCGGGAATCTTCTTCTCCGACATCGTGATTCCGCTCAAGCTCGCGGGCGTCGGCGTCGAGATCGTGTCCGGCGTGGGGCCCGTGCTCGACCGCCCGATCCGCACGGCCGAGGACGTCGCCGCGCTGCCCCGGATCGAGGACTCGATGTTCGAGCCGATCCGCGAGGCTGTGCGCCTCACCGTCAACGAGCTCGGCACCACTCCGCTCATCGGCTTCGCGGGCGCGCCGTTCACCGTTGCCGCCTACATGGTCGAGGGCCGCCCGTCGCGCGACCACCTCGGCCCCCGCACGATGCTGCACGGGGATCCCTCGACGTGGCAGGCGCTCATGGAGTGGACGGCGGACGCGTCGGGCCGCTTCCTGCGGGCCCAGATCGAGGCCGGCGCGTCGGCCGGACAGCTCTTCGATTCCTGGGCCGGGTCCCTCGGCCTCGAGGACTACCGCCGCAGCGCCGCGCCCTATTCGTCCCGCGCGCTCGACCACGTCCGCGACCTCGGGGCGCCGCTGGTCCACTTCGGCACCGGCACGTCCGAGCTCCTCGGCGCGATGTACGAGGTCGGGGTTGACGCGATCGGCGTCGACTACCGGCTCCCCATCCAGGAGGCCAACCGCCGGCTCGGCGGCCGCGTGGTGCTGCAGGGCAACATCGACCCGGCCCTCCTCGCTGCCCCGTGGAACGTCCTCGAGTCCCACGTCCGCGACGTGGTCCGCCACGGCGCGTCCGCGCCGGGGCACGTGATCAACCTCGGCCACGGAGTCCCGCCGGAGACGGATCCGGGCGTGCTCACGCGGCTCGTCGAGCTCGTCCACTCGATCTAGGCCGGGGGAATGGGCGCAGCACCACGAGCAGACGGTTCCCAGGGCGCACCGCCGCGAGCCGTCGTCGTCGGCGGGGGGATCTCCGGGCTGTGTGCCGCGCTCGAGCTGCGCCGCGCGGGCCTCGACGTGACGGTTCTCGAGGCGAGCGACCGCTGGGGCGGATGCCTCGGCGTGCACGAGGTTGCGGGGCTTGCGCTCGACAGTGGTGCCGAGTCGTTCGCGACGCGCACCGACGCCGTGCGGGGGCTGCTCGAGGAGCTCGGGCTCGGCGGGGACGTCGTCGCGCCGCACCCGTCCGGCGCGTGGGTCCAGCTGCCCGGCGGCGCGGAGGAGCTTCCGAAGGCGGGCGTGCTGGGCATCCCGTCGAATCCGTGGGATCCCGAGGTCCGCTCGGTCTTGGGGCTGTGGGGCGCGGTCCGCGCGTCGTTCGATCTCTTCCTTCCGGTGCCGGCGCCGCGCGCCGAGGCGAGCGTCGCCGACGTGGTGCGGGCGCGGATGGGGAGGCGCGTCCTCGGGCGCCTCGTCACTCCCGTGGTGGGCGGAATCCACTCTGCCGACCCGGCGCTGCTCGACATCGACATGGTCGCCCCCGGCCTGCGTGCGCTCATGACCGAGCACGGCTCGCTCGGGCGCGCGGTCGCGGCCCAGCGGGCCCGTTCGGGCGCGGCCCGCGGCGCGAAGGCGGGCTCCGCCGTCGGCGGCCTGCGGGGCGGGATGAATCGGCTCGTCACGGCGCTCGTTGCGCGGCTCGCGGACGACGGCGCCGCTCTCGTGAGCGGTCAGCGCGCCGAGCGCCTGGATCGCCTCGAGCGAGGGTGGCGCATCGGGACCGAGGCGAGCGACGGCAGCGCGAGCGGATCGCTCGAGGCGGAGCTCGTCGTCGTCGCCCTCGGCGGGCCGGCCGCCGTCGAACTCCTCTCCGACGCCGTCCCCGAGCTCGCCGGCCGTGAGCCCGTGCCGGGGCCCGAGGTCAAGCTCGTGACCCTCGTGCTCGACAAGCCCGAGCTCGATGCGCGCCCGCGCGGCACCGGCGTGCTCGTGGCCCCGCAGGCGCCGGGAATCCGGGCCAAGGCCCTCACGCACGCGACCGCGAAGTGGGGGTGGCTCGCTGACGAGGCCGGGCCGGGGACCCACGTGCTGCGGCTCTCCTACGGGCGGGCCCAGGATTCCGCGACGGCAGCGCTCGTGCGCGAGCCCGAGACCGACGACGAGCTGTTCCGCGCCGCACTCGCCGACGCGTCCGCACTGCTCACGGTGCCGATCGGCCCCGACGACGTGCTCGGCTGGGACGTGGTGCGGTGGGAGGGCGCGCTCCCGTTCGCGACCGTGGGCCACCGCGAGCGCGTGGCGGAGATCCGCCGCCTCGTCGCGCTGCAGCCGGGACTCGCGGTGGTGGGCGGATGGGCCGCCGGCAACGGGCTCGAGTCCGTGGTGCCCGATGCGAGGGCCCAGGCGCGCGAGCTCTCCGCCCGCATGACGTGATCTTCGTCACTTCTACGTCGTGTAGAAGATTTGAATTCGATTTTGCCGTGAACGAAGGAGCACACTGGAGCCATGAGCCACACTTTTGACGAATCTGTCACCAAAACGGTGACGGAGGGCGGCGAGGCCGCCGAGGCCCCCACGCAGCAGTTCTTCACCCTCTGGAGCGTCTTCGGCCGTGTTCCGGGCAGCGCCGCCCCGGCCGCCAGCGCCGTCTCCGACTTCGAGGCCCTCGTGGCGCGTCTCGGCCAGAAGGGCGTCACCGTCCGCGGCCTCTATGACGTCTCGGGGATGCGCGCCGGCGCCGACGTCATGGTGTGGGTCCACGGCCCGCAGGCCGAGGAACTCCAGCTGGCCGTCCGCGACATCCGCCGCAGCGAACTCTTCGCCGGCACCGAGCAGACGTGGAGCGCCATGGGCGTGCACCGCGAGGCCGAGTTCGCGAAGAGCCACACGCCCGCGTTCTCCCGCGGCGTCGAGCCGAGCACGTGGCTCACCGTCTACCCGTTCGTCCGCTCCTACGAGTGGTACCTGCTCCCCGCCGACGAGCGCGCGCGCATGCTGCGCGACCACGGCGTGCTGGGCCGCGACTTCCCGCAGGTCATCTCCAACACCGTGTCCGCGTTCGCGCTCGG